>WGMF01000005.1 GCA_016125215.1 Phycisphaera sp.
GCTGCGGTCGTTGGCCTGCCGCACCCGACAGGCCTTGTGGGAAGCAATGCAATCCGTGCTCGATCAAGTGACCTCCAACGACGCCGCACACTGCTACCGACACTGTGGGTACACGCTACAAACGGAATAGGTTTGCTCTATTGGCTCGCTAGCGAATGAACACGAGCACGTTCTTGGTGCTCCAGAACGTGTCGGGGAAGAGCGGGTAGATCAGGAGCGCGTTTTTAGGATGCATCAGTCCGATTATAGGCACCCCCCGTCGGTCGTGGGGAACCGGCCGGCCGACGCAGGCGTTTGCACGTCCACGCGATGATCCAAAGACCCAGGAAGACAGTGAGCAGGCCTCCCCATTCACCGGGCAAGCCCGCGAGGTTTTGGCCGTGGTAGACGGCGTAACGCGTCACCGCGTTGACGAGGATGAAACCGCCCACCGATATGCCCAGCGTGGTCAGCCACGCCCAATGGGTCCACTTGCCCTTGCGCGCCCGCCGCAGCATCAGCGCAAACCACAAGCCCAGGATGGCGACGAGGAAGTCGATCAGGTTGATCGGGGCCAGAAAACCCACCAGCGCCAGGGCCACCGGCGGGAAGATCATCGCCACCACGAACACGCCCGCCAAATCCGCCCACCAAGGGGAAGCTATCAAAGCGTCGGTGACGGTTCCGTCGTATGGACCAAAGAGCAGCGGCCGCGGGGCGGCAAGGATCGTGGTCCGTCGTATGGCGGGGCTGTCGGGGTCGTCGTGGCGCGAAAAGAAATCCCCCATGATCGCCGCCGCTTCGTCGGCCTGCATGAACGGGATGAAGTGGTTGGCGTCGATCATCACCAGCTCGCTGTCGTGGATCAGATCGTGGTGGCGCAGCGCAGCGGTGTAGCTCACGAGCACGTCGTCGCGGCCGTGGAGGATGAGGGTGGGCCTATTCAAGTGTTGCATAATCCCCCGCAGCGGCCTCTGGTCGGTGTCGTAGAAACTTCGGATGGCCGAGACGCGGAAAGCAAGCGACGGGAAAAGCCCGAAGTGCGGCACAAGTTCCGGGCCGACCACGAGCAGGCCGAAGCCCAGGGCGTACTTGAAGTGTTCAAAATAAAAATCCCCGGACCCCTCGCAGGCCTGGTCGCCCACCGCCGCAAGCATCGTGATGGACGCCAGCCTGTCGGGCGCGATATCAGCCATGTCCAGCACGACCGCCCCGCCGTTGGACCAGCCGACCACGTGGGCGTGGCCGATGTGGAGCTGATCCATCATGGCCAGCAGGGTGTAGGCGTGGGCGCGCATGGCGTAACTGTCGGGCCAGGTTTCGGATTGCCCGTTCCCCGGCAGGTCGGGGGCCAGGACGCGGTAGCCCAGTTGGTTGAGTCGCCCGGCGAGCCGCTTGAAATCTTCCCCGTTTCCGGGTGTGCCGTGCAGCAGGATGACGGGCTTGGACCCCGGCTTGGCGTGCGCGGGGACAAAATCCAGATACGAGACTTTGACGTTGCGACCGTTCAACTGGCCGTGCGTGGTCATGGCGGGGAGAGCGACCGTGTGCCTGTCGGGGTCGGTCGGGGGTGGGGGCTGCGTCTGCCAGCGTTGATAGACCTGCGACGCGAACAACAGGACAAGGTAGGCCCCCAGCAGCCACCCACGCCACCGCCGACCTTGGAGGATCGACCACCCGCCCATGCGACGATTGTAGGCTGCGTTTACAATGCCCGCTCCGCATCCCTTTTGGAGCCTGTCATGCAAAAGCATTTTTTGAAGTTCGTGTTCGTGCTGGCGATGGTGTTCACACTGACCCACACGACGCGTGCGGATGTTTCCGAGGTTGAAAGCCTGCGTGCGGAGAACGCGCAGCTCAAGGCCCGCGTCGCGGAACTGGAAAAAGAGCTTGCCCGTGCGCGTCAGACGAGCACCGAGCTGGCACAACTGGCCGGCGTCGAGACGCCCGACGAGAGCGAGCAGACACTCGAAGCCCGTGTGAAGGAAGTGGTCGATGAGAAGACCGGCCAGACCGTGATGCGCACGATCCTGAGCGAGTTCAAGACCGAAAACTCGCGCGGCAAGCACTTCCTGTCGCTCGAGTTCGTCAAGCCCGCCAGCGGTGATGGCAAGTCGGTCGACGGGTCCATCGAAGCCCGCATCCTGACCGGCGCGACGGGTTCGCAATACATGCAGGCGGACCACATCACGATCACCGCCGACGGACAGGCCTACGATTTGCCCATCACCTCCTACGACCGGACGCTCCGACGGGCCGGCGACATGCGCAGACGCATCGACATCTCCGACGAAGAGTTGACCTTCACCCTCCCCGGCGACGTGCTGGAGAAACTGGTCAAGTCCAGCACGCTCGAAGGGACGCTGGGCAATACGAAGCTCACTTTCACGCGAGACCAGATTCTTCTCATGCGGGCGATGCAGGTCCGCAAAGCCGATCTGGTTGCGCAGCCGTGATATCCATTCACATCAACAGCCCAGCCCGAACCTCGCGGAGGGTTTAGCGTGATCGACCGTGACATGCCACGGTGTGTCCGGGGGCCGGGGTCAGGTGTAGTGCAATTGCGCCGTGGCGGTGGCGTCGTGGTCGCAGACAAGTCTGAGCCAGTGGGCGCTTAAGCCCGTGGGGAAGACGTGGGTGTGATACGCGCCGGGGGCGAGTGTGACGGTGTGGTATGGGTGGAACTCACCGCAGCCCTTGAAGTCGAGTTCGAGGGTGTATGTCGCGGCGGCGTCGCCGTTGTGCGTGAGGTGGAGGCCCTTGTGCTCGAAGCCGGTCATGAGGTAGGGGTCTGAAGGTTCGCCGGCTTTGATCGGTGAATCCCACCACGGCCCGCCCCAGCCGGCGGGCTTGCCGCGCTGCCAGAGGTCTTCTGTGCAGCCGAACCATAAACCCGATTGCGGTTCGGCGGTGAGGACGTTGTGCGCATGGGACGAGGGCGACGCGTTGTCCGCGCCGACGACGAGCATCCCCCGCCACGAGCAGAAGTCGCCGTGGACCCACAGGTGTGTGCCGATCGGCTTGATCCCCCAGATGCGGTTGCCGTATGCCCACGGGCTGAGTTCGTACCACATGCCGTGGTGGTCCATGAGGAAGCGCTCGTGCTCGACCTCGCGGATGCGTGGCCACTCGGTCTGCCACTTGTGGTCGAACGTGTGCGAGGCCTTGGGTAAACGGTACGTCCGCCAGGTACCGTCCGCCTTCGTAAAGACCTTGAGGATCGCTGAAGCGCGGTCCCAGCCGCTGGCGAACATTGTGTCAGAGAAAGACCCCCGGCTGTTGATGCACACAAAGGGCTTGCGTTCGAGAATCTCCCATTCGCTTGCCACATCCCCGTCCCACTGCCCGAGCCTGCCCGCGGCTCGCTCGCCCTTCCAATCTCCCTCCGCGTAATCGTTCGAGCAGACCACCAGCCGACCAAACGCGCTGTGGCAATCCTTGAAATGCACACGCCCCTCGCCCTCGGTGTCGAGCTTCTTCTGGAGGTCGGCGATCTGTTCGCACTTGAGCGTATGCACGTCCAGCTCGAACAATTCACCCTCCATGCCCAGGACGTAAACCAGCCGGGCCGGCTCGTGCAGGTGCCTGGCTGTCCCGCAGCAGCGCACGTCGATGAGCTGCTTGACCGTACGCACATTGTGCTCGCTGTCGATCACGTGCGGGCCGATGACGATCTGGTTGCTTTCGCCGTGGACCATGCGGTTGGCGTACGTGCCGTCCACCCCGGCTTCGTGCTTATGCATAGTCAAATCAGGCTCGATCACGCGCAGCCCCACGCCGGTGCCGGTCTTGGCACGGTGTGAAGCATAATTCAGCACGTAGAGTTTCCCGGCCCACGGCATGAGACAGCCCACCCCGATCTCCGACCGCGGCGGGCCAAGGTCAGCCACCTGCGCCAGGTGCGGGACGACGCCGGAGAAAGTCGGGAAGGTGTTTGTGTTGTCGCGAGTCATTGGGTCAAAAATCCTCAGACGGATCAAACAAGCGACCTATCACCGGGCCTTTTTCCCCACATCCAGTCGGAAGCCGAAGCCGTCGTTGTAGACCTTCATGAACAACATGCCCCATCGCCAGTTCTGTTGCGTGGCGACGGCGAGGGTGTTTTGGCCTTTCTTGAGTTGGGTGGTGGCCCACTCGTTGAAGTCGGCGTCGACGTCGCCGGTCTTCTCCTCGAGGTTGTTGACCCGACCGATGAGCTTGCCGTTGAGATAGATGGCGATGTTCTGCTGTCGGAAGAGCCAGCCACGGAAGCGCAGGCCCTTGATGTCGGCGGGGTTTTCGATGTCGAAGGTCGTACGCAGCAGCGCGGTGTGGTTGAGCCGCCAGGAGATGGGCAGCGTGGTCTTGAGCCAGGACGCATCATCGAAGCCCGGCTCGGCCCAGCCCTCGGGGGCCTGGTCGCGGTCTTCCACGACCTTCAATCGCCACGGGCTGGCCTGGTCGGCGGGCAGCTTGCCCATATCGTTCTGTTTGGCCTTCTCGTTGTTGGCGCGTTCGGTGACGACACAAGACCATTCGAGTTCACCTCCGTCGGCGGGCTTGACCGATTTACCCGTGATTTCCGCCAGTGCTGTTTGAGCCTGTTGATACAAGGCCGCGTCGTCCGCACGGGCCTTGCCCTTGAGGCCCTCTTTGATCGCGGCCAGTCTTGCGTCGCCCTCGGGCGTCACGGCTTCGAGTTGTTTCACGTCCAGGCCCGCTTCGTAGAGCCTGCCCTCCTTGATGAGCGCGTCCATGCGAGCGAGGTCGGCGTCGATGCTCTGTTGCATCCGCTGCGCCTCCTGGGCAAGTTTTTCGACCGTTGGCAGGTCGTCTTTGCCGACGATCCCCATGTCTAACAATTTGTTAGCTAACTCCGCGCTCCCGGCGTAGTCGCGCCGCCGGTAGGCCTCGACCGCCGACTTGAGGAATTCGGGGGCGTTGACGCCGAAGGGCGAGACGGGCGCGCCGAGGATACGCAGGCGGTGGCGTGGGGCGACGAGCGCCAGACCGGTGCCGCCGCCGGGCGTGGTGCCGTTGGTCTGGATCAGGCAGCCGTCGAACCTGCGGTTGAGTTCGCGGTACCAGCGGTGGCCCTTCATGAAGTAGATAAAAGCCTCATCGCTCTGCACGTTGGCGGCCAGCGGGGTCCAGTAGTTGTTCCAGAAGTTCCCACCGTGTCCTCCGTAGGTCGTGTTATAGGCAAAGGAACACGTGAGCGAGAGGTTGTGCGCGGTAGGCCGGTCGCCGGCGAGGTTGAACAAGATCGCCCCGGCGGCGAGCTTGCCGTTGTCGGATTGCAGCTCGCCTTTGAGCATCTTGTTGGGGTCGATGGGGTTGGGCTTATCACGCCACGCATTGCCGTAGATGATCTGGCAGACGTTGGCGCCCTTGCGCAGGAAGTAGCGGATGCCGTTCTGGTAAGCCTCCTCGTCGACCTTGACGCCGGCTTCTTTGGCCAGAGTCAGGCCGATCATGCACGCAAGGCCGGCGGGGGGCATGGCGGGATAATCACGGGCCTCATGCCTGTTGCCGTACCAGCCGCCAACCCGGTTGGGGTAGGGGCCGACGTCGTTGGGCCCGATCTGGTTTTCGATGATGGAGTCCACATGGTTCTGCAGCGCGGGCAGGACGTTTCTGTCGCCGGTCGAGAGGTAGTACTCGGCTAGGAGGGTGGCCCCGAAGCCGAGGAACCAGTTGTTGTCGCCTTTCTTGAAACCGATCATGTCTGCGTAAATGTTCCGGCGCACGAGGCCCTGGTATTCGGGCGAGCCGGCCCCGAGCATGAAGAGCAGGTCGGTATTGAGAAAGTCCTTATCCTTGCCGCCGCGGGCCGCGAGCCACCGCTCGAGTTGCGTAACGATCTTGTCGCTCTTGGGGCAATCAAACGGCGCGGTGGGGCTGTAGGTGCCCATGACTTCGAGGGGGACGACCACGTCGAGGTTATCACTGTCGCGGTGGACGCCGAGCGTGAGTTTGCCGGCCATCTCCATTGTTTCGCTGTCGGTGATGGCCTGCGACATGACGCGTGGGGCATCGTCGCCGAGCATCTTGCCGTTGGCGCTGTAGATCACGTCGCCGACATGGAGAAGGCCCTCGGCCGGTGAACCCACGAGCACCTCGCGCACGCCCATGTTGGGCCCGAAAGGCCCGACCTTCACGCCGACCGGCCCGAGCCAGCCCGAGAAGTTGTCATAGCCGAACGTCTTGAGTTGGCCGTTGATGAGCGTGACGTTGCCCGCGGTCCATTCGTTGGCAGGCGTCGAGTATTCGATGGGCAGTTCGTCTTCGCTGTGCCTGAAGAACCACTGATACCCCGCGTCTTCCGATCTGAAGGGCACGGCGGGGAGGTTGGCGGAGTTGAAGAGATTCTCTTGTGGCTTGAGCGTCCAGTTGTAGCGCACGCGGGTGATGCGGTTGACGGTGTCGCTGGTGATGCGGACCACTTCACCGTCGATGCGGGCGGATGCGGGGACATAATCGCCTTCGACGCCGGCGACCTCGAAGCCTTCGACGGCACCGTTGTCATTTGCGTGCAGGCCCGCGGCCGAGCCGGGCTTGAAGTAGACCGTCGCCGTGTTGTGGAGCGTGTCGATATGGTCGAAGGTCGGCCCGGTCGCGGGTTGATCGTCTTGCGGATAGAGCGAGCCGAGCGCCCACGCGAGGCAGCGCTGGGCGAGCAGTTTTTCATCACGGGGCTGGACACTGAAGGGGACCGCGTCCATGCCGGGGAGGATGACGCTGACGTGGGGGTTGTCACGTGCAATCCTGCGTTGGAGGTCGCGCATCTCCCGTGCGTGCATGGCCAGCGGGCCCAGTGCGGAGGAGGGTGCCATCACCCAGCCGATGGGCAGTTGCTCGTCGCCAAAGAGCGAGCGCCACTCGCGTGGGATGCGGGGCGTGGTGACCGGGTCCATGCGGAAGCCGGTCTTACGGATGTCGTAGGTTTCAACGTAAGCCTGGTTGAGCGCTTCGGGATCGGTGCTGGTGCCGTTGCGGTCGAGTTCGTCGTATTTGAAGTAGGGGTAGTTGCCGCCGAGCTGGAGGACGATGCCCTTGAGCGCCAGACCGTGCAGCGGCGCGAGCACCGCGTTGTATGAACCGGCGGGGTAGAGCGGATAGGTCAGCGCATCGGTGCGGATCGCTTCTTTCTTGGGTTGCTCTCCTTTTTGCTGGGCGTCGTAGAGCCTTTCGAGACGATTGACCGCGCCCTCAACATCCGTCTTGCCGTAGAACTTTTCGGTCTGCATCAGCGCATCACGGCTGAGCCAACCGATGGGGAACGCGGCGCCCATGTTCAGGTCGATCACGCCCACGGGCACGTCCACCTTGGATGACAGGTCTTTGGCAAACAGGTAAGCCGCCGCTGACATGGCCGGGGCTGATTCGGGCGTGAGCGTGTGCCAACCGTTCGTGGCGCCCTCAGCCAGGTCGGGTTGAGGGTCGTGTGCGGGGATCGTGGTGATCGTGATGGCACGGAGGCTGGGCGTCTTGCCGTGTTGGGCTGCGATGGCGCGGCCGGCGTCGTCTTTGCCAAGCGACACGTCGATCGAAGCCTGGCAGGCAAAAAGGATCACGTCGCCGACCACCACGTTCTTGACCGCGACCGTGCTGCCGTCCTTGGAAGACGACACGCGCAGGTCTTGCCCCGAGGCGTTTGCGGGCATCGGGTCGAGCGTGACCGACCACGCCCCTTCGCTGTCCGTCGTGGCGGTTTTCTTCTGGTCGCCAAAGCTCACCGTGACCGTTGTGCCGGCGTCGTCAAAACCGCGGACGGCCACGGGCTTGTCTCGCTGGAGCACCATTTCATCGCTGTAATACCTCGCGAGCCTCAGCCCGCCGGCCCAGGATGTGGAAACGAAAACGAACAGCAATGCCAAAAGGCACAACGCGGTGTGCGGGGTTTTTTGCATGACCAACTCCGGTAATCAATTTTGCGACGATGGAGTGCAGTATAACCCCCAATCGTAAACCAGCTTGCGTGTCGTGATGCAGCCACAGGACGACTGGGCACTCGGCCACGCTACACCTTGTTATCGGTCCTGTTCGGATCGTGCGGTTTGTGCGTGAGGCGTTAAGTCGTCCGTGGGGGTTGTCGATGTGAAGTTAGACAAACTAGGGAGGCTGCGGGATTTGAGCGGTCTGGGGCCGATTGGATCGTCCGGAAGAGACCGATCACAATACTCAAGGCCCTCACGCCCAACGCAGGCGATACAGGGGAGTGCCATGACGACAGACAACACAACCGACCTGTCCAGCAAGCAAATCTTCACCACCGGTGAGGCCGCGGAGGTCTGCAAGGTCAGCCAGCAGACGATCATCCGTTGCTTCGACTCGGGGAGGCTCACGGGTTTCCGCGTGCCGGGCAGTCGTTTCCGCCGTATCCCTCGTGAGGAGTTGCTCCGATTCATGCGGCAGAACAACATCCCCACGGACCAGCTCGAGGGCGGTAAGAAGCGCATCCTCGTGGTCGATGACGACGAGCAGATCGTCGAGCTGTTCATGGACGTGCTGGCGCGTGACGGGCGTTACGAGGTCAAGAGCGCCGCGACCGGTTACGACGCCGGGGTGCTGACCGAGAGCTTCAAGCCCGACCTGATGATCCTCGATTACATGTTGCCGGACATCAACGGCAACGTCGTGTGCAAGACCGTGCGTGCCAAGCCCGAACTGGTGAACACGAAGATCATTCTTGTCTCGGGCGTGGTGAAGCAGGACGAGATCGAAGACCTGATGCGTGCCGGCGCGGACGATTTCGTGAAGAAGCCCTTCAACATCGACAAGCTCCTCGAGCGGATTGCCAACCTGTTGGAAGTGTGAGGCGTGGTGTGATTCACGACAGGGGCCGACCATGCTCGTCACCGATCCATCGCAGGCCTCGCATGTCGAGTTGATCCTCCGCAGGCTCGATTCGCTGCCCACGTTACCCGCCGTGGCCACACGCCTTCTCTCGCTGACCTCCAGCGATGATTCGCATGCGCGCGACGTGATCGAACTGGTCAAGAGCGACCAGGCGCTGACCGCCAAGCTGCTCATGCTCTGCCGACACGCCGACATGGGCATCCGTGAAGAGGTCACGACCATCGACCGGGCCGTGGTGCTGCTGGGCTTTAATGCGGTGCGCAACGCGGTGCTGTCGATCAAGGTGATCGAGTCGCTTCAGGGCGCACAGCGACGCCGAAGCACGGACGTGCTCGATGCCGACAACCAAACACCCCAGACCTCCGAGTCCGAGGGGGCAACCTTCCGGGGGCGGGCGGGGTTCTGGCGGCATTCGCTGGCGGTGGGCATCGCGTGCGAGAAGATTGCGCGTCTTCACCCGGAGATGCGGGAGCTGCCGCCGTCCGAGGCGTTTGTGTGTGGGCTGCTGCACGACATCGGCAAGGTCGCGCTCGACTACCTGTTGCCCAAAGCCTATGCGCGAGTCGTGGAACTGACCGACCTCAACCGCGGGCAGATCGCCGAGTTCGAGCGCCGGGTGATCGGCATCGACCACCACACCGTCGGCAAACGCCTCGCGGAACAGTGGCAGTTACCCCAGCGCGTGCTCGATTCGATCTGGCTGCACGGCTCGCCTTATGCGACGCTGCCCAACGTCGAGCACCGACGGATGATCGCGCTGGTCACTTTGGCGGACCTGATCGTCCGCAGGCAGCACCTGGGCTACTCGGGCAACCACGAGATCGCGCAGAGCGTGACACGGGTGGCGCTCGACGCGGGCTTCAACCCCAACAAGGTCGAGCAGGCCGCGGCCACCATCCACGAAGAACTCGAGAAGCGCTCGCAGGCGATGGGCCTCGACGCCCCGCCGTCGCGCGAGCTTTATCTGTCGTCCATCGAACAGGCCAACCTCACGCTCGGTCGGCTCAACGCCGCGCTCGAACGCAGGTCGCGCGTGGCACACAGGCTGCAAGACGTGGTGAAAACCGTGGCGTCGTTCACCGCCACCTGGCAGCCGGGACGCACCGTGCGCGACGCGGTGGATGCCGTGGCACGCGGCGCCGCCACGCTCCTGGGCGAGGGCTTTTTAGCGGTGATCCACCAGACGCCCGTGCTTCAGGGGCCGGCCCAGTGGACGCTGTGTCTCTACGATTCACACGGCCAGCCCACGCGCAGCGAGTCGCTCGACTCCCCGCCGCTCGTCGGCAGGCTCGACCAGCTCGACCCGGACTCGGGCACTTCGCTGTCGCTCCACGCGATCCTCCCGTGGGCCGCGGATTACCTCGGCGAAAGCGTGGACATCCGCAAGGTGCGCACGCTGCCGCTGCGCTCGGAATCGGGTTTGGCGGCGGTGCTGCTGCATGACCAGGAACTCGCCTTGACCCCGCGCGAGCTTGAGCCGATCTCGATGCTCTGGAGCACCGCGATCCTCGAAGCGCAGCGCCACGATGAAGCGCGGAGGATCGGTGAACAGCTTGCCCAGGCCAACCGGGCACTGGCCCAGGCCCAGGACGAACTGCTCCACTCGCGTTCGATGGCAAGGCTGGGCGAGATGGCGGCCGGCGCCGCCCACGAGATGAACAACCCGCTGGCGGTAATTTCCGGACGTAGCCAACTGTTGACCATGACGCTGCACCCCGGCTCCGACCCGCACAAAGCCGCGACAACCATCTACGAACAGGCCCACCGATTGAGCGACCTTATCACGTCGCTGCGCATGTTTGCGGACCCGCCGCCCGTCGAGAGGCAGCAGACCGACCTGCACGCCCTGCTCGACCAGACGTTGCGCTCGGTCAAAGGCTCGCTCACCTTCCGCGACCAGGACAAGGACATGAGCCTGACGGTGAAGACGGAATTGCCCACGGCGTGGGTGGACGGCCCGAAGATCGCCGCGGCCCTGACGGAGGTCCTTCACAACGCCATCCAGTCCCAGGCCAACCACGTCCGCGTCGTCGCGCAGTGCGATTCGACCGATAACCTTTTGATCGTTCGGGTGACCGACGACGGCGTCGGGATGGACGAACACACGCTCGAACACGCGTTCGATCCGTTCTACAGCGCCAAGTCCGCCGGCCGACGGATGGGCATGGGGTTGCCCCGCGCCAGGCAGCATCTTGCCGCGCACAACGGTCGTATCGATTTGAGAAGCACACCGGGCGAAGGAACCACCGCAACTCTGGTGATTCCCCTTGACTGACCCGACAAGACTGCCGATGCGTTGACCATCACCAGCACGTGGGCTCCAAAGCGAGCACCGACGTTATCCGGCTGGGTGTTGGGTGGGTCCACCGAGGCAGGAGTAAGCTGTGCCACGACAAAGCCACGGAACTAGCGGGCAACTGAGGCTTGAACACGACCTCTCGCGCAAGCGTCAACCGCTGCGAGTGCTGCTTGTTGATAACGAGAAACCCGTTCGGCAGCTTCTCGAACACATTGCCGACGGCCAGGCGATGACGCTCGTCCAGGCCTCGGGCGTCGAGGAGGCCCGCAAGGTCCTCACGCAGCAGCGTATCGACCTGGCGCTCGTCGAACCGTCGATCAACAACGGCCAGGGTATGGCGCTGGCCGGTGAGATCCGCCAGCGCAGCCCGCGTACGCACACCATCGTCATCAGCGCCACGCCCACGATGCAGCAGGCCATCGACTCCATGCGGGCGGGTGTGTGCGACTTCATCCCCAAGCCGCTGAGCCTGACCGAACTCAACCAGCGCGTCGCGTCCGCTTTGGCCAAGCGCGACGACCAGCAATACCTCCACCAGCGCCTTCGCAAACTCCGACGCATGTGCAAGAAACTCAACCAGGCACGCGTCGAGGTCAGCGAACAGGTCGACGTGCTGTGCAACGACCTCGTGACGGCTTACCAGGAACTGGCCAACCAGATGCACACGCTCGTGCAGACCAGTGAATATAACGCAGTGGTCGAGGGCGAGCTGGACCTGGAAAACCTCCTGCGCAAGACGCTCGAGTTCCTGCTCAAGAAAGCCGGCCCGACCAACGCGGTGATCTTCCTGCCCTCGATGGGCGACGAATACACCGTCGGGGCCTACATCAACTACGACGCGGCCAACGGCTCGCCCGAGGCGCTGCTCGACCACATGGCCGACGTGGTCGCCCCCGTGATCTCCAACCAGGACGGCACGCTCCACCTCCGCGACGACGAGGCCCTCGAAGCCTGGGTCGGCGATGACAGCGCCTACCTCGCCGATTGCCACACGCTCTCGTTCCCCGTCATCCACGAGGACGAAGCCCTGGCGTGCGTCATCCTCTTCCGCGATGCCAGCGAGCCTTACCCCAACGAGATGGTCGAGGTCTGCGACGCCGTCGCCCCGCTCTTCTCGATGGCGCTGGCCAAGATCATCCGCGTCCACCACCGCCTCCACGGCGATACCCCGCCCTCGGAAGCGGCCTGAACCGCACACACGCACAGCCCTTCCCAAATCACCCCCAAAGCCGAGGCATCGCCATGCCTCGGCTTTATAAATAGTTCACCCCACACAACCCACACCCCACCCCCCAGCCCCCTGTTTTCCGCTATACTCATCGGTCTTTGGAACTTCCAGCCGGCGGCGCGGGCGGGTAACCTGACCGCCCCGGCGAGTCCCAAACGATTGCAGTATTACGGAGCACGACCATGACCCCCCGCAAGCCGATCGTCGGCGGCAACTGGAAAATGAACCTCCACCGCGCCCAGGCGGTGGACCTGGCCAAGTCACTCGTCGACCGCGTCAACTCCAACGAAGACGTCGAGGTCATCCTCTTCCCGCCCTTCCCGTACCTCGAAGCGGTCGGCAAGGTCCTCCGTGACGCCAGCAGCCCCATCAGGCTCGGCGCACAGGACTTCTACCACCAGCCCAACGGCGCCTACACCGGCGAGGTCTCGATCTCGATGCTGGCCGACCTGGGCGTCACCAACGTGCTCGTCGGCCACAGCGAACGAAGGCACGTCATCGGTGAGAACGATGTGCTGCTGAACCAGAAAGTCCTCGCGGGCCTCAAGGCGGGTATGGAGGTCATGCTCTGCGTCGGTGAGAAACTCGAGCAGCGCGAGGCAAACCAGACCGACGACATCAACGCCGGCCAGACCCGCTACGGCCTTGCGGGCGTCGACCCCAAGGACATGGCGCGCGTGAGCATTGCCTACGAACCCGTCTGGGCCATCGGCACCGGCAAGACCGCCACCGCCGCCGACGCACAAAACGCCCACGTCGCCATCCGCGAAGTCGTGGCCCGTCAGTTCTCGACCGACATCGCCCAGCATGTCCGCATCCTCTACGGCGGATCGGTCAAAGGCTCCAACGCCCCCGAACTCTTTGCCCAGTCGGACATCGACGGCGGGCTGATCGGCGGGGCCGCCCTCAAGGCCGATGACTTCATGGCCATCATCGACGCCGCGACCAACAGCGTCTCAGCCTGAATCCCAACTTCCCCCGACCCTAACACCTGGATAGCCCCATGGCCCGCATGTCCCCCGAAACCGTCAAGTCGATGACCATCATGATCGCGGTCTTCGTCGCCCTCTCCGCGGTGATCTTTCTGATCCCCTGGCCGACGTTGATTGCCATCATCTTCACACTCGTCAGCGTCCTGCTCATGCTCGTGATCCTCATCCAAAAGCCGCGCGGCGGCGGGCTGGCCGGGGCGTTCGGCGGAGCCGGCGCAGGGGCTCAGGCCGCGTTCGGCGCCAAGACCGGCGACGTGCTCACGGGCGTCACCGTGCTCTTCTTCGGTCTGTTCCTCGTTACCGCCATCCGCATGACCTGGGCCACCAACCCCAAGGCCCCCGAACCCCCCGCCAAGATCACCGCGCCGGAGGGTTCCCCCACCCAAACAGACAAGACCACCGACACCACCAAGCCCGCTTCCACCGACCTGACTACCAACCCCGCCGCCGACCTCAACACCCCCGCCCCCGGTAGTGCCCCCGGAAGTGTCCCCGTTACCGAATCCCATAAAGCCGGCGATGGCATCGCCGGTCCCACCCCCGCGCCCGAAAACGAACCCACCCCATCCACCTCGACACCACCCGAAACCCCCGCTCCAACGACAGAAAACCAGTGATAATTGATAATTGATGAATGATGATTGATGATCTCAGAGATTCACCCACCGTTCGCCCCCGGAAAGCGATCGGGCTAAATGACGCGATCTCTATTCTCCTGTCTCCTAACTCCTAACTTCTTCCCCTCTCCCGCATGATCCACTCGATGACCGGATTTGGCGACGCGTCGGACCAGGCCAGGGGGGTCCACTTCCACGTCGAGGTGCGCAGCCTCAACAACAGGTACTTCAAGGCGACCATCCGCACGCCCGAGGAGCTTTCCTCCTTCGAGGCCGAGGCCGAGTCGCTTTTGCGTAAACGCCTGACGCGCGGGTCGATCACATGCACCCTGCGCACGCGTGTCCAGGACGCCACCGCCGCCCACCGTGTCAATGACGCTGCACTCGTGGCTTACCTCGAACACCTCAAGACCCTGCAATCCCGCATCGAGACCGACGCCAAGTCGCTCAACATCGACCTCACCGCGTTGCTCACCCTTCCCGGGGTGCTCGAAACCGACGACGACGATTTCCTCGCCACCGCACGACCGATCATCAAACAATTGCTCGACAAGGCCTGTGAACGATTGATCCAGATGCGGATCGAAGAGGGCCGGGCCATCGAAGAGGACCTCGCCCGCCAGCGCGAGACGATCCGCACGAAGCTCGCCTCGATTGCCAAACGTGCCCCGGCTGTGGTCGAGGAATATCACCAGCGCTTGCGCACGCGAGTTGATGAGCTGCTTGCCCGGGCGTCGCTCAAGCTCGGCGAGGCGGACCTTGCACGCGAGGTCGCCCTGTTTGCTGAGCGCTCCGACATCAGCGAAGAGATCAACCGTCTGACGACCCACCTCGAACAGTTCGCAAAGGTGACCGCCTCCGAGGGGGACGACGCCGCCGGCCGCACGCTCGACTTCATCGCGCAGGAGATGCTCCGCGAGGCCAACACCATCGCCAGCAAATCCAACGACGCCGTCATCAGCCGGGACATCGTCGAGATCAAGACCGCCATCGACCGCATCAAGGAACAGGTGCAGAACGTCGAGTAGCCCCCGGAAGAACCGCTGCGAGGGTGTGGCCAAAGTTGACGCGAACCTTGCGGGCGGGTCGAACGTAAAATAGTCAGCACGTCTTCTCCACAGGGCCCAACCCTCGGGTCAACCCCCATGCCGATGCCCGCGCTCTACCTGCTGTTGACCTACTGCCTGCTGATCCTGCTTGCGTCGCTGGCGGGGGGCTGGGTGCCGCTGCTGTTCAAGCTCACGCACAGGCACATGCAACTGGCGGTCAGCGCGGTGGCGGGTTTCATGCTCGGCGTCGGGATGCTGCACCTCCTGCCCCACGCCTTCGAGGACGCGGACGACCCGCACACCGTTGTGCTCTGGGTGCTCGCGGGTGTGCTCACGATGTTTTTTGCTGAACGCTTTTTCTGCTTCCACCACCACGACATCCCCGATGAATCCGCCGAGGGGCACGACCCTCATCACGATCACACGCACGGTCATCACCACGGTCACGGTCACAATCACGATCACGCGCACGACCACCCCGACGCCACGGGCCAGGCGGACCACAGCCTGACCTGGAGCGGCGCCGCGGTCGGGTTAACGCTGCACAGCGTGCTCGCCGGCGTCGCGCTGGGTGCGAGTTTTCAATTCGAAAAATCCATCGGGTCCGCCTGGCCGGGCATCGCGGTCTTTCTCGTCATCTTCCTGCACAAACCCTTCGACTCGATGACCCTCGGCGCGCTCATGGCGGTCGGCGGGTGGTCGCCCGTGTGGCGGCACGTCATCAACGGCCTGTTTGCCATGGCGATCCCGCTCGGCGTCGTGCTGTTCGAGCTCGGGGCCGCGGCGGCGCACGGGCACGGGCAATCCGTCATCAACCCCGCGCTGGCGTTCTCGGCTGGGCTGTTCCTATGCATCGCCCTGAGCGACCTGTTGCCCGAGTTGCAGTTCCACCACCACGACCGCGTGAAACTCTCGCTCATGCTCGTCGTCGGCCTGGCGCTGGCGTGGACCATCGCGTTCTTCGAAGCCAAAACACACGACCACGGTTCGCACCACGGTCACGAACACACAACCGGTCACATCGACACCGACCACATTGATGCCGACCACGCCGACATCCCTTAAGATGCCCACGATCTTCCCATGATTCTCGTGGAGGTTGCCCACCCGCATGAGCGCGCTTTGGCCCCTCGTCAGACAGTGCCTCGCCACCGCGTCACGCACAGCCGTCGTCGATGACCGGGGCGAAACGTCCTACGGCAAGCTCCTCGGCGGGGCGATGTTTATTGCCGACCTCATCGACTCACGCACCGACCGCGCGCACGTGGGCGTCATGCTCCCGACCAGCGGCGCGTTCCCCATGGCGCTCATGGGCGCGTGGCTGGCCAAACGCACCGCCGTGCCCTTCAACTACCTGCTCTCGCCCGATGAACTGCTCTACGTCATCCGCGACAGTGACGTGGGCATCATCCTCACCTCACGCCTCCTCATCGAGCATCTGCCCAAAAAAGTGGTGGACGAATTGCCGGCCGGTGTCACGCTCGTCTACCTCGACGGCCTCGACGCGCACGGCCTGCCCCCGCTGCGCTGGCCTCCGGCGGCCTCCCCCAACGACAACGCCGCCATCCTCTACACCTCCGGCACGAGCGGCAAACCCAAGGGCGTCGTACTCACGCATGGCAACCTGCGCTCGAACGTCCACGCCGCCATCGAACACGCCCAACTCACACAAGCCGACGTCTTCCTCGGCGTGCTCCCGCAGTTCCACAGCTTCGGCCTGACCGCGTTGACACTGCTGCCACTCTATGTCGGGGCGAAGGTGGTCTACTCGGCGCGCTTCGTCCCACGGAAGATCGTCGAACTCATCCGCGAGCATCGGCCGGACGTGATGATGGCGGTGCCCTCGATGTACGGGGCGCTACTCACGGTGAAAAACGCCGTGCCCGAAGATTTTGCGTCGCTGCGCTTTGCCGTCAGCGGCGGCGAACCGTTGCCCAGCGCGACCTACGAGGCGTGCATGGAAAAGCTGGGCTTGAATTTGCTCGAGGGCTACGGCCTGACCGAGACCTCACCCGTGTGCAACTGGTGTACGCCGACGCGCAAGAAGCCCCACTCCGTCGGCACCGCCCTGCCCGGAGTCCACGAATACATCCTCGACGAAGAGGGGCACGACCTCGGCCGCAACGCCGACGGCGAGATTGTCATCGATGGACCTAACATCATGATAGGGTACTACAAGCTCCCCGAACAGACGGCCGGCGTCTTCATGGAGGCGACACTCAAGGACGGCCAGAAGCGCCGGGTCTTCCGCACGGGCGACATCGGCCACATCGACGACCGGGGCTATCTCTACATCACCGGTCGCAAGAAAGAGATGCTCATCATCGGCGGGGAAAACGTCTTCCCGCGCGAGATCGAGGAGGTGCTCAACCAGCACACGAGCGTGAAGGACTCGGCGGTGATCGGCCAACAGGACCCGCTGCGCGGCGAGACGCCGGTGGCGTTCATCGAGGTCAACGAGGGCTGCGATTTCAATGAAGTGGAGCTGCGCGACTGGTGCCGGGAGAGGCTGGCCCAGTTCAAGGTCCCGCGCGAGATCAGAAGGGTCGACGCCCTGCCACGCAACCCGACGGGGAAGGTGCTGCGCCGCCAGCTCAAGGCGGAGTGAATGCCCGTAGGGATTTCAAAACAACGATGGATTGCGTTGAACCTGCTCGCGTGTGGAGCGTTTAGGCTCGGCTTTTTTGCGAGGTTTGCCCCGCTTGATGCCCTTATCCTCAAGATCGGATTCGAGGGTCGTGCCGGTTTTGGCGCAATGCTTAATACGCTTCGTGGCCAAACATGCGTATTCATCGCTCAACTCGCAGCCCAGCCAATGTCTTTTCAATCGCGCCGCCACCGCGAGTGTCGTGCCGCTGCCGACGAAGGGGTCGAAGACGGTGTCGCCTTCGTTTGAGCTGACTTTGATGATGCGTTCGAGCAGCGCTTCGGGCAGTTGGCATGGGTGCCAACCTTGGCGCTCTTTGAAGGTGCCACACAGACGCTTGAGGTACCACGTGTCTTCGTCCGGGCCGAAGAACCCGACCTGGCCGTCGGCCTCGACTTCCTGTGGGCGGAGGTACCACACGTCGTCGGGGAGTTTGCCCGTGGGGTTGGCACGAAGGTCGCCATACGTTGTCTGCCGTGCGCTGGGGACAGAGACGGCCTGTCGGTTGAAGGTAAAGGGCAAGTCGCCGGCCTTGAGGTTCAACGGGCGGCTGAAGGATTCTTCACCGACGCAGTAGAACAGATGCGCGTGGCTGCGGTTGAACTTCACCTTGCAGTTCTGGCCGAACGTGTAGTGCCAGATGATCCAGTTACGCAGGACGAGCTTGTGGTCGCGTTCGAGTTGCTTGAGGTGGAGGCGAGTCTCAGCGGCGTACTCGTCACCGATGAGGATGTAGAACGAGCCGGTCGGCTTGAGCAGGCGGGCGCAGGCGTCGATCCATGTACAGGTCCATTGGACGTAGTCGTGGTCGTCGCGTCTGTCTTCGTATTGATCGTACTTGTAGCCGATGTTGTAGGGTGGGTCGGCGAAGATGAGGTCGATGGCCCCCTCGGGCCAGGCGTTCATGGACTGGATGCAGTCGCCGATGGCGATGTGGTCGGCTGGGAAGGTCTTGGTCATCGCGCGATTGTAACACCGCGTTGACCCGGGCTCACTCGCGGATTTTCTCGTTCAGGGAGGGGTTCACGCGGCGGGTTCCCCCGCACGGAGTTTTTCGATAGCGATTTGCATCTGTGCGGTATCGATGGCGTGCACATCGACCGGTCGGCCGATGGTTTGCAACATCGTGATGGTCAGTTCGCCGCCGAGGTGTTCGCGGAAGGATTCGATGCCCTTGAGCAGGCGGTCCGTGTCTTTGAGCGCGGGATGGGTGAGCGTAAAACCCAGTGTGCGGAGAAGCCTGTGGATGCGATGCGTCGTTTGCACGTCGAGCAGGCCGACCTGCGCAGCGTAGAGCGTGTCGATGGCCAGGCCGACGGCGACGGCTTCACCGTGGCGCAGGTCGTAGTTGGTGATCGTTTCGAGTTCGTGCGCGGCCCAGTGGCCGAAGTCCAGCGGGCGGGCCGCGGTCATCTCGTAAGGGTCGCCGGTGGTGGTGATGTGCTGGAGGTGCAGCTCGGCCGACCGGGCCAGGGTGTGCTCTGTGGCTGAGGGTTCGCGTTTGTTCAAGGCCTCGGCGTGGGCTTCGAGATACTCAAAAAAAGCCGGGTCTTTGAGCAGGGCGACCTTGACCGCTTCGACGAACCCACAGCGGAAGTCGCGGTCGCTCAGGGTGTCGAGCAGGCCAAAGTCGTTGACCACAGCCCAGGGCGGGGCGAAGGTGCCGAGGTAGTTTTTCTTGCCGAAGGCGTTGATGCCGTTCTTGACGCCGACGCCCGAATCCGCCATGGCGAGCGTGGTGCTGGGCAACCTGATGAGGCGGATGCCGCGGTGTGCGATGGCCGCGGCCAGACCGACCGCGTCGAGCACCGCGCCGCCGCCGATCACCAGGACATAGGACTTTCGGCAAAGCCCGGCATCAGCAATGGCGCGGAGGACCGGCTCGAGTAAACGCGGGTTGTTCTTGCTCGCCTCGCCCCCCTCGACCGTGTCCGTCGGCCCGGCAAGCGTGAGTGATCCCGCATGGGCCTGCACGTATCTATCTACTTGTAAGAGTAGCCCGGGGGATTGTTCGAGCAGTCGGCTGTCGATAAATGCAAGGACTTTCGTGGGTTTGCCGGGCGGGTCGCCGGGCATCACACCGGCCAGCACCGGGTTGTCTGCGGACAACGCATGGCGAGTGAAGATCACGCGGTGCGTGAATCGCACCTCGAAGGGTTGCGTGATCTCTCGGTGGGTGGGGGGCGTCATGGGGTAATATTTATCGACCGTCGTCGGGCTGGATCAGGGGCAGCAGGTCGTCGAGGATCGGTTCGGGCTTTGAACCGAGGATGGTGAGTCGTCCGGCAATGGCGAGCGAAGCCAACCCGTGCAAGGCGATCCACATCCTGCCCGCGGCGGTTCGTGAGCGGTCCTTGAGTGTACGCCCTGTCATGCCCTGTTGTGCAAAACGTGCAGTGACTTTTTCCAGGAGTTGCGAGAAACCGCCCTCGAGGATGGCCAGGTCTTCGGGCTGCTGTTCGTAGGGTGTGCTGAACATCAGTTCATAGAGCGCGGGGTTCTCGATGGCAAACTTGACATACGCGATGGCCCCGCCGTGCCAGCCTTTGGCGGAGCCGAGCGTCGTGTGCTGCACGCAGTAGGTGTTGAGCATCGCAAAGCCGCGGTGCGTGAGTTCCCGGCGGAGCTGCTCGTGGCTGCGGACGTAGGTGTAGAGGGTCATCGTGCCCACGCCCAGCCGATCCGCCACACGACGCATCGTCAGCGCCGAGGGGCCTTTGTGCGTGAGCAGGTCCATCGCCGCATCGATCACGAGGTCCCGCCGACCGTGTGCGTCGGCCGCCCGCCACCGCCTGCGTTGAAGGCTTTGCCCGCTTTTAACCGGTGCCATGTTGACCTTCCACTCCCCGTGGCCTAAACTCCGTCAGTCAATATCGTACACTGTACGATCTCTAAAGTGGCGGGGCAAGCATGGTGGGCAAAATGAAAAGAAAAACAGTGCGTCTCAACGTGGCGGTGGCGTCGGCTTTCGCGCTTGTTTGCATGGTCGCCGGGGCTGTGGCCCTGGCCCAGGACGCCAAGAAGCCCGGCGACAGCAAAGATGACAAGGCCACCAAAGCACCCGCCCAACAGGGCCCGCCCCCGGCGTCCGTGCGCGTCGCGGCCGTGGCGCAGGAGGAACTGGTGCAGCAGTGGCCCGTCATCGGCAGGCTGCGCGAGGTTCGGCGGGTGATCGTCTCAGCCGAGCAGCAGGGCAAGCTGGTGGAAGTCAACGCCGAGGAGGGCCATCGCGTGGTGGGCGGGCAGACTGTGCTTGCCCGGATCGAAGATGTCTGGGCGGACCTGGACCTGGAGTCCGCCAAGGCCAGCCTCGACCAGGCCAACGCCTCGGTGCTCGAAGCGCAGGCCAACCTCAAGCAGGCCACCAGCGACCGCAAGTATCTCGAAGAGCTCTCGGCCCGTGGTTCGGCCACACCCAAGGAACTCGACGACGCCCGCACGACCGAGCAGGCCCGTGCTGCGTCGCTCGAAGTCGCCCGTGCCCGGGTCACGCAGGCCACCGCCGAACTCGACCGCATGAAGACCGAAAAAGCCAAGCTCGTGGTCATGGCGCCGTTCGACGGCGTGGTGATCCGCAAGATCGCCGAGGTCGGGCAGTATGCGACGCGCGGCTCGCAGGTGGCCGAGGTCGTTTCCACGGGCCAGATCGACGCGGTCATCGACGTGCCCGAACGGTTGGTGAACTTCATCAACGACGTACAGGATGTCGAGGTCTACGTTGAGCCGATCCAGAAGAGCGTCACCGGCAAGGTCTTCGCGCTGGTCCCCGACGGCACGGCGCAGGCACGCACGTTTCCCGTCAAGGTCAGGCTCGACGATCTTGAAGGCGCCCTTAAGCCGGGCATGAGCGTGACCGCACACATGCCCACCGGTGAAAAGGCGATGGTGCTGACCGTCCCGCGCGACGCGGTCTCCCGCTCGGCCACAGGCTCGCAGGTCTGGGTCGCGGTCAACGGCATCGCGCTGCCGATCCCCGTCGACGTGCTCTTTGGCCACGGCGACAGCCTGGCCATCAAAGCCAGCCCCGCCAACGCAGGCCCGCCCCTCATGCCCGGGATGCAGGTCGTCATCGAGGGCGCTGAACGCCTCTTCCCCACAAGACCCCTCATGATCCAGCCCGTCGCTCAGGCCAACACCGACAACAGCGCCCCGCAGGCCAACTGACCGGTCCCTCCATCCAACCCACGACGGCCCATCCCCATGGACTACATCCGTTTCTGCATCAACAACCCGGTCAAGGTCATGGTGGCGGTGATCCTGCTGCTGCTCTTTGGCTTCATTGCCATCTTCACCATCCCGATCCAGCTCGTGCCCAACGTCGACCAGCCCGTCATCACCGTCACCACGACGTGGACAGGACGCAGCCCCGAAGAGATCGAACGCGAGATCGTCGAGGAACAGGAAGACAAACTCAAGGGCGTGTCGAGCCTGCGGAAGATGACCGCCACAGCCCAGCAGGGCAGTTCATCCTTCGAGTTGGAGTTCTACATCGGATCGGACATGACGCGGGCGCTGCAGGAAGTCTCGGACAAACTCCGCGAGGTGCCCAGCTACCCCGACGACGTGGACCAGCCGGTCATCAAGCTCGCCGACACCGCCAGCAGCAACGCCATCGCGTGGATGATTATCCAGTCCGACGACCCCAACTTTGACATTGCCACGCTCTACGACCAGGCGGACAAACGGATCAAGCCCTACCTCGAACGCATCCCCGGCGTGAGCGAGTCGAACATCTACGGCGGCAGAGAGCGCGAGGTCCACATCCAGGTCGACCCCCGGCGTTTGGCTGAGCGGGGCATCACGTTCAACCAGCTCCGCAGCGCTTTGCGGGCCGAGAACATCAACGTCTCGGCCGGCGATCTTGCGGACGGTCGGCTGGACATCCGCGTGCGGACCGTCGGGCAATACGACAACCTCGACGACGTGCGCAACACGATCATCGCTTACAGCTCCGCGCCGCTGTCGTCGTCCAACACGACAGGCGATATGGCTCAAGACTCGCTCACAGGCGGTGGGCCGATCCGCGTCAAGGACATTGCGACCGTCGAATTGACGATGGAAAAACGCAGGACCTTCGTCCACTCCAAGGGCCGAAACGCCATCGCCGTCAACGCCATCCGCGAATCCGGGGCAAACGTCGTCGAGGTCATGCGGCAGCTGCGCCAGCGCGTGAAAGAGATCGACCGCGACATCCTGCCGTCGATGGGGCCGGGGCTGCACATCACGCAGGTCTACGACGAAACGGTCTACATCGACGATGCCCTGCAACTCGTGCTCGACAACCTCTGGCAGGGCGGCATCCTCGTTGTGATCGTGCTGCTCCTGTTCCTGCGCGGCATCCGTTCACCGATCACGGTCAGCCTGGCGCTCGTGGCGCTCGTCGTGCTGGGCGTGCTGGCGTTTGTGACCCTCGGCATGGCCAAGAGCCTGGTGATCGTCGGCATCGTCATCGCCATGGCGTGCATCCTCTTCAACTCAAGGCCCACCGCGATCATCGCCGTCTCGATCCCCCTGTCGATCATCGGCACGTTCGTCGTGCTCACCGGGGCCGGCCGAAACCTCAACGTCGTGAGCCTCGCCGGGCTGGCGTTTGCCATCGGCATGGTCGTCGACAACTCCATCGTCGTGCTCGAAAACATCGACCGACACCTGAACATGGGCAAGACCCCGATCCGCGCCGCGTACGACGGTGCCAAGGAAGTCTGGGCCGCGATCCTGGCCTCCACCGCGACGACGCTCGTCGTCTTCCTCCCCGTGCTCACGCTCAAGGAAGAAGCCGGCCAACTCTTCCTCGACATCTCGCTGGCGATCTGCGCCGCGGTGGCCTTATCGTTAATTGTCTCCGTCACGGTCATCCCCGCGGCGGGGTCACGATGGCTCCGCGAACGCCACGTCGATACCCGTTCCACCCAACGCGCGTTCAATTCCATCTTCGGTATTGCGCCGCTGCTGGGTAAGCTGCGCGATGGCCTGGCGGACTTGATCTATTTCCTCTGCGGCAGCACGCTGGCCCGATTGGGCATCGTCGCGGCCTTTACCGTGGCGTCGATCGTCGGGGCCTACTTCCTTATGCCCCCGACCACGTACCTGCCCAAGGGCAACCGCAACCTCGTGTTCGGCGTCATGTTCACCCCGCCTGCGTACAACATCAAGCAAGCCGAGTCGATCGGCGAACGCATCGAGGCCGGCGTCCGACCCTATTGGGAAGCCAAGAGCTGGGACGAAACCAAAAAACTCCCCCCGGCTTTCGACTTCCAGACCCAGAGGATGCTCCTCGTACCCCCGATCGATAACTATTTCTACGTCACCTTCAACGGCAACATCTTCATGGGCGCGTCGAGTGCCGACAAGAGCGTC
Organism: Phycisphaera sp.; assembly: GCA_016125215.1. Taxonomy (GTDB): domain Bacteria; phylum Planctomycetota; class Phycisphaerae; order Phycisphaerales; family Phycisphaeraceae; genus RI-382. The sequence goes on from WGMF01000005.1 coordinate 24,010, forward strand.
GTCAGCCCGCTCGGCTCGCTGTTGACCGGCGCAATGTCCAGCATCCCCGGTTCGTTTGGCTTTGCACAGCAGGCGTCGCTGTTTGGCCGCGGCGTGGGCGGGGCCAGCTCCGTGGATGTCGAACTCTCCAGCGACGACCTCACCACGCTCCGCAACAGCGCGATGGCGCTCTACAACACGCTGGGCCAGAAGTATGGCTTCCAGGGCGGCGTGCAGCCCGACCCGCTCAACTTCAACCTCGCCAGCCCCGAGCTGCGCGTGCAGATCGACCGCGTCCGGGCCGCTGACGTGGGCATCGATGTCAACTCCCTCGGGCTGGGCGTGCAGGCCCTGATCGACGGCGCGATCGTCGGCGACTACCGCGAGGGCGGCGACTCGATCGACCTGCTCATGGTCCGTGACCCGGATTACCCCCTGACCGTCGACTCCCTCGGGCAGGTCCCGGTGGCGATCTCGCCGGCCTTCGGCGGGGGCACCGTGCCGCTCTCCGCCGTCGCCACGATCTACCACACCGACGCGCCGCAGACGATCAAACGCATCGAGCAGCGCCGGGCCATCACTCTCAAGGTCCTCCCCAGCGCCGAGGTCCCCCTCGAACAGGTCACCAAAGACATCGAGGCGATGATCGGCCCGATGCGCGAGAGCGGGCAGATCTCACCCGGCGTCGAGATCGCCATGGCCGGCACAGCCGACAAACTCTCCCAACTGCGCGAGTCACTCCTGGGCACCTGGCACGGGTGGAACATGCAGAGCCTCAAGAGCCTGCTCTTCTCACGCATGTTCCTGGCGCTGCTCGTGAATTACCTGGTCATGTGCTGGCTCTTCAACAGCTTCGTTTACCCCTTTGTCATCATGTTCAGCGTCCCGCTGGCCACGGTAGGCGGGTTCCTCGGGCTGCGGCTGCTGCACACCTTCGACCCCTCGCAACTGCTCGACGTGGTGACGATGCTCGGGTTTGTCATCCTCATCGGCACGGTCGTGAACAACGCGATCCTGATCGTGGCGCAGTCGCTCAACTTCATGCAGGGCTTCGGCGAGAGCGAACAGGACAAGCTCGAAAAAGCCATGAAGCCGCGCGAGGCCATCCGCGAATCGGTCCGCACGCGGCTGCGGCCCGTCCTGATGACGACGGTGACCACACTCTTTGGCATGTTGCCGCTGGTCATCAAGCCCGGCTCGGGCAGCGAGCTTTACCGCGGCCTGGGTTCGGTCGTGCTCGGCGGCCTGCTGATCTCGACGCTCTTCACGCTCATCGTCGTGCCGCTGCTGTTCAGCCTGATGCTCGACCTCAAGGCGTCGTGCTACAAGATGCTGGGCTGGGAAGTGGCGGAGCTCCTGGCGAGCGACTCGACGAAGTAAAACACCCCCCCCCCCCGGCGCGGCGCGTTGTCGGCACGGCTGGGCATGGGCATTTTAGTGCCCATGCTGGATGCGCCGTACCGGGGGCGCTTACGCGACGCGGTGGCCGCAATGCGAAGAGTGTTCGCGCACGAGCCGCGAAAATTGCGCGGATCGGGCCCGCCCGTTTTTGTTATCGGTTCAAAACACCTGCCGATTGATCTTCCTTTGCGGGTTGTGACATTTCTTTGAAAGCCCCCCGCGTGGCTCGCCGATAGCATCCTTGCGGAATCGCTCGGCCGGGCTGACCGGTTGGGGGGACGCAAGCAGAGGAACCCGTCATGCCCACGCCACACGCCTACGAGACACGGACCGCGGTCGCCCGCAAGGGCAAGAAATTTTTCACGCTCGACGAGGCCAACCGGTCGCTGGTCTACGTCAAACGCGTGGTGACCGACATCACCGAGTGCTACCAGCAGGCGGTGCAGGTGCGTCAACGGCTCGAAAGGCCGGCGGGCGACGCGGTGGCCGACGTGCTCCGCGATGAATACGAACAATCCATGAGCCATCTCAACGACCTGATCGACGAACTGCAACAAGTCGGCGTCGAGCTTAAGGATTTTGAGAAGGGCCTGCTCGACTTCCCCTCGCTGCACGAGGGCCGGGAGATTTATCTGTGCTGGCACCGCGGCGAAGACCGCGTCCGCTGCTGGCACGAGACCGACTCGGGCTTTGCCGGCCGCAAGGACGTCCGCCTGCTCGAACACGCCCGCGCGGCGTGAGACAACAAAATGAAGGTTCCTGGAACCTTTTTCATAGGACTCTTCAAAGGTCGCGGCCCGGTGGGAGCCGCGATCTTTGTTATCGACCCTGTGATGATTACCCCGCCAGTGCCGCGTCGATGGCGGAGAGTTCTTCGGGGGTGAAGCTCGGTTTCTGCAACGCCGCGACGTTTTCGCGGACCTGGCCCGGTCGGCTGGCGCCGATAAGGGCCGAGGTCACCGCCTTGTCGCGCAGGACCCAGCACAGCGCCATCTGGGCCAGCGTCTGGCCACGCTGCTGCGCGATGACGTTGAGTTTTTTCACCTTGGCGACCGTCTCGGGTTTGATCGATGAGGGGCGTAAAAACCCGCCGCTCGATGAAGCGCGGGAATCGTCGGGGATGCCGTCGAGGTATTTGTTCGTAAGCAGGCCCTGTGCCAGCGGACAGAACGCGATGACCCCCATGCCGACTTCGCGCGTCACGGGCAACAGGTCGTCCTCGATCCAGCGGTTGAGCATGGAATAACTGGGTTGATGGATCACGGGGACGGCCAGGCCCATCGACTGACACATCTCCACAGCCTGCCGTGTGCGGTCGCCGCGGTAGCTGGAGATGCCGGCGTAGAGTGCCTTGCCCGATTGCACCGCGTGATCCAGCGCGCCCAAGGTTTCTTCCAGTGGCGCACCGCCCTTGCTCACGTCGGGGTCGGGACGGTGGGAGTAGAAGATGTCGACGTACTCGACGCCCATGCGTTTGAGCGATTGATCGAGGCTGGCCAGGAGATATTTGCGTGACCCCCACTCGCCATACGGCCCGGGCCACATGCGGTAGCCGGCCTTGGTGGAGATGACCAGTTCGTCACGGTGGGCCATGAGGTCTTCACGCAGGATTTTGCCGAAGCGTTCTTCCGCGCTTCCGGGGGGCGGGCCGTAGTTGTTGGCCAGGTCGAAGTGGGTGATGCCCAGGTCGAACGCGGTGAAGATCATGCGTCGGCAGTTCTCGTGCATGTCGGCTTCGACATTGTGGTGGCATGCGTCGCTGCCGGGCGAGCCGAAGTTGTGCCACAGGCCGAGGCTGATGGCGGGGAGCTTGAGGCCCCAGCGTCCGCAGGGGCGGAAGAAGTCCGCGTTGTCCTTGTAGCGTTCGTCGGAGGGGGTGTGGTTTTTGTGGGGTTGCGTTTGATCCATGTCTTGGTGAAGCCTGGGTTATTCGAGGTGGAAGGGCAGGGCGAGGTTCAGTTCATCGAGGGCTTTGCGTGCTTTTTCGTTGTCGGGGTGGGCTTTGGTCAGAGAGACGAGCATCTGTCGTGCGTAGTCCAGCCGACCCTCGCGCCGGGCCAGGTCGGCTTCGCGCAGCGCGACGCTGGGGTCGCGCACGGCGGACTCTTCCCAGCGTCTTGCGTATTGGTCGGCTTCGTCGAGCCGGCCCAGCGACCAGCAGGCCGCGACAAGGCCACGCAGGACCTGCGTCGAGTAGGGCCTGCGTACGAGCAGGGCTTCGTAGATGGCACGGGCACCCGCGTAGTTCCCGACGGACGCCATGGCGGTGGCGTAGTCGTACATGGCCACGGGGTTTTCCGGTTGGCGTTCGTAGTCCGCCTGTGCCAGGGTCAGGCTCGAACGCCAGCGGTGCTGGGACTTGACCGTGACCAGGCCCAGTATCAACACCAGCGCCGCGGCGGGGACGAGCGCCATCGCGGCGTTTCGGCTCTGGGTCTTGTTGCCGTGCGCCGCGCGCCAAGCGGCGAGGACCATCACCGCCGCCAGGACCATCGGCCCGACCGTGTGGTTGCTCGCGTAATCCCGCACCGGCAGAAACAGCCCGCAAACGATGAGGTACTGCGCCCACGCCAGCACGACCGCCACCGCCTGCCACCGGGACTTGACGAGCAACCGCACGAGCAGGATCAGCGCCACAAACAACACGACCGCGCCCAGCCAGACGCTGCGGTCGCCCCAGAGCGGGAGTGTGGCGGGCGTCTGGTTCGCGCCGGGGTCCGGCCAGAAGACCTGCCGCGCGTGGAAGAACGCGATCGACAAACACGCCGGGATTTTCTGGGCCAGCGTTGAACCGATCATCGGGTTGATGCCCAGATCGCCGGGGTCGAAGCCCGGTTCGGGGGCCCATCCGATCGCAAGCGTTCGACCGACGAGATAAGCCGTCACGGGCAGCGCGAGGATCATCGCGGTGCTCAGGGGTTTGGGCGTGACCTCGACGCGCGTGTTGTGCGACCAGTGGTCTCCGTGCCTCCGTGCAAGATAAAACTGCGCCCATGCGACGGGGATCAGGGTCAGGCCGGTTTGAGACGAACCCAGCGCGACCAGCGCCGCGACAAAGGCGATCAGCGCCGTGTGCCATCGCCACCTGCCGATGATCTGTGCGTGGTGCTGCGCGGTGGCAAAGGCCAGGACGCCGATGAGCGTGAGCGTGTTGGCCCTGCCCGCCAGGTCGCCGATGGTGTTGAGGTGGATGGGGTGCGCGACGAAGACAAAAGCCGCGGCCCATGCGATGGAAGAGTGCGTGTACCCCCCGAGCCACAGCGCGACGAGGTAGCCCGCCACGGTGAGCAGTGCCAGGTTGACAAGCCTGAACGAGAGCGGGTTGACGCCCGTCACCACCGCGTTGAGATAAAACGAGGCGTCGCTGACGGGTCGGTACTGCGGTACGCCGGCGTCGGCCAGATCGGGCTCGGGGTGATAGAAGGATTTTGCCAGGGCCTGCGGGTCGGTGAGTGAGGCGTGGTTGATGACGCGGTCGAAGTCGTGTTGCATGAAGGGGCGGTTGAGCATGGGAGCGTAAAGCCCCAGCAGCAGCGCCGCCAGCGCAACGGGCATGAGCACGTGGGTCACGAGTGTCGGTCGAACGATCCGCATGGGCGGTCGGCTTCCTTTCCTTACGCCATCGGACGATTACGCACTGACCTTCACGCCAACCTTCGGGCAGTCGTCCGCGAGCGTGCACGTGGAACACAAAGGCTTGCGTGCGTTGCACACCGCCCGGCCGTGGTCGATGAGCAGGTGCGCCAGCAACGTCCACGTCTTGCGGTCAAAGTGTTCCATGAGGTCGCGCTCGATCTTCACGGGGTCGGTGTGTTTCGTCAGGCCCAGACGCTGGCTGAGGCGCGAGACGTGCGTGTCGACCACGACGCCCTCGTTCTGGGCAAAGGCGTTGCCGAGAACCACGTTGGCGGTCTTCCGCGCAACCCCAGGGAGTTGAACGAGCTCGTCCATGGTTTGCGGCACCCGGCCGCCGTGGTCGGAGACGATTTTTTCACTTGCGCCCTTGATCGACTTGGCCTTGTTGCGGTAGAAGCCGGTGGATTTGACGATCGCTTCTAGCTCTTCCAGAGGGGCCTGGCCCATCTTGTCGGGGGTGGGGTATTTCTTGAAGAGCACCGGCGTGACCATGTTGACACGCGCGTCGGTGCACTGGGCCGAGAGGATGGTTGCGACGAGAAGCTCGAAGGCGTCTTTGTGCTCAAGCGCACAATCCGCGTCGGGGTAGAGCTTGACGAGTTTTTTATAGATCCGTCTGGCGCGTGCGGACACGTCGCCGGCAGGCGTGGGCTTTCGTTTGCCCCCAGCCTTTTTGGTCACGGTCGTCCTGGCCATGGCGGTATTCTACTCGCTGTTCTTGCAACACGCCGAACCACCACACGCCCTGCGCTCGTGGAGAAGTGAAACCCCGATGACACCCAGCAGGCAAAAGACCTGCGCCGTCATCAGGCGTTCGCTCCACGGGTGCAGGTTGTTGAGTTGATGGCGGGCGGCCATGCGAGCCTCGGGGGTCAGTTGCGGGTCATACATCCGCGCACGCAACGAGCCGATGCGTGGCTGGAAGTAAAAAGCGCTTGTGAGCGTTAAAACGATCAGCGCCGCCCACAGGCTGCGCAGGACCCAACCGGCCCGCGTTGACCCGCGGCTGATCCACATCGCTGTCAGCGCGACCGCGATGCATACCCCCCCAACCCCCGACAGCGCCCAGAGCACCTTCGGCACGATCGCGCCACCCAGCACGCGGAAGCCGTCTGTGTCTTGTGCGGTTTGCGTATAAGGCTCAACACTGACCACGGGCGCGTAGGTCTTGAGTGTCGGGAACGTCACCGCCGCGGCGAAGATGGCCAGCATCATCGCGCCGAGCCAGACGCCAAGAGCCAAGTAATAGACCGGTCGCGCGAAGGAGGGTTTTGTTTCATTCATTACCAGGCTCTCCATTGGAGGTTGCCCGGTGGGCACAGCAACCCTCGACAAACGTGGTCCCGCGCTCCCACACCTCGCGCTTCCAGATGGGCAGTTCGTGCTTGATGCGGTCGATGAGGTATCGACAGGCGGCAAAGGCCTCGCCCCGGTGCGGTGTGCCGACGTGGATCACGACGCTCGCTTCACCGGGAGACACGACGCCACGCGCGTGCTCGATCCACACCGCCCGGCAAGTGAACCGCTCGACGGCTTCGCGTGCGATCTCGTCCATGCGTTTGACCGCCATCGGTTCGTAGATTTCATAGTCGAGGTGAAGCAGCTTGCCGAACTCGGCGTGCGACTCCATCCGGGTGCGCCCGATAAAGACCGCCTCCGCGCCGCAGTCGGTCGGCCAATCCAGATGCGCCACACCCACCGGCCCGTCGTGGACCGCTGTGTGGATGAACGGGCGACGTGTCGTGGCTTGCGTGTTCATAACCCGCCCTGGAATGGGTACTCGGGTTCTCGTCCCTCGAGCACCGCAACGACATCCTTGACCACCCAGCTCATGTTGAGCAGGGCTTCATGCGTGCGCGACGCGAGATGGGGCAGTCGGCGGATGTTGGGCGGAACACCCGAAGCGCCGGCAGGGGAAGCTTCCGGGGGCGGGGGCTCCGGGTCGTGCACGTCTAACACGATGCGGGCTTTCGTGTTCTCACGCGCCCACGCAAACAACGTGTCGTGGTCGACGAGGAATCCCCTTGCCGCATTGATGAACAGCACGTCCCCCCGGAAGCGCTTGAACGATTCGGCGTTCATCATGTGACGGTTGCCCGCGCGGCCGTCGGCGTGGAGCGTGACGATATCGCTGTGGGCGTAGAGCGCGGGCTTGTCGACATATTCAAACGGGTAGGCGACTTGCGTGCGGAGCGAGGCCTCGGTGAGCAGGTCGTTGACAAGGACCCGCCCGACACCCAGGCCGTACATCGCTTTGCCGAGCCTTTTGCCGATGCGTCCGAAGCCCACGATGCCGATCGTCAGTTCGGAGAGTTGCCTGCCGACCTCGCTCTTGCGTAAGGCGTGAAAAACCTCGGGGGAGTATCCCGGGGGTGCGGGCAGGTTGGTCCTGGGCCGGATGTCGTCGAAGACCAGCGCGGTGACATATTCGACGACCGCCTGAGTGTTGGCGTCGGGGGTGTAGACAACGCGCACGCCCCGGGCCGCACACGCATCGCAATCGATGTTGTCCAGCCCGACGCCCGCCCGGCCCACGACCTTGAGCTTTGGTGCCAAGCCTAACAACATGTTATCCACTCGCGTGTAGGTCCGCACCACCAGCCCGTCGGCCAAGGGCAGTTCCTTTTCCAGCGCCCCCGGCTTGTCGTGGGGAACCCAACGCACCTCCGCGCGCTCCGCCAGCCACGCGGCGCAGGTCTCGTCAAGCGTCTCGGTAATGAGCACCACCGGTCGCATGGTTCTGTCGCTCCGTCCCTCACCCCGTCCATTGCAAAGCCAGCCACCACCGGTGGCTGGATGGACGCATCACCCGCAACCGACACCGGGTGAATTTACTTGTAGTGTTCCGCGTTCTTGGCGATGTAGCTCTGCCACTCGCTGGGCAGGTCTTCTTCCGGGAAGATCGCCTTCACCGGGCACTCGTCCACGCACAGGCCGCAGTCGATGCACGTGTCCGGGTCGATGTAGAGCATCTCGGCCGACTCGTACTCCGGCTCGTCCTTGGTCGGGTGGATGCAGTCGACCGGGCAGACGTCCACACAAGCGGTGTCTTTGGTCCCGATGCAGGGTTCAGCGATGATGTGAGGCATATGGGGATTCCTGTCTTAAAGGGGTATCGATGGACCGTTTAAGTATAGGTATTGGCTTACGCCCATCAACCCCCGTCGGCGGATTGGGGCGTGGGGACAGGCCGGCATGCACGTCGGGCCGGTCCGTGCGAAAGCACCGTGCGAAAACCCGGCACGGCATCCCGTAAACCCGTGGCGTGGTGTGGCCGCGGCTGCTCGGTCGCCGACTAACTGTTGATCGTGAACAGGCCCCGGTCGTGTTTCACGACCTCTTGGCCCGCTAACACGTAGTCTTTATTGATGGCAACCGGGTGGCCGTCCCGCACGCTCTGCACCGCGGCCCAGCCCAGCGCCAGCGACCGCCGACCGTCTTCGACCGGGCATGGGACTCCGCCCTTGCCACGCACCGCGTCGAGTGTCGCCTGCCACTCGCGGATGTAGGACTCGTTGAAGACGCCGCCCTTCTTTTTGAGCGCCATCGCCTCGGGCAGGCCGCGAAGGTTCTTGACCGCCTTCTTCACACGGGCCTTCATTCCGCCCGTCAGGTCGTGAAGGCTGAACACCTCCAGCCCGTCGCTACGGAAGACGCTCACACGCAGACGACCCTTGTTGCCGTAGACTTCCAGTTCGTGGTTGTCGCTGGTGCCCTTGGAGAAGTAACTGGTTGTGAGGGTGCCATCGTCGAGCCGACCGTTGATGACGGCACAGGTGTCGTCCTGTTCCTGCGAGTTGGCAATGGCAAAGACCTCCGTCACCTCGCGTCCGGTGAGGAACCGCCACATGTCGTAGTGGTGTACGCCGGACTCGACGAGCACGCCGCCGCCCTCCTGACGGTCGTCGATCCAACCGGGCAGTGTGAGCCTGTGCGCGGGGCCGCCGGTCCAGACGGTGCGGACCATCTCGACCTTGCCCAGCGCGCCGCTTCGCACGATCTCACGGGCGCGTTGCACGAGCCGGTGCGACCGCAGCATGAAACCGACGTTGGCCTGCAATCGGCTGTCCGCTACCGCGCGGACCAGTTCGCGCGTCCCATCGAGCCGGGCCGCCAGTGGTTTTTCGATAAAGATGTGCTTGCCGGCCTCCAGCGCGTCCATCGCAAGGGGCACGTGGAACTGCGGCGGCACGAGCACCGCGACGACCTGGACCTTGGGGTCCCTCAGCAGGTCGCGGTAATCCGTGTAGCGGGCCGCGACCTGGTGTAGGTCGGCTAACCGAGTCAGGCGATCCCGGTCGAGGTCGCACAGGGCGACGACCTTCGCGTCGGGAAGGCCGGCCAGCGTGGGCAGGTGGTGGCGCTCGGTGACGTGCCCCGCGCCAATGATACCGATGCCCACGGGCTGATCGCCGGGGAGCGTGATCCTCGGGGCCGAGTGGCCGCCGTTGGGCGTGGCGTGGTTAAGACTGCCGTTTTTTTTAGTGTCGCCGTTGCTGGGGGTCTTGGGCTGGCCGTTGACCGGGGCGGCGCGGTACTCGATGAGCCTGCCGGTGCGACCGGTCGCGCGTCGCCAGGCGTAGCGCATCATGCCCTGCAACATGGGGAACTTGGTTAAGACGTTGAAGAAACAGTATTCCGCCGCGTGACGGAAGGACTTGGCGCGCGGCCGGATGCCCCGGTACGCCCGCAGCCAGAGGACGCCATACCCCGCCAGCGCGACGAGGATGCTCAGGCCGTAGGTCCACCACGCCAGCGCCAGCGCGACGATCGGCAGCCCCGCGCCCCAGAAGCACACGCCCATCGCCTGACGCAGGTAATGGAGCTTGCCATACATCGCGGCGCCCTCGGCATAGGCGTAGCCCGTGCGCGTCTCGCGCTTCCACCACTGCGAAAAACGATACAGCCCGACATCGTGCCACGTCATGTCGTCACGGTTACGCAAACACTCATAACCCGCCTGCCAGAACCGAAGACACAGCTCCGGCTCCTCACCCGCGATGAGCTTGGGGTTGAACCCGCCGAGCATCTTGAACGCCTCGACACGCAGGATCGCGTCACCCTCGCAAGCCGGGTAGCCGTCGGGCTTGTTCCACTCGATATCGCACATGCGGATAAAGACCGACTTATCAGGGAACTTCTCCTTGCGAAGCCCGCTGAGCACCGCGGCCTTGGGGTGATCCTTCATCACTCTCAGGGCCGACTCGATCCAGGTGTCGATCAACTCCACGTCACCGTCGAGCGTGTGGAAGAACGTCAGGTCGGGGGCGAGCTTCATCAGAAGCTCAAACCCCTCGTTGCGTGCCCTGGCCGCGGTGAACGGCCGTGACATGTCTAGTTCGACGACATGGATCCCCATCGACCGTGCCAACCCGACGCTGCCGTCGGTCGAACCGGAGTCCACGTAAACGATCGGTTCAAAACGCTCACGGATCGACTCGAAACAACGACGCAACTGCTCGCCCTCGTTTCGGCCGATGACAATCATCCCCACCTGTTCGCGGTCCATTTGACCATTCTCCCTTAGTGCGTGACACGCACGCATGATGTTCACAATGTCAGCTGCGTCCTTGAGACAGGCCCCTCACGTTCGCGTCGCAGCCAGACGCGTGGGCGTGTATGTTTATATCAATATCTCTTTTTTTGTCAAGACCCTTCTTCCCCAAGCGCGAACAATCGACTTACAATACCAAACCATGCAAGCCCAAAACGCCCCGAACATCGAACCCCGCCGACTCGCGGACCTCTACTTCATGGAGCACCGCGCAAAACTGCTCGACATTGCCGCCTTTCTCGATCGTATCGATCGGGCAAAAGGGGCAACAAACCCGGGCGATCACCGCGTCACCGTATTGCAACGTGTGATCCCGATCCTGACCGATGGCCAACCCGAACGCGTGCGAAGAATCCTCGATGCCCTGAGCGACCCGAGCACCGAACCCATCGCCCAAGCCTCGGTCAAAGGCGCAACGGGCGTCCCTCCAGCCGATAAAACCTCTTAATTTTTCCTTTTTCATACTTCAATCCAACCAAGCCAAACCGTGCCCTACATCGACCCGCACATCCACATGGTCAGCCGAACCACCGACGACTACCAACGCCTGGCGCTGGCCGGTTGCGTCGCGCTGACCGAGCCGGCCTTCTGGGCGGGCTACGACCGATCCTCGCCGCAGGGCTTCTACGATTACTTCCGACAGCTCACCGAGTTCGAGCCTAAACGCGCCGCCCAATTCGGCATCCAGCACTACACCTGGCTCTGCATCAACCCCAAGGAAGCGGAAGACACCCGGCTTGCCCGAGAGGTCATCGCGCTGATCCCCGATTTTCTAAATAAGCCTAACGTGCTGGGCATCGGTGAGATCGGGCTCAACAAAAACTCCCGCAACGAACTGGCCATCCTCGAAGAACAGATCGCCCTCGCGGACCGCTTCGACCAGCTCATCCTCGTCCACACGCCCCACCTCGAAGACAAACGCAAGGGCACCCGCCTCATCATGGACGCCATCAAACGCAACGGGAAAATCAAGCCCTCGCGCGTCTTGATCGATCACGTCGAGGAACACACCGTGCGCGAGGCGCTCGACCGCGGTTACTGGGCGGGCATGACGCTCTACCCCGATTCCAAGCTCACACCGCAAAGAGCCGTCGACATCGTCGAGACGCACGGCAGCGAAAGACTGTGGATCAACTCGGCGGGCGACTGGGGGCCGAGCGACCCGCTGGCCGTGCCCAAGTGCCACAACGAAATCCTCCGCCGGGGCCGACCCCGGGAGTGGATCGAAACGCTCTCATGGCACAATCCCCGGACGTTTCTCTCGCAAAGCCCGAGATTCCAGGTGGGCCATGATTGATGTCGTCGGGCCGGACACGGTGCTGGGCTATTGCACGAACGTCCACGCGGGGGCCACGTTCGACACGATGCTCGACAACCTCAAACGCTTCACGCCCCGGGTGAAAGAACACGCCAGCCCCGACCGGGCTATGGGCGTGGGCCTCTGGCTCTCGCGTCAGAGTGCATACGAATCCCTCCACAAAGAGCGTATCGGTGAATTGAGTGATTTTCTCAACTCCCATCAATTGATGCCTTACACCTTGAACGGCTTTCCCTACGGGAACTTCCACGACACCGTCGTGAAACACCGCGTCTACGAACCCGACTGGCTCACAGAAGAACGGCTGACCTACACGCTCGACCTGGCTGCGGTCCTGCACCGCCTGATGTCTGAATGGGAACAGGCTCATTCGTCCCCATTGCGAGAGGGCAGCATCTCGACACTCCCGATCGGTTGGCGCGGCGACAGACCGTGGCCCGACGACCGCATGCGTCAGGCGGCGAAGATGCTCGTCCGCCTGGTGGACGGTCTTGAAGACTTTCACCATCGTACCGGCAGGCTCATCCACGTCGACCTCGAACCCGAGCCGGGCTGCGTGTTCGACCGCTCATCCGACGTGGTCCAGTTCTTCGAGCACCACCTCGACATCGTCGGCAAGCCCGAGCACAGTCGCAGATACCTCCGCGTCTGCCACGACACCTGCCACGCCGCGGTGATGTTCGAACCCCAGCGGGAGTTTGTCGCCCGATTGGTCAATGCGGGCATCGCCATCGGGAAAGTCCAGATATCCTCGGCGATTCGCGCCCCTTTCGACCGCGTCGGGGTCGGTGGCGGTGCCGCGCTACTGGATGTCATGAAGACCTTTGACGAAGACCGTTTTCTTCACCAGACAACCGTGGCGGACGCCGTGGGGACGGCGGTGGAAGGCTTCTACGACGACCTTCCGGGGGCCTTATCGCAGGCCCGCGTGGATCGTGCGTGGCGAGTGCATTTCCATGTGCCGCTCTTCGTCGAGGGTTTCCGGCAACTGGAGACCACACAAGACGAAGTCCTCGATACCCTGGCGCTGGCGAGGGGGCCTCTTGCGGGGTGCTCGCACTACGAAGTGGAGACCTACGCGTGGGGGGTGTTGCCCGAGGCGCTGCGCAACACGGACTTGTCCTCGGGTATCGCCAGGGAACTGATCTGGGTGAAGGAACAGGTTATGAACAACGGAGACCAGGATTGACTCGGCGTCAACCGATCCACAACTGGCTAGCGCTGGCGCGCGCATCGAACCTACCCACGGTCATCAGTAATGTCCTGACCGGTTGCGCGATTGCAGCCAACCCCGGTTCTATGCCTTGGGGGCGCGTGGGTATGACCAGCTTGTCTGTATGTGTTCTATATCTTTCCGGGATGATTCTCAACGACGTGTGTGACCTGCGTTTCGATATCGCGTCCGGGTCCAGACGCCCACTGGCCACCGGCGCCATCCCGTGGTCACGCGCCCTGCTGGTGTCGCTGGTCCTGATCGCGGTCGGCGTTGGAGTTCTCGCCCCGCTTGGGAAGTGGTCCGCAGTTTTTGGCCTGTTGCTTGTTGCATCGATCCTGCTCTACAACTTGCTGCACCACCGGTGGTCGGGGGCCGTGATTTTCATGGGATTGTGCAGGATTTTAGTCTACGCGGTCGCCGCCGCCTCGGTAGCCTACCCGTTTGACCTGCATATTTTTACTAAGATGGGCGGCGGACTCTTTCTTTACATCCTGCTTCTGACAATCGTTGCTAGACGCGAAGACCGAACCACACCCGGCCTTAGGCGAAATCTTGCCTGGATGTTGCCGCCCCTGGGGATTGCCGCCGGCGTGATCTGCTGGCCCGGTATAGATTACATTGTGATAGTGTTGGGTGTGTTGTATGTGTTATGGACGGTATACGCCATTTGCGCGTTATACACTCAACCTCCGCGTATGCGACACGCTGTTATGTCGTTGATCGCGGGCATCTGCCTCCTGGACGCCTATAACCTTGCCGTGTTGGGTCAACCGGTAGCGGCGTGCGTTGCCGTGGCGCTGTTTGTTGTGACCGTGGCTGGACACACAAAGGTATCGGGGACATAAGACTTGGCACACAAGACCGCGGTAATCCTCGTCGTCGGACTTTCCCGATCACTCATCGGTGAGCATACTCCGCACATCGCGTCCCTGGCGTCGACGAACATCGTGTGTCAACTCAAACCCTGTCTGCCGGCGGTGACGTGTTCCGTTCAGTCCTCGATGCTTACGGGTGTCCCGCCACGCGACCACGGCATCGTCGGTAACGGGCATTACGACCGTGACCTGGCCGAGGTCCATTTCTGGAAGCAGAGCAACCACCTTGTCCAGAAAGAAAAAGTCTGGGAGACCGCGCGCAAGCGTGACCCGTCCGTGACGTGCGCGAATATCTGCTGGTGGTTCAACATGCATTCAAACGTCGATGTCGCGGTGACCCCCCGGCCGATCTACTGCGCCGACGGCAGAAAACTGCCGGACTGTTACACCCAGCCGATGGGCTGGCGTGACGATTTACAGGCCAAATTAGGCCCATTTCCGCTCTTTCAGTTCTGGGGCCCGGGGGCGTCGATCCAATCATCACAGTGGATCGCGGACGCGGCCCGATCAACCGTGGAGCGTTACGACCCGACGCTCACGCTGGTCTACCTGCCCCACCTCGACTACGCCCTTCAGAAACTCGGCCCGGGCCACGCGGAGATACCCAAGCATCTGGGTGAAGTGGATGGCGTCGTCGGGGGGTTGCTGGATTTCTTTTCAAGACGTGACACCCGTGTGCTGCTCGTCAGCGAATACGGGGTCGAGCCGGTCCACACCGCGATCCCCCTGAACAGAACGCTCCGCGAAGCGGGGTTGTTGTCGCTGAGATTCGAAAGCGGCCGCGAGATGCTCGACCCCGGCGGCTGTCGTGCCTTGGCGGTTGCCGACCACCAGGTGGCACACCTGTATGTCCGCGATCCCGCCGATGTCGCGGCTGTCCACAAGCTCGCGCAGAATTGCCCCGGCGTTGCTCAGGTTTATGACCGTCAAACCCAGCACGAGATCGGCCTCGACCACCCGAGGGCGGGCGATCTTGTCGCGGTGGCGTCGGAGGGGTGCTGGTTTTCCTACGGCTGGTGGCAGGATCAAAAGTATGCACCGGACTATGCAAGAACGGTCGACATCCACCGCAAACCCGGCTACGACCCGCTCGAGTTATTCATCGACCCGGCTATCCGTAGCCCCCGGCTATCCATCGGGTGGCGCCTGCTCAAAAAGAAGCTCGGCATGCGGACACTGATGGACGTGATCCCGCTCGACACCAAGCTCGTGAAAGGGTCGCACGGCAGAATCGACATGCCCGATGCGCTCCAGCCGATCCTTATCGCGCCATCCTCTATAAACCCACCGCCCGGGGCCATTCCTTGCGAGGGTGTGTACGACGTGATCCTGCGCAGCCTTTTTGAGGGGTGAACCCGACGAGTCACGGTGAGCAACTTTACAACGCCGCGACCTTGCGCGTGTGCGGGTCGATGGCGTCGCGGAGCGATTCACCCACGAGGTTGTAGGCAAAGACGGTGAGGAAGATCGCCATCCCGGGGAAGAACGCCATCCACCACTTGAACGACCCGGTCCCGCTGATGGACTCGCTGAGCATCTGCCCCCAACTTGGCTGATCGACCAGGCCCAGCCCGAGGAAGGACAGGGTGGACTCGGCCAAAATCGCCCCGGCCACACCGAAGCTGGCCTCGACGAGCACGGGTGCCATGCCGTTGGGCAGCATGTGACGGAAGAGGATCGAACTAAGCGGCAGCCCACAGGCCCGTGCCGAGGTCACGAAGTCCTGCTCGCGCAGGCGGAGGAACTCGGCCCGGACAAAGCGGGCGTAGCCCACCCAGCCTGTGATGCCGATGATGACCATCATGACATACAACTTGTAAGGGTTCCACTCCGGCGGCATGACCGCGACAAGGATGAGCAAGAGGAAAAACGTCGGCACGGCCGCGAAAATCTCGACGAGTCTCATACCGATGAGGTCGACGATACCGGAGAAGTAGCCCATCAACCCGCCGACGATCACACCGATGACCAGGGCGATGGAGGTCGCAATCAGGCCGATGGCCATGGCGATCCGGCTGGCGTGGACCATGCGTGAGAAGACGTCGGCCCCGTTGCCCTCGGTGCCCATCAGACGCCAAGGTGACGCGGAAGGGGCAAGGAACCGCAACTCGCTCAGGCGGTCGCTGGGCGAGTAAGGGATCGGTGTGGTGATGGCCCATATCACCTCGCCCTGTTTCACTTGCTCGCGGTACCGGTCATAGGTCTGACGCAGAGGCGGCTTGATCGTGAGGAAGCAAGCGGCACACACCGCGGATGACGCCAGCACCCAAACGAGTAAACGCCACCGTGCGGGGACACGCCCGAACAATCGCCACGCCAACAGGGCCAAAAGCGTCATCACCGGCAGCGCCACGTCCACCGGACGGAGGTATCTAAACAGCGGGAAGCTCAGTGAGCCGTCGGTCGTGCGGACGGCGTAGGGGTAGGAGTTAGCCAAAAACGGGGCAAAGACCGCGAGAAATGTGAGGACCACGAGCCAGGCCAGCCCGACCCTGGGGCCCACACCGCGCAGCGTGTCCCGGAGCACCATCTGGAGATAGGTGAGGCGTGGCGGAGCGGGTTGGAGGGCAAGCCGGGTCATCGGAGATTGTGTCTAATCAACTGTTATTCATAGCTCACGCGCGGGTCGGCCAGGGTGTAGAGCAGGTCGGCGACGAGGATGCACAGGAGGCTGAGCAAGCCGGAGATCAGCGTGGTAGCCAGGACGACTTCACGGTCGCGGGCGTTGATGGCCTCGATGGCCAGGTTGCCCATGCCCGGGAGGCTGAAGATTTTTTCGATGACGACCGAGCCGGCGAGCAGCCCGGGCAACACGCCGGCTAAAACGGTGATGAGCGGCAGGAGGCTGTTGCGGAAGGCGTGGCCCCAGAGGACGCGGTTGTCGCTCAGGCCCTTGGCACGTGCGGTGCGGACGAAATCCGCCGAGAGGTTTTCCAGCAGGCTCGAACGCATGAGTTTCATGAGCCAGGCAAAAGAACCGTAGAGCATGCACAGGACGGGGAGGACCAGGTGCCAGCCGCGGTCGAGCAGCCAGCCTCGCTCGAAGCCCGCCTCGGTCCGGTGTGGGAGGAACGCCATGGTGTGGGCCTCGACGGAGTTGAACCCGCCGGGGGGGAACCAGTGGAGGTTGTCGCGGTTGGCCAGGAAGCCGATGAGTAGCACAGCGATCATGATCGTCGGCAGCGACCAGAGCGCGAGCATGGACGTGCTCAGCCCGACGTCGAGCATCTTGCCCCGGTATCGTGCCGCGTAGATGCCCATCAGGATGGCAAGGATATAGACGATCGGCGTGGTGATGAGGTTGAGCAGCAGTGTGATGGGCAGGGCCTCTGCGATCATGGTGCTGACGGGTCGGTGCTTGGCCATGCTCTCGCCGAGGTCGGGCCACTTGAAGCCGAACGAGGTGTAGTGGGGCTTGCCGGTCTCGTCGCGTTGCGACCGGAAACCCACGGGCGAGACGAGGTTGAGCCACTTGACGTACTGCACGATCACGGGCTGGTTGATGCCGTAGCGGTTTTCGTAGTACTGACGGATGGCCCGGCTCTGTTGCGAATCGAGCTCGCCCAGGTCGTTGAGCAGACTCCCGCCGATGCCGCCGGGCGAGAGGGCCATAATCATGAAGACGACAAACGTCATGCCCAGTAGCGTGGGCACGAGCAGGATCAGGCGTCGGATAATGTAATTCGCCATCTTCGTCTACTCACCACGCAACTGCTGTCCGGCCGGCACATACCACTCGCTGCGGTCGTTCAAACCCGTAGTCACACGTTTGACGTTGTGGAATCGTTTGTCGATGAACGTGGTGCTCTGACGGCGGAGGAGGAAGGTATAAGGCTGGTCTTCATACAGGATGCGGTGGCAGGCCTGCCAGAGTTTCATGCGTTTGTCTTCATCGATCGTTCGGCGGGCTTCGTCGATGAGCTTGTCGAGTTCGGGGTTGATGTAGCTGGTGAAGTTGTTGGCACCGTTGGCAATCTGCGAGGAGTGGAACATCTGCCGGATGTCGCCCTCGATCGAGCCACCGCCCCACGCCAAGGCGCAGGCGTCGAACGCCCGGCCATCGACCCGCTCGATGAAGATCGACCACTGTTGCGGGTCCTGCGTCATGAGGATGCCCGCGCGGTTGAAGCTGTCCTTGAGCATGAGCATGATGCGCTCGTAGGTGTCGCTGCCCGAGGGGTAGGTGAGCGTGAAGGCAAACGGCTCGCCCTTGGCGTTACGCAGCACACCGTCGGCCCCGGGCTTCCAGCCGACCTGCTTGAGCAGCTCAAGCGCTTTCTTGGGGTCGTATTCGCGTGGCTTGATGTCCGGGTCGGCTTGCCGTGATTTGTCGTCGAACGGGCCCGAAGTCGGGGATGCGTAACCGAGCATCACCTCTTTAGCGATGCGCTGGCGGTCGATGAGATAAGTCATGGCCTGCCTGACGCGCTTGTCCGCAAAGATCGTGGGCTTGCCCTCGCGTGTGACGTTCCAGGCGACAAACGAGTAACCCGTCGGCACGGGCAGGTAATTGAACGGCGTGTATCGGCTGGTGATTTTCTCGTCCTTCTTGAGTTCGTCGAACTGCTCGGACGTGGCGGCAAAATAATCGATCTGGCCGTTCTTGAACGACGCCATGCGTGAGACGTCTTCCTCGATCTCCAGCCAGATGAGCGCGGCCGGCCCGGGCTTGGGGCCCCAGTAATTTTCATTACGCACAAGCTTCATCAACTTCCCGGGTGCCCAAGATTCGGGGTCGGGCATACGGTAGCGGCCGCTGCCCATAAGCAGGCCGGGCTTGGAGTTGATGTCCTCAATGGAAAACTTTTCGTAGAAGTGCTTGGGCAGGATGCCAAAGCCGGCGGCCATGTCGAACGCAAGGAAGTTGGGCTCACGGAAGCGGAACTCGACGGTGTAATCGTCCAGGGCCTTGTAGCTCTCGACGTTGTCGTAGAAGTTGCGCGTCTCGGGGGCGTTGAGCAGTGGGTTGTTCATCAGTTCCCAACTGAACTGCACGTCGTGGGCGGTGAGGGGCACACCATCGGAAAACCGCACGTCTTTGCGGAGCTTAAAGGTCACGACGAGTGCGGACGGACGCTCGGGGTCGTCGCGGACCTGCTGATCGATCCATTTTTCACGGGCATCGGCGGTGAGGGCTTTGTCGTCATCGCTCCCGGGCTCGGGGGGTTTCTGGCCGGTCTTGGTCAATTCGTCGAGCATGCCCTTGCGGATCGGGTCGAGAAGCGTGGCGTCGGCGTCGACTTTGGCCTCCAGCTCGGGCTTCTTCTTTGCCAGGTAAGCGTCGTAGTCTTTGCTGTGGTCGTCGATCTTCCATGACTCGGCGATCAACGGGAGAAACTCGAGCGTGTCGTCGTCCTGCACCGCGAGCGATTCAATGACAAAACTCTGGATGCGTCGGCCGTAGAGGTCTTTGTAAGTTAATGCTGTGACGGACTTGATCTGTGTGCCAAAGGCATCCACGACCGTATCGCCCTCGGCAAAGTCGGGTTCGGTGCGGGCCTCGTACAAGCCGTGCAAGCCGTTGTTTGGGATGGAAGCGGTCGGGGTGGGGTTGCCGTCGGTCGTGGCGGTGTGCGTGCCGTTGGGCTGCACGATGGCAACACCCTTGTCGAGTTTCTCCGACAGCTTGTCGATCTGAGAACGCATCTGGCTCTGGTTGTTCGTCAGGGTCGTGATGTTGTTGTTCAGGGCCTTGATGTCGTCCCACTGCCGATCAAACTGCACCATCGACAGGTAGACCATCGCGATGACCACGACGAGCAGCACGAGCGTGACGAGGTCCTTGAATCCGAAGCGGTTTTCCATGACATCCTCGATCAATGGGTGTGCGATTATGTTAGCCAATCGCGTGACACGGGACGGGAACCGATTTTAATTATTGTGATCTGCCGACCATCCGCTTGCGCAGCGACTCCCCGATAAAGTTCAACGCCAGCAGCGTCACCGCCAGCAGCGCGCACGGCCAGAAGATCAGCCACCAGCGCATGTCCACGATGCCCCAGCCTAATCTGTGCAGCTCCGGCAAACCCTCGGCCGCAAGATTTCCCCAGCTGGGCAGCGGCGGCCGAACACCGATGCCCAGGAAACTCAGGAACGACTCGCTCAGGATCGCCGTCGGCACCGCCAGCGTCGCGTAGACCACGATCGGTCCCACAAGGTTCGGCAGCATGTGGACCCCCACGATCCGCATCGGCCCGATCCCGATCGCACGCGCCGCCTCGACAAACGGTTGGGCCTTGAGCGAGAGCACCTGCCCCCGGATCACCCGTGCCATCGTCAGCCAGCTCACACCCCCGATGGCGGCAAAGAGCACCGCCACCTCCGCCGGCCCCGAGAGCAGGTCGCCCGTGACCATCTTGAGCATCATGACTAACAAGATGTAAGGTAAGGCATAGAGCACGTCGACGATCCGCATCAGCGCCGCGTCGGTCCGACCCCCCGCGTACCCCGCCGCCGAGCCCCACGCCACGCCGATCACCACGGCGATCAACGACGCCCCGGTCCCCACGCCCAGGCTGATCGCCCCACCGAGCAGGCACCGCCACATGAGCGAGCGCCCGAGGTGGTCCGTGCCCATCGGCTCGCCCCACGACGGCGGCTGCGCGGGGTCGCCCTCGACCATCAGGTTCTGCTTGTCGTATCGCCCCAGCGACCACGGCAGTGTCAACACGCACGGCAGCGCGACACACAGCACGACCCCCCACCCCACGAAACCGCCCCATGTCCGTGATCGACGCCGCATGGCTGTGAAGTGTAACGCGGCTTCCCGCCGGTTGTGCGATACCCGCTGTACCGATCAAGCCCATTCGCAAAGCTCGACGACGTGGCCGTCGGGGTCGTCAATGTAAACCTGTTTTGCGCCGTCGGGGCGCAGCTTCGGGCCGTGACGGGCGATCTTGTTCGCGTCAAGGTGCTTTGCCCAGGCGTCGATGTCGTTCACACGCAGGGCAAAGTGGTTGCCGCGTCGTGACCGGTCGGGATCGATTTCCCGCCCGGCGATGAGGTGCAGCTCCTGATCCTTGCCGATGCGGAACCACGCCCCGGGAAAGTCAAACGCCGGCCTGTCCATCGGCTCAAGCAGCAGGATGTCCCGGTAGAAAGCCACGCTCGCGTCCAGTTCACGGACCCGCAGGGCGACATGGTTGAGTTGCGTGGGCTGTAAATCCATCTCGGTACTGTTCCGTTCATCACGGGAATATCACGCGGTCCCCGCACGTATACTCTTTACCATGAGCACGCACATCAAGCACGCCACGCCCGACTTTGCCGTCCTCGACGCCATTGCCAATCGCTGGAGTCCGTACGCCTACGACGGCCGCGGCGTCGAGCCAGCCAAGCTCAAGCAGTGCCTCGAAGCCGCGCGGTGGTCAGCCTCAAGCTACAACGAACAGCCGTGGTCCCTCATCCTCGCGCAGCGCGAGAACAAGGCCGAGTGGGACAAGGCCCTGGCCTGCCTGCTCGAAGCCAACCAGGGCTGGGTCAAGCACGCCGGCGTGCTCATCCTCACCGTGGCCAAAAAGACCTTCACCTACAACGGCAAGCCCAACCGCGTGGCCGAGCACGACATCGGCCTGGCCATGGGCAACCTCTCGATCCAGGCCACCGCGCTGGGCCTCGACGCCCACCAGATGGCCGGCGTGAACCTCTCCGTGGTCCGCTCAACATACAACATCCCCGAGGGCTACGACCCCGTCACCGCGGTGGCGATCGGCTACGCCGCCACGAAAGCCAACGCCCCCGACGCCGAGCTTTACGAGCGCGACACCAAGCCACGCACACGCAAGAAACTCAGCGAGTTCGTGTACGCGGGTTCGTGGGGACAAACCTCACCGCTGGTGAAATAAGCAGGGAAATTAGCCGCAGATGAACGCAGATGAACGTAGATGGATTCAGAAAATCCATTGATTGCGGTACTTATCCGGGCTTTTCTAACCCGCTCCAGATTATGAATAGATTTAATCCACTGAAATAGTCTGCTTTGAAAAACCAAGCCGGGCATGAGTCTTCGAATGCCCGGATGTAGAAACGATCGCGGGCTGACCCGGTGTCATTCCTGGTGAGGATTTCAACAGCGCAGAATGGATTGCTTTATCTGCGTCCATCTGCGTTCATCTGCGGCTAATGCATCCCCGCTATCCACGGTCCGATCTTGAGCCACAACGGGATGGTCGCCAGCGCGACGACCGACGTGCCGAGCACGACGCGCACGGCCGTATCCGAGTCGCCGCCGTAGTGGCGCGTCACCACGATGGGCATGATGGCCGAGGGCATCGCGGCCTGGAGGATGATGACTTTTTTAAGTTCATCCGAAACAGGCAGGAATCGCGCCAACGCGAGGAACATCAAAGGCAAAACGAATAACCGCAACCCACACGCCGCCGCGACGACCTTCAAGCCCTTGTGCAGGTGCATCAACCTGATCGCATCCGAGATCGTCGCACCGATGAGCAGCAGCCCGATCGGCACTGCGCATTGCCCGAGCATCTCCACCGCGTGACCGAGAAAGCTCGGCACATATTCCGACACACCGAGGAAGTTGATGAGCAGGCCGACGACGATCGCCAGCGCCGGTGCGGTGAACAGGCCCTTCCACCAGCCCTTGCCCGAAGCGCCGGCGATGAGCATGACACCGATGGTCCAGAACGTCCAGTCGACGCCCATGTTGTGGACGAACAGGACGCCGACGACCCCCTTGTTGTAGAGCATCTGCGCCAGTGGCAGCGGGACGTAGCCGTAGTTGTACATGCCCACGCAAAAGGCAAACGTGCGGATATGCGCGGGAGAGGTCAGACCAATGGCCCCGGCAAAGGTTTTGCCGACGATATACCCGACCACGAACCCGAGCACCGTGGTCCCGATGCCGACGATCGGCGGGGCGATCACGTTGGATGCGTGCAGCAGCGCCGGGTTACCCACGGTGATCGAGAGGATCAAGCACGGCATGAGCAGGTTGACCGTGACCTTGAGCAGCGAGCGGTCGGCTTCTTCGGTGAGCAGCCGCAACCGGCGCAGGACAAATCCAATCAGCACGACGCCGAACACGCCGAGCACCGCGTTGAGGATGACACCCATCGTTGCGTCCACGCGGACAGGATAGCGACCGTTCGCCGGTGTGCGTGGATCGGTCTACAATTCCTGTGACAGGCATCCCCGATTTCCCGTGTTGAGGCTGACATGCACAGAAAAAACGACCCACCCGTCACCGCCCCGCCGACCGTCGAGGTCACCTTCCACATGGAAGACCCCGAACCCCTCACGGGCAAACACGACAAGCTCGTCAAGGTCATGGCCGCCAAGGGCGAGAACCTGCTGGACGTGGCGCTGGACCACGGCATCAACGTCGAACACGCCTGCGGCGGCGTGTGCGCCTGCTCGACGTGCCACGTCTACATCCGTTCCGGCGAAGAGAGCCTCCGTGAAGCGGACGACGACGAACTCGACCGCGTCGAGGAGGCCCCAGCCCTGCAGGTCAACAGCCGACTGTCGTGCCAGAGCGTCATCACCGGCGACGGCCCGGTCGAAGTCGAGGTGCCGGCCTGGAACAGAAACGCGGTCAAGGAAGTCCCGCACTAAAACCCCAGACCATCCCCCGCCGCGACCCAGAAGGCTTGGGCACTTGAGTGCCCATGTCACCCGTCACCCACTTCGGGCATCACACAACACGTGAGCACCATGCCCGCCGCACCCGACATCACGCAAGACGCACACACCCACACCATGCGGTGCATGGAGGTCTGGGGCAGCAACCGCGCCGAGCAGACGGGCGTGAGCGTGCCGGGGATCGATGCGTTTATCTACTCCGAGCCGCACAACCGGAGCGAGGGCGGTGGGGATATCCATTACGTCTCGAGCTGCGCCGCGGGGAAGATCTCGCGTTTTGCCGTGGCGGACGTTTCGGGCCACGGGGTCGACGTGGATGAACTGGCCACGAAGCTGCGGAGGCTCGTCCGCAAACACATCAACACGCCCGACCAGACTCGCTTTGCCCGCGCGCTCAACGAAGAGTTCGCCTCACTGGCGCAGGTCGGCCGGTTTGCCACCGCCATCCTGGCCACTTACTTCACGCCGACCGACCACCTGATCGTGGTCAACGCCGGCCACCCCCGGCCGCTGTGGTACCGGGCCGAGTCTAATCATTGGCAACACCTCGACGGCGACTGCCCGGGGTGCGAGGGCGAGGTCGGCAACCTGCCGCTGGGCATCATCGAGCCGACGGACTACCGGCAGGTCGCGGTCAAGCTCGCGCCGGGGGACATCGTCGTGATCTACACCGACGCCATGATGGAGGCCATGGACGACGCGGGCAACCAGCTCGGTGAAGAGGGGCTTCTTGAACTTGTACGCTCAATCCGATCCGACGACCCCGCCCGGCTCGCCACACAGATCATCCGCGCCGTCGAGGTACACAGGGGCCACAGGCCGTCCGACGATGACCAGACCGTGCTCGTGCTCCACCACAACGCCCACGAGCCGGCAAAACAGAACCTCGGTGAAAAACTCCGCGTGCTGGCGAAGATGATGGGTTTATAACATGTTGTAAGGGTTTGACCCCGAACGTCACGCCCGCAGCGCACGCTCTTGTTCGCGCTTGCGCTTGAGCGCTTCCCACAGCGTCACCGCCTCCGGCTCACGGGCGTAGATCGGCAGCAGGTTCGGTTCATCGACAAACTCGCCGCGCTTCGCCATCGCCCTGCCGACACACCAGGCCTGTTCACTCGTGGGTTGGGCCAGGGTTTTATCAAGAACGGTGAGACCCGCTCTAGATTCAAACCCGGGTAATGGGTCGCCGAGGATCGCAAGTGTGCCCGTGTGTTGGGAAATCATCTCGTCAATAGTGGTGACCCGAGCGGGTTCGGTTAAAACCCACCCCTCGCTCCCGCGCCCGAACAACCCCGTGTAGACGCTTTGTTTTTTCATGTTCAAACAGACCGCAAGCGACTGCGCTTCAACGCGGTCGAGCGGGATGTTCTTCGCAACGGCCTCGACCGTCGGGACCGCAACGAGCCTGACACTGACCGCGCGGGCCAGCATTTTTGCTGTGGCGATTGCGATGCGCAGCCCCGTAAACGAACCCGGGCCGACAGAGACGTAAACCTCACCGATGTCGCCCGGTTTCACCGCGCGTTCTCGACAAACGCCATCGATGGTCGGCAGAAGGTCCACACGGTGTCGCACCTGCTCGGGCAGCGATCGGCTGGTGAGAATCTCGTCGCCCCGACCGAGTGTGACCGAGCCCGATCGGCTCGATGTTTCAAGGGCAAGATTGAACGGGCGTGTGTTCACGGTCGTTGGATCAGGCGGGTGTAGGTTGAAGTTCTTCTCACTCGCCCTTGGCGGCCAGGGCTTCGCGTCGGGCCAGATCCATCAGCACGCGGTGTGTGCCGAGCTTGGCTTCGGGCAGGGCGTCGGCGGGTGCCTGGTCGGGCTTGCGTTGGACGTAGCCGCCGTCGGGCTGCATCTCCCACGCCTGGCGGTAGTCGCCCAGGGAGATGTTGAGAATCTGCCGGAGGCGCTGCTGGTGGACCGGGGAGTAGATCGGCGTAATACACTCGACGCGGTTGTTGAGGTTGCGGTACATCCAGTCGGCTGAGCCGATGTAGTACTCGCCCTTGCCCGCGTTGTGGAAGTAATAGATCCGTGAGTGTTCGAGGAATCGGCCGATGACGGAGAGGACCGAGATGTTTTCCGTCTGGCCCGGCACGCCCGGCCGAAGGCAGCAGAACCCACGGACGATAAGTTGAACCCTCACACCGGCCTGCGACGCCTCACGGAGCTTGGCGCCGATGTCCAGGTCTTCGAGGCTGTTCATCTTGGCAATGATGTGCGGGCGGTCGGGGTCGTCCAATTTCCCGCCGCGCTTCTTCCACGCATCGCAGTGCGCGATCTCCCGGTCGATCATCTCGACAAAACGCCTCCGCATGTTGATCGGGGCAATGAGCAGCGTGCGGAAGTCGCGTTTGAGGCTGCGGCCGGTGAGGTAATGGAAAAGCTCGACGCAGTCGGCGGTGAGGTCGGGGTTGCAGGTGAACAGGCCCAGGTCGGTGTAGAGGTTGGCGGTCTTGGAGTTGTAGTTGCCCGTGCCGATGTGGCAATACGTGCGCATGCCCTCGGCCTCGTGGCGGACGACGAGCGAGACCTTGGTGTGCGTCTTCAAGCCGACGATGCCATACACGACGTGGACGCCGGCTTTTTCGAGCACCTGGGCGACCTGGATGTTGCGCTCCTCGTCGAACCGGGCTTTAAGCTCGACGAGGCAGACCACCTGTTTGCCCGCCTCGGCGGCGCGGATGAGTTCGGGGATGAAGGGCGAGTCGCTCGACGTGCGGTAGAGCGTCTGCTTGATGGCCAGGACCTTCGGGTCGGCGGCGGCGGCGCGGATGAAACGCTCGACGCTGGCGGGGAAACTCTCGTAGGGGTGGTGGACGAGCACGTCGCCCGTGCGGATGACACCGAAGATGTCCGCGTCGTCGTCCTGCAGTCGCAGGGGCACCACGGGCGACCACGGCTCGTTCTTGAGCTTGGGCAACCGCAGCGACGCAATCGTAAACAAGTCGGTGAAGTCCAGCTCGGAGGACATGTGGTAGGCGTCGGAGTCGTCGAGGTCGAGTTCGTCGAGGAGGAACCGCGTCATCTCCGGGCTGGCACCCTCGCCGACCTCGAGTCGGACCACGTTGGCAAAACGCCTGTCTCGCAACTGCTGCTCGATCGATTCGAGTAGGTCCTCGGCGTCCTCGTCGTCGCGTTCGATGTCGGCGTTGCGTGCGACGCGGAAGGGCATGACCTGT
This sequence comes from Phycisphaera sp., assembly GCA_016125215.1. Classification (GTDB taxonomy): domain Bacteria; phylum Planctomycetota; class Phycisphaerae; order Phycisphaerales; family Phycisphaeraceae; genus RI-382. The sequence goes on from WGMF01000005.1 coordinate 50,774, forward strand.
TCGATGACCATGCCGGGGAAGAGGTCCTGGAGGTTGTGCTCGATCATCTCGAGAACGTTGACGAAGCGCATCGCCTTGGTCTTGCCCTTGGTGGAAGTCGGTTCGAGTCTGACCCAGCGTGGCAGGACACGCGGCACCTTGACACGGGCAAACTGCCGCTCACCCCGGCCGTCGTCGCCGATCCCGTCGCCAAAAGGTTGTCGGAGCATCACGCCCAGCGAGGTGGAGAGGTTGCTGATGAAGGGGAACGGGTGGCCGGGGTCGACCGCCAGGGGTGTGAGCACGGGGAAGAGGTTGGCACGGAAAAAATCATTGGCAAACGCACGTTCTTCCTGCGAGAGTTCCTCCCACTTGAGCAGCTCGACGCCCGCCGCCGCCAGTGCCGGCCTGACGCTCTGCGTATAGCAGTCGGCCTGCGTCTTGTTCATCTCGACGACGAACTTGCGGATGTCGGCAAGGAGTTGCCGGGGGTCTTTGCCGTCAATGGTTCGGCTGGCGACGCCCGCGGCGATCTGCCTGCGCAGACCGCCGACGCGCTTCTGGAAAAACTCGTCGAGGTTCGAGGTGTAGATCGCCAGGAAAAAGACGCGCTCGAGCAGCGGGTTGCGTTCGTCGAGCGCTTCGTGAAGCACGCGCCTGTTGAACTCGAGCCAGCTCAGGTCGCGGTTGCCCCAGACGCCCTTGACGCCCTTGGGTTCGTGGTCGGTGGGGTCGACGACCTGTTCGCCCATGAGCGAGGAGTCGTCCAGCTCCGTCGAGTGAGCTTGGGCGAGTGCGGCGCGGTGTCGTTTGGAGTGTTTCATGGACACAGAGAAGTTGGCAAACGGTTCCGGGGGATTATCTGCGGTTGGCCACGAGGTAAAACACCGCGTTGTCGCCGGTCGGGTCAAGCCGGCCAAGCCCGGCGCGGGGCAGCGGGCCGAACCGTGTGGAGCGGAAACCGAGCCCGGCATTATACCGTTTACCCCAGATATCAGCGTGGTCGAAGCCCGCACCCAACGCCGCCTCCACAAGTTCCTCCGCGCTCCACAGCCGCCAGTCATAACGGAAGCCGCGGAGAATCCTCCGACCCCGACCCCGGCCGACCTCGAAGGCGATCCGGCAATCGATCCTTCGGGAACGTGGACGCAGCGCTCGTTGCTCCCAGATGTAGACGAAGGGCGGGAGTGCCGGGTCGTCGGGGGTGATGCGCGTGCGGGTCGAACCGGTCTTGAACCCGGTGAAAAAGTCCATGACGAAAACGCCCCCCGGCCGGAGGTTCCGCCGGGCGGATTGCATGTAGTGCTTCAGATCGTCGGCGTCGTGATAGATCAGCGCGCTGAAGTTCAGGGCGGCCACGGCATCGACGCGGGGGACGAGCGGTGGCGCGATATCGACCACGTCCGACATAACAAGGTGTAAGTCTTCCGCGCGTTTGCCGAGCGTGCGGTGAGCGTAGCGCTGCGCCCAGCGGAGGGTGGGGCCGTGGTTATCGACAGCCAGCGCACGGTGGTTCTCATCCATCGCCACCCAAGCGCAGGCGACCGCCGCGCTGCCGGCGAAGTCCTCGCGGAGCCGCGTGGCTATGCGGTCGTAACCCCTGTTGTAGTGGTGGTGGGCGCGCAGGATGAATCCCACCTCCGCCGCGGGGTGCTGGACCGCGTGGCGGTAGAGTTCGAGCTTGTGGGGTGTCGTGGAGGGAATGGCGTGGTGCCCGGGGTCAATGATCGGCTTTACGGCCCGTGGTGACGAACACCCCCGCGCCGTGGATGAGCAGGCGGTCGAGGATCGGGCCGTGGTCGCCCTCCTGGACATCGACGGTCAGGCTCGACCCGTGGATCGGGGTGTTGACGTGTGCCTCGGCCTGTCGCGCGGTGAGGCGTTGTGTTGTGACGGTCTTACCGTCGACCTGGATCACCACCACGAGGTCGGCGAGGCTGCGGTAGAGCGTGTTGTCGCCGTCGGGCAGGTCGAGCGTGAGTCCGCACACGAGTCGGCTTGCGCCGTGGGGCAGGTCGAATCGCAGCGTGCTGGGGGCGTGCAGATGCAGGCCGGCGTGGTCGGCGCGGACGCCGACGGGCAGGCCGAAGACTTCGCCCCCGTTGATGAGCGTGTGGTGGAGTTGCGTGAGATCAACAAGCCGACCGTGTTCACTGGCGATGTCGATGGCGACAAGCGTGTTCACGGGCAGGGTCACCGCGTCGTCGCTGTGTCGCATGGCGGGGTTGAGGGCTACCTCGTCGGACCGGATGACGACCGTGTGCGTGAGCACGACGCTGCCATCTCGGAGGTAGACGGCGTGCAAGGCTTTTTCGCCATCGGGCACGGCCGCGTCGCTTTGTCCGCCGGCCAGGTCGAGCTGCGCGATGCGGTCGATCGGCACGGGCGTGGCGGTGCGTGCGTCGTTGATGCGGATGTTGACGTTCCGCTCATCGAGGCCGGTGACGAAACCTTCGAGCGTGTCGCCGTTGGTCAGGGTCAGCGTGTCGCGCGTTCGGGGGGTTGGGTCGTTGATCGATTGACCGCCGGCCGCTGTGACCCAGCGGACCGAACGGACCGCGTCGAGCGAGACCTGGAAGAGGCCCATCGTGGGGTGTTCCCACTGGACCATCTGCCCGTCGTTGATCGCGCCGCGCCATTGCCCGACGAGACACTGACCGTTATTGAGCGTGAGCGTGGAGAGGGACTCGTGGGGCTGCGTGTCGGGGTTCGGGTGGGTTGGCGTATCGCTGTCGAGCTGGAGTTTGATGAAGTCGGTCAGGGGGGCGCTCTGGAGGTTGCGGTCTTTATCAAAATAAACGAGCACGCCGTCTTCGAGGCTCTGGAGTGTGATGCGCTGGGGTTCGAGGTCGGGTCCAACGAGCGTGGCCTGCAACGTCGCGGACGCGGTGGAGGCGGTGCCTAAAAACACCCACAAGAACACGGCCGCCCACAAGCCGGCGTATCTCCGCGCCGGTTGCGTGGCCTTCTCCCGTGTTGGAACAGCGTCGATCATCTCTGGAATATCGGCAGGAAACGGTGCGGGATCTGAAGGATGAGCAGCGACATCGCCGAGCCGAACGCTTCGCCGTGGTTGGACGCCCACGACCCGTCGGGCTGCTGTCGGAGCATGAGTTCCTTACGGATGGCGGGGTACCACGTGGCCCAGTACCTCCCGCCGGCGAGGAACATCGCCTGCACCGCGTAGTAGTGGCCGTATTCGTAGTGGCCGCCCGCGTTGCCCGTGATTTCGTCGCGGTTGTTTATGAGATACGTCAGCCCCCGGTTAAGGGCCTGGTCTTCGTACACACCTGCGTAGTAAAGACTCGCTACGCCCGCGGCGGAGCGAGGGAACGCCGAGCCGCCCGCGTTGAGCATGTAGCGGAACCCGCCGTCGCTTGGGTTCTGGCACTGACGCACGTATTGGATCGCGCGGTCGATGGTTTCCTTGGGCACACTCACGCCGGCGTTGCGTGCCGAGCGCAGCGCCATGACCTGACAGATGGTGACGCTGATGTCGGCATCGAAGGGGATGGGGTGGTATCGCCAGCCGCCCTCACGGTTCTGTGTAGTCACAATGAGGCGGACAGCCTTGACCAGCGCCTCGCGCACGCGCGGGTCGGGCGTCATGCCGTAGACCTCGCCGAGAAAGAGCGTGGCAAACCCGTGGCCGTACATCGGGCCGTGTGACGTGTCCGCGGCGATCAAGCCGTTCTCCTGCGCACAGGAGAGGATGAAGTTGAGCCCGCGTTCGACGTTGTTGCCATACATGCCACGACCGGGCAGGTTGCCGTCCGCCATGAAAGCCAGGCAGCATAGCGCGGAGATGCCGGCGTGTCGGCCCCACTGCTGCCCGCCCCACGAGCCGTCCTCCGCCTGGATCGAAGCAAGATAAGAAAGCCCCTTGGCCACGGTGGCGTCAAGCTCGGGCGTGATCTCCACAATCAACGGCGCATCGCCCCCGTCCCCGGAAGTGGAGTCGGGTGTCGCGCCGGGAGCGGCCGCTGGATTTTCACCGGCAGCCGGCGCTTCTTGGGCAAACGCTGGAACGGTCCACGCGCAGAGTAACGCGAGCAACGCCACCGCTCTCGTTGAATACCGCGCGGGATGGAAGAACCTCGTGGGCGTCACGGTTGTGCCTGCTCCTTGGCCAGCCTTTCATAATAGGCTTCGGTCATGTTGCGGTAGAGCGGGCTGAAGCGTTCGGATCGGCCCTGGAGCAATTCGTCACGGACGCGCGGCGGGAGGTTGCCCCACTCCTGCGCGGAGGATTCGAGCGACCGGGCGCCGTCGGCCTGAGGTGGCGTGGTGCCGGCTGTGGAGTTGGGGTCGGAATCGCTTGCCTGCCCGGGCTGGCTTTGGGCTTGCGCTTGACCTTGAGCCTGACCCTGGGCCTGCGATTGGCCGGATGACGACCCGCCGCCCGGTTGCTGTCCGCCCTGTGAGCCGCCCTGGTCGCCGCCGGTCGCCTGTTGACCCTGGCTTCCTGAGCCGCCGCGGCCGCTCGATGAGGAACTGCTCTGGCTGGCGGACTCGATGATCTGTTCGAGCTTGCGGACGATGGCTTCCTGCATGCGCTGCGTGTCGAGGCCGGCGTCTTTGTCGTCACCCAGACGCTTGGAAACATCGTCCATCTCACGGATGACCTGTGCAAAGGCGTCCGCCGCTTCCTGCCCGTTGAGCAGGCGTTTGACCGAAGGGTCGATGGGGACGGCGTCGGGTTTAGGTTGTTCGACCGCGTCCGGCTTGGGGGCGATGTCGAGTAGCTCGTCGAGCGTGGGCTGCGCGTCCGCAAGAACAAGCGTAACCGGGCACACGACTACCAACCCCACACACACAACAAGCGCCATGATGTCGAGCCTGCTTTTCATGGTTTACTCCTGAAGTCGGTTGGGGCTGTTGCCGCTGGGCTGTTGTTGCTGCATCTTCTGGATCAGACGTTCGCCGACGGCCGCGAGTTCGCGCTGGGCATCCGACAAAGCACGAAGGCGTGAGGCGGCATTGGCCTGATTGTCGGGCGGGTTGTCGTGGGTCTGTCGCGTGGCGGTGTTGATCGCTTCCTGGCTGGTCTTGAGCAGCTTGAGCTCCGCGGTGGGCGGGATCAACGGCGTCGGCCCGCCGCCCCCCCCGCCGCCGCTGCCGCTTTCCGAGGGCTTGTCGAACTCGTTGCGCCTGGGGTCGTTCTTGAGCGCGTCGGCCATACGCTGGAGTGTGTCCGCCACGTTTTGTTGTTGACCCAGCGTGTCGCGGTCGGCACGGGCCTGACGCAGGCGGTCCGAGATATCCGCGGTTTGTGCGTCGATCTGTTTGTGCATCAACCGGAAGACCTCGGTGTCGGTGGTTTTCTGGCCGAGCTGCTGCGCTTGCTTACGTAGGTCCTCTTCATTCTGGCCGAGGTCCGCAAGTTCGGCACGTTGGGCACGGGTGAGATTGTCGATCGCCCCGTACCGGGCGGTGTCGTTCATCAACGTCTTTTGCCACTCGGCGAGCTTGAGGTATTGCTCGCGCAGCTCGTTGCGTTCCTTTTGGGCTTTCTCCGCCTCGGAGGCCTGCTTGATCTGTTCGACCGTGTCCAGCGCTTTTTCAAGCAGGTCGAGAGAGGACTTCTCCCCCGCCTCGGCGGGTGCCCGCTCATTGCCACGCAGGGCCAGGATCGCGTCACCCTGCGCACCGGCGGCACGCTGCAACAGGTCCGCCACCGAGACGGTCTCGCGCGCCTGACGCGCATCCGCTTCCACGCTCAACGTGTTACGCCTCAGCGTGGACAACCCCGGCTCAAGCGCGGGCAGCGCCTCGGCACCGGCCAGCGCCTTGATCTGTGTTTCCTGCTGCGCGATGAGCGATTCGATCAACTCCTTGAGCTTGGCCAGGCGGCGCATGAGCACCTCGTGCCGACGTTCGTCCTGCTGCTGGAGCTGGTCGAGCATCTCCTTGAGCGTCTCGAGGCTCTGCTCCTGCTGCACGGACGATTGGGAAAGCTGGTTCTTCCCCGCCGACTGCGCGGAGGACTGCATGTTCTGGGACAGCCCCTGCCGCTGCGCGATGGCCGCCGCCTCGCGTAAAGATTGGGCTGCGGACTGGCTCTCGGGGCTCTGGTCCTGCTTCTCGAGGGCCTGCGCGGAGGATTGCATCTGACGCAACGCCGACTCGACCTGATCGGAGAGTTCCCCCTGACGCTTTTCGATTTCTTTGAGCGCCTCGCGTTCCTCGGGCGTGAGTTGCTCCGTGCTCTTGCCCACGGTGCGCGGCAGCATCTGGCGTGTCTCGGCGAGAAGTTGCTGCTGCTTGGTCTGGACCTGTCGCAGCTCAAGCTCCGCGGCCGCGGCGTCTTTGCCCTGGTCGAGCAGGCTCACAAGATCGGTCATCGCCTCGCCGACTTCCTGCTGCTTCTCCCGGGCCTGCTCGCGCGACGCCTGAGCCTTTTGTTCATCGCTGCGCTTCTGGGCGTCGCTGGATTGCTTGAGCGATTGGTCGGCTGCGTCGGATGCGACCTGCGCCTTGTCGAGCAACCCCTTGGCGTCATCGAGCGTACGCTGGAGCGCGGGGTCGGCGAGGCGGTTGCGGTTGAGCCTGTCCCGCAATCTCTGGATCAACGGCTTCTGTGCGCCGAGCTGCTGGGTCATCTGTTCCTGGCCGGGCTGGGCCTGATCGGCCTCCTGTTTGGTCAGGTCGTCCTGGCGCTGCGTCATGCGCACCGCCTGTTGCCGAAGACCCGCCAGTTCCGTGCGCACCTGCGAGACGAGCGTCGCTTCATCGATGATGCGCAACGTACGTGGCTGCGACCGCGCGTCGGCGTGGGACTGTTCCTGATACCGGTAACCGTCTTGGGCCCGGGCGATGATCACGACGCTGTCGCCCACCGCGAGTTGCATCGTCGAGAGATCGAGGTCGTGGGTCAGTTGCGTGCGCGGTGAAGCGGCGCTGCTTGTCGCAAGGATCAACGGAGCCTGGTCGGTGTCGGGGGCGTTGCCTTCATCACCCGCAACGTGGTGGGCCGACTCGATCCACGTTTGCGTCACCGCCACGTCGTCCTGTGCCTGGGCCTCGATGCCGACCACCGCCGTGCGCAGCACCGACTCGTCCGCGACGGGCTGGGTGATGGCCACCGAGGGGTCGGCGTCGGTGAGGGCTTCAAAACGAAGCGTCCTGTCGCTCTGGTTTTTCAAGCCGAAGGCGTCCACGAGGTCGATCGCGGTCTGACAGGTCTGGTCGAGTGTGAACGAGATCGTCACGTGGTCAGCCTCATCACCCCGGGATGATGGCGGGGCCACCGCCGACGCGGGCAGGCCCTTTGCCAGCGTCGCGGGAGAGAGCGAAACAGCCGGCAGGGGCTTATTGAAATGCAGCTCCAATTCCACACGTGAACCGCGCAGGGCTGACACGCTTGCCAAGCTGCCCGCCCCGTCGAGCGAGACTTCCTGATCCGAAACAAAGCCCTTGGCGTACTCCTGCGGCTGTGTCCGCGCGACGGCACCGACCACCGTCGGGCGCGGCACGACCCGCAGGCTCTGCGACAGGCTCTGGTCATCCCCCGCGGTGAAGTAATACTCCACGGACCACGTCGTGGAAGTGTCGCTGGACGCTGTTGCACCGGAACCCGTGTCGCCAAGCACGTCGACGATGCGCTCGTATCGCCCGGCCGATCCCCCGGCGGATGAATTGTTCTGATCGTTCATCAACGATCGCTGCCAGGGCTGCGCGGTCGCATCGCCGCCCTCGGGGGTGACGCGGTAATGGACCCACGTTCTCAGGCCGACCCGGTAGCCCTTGTCCACGCGGGCGGTGAAACGCACGGGTGTGTCGCTGGGCCAGACGCCGGCGTCGGTCGTCGACTCGACGTGGTTTTTACGCGGCCACTGGTGCGACGGGTTGAAGGGTTCGGTGAATCGGCTCCAGCACATCGCGGCGTCGGCAGGGTCTGCCACCACAAAAACCGCAAGGGGGACCCATGCCATGAGCATGAGCACGGTCAGGCGGAACGTTCGCGTCGGGTCGATGAGCCTTCGGATCGGCGACGATCCCCGGCCGGCCACCTGTTGCACAGCCCGGCCGGCGCGGTCGATGCTCATCCGCGCGAGCTGGGCTTCGTGTGATACGTCTGACTCATCGCGGCCATCCGTGGTGAACTCGACCCCCACCGCCAGCAAACCCGCCAGCGACGGGAACATCTTTTCCGTGCGCGACGCCAGCAGATTCATCGGCGGGTTGAACCGCATGGCCCGGTTAAGACGTGTGAGTAAAAAGACAATCCCCCACACGAAGACGCCGACCACAAGTGCAAAACGCAAAACGCCCGGCAATCGAAAGACATAGTCCAGCAGCGCCATCCCCGTCACCGCCAGGCCCAAGCCGACGAGTGACTGCACCAGTCTCTGCGTCACGAGCAGCCGTCTGCCGACCCTGCGGACGCGTTCGAGTTCGCGGATTGTGGGGCCTAGGTCCATTGTGGTCGCTTCTCCTTCGGACGTTCAAAGCCTCGTGGAGTTCTGGGTTCCTTACGCCAGCCTCAACACCTTTCGGCCGACCCACTCCCCCGTGAGCAGCAGGACCATCAGGACCAGCGCGAGGGGCGAACGCCAGAGCGGTTCGGTGATGTCCGCGGGGGTCCGGATGGCACGGTTGGGGATGAGTGTCGCCAGTTCACCAAGATTCACAGGCAAAACGACCTTGCCGGCGGTCTGTTGCGAGAGTTCGCGCAGGTTGTCGTAGTCGGCTTCGCGCACGAGCATCTCGTCGAGCGGGCTGGTGGCCTCGACCTTGGCCAGCAGGTTCAGGTCCGCCAGCGCCGGCTCGACCACGCGCAGGACGAGCGTGCCGGTGGTCGAGGGCCGCCACGTGGCACGGTAGAGGCCGACGGATGGCGTTGCCTCATCACCACCCGCTTGGCCTTGATTGGCACCCCCGGGGGTACCGGGGGCGCTTCCGGGGGTTCCGGGGGTGAGTTCGAGGTGGTCGATGGGGGTGTTGCTGTTGTTGTCGGTTTGTTCGACCTCGACCGCGATGGTTCGCAGTTGTCGTTGGAGGATGAGGGGGTCGTCGATGCGCAGTTCGACGACGAGGGGTTGTTCGATGGCACCGCGTGGCGAGGAGACGGTGAACGAGACACCGCGGTCGCCCAGGGCAAAACGCGATCTTCCGAGCATGTGGATGAGCTGGACGTAGAGCTGGTCGAAGAAGATGTCGCCCCGTCCGCGGCGCCAGCGCCAGTATTCGTCGGTGCCCTGGTAGAGCGATTGGCCCGATCCGTATCTCATGCGCACGAGCAGCGGGGCCGATTCACTCTGGCTGCCGCGCCCGACCGCGATCACGTCCGTGGCCAGCTTCAACGGCCCGAGGTCCTGTGCCCACATCAGCCCCGGCAGGCCCGTCGGCCAAAGCTCCGCGGGATCGGCGCTCTGCGGGTCTTTGAGTTCCAGCACGCCCAGCTCGCGCGCCATCGCGGTGGGCTGGACCGCCATCGGAAGACGCGAGGGATCGATGGGTGAAACCCCCTCGGGCCTGCGCATGGGCAGGAGCGCCGCGAACGGGCCGGTCGCGTAGTCACGGGGCGTGTGATAGTTCCCGCCGAGCCAGAACAGCCCCGCCCCACGCTGCGAGACCTGCTCGGTGATCTGCGTTTTCTGCTGGCTTGAAAAATAATTCTCCGGCACGTCACCGATGATGATGACATCAAACGGCCGCCACTCCTCGGGCGTGACAGGCAACCGGGCCAGCGGCACGTCGCCCTCCTGTGCGAACTCGCGGTCGGCCTCGATCAGGATGATGCTGCTCTTGATCGTCTTCTCACGGATAAGCAGGTTCTTGAGGTAGCGGTACTCCCAGCGCGGGTAGCCCTCGACATAGAGCACGCGCAGCGGCCGGTCGATGAACTCGATCGTCACGTTGTCCGATGATCGCTCGGGGTTGAGCGCTACCGACGCGCTGTCCTTGACCAGCTCGACTCGCCACGGGACCGAGCCGGGCGTCGGGCACCTCGCGGAGAGGTGAAGTGTTTCGTCGGCTTCGCCCTTGCCCGGCGCGGATTCATCGAGCACCTCACCTGTGGCGGGATCGATCAGGCGCGCCCGCAGGCCCAGCGTTGAGGCGCCGCCCTCGCGCTGCAGGTGGACCGTGATGGGCGTCAGGTCGTTGACCATCGCACGGGCCGGGGCGTCGATGCGGTCCAGCCCGAGGACCGCCAGCGGGTGCTCTGCGCCCAGCGGCACGCTATAGACGCCGATCGATTTCTGCCGCAGCCTCTGGAGTAACTCGCCGTCTATTTCCTGTGCGCTGCGCCCATCGGAAAAGAGCACGATGCCCGCGACCGGGCCGTCGGATGACTGTTGCAGGGCGGATTCGATGGCGGTGCGGATCATCGTGCGCTGGCCCTCGGGCTGCGCGGCGTCCGGGGCGATCAACTTCCGGGGGTCGAGCGGGTAGGCGTTTTCGTCAAAACCCAGCCAGACCACACGGCGGTCGCGCATGGCCGGGTTGACGGGGTTGGCCGGCTCGGGGGGGTCGGGCCGATCGGTGTTGGGGGTTTCGGGTGGGTTGCCCAGCAGGTACGGGTGTTGACGCAGCGCCTCGGACAGTGCCGTGTAACGCGGCTCCCGGCGGGTGGGGTCGCCCGGTGACGCGGCGTCGGCCACGTTCATCGAGGCGCTGCGGTCCACAAGCACGAGCAGGCGGTCCGGCTCGACCCGCTCCTGAGGCAGCACCAGCATCGGCCCGGCCAACAGCATCACGACCAGAAGCACAATCAACGCCCTCACGCCGGCCAACGCACCACGCCCGACGCCCGACCCTAACAATCTGTTATAACTCACCCAACCCACGCCCACACACAGAAGAACCAAACCCACCCACGCCCACATCGGCAACGGGTAACGCCAACCGATATACGTGCCCGGCTGCGACCAGCTCACCCGGGACAGCCCAAACAGGGTGTCCACCCACGCCGCCGCATGAACCGGGGCGGCCGGGCTCAACACACTCACAGCCGACAACACACACAACCAGCCGGGGGTGGGGCGCCTGTTCATTCGCCACCCCCGTGCAACACACGCCAGATCGACGCACGGATCGACGGGCGGTTCGGGTCCCGCGCGTGGCTGAACCACTTGGCTAATAACGTCTCCAACAACACGAGCGCCAACGTCAGCCACAACAGGGGCCAGCCCATCCGCAGGCCCAGCCCGGCTGTCTGCGCCTCGGCAAACGGGTCTGTTGCATCCGTGTCGACCCAGCGCCAGTCGGCCACGGGTGACAGACGCCGTTCGACCTCTTCGCGCGAGAGTGTCCGTGTGTCGCCCGCATCCGCGTCGACCGACACCGTCAGGCTCAGCCCCCCTGTCGCCAAGGGCAGATAAACACCCGGTTCGTCCACCGCTTCGCGCACACGCACACCCCCCTCTGGCGTGCGGACAAGCCAGAGCGTCTCGTCTCCACCCACCGCTTTCAACGACTCCACACCCAGCCAGGCGCCCCCCAACTCGACGCCGTCGCCCGAGGTCGCGGACACGTCACGGTTGCCCACGACCGAGCGGTTGAGCAGGCTCGAAACCGCCTCGTGCAACAGCGGGACAAACACCGGTTTGGTCGTGAGGTTCGACCACGCCACGTCCAACGCCGAGAGGGATAACAACGTGTAACCATGCCCCACCTTTTGACCGACGACCCACGGCCGTGCCCCGCCGTCTGCCTCCACGCTCATCCACACACGCGCATCCGGTCCGGTCGAAGACAAGTTCAAACGGCGTGACACACGTAATGGCGAGAGCAGCGCCTGCCAGTCACCCGCAAGCGCACCAAGCTCTTCGGGGACAGGGGTCGCCGCGGGGTCCGTCGTCACAACCCAGTCGCCGCCATCCTCATGCGATTGCGATTCCAGCGCAACCTCCCACGGCAACGCCAGCGCGCGGGCGTATTGACCCGCCCAGGTGGACGGCGATGTGGCCGACGGGGGGAAGACCCACAAGACCCCGCCGTTTTTCGTGAACCGTGCAAGACTCTCCCATCCCTGATCCGTGACCGTGTTCGGCTCGGTCACACACACCACGTCGATGCCCGTGAGCGTGCCCGAGTCGAGCGAGGCGCCCGCAACACGGCGAACATCCAGCAAAGGGTTGCGCTCATCCGAGTCGGGCTGCAACGCGAGCGTCAACCACTTGGCCCCGTCGAGAACCCCGGGCGAGCCGGCCCCCGCGACTAGGGCCACACGCACGTGCCTGCGGAGTTCGAGAACCGCCCGGGCGATGTTGTCCGCCTCGAGCGTGTCGCCGGGGATCGTGGCCACCACCTCCAGCATCCCGCCGGCATCGGGCACCTCCGCCAGCGCCCCGGGCGTGACGGGCAATTGCGCGTTGACCGCGGTCTCGCTCTGACCGACCGCAAAGCGATAGGGCCTGGACAGGGTGGCCAGGGGTTTGCCGTTCGGCAAAAGGCGGGCTTCAAGCCGTAAAAGCCCCGACGACTCCGTGGAAGCCTCACCGAACCGACGAAGCGTCGCACGGGCGTCCATCGAGACGCCCCGGCCCGGGCCCGCCACTAACAAGTGATTAGATGTCTCCAGGCTTCTGACCTGCGTGTTGACCGCGCCGGCCGGGGGCGGTGTCAGCAGCACACGCGCCTTCTCGGACAGGGATTTCAAGGCCCCCACGCCGGCCTCGTCGAGCGACATCGGCCCGAGGTCGCTCACCACCGCAAGCAACACGCGCTCGCGCGGCGGGGTGTCTTTGGCCTGGTCGAGATAACGCTCGACCCGCTGCAGAGCCTGCTCGATCTGGGGTCGTGCGTGGCGCGGCCGCATCGATTCGAGCGCCTTGATCGCGGCGTCACGGTCGAAGACCGCGGGCACCCGGACCTCCCCCGCCGGTCGGGCGCTGCGCCAGATGGCAACACGGTCCGTCCCGTGCAGCGCCGCCACCATCTTGATGCTCCGTGCCCGCAGTTGCTCGAACCGCGTGGTCTGGCCGTCCATATCCTGTACGGCTGCGCGCGTTGAGAGCGCGTCGTCGATCACCAGGCACAGCAACCGATCCTGGCCGGCCATGCCCAACGCCGACGCGACCGCCTTGAAGCCCGGGTCCCACAGCGCCAGGCCCAGCACGATCAGGATCAGGCAGCGCACCGCCAGCAGCAGCCAGCGTTCGAGTTGGAGGCGGTGCTTGTGTTTGCGGTAGGCTTCGAGGACGAACCGCATCGCGCCCCAGAGCCTGGGCGTCCGCCGGTGCCGTGAGAGCAGGTGGATGGCAATGGGGATCGCGGTGGCCGCTGCGCCCGCGAGCGCCAGCTCCGCACCGACCGCCAATGTCACCATGCTCACGATCATCTTGAATCCAATTACACGCCAAACAAAAAAACTAAGCGGTAGCGGTCGTCATCGCGCCGCGCCTCGCGAGGAAGTGGCTCAACGGCGGGCCGAGGCTCTGGGAGGAATCCAGCAGCAGGTAATCAAAACGGTAACGCTGCGCGATCCTCTCGACCTCGCGCAAGTGGGCTTGCAACGATTCGAGGTAGGCCTTGCGCAGGGCCGAGGGGTCGAGGTTGACCTTGCCCTCGGCCTCAAGCCCGACAAACTGCGAAGGCCCGCGGAAGGGGAACTCAAGCTCGTCGTGGTCGAGCACCTGCATCACGATCACGTCGTGCCGACGGTGTGAGAGGCGGGCCAGGCCCCGGTCGAGGCTCGCGGGGTCGTCGAACAAATCGCTGACCAACACGATCAGGCTGCGCTGCGAGAGCTTGGCGTTGACCTGGTCGAGCAGCTTCGACAGGTCGGTCTTGCGCTCCGCAAAACCTGTGTCGCCCACGGCGGCGGGGTCGAGAGGCTCGACACCCAGGTGCTCGACAACCGTCCGCCACTGCCCGCGCGAGTTGCTGGCCTTGACGGTCGATCGGATGTGGTCGTCAAACGTCACCAGCCCGACACGGTCCTGCTGCTGGATGGCCAGGTACGCCAGCGCCGCGGCAACGGAGGCGGCGTGGTCGAACTTTCTCCACCCCCGCTCCCGGGCGTTATCCCGCTCGGAACGACCGCCCTCCGTCTTGCCCGGCGTGGGGACACGCCGGCTCGGACCGCCCCCGTACGCCATCGAACCCGACACGTCCACGAGCAGCACGAGGTCGAGGTTCGTCTCCTTCTGGTACTGCTTCAAGTAGAGCTTGTCGGTGCGGGCAAAGACCTTCCAGTCCAGGTGGCGGATGTCGTCGCCGGGCGCGTACTGGCGGTGCTGGGCAAACTCGACGCTGTACCCCTGATAGGGCGACCGGTGCATGCCCGTCATCAGCCCCTCGACAATAAACCGCGCCCGCAACTCCAACGGCGAGATCGACGCAAGCGTCCGCGGGTCGAGATAGTCGGTGGTCGTGGGCATGTCTTTGTTTTAGCCGCAGATGAACGCAGATGGACGCAGATAAAGGCAAGAAAAATAATTGGAAAACTCGATACAGGGAATTGACATGATCAGATTCTTTTGTATTAGATCCTGTTGATCCTGGACATCCTGTGATACTGTCCAAGCCCATCTGCGTTTATCCGCGTTCATCTGCGGCTAATTCTTATCGCATGACCTTCTCGAGTTGCCGTTGTGTCGTAGCGTCCGTGGCGTCCGTGGGCACGGCTTCGAGGAGTTTGTCGATCAGGTCGTCGCTGCGCACGCCGTCGGCCTCGGCGCTGAAGTTGGCAATCAAACGGTGACGCAGGACGGGGTGGGCCACGCCGCGGATGTCGTCGATCGTTACGTGGGTGCGACCGTCGAGGATGGCGCGGGCCTTGCCCGCGAGGATGAGGTACTGGCTAGCGCGCGGGCCGGCCCCCCACGCGAGGTACTGTTTCATCGCCTGCGGACGCAGGTCGGTGGCCCCACGGTCGGGCGTGCGCGTGGATCGCACCAGTCGCAGCGCGTACCGGATCACGTGGTCGGCCACGGGCACCTCGCGCACGAGTTCCTGTAACTGCTGCACGCGCTGACCGTCGAGCACGTGCCTGAGTTCCACGTGCCTGCGGGCGGTGGTGCGTTTGACGATCTCGAGCTCCTCGTTTTCGCTGGGGTAGCCGACGTGGATCATGAACATGAAACGGTCGAGCTGCGCCTCGGGCAGCGGGTAGGTGCCCTCCTGCTCGATGGGGTTCTGCGTCGCCAGCACGAAGAAGGGTTGGGGCAATGCGTGCTGGACGCCCGAGACGGTGACGTGGTGTTCCTGCATCGCTTCGAGCAGGGCCGCCTGCGTCTTGGGCGGCGTGCGGTTGATCTCGTCTGCCAGGATCACATTCGCAAAGACGGGGCCTTTGACGAAGCGGAGCTGGCGTTTGCCTGTGGTGCGGTCTTCTTCGATGACCTCGGTGCCGGTGATGTCGGAGGGCATGAGGTCGGGCGTGAACTGGATGCGGGAGAAACCCAGGCTCAGCGTGCGTGAGATGGTGGAGACGAGCAGCGTCTTGGCCAGCCCCGGCACGCCGACGAGCAGCGCGTGCCCCCGGCAGAACAGGGCCATGAAGAGCTGGTCGACGACCTCGCGCTGGCCGACGATGAGTTGGCTGACCTGCTGGGCCAGTTCGTCGTGCGCGGTGCGGACCTGCTGGATGAGTTCGTCCGCGGGGGGCTTGTTTTCGGGTGAAGGCTCGACCATGTCTCGTCACTCCGTGGGGTGGGTCGGGAGAGCGTCCGGCGCAAGTATAGCCGCCACGTTCAGACGCATGGTTGAGCGAGCAAGTTCCGGGGTTATTGCCCCGCGAGCCCGTTCAGACTGTGACTTGCTGGTTTTGTGTGTGCCCCGTGAGTTGCTCAGCGATGTGGTCGCCGACGCGCAGCGTGTTGGCCATGATTGTGAGCGACGGGTTCACCGCGCCGCACGAAGGGAAGAAGCTCGCGTCGGTGACGTAGAGGTTGTGGACATCGTGCATTCGGCAGTCGAGGTCCAGGACGCTGGTGGTCGGGTCTTCGCCGAAACGGAGTGTGCCGTTCTGGTGGGAGACGCCGGAGATGCCGAGCTTGGGCCCGACGTAGGCGTTGAGGTGGAGGTGGCACTTGTGACAACCGATGGCCTCGAAGTGGCTGATGAGTTTTTCGCGCAGCTTGTCGTAGGCGGCACGGTTGTTCTCCCGGTAATGGATTCTGATGCGTCCGTCATCCGCAAGTTCGACCCGGTTGTCTGGCCGGGGCAGGTCTTCGGTGGTGAGGAAGAAGTCGACGGTGTGGGTCCACATCAGCTCGGCGGGGACCCCGGGCAGGTGCTTGCGTGCCAGCGATTCGAGGAAGTCTGCGTCGGGCTTGCCCATGAGCTGGATTGCGCCCATGGGGTAGGGGAAGTCGGTCGAGCCGTGGTAGTAGTCGGTGATGGCAAAGGCTTTCTGGAACTGCGAGGGGTTGGGCGTGTGCGAGATGGCAATGCACATGCCGTTGTTGTGGGTCATGTAGTTTCGGCCGACCTGGCCAGATGAGTTGGCCAAACCGCGCGGGTGCTTTTCGCCGGCCGATCGCAGCAGGAGCGCCGCCGAGTTGATCGCCCCGCACGCCACGACCACGATGTCCCCCCGGAAGGTTTCAAGTTGGCCGTTGTGTTCAACGACGACGCCCGTGACCTCGCGCCCGGTCGCGCTCGTTTCGAGCTTGATCGCTTTGCGGTTGGTGAGCATCGTGACGTTGGGCTGATTGAGCGCGTCTTCGATGCAGCAGACCTCCGCGTCGGCTTTGACGTGCGTCGGGTCGGGGTAGCCGTCGAAGTTCGAGAGCACGACAGGACCACGCCTGGCGTTGTGGTCCGATGGCAGTCGCACGCCCAGCGCACAGGGGAACGGGCGCAGCCCCTGCCCCCGAAAGGCGTCGGCGATCTCGCGCATCCTCGGTTCATATGGCACGGGCGGGTGCGGGAAGGGCGAGGAGCGCGGCGGCTCACAAGGGTCGATGCCCGCCTGGCCGTGGACGTGGTAGAGCTTTTCCGCGCGGGTGTAGTAAGGCTCGAAGTCAGCGTATTTGAGCGGCCATTCGGGCGAGTAGCCGTCGATGTGGCGCACACGCTCGAAGTCGCTCGTGCGCAGCCTCAACAATGCGGAGCCGTACATCTTGGTGTTCCCGCCGACGTAGTAGTGCGTGAACGGGGTGAACTCGTTGCCCTCGGAGTCGAGCCACTTCTCTTTAGTGACGTAGCGTCCTTTGGTGAAGACCTCGCGCGGGTCCCAGTTTTCCTTTTCGCGTGGGAGGTAGTCGCCGCGCTCGAGGATGAGGATGCGCTTGCCCGTCTGTGCCAGTCGGTACGCCATCGTGCCGCCGCCCGCGCCGGAGCCGAGGATGATTACGTCGTAACGGTCTTGGGTGGACATGGCGTGGTGCTCCGGTGTTGAAGGCAGTTGCACTGGATGACGCATGGGGTCACGGGGCAGTGGATGAGCTTGCAACAGAGCGTGTGGGGTTGTTTGGCTAACAACCGGCTAAGCTCGACGGCGGCAAGCATGCCCAGCGTCGGGGCAACGAAGTAAACCCACAGCCCCCGGTAGACGTGCGCGGGGATTGCCGACGCAAGCGACCGCGCGGGGTTGAGGCTCATCCCCGAGTAGGGCGCTTCAAAGGTGATGTAGACCACGAGCAGGAGCGCGGCGAAGTAGCCCGTCCACGGCGCCAGACGGTTTGAGCGGTTGACCGTGAGCACCACGGCAACAAGGACGAAAGAAATCACGAACTCGGCGGCAAACGCGAGCGGAATCCCCGCGCCGCCGTGCAAGGGCAGGGTGACGGCGTAATTCACCGACGGGTCCGTCACGAACCGGCGCAGCGTGAACACGCTGATTAGGACGCCCAGCAGCCCGCCGATGAATTGCGCGAGGATGTAGAGCAAGGCGGGCCCGGGTCCGATCTTGCCCAGGCGTAAAAAACTCAGAGTGAACGCGGGGTTCATGTGCGCCCCGGAACGCTTGCCCCAGTGGGAATAGATCAACCCGACCGCGGTCGCGCCCATGGCCAGGCCGATGCAAAACCGGCGCGCCATCGGCGAGGGGATCGCGGCGTGTACGGGTGATGCGGGGTATTCAAACAGGGCCGTTGCCACGCATGCGCTGACCATAAACAGGCCCAGCAAGGCCGCCTCCATGAGCGCGGTGCGCCCGTGCTCACGCAAGACATCCGACCATGTGGGAGATGGAGTAGCCGCGTGGTGCATCGTGCGGTTTTCGATGCAAACAAGGTGGGCTGGGTTACAGATTCAGAATAAAAACCCAGAGACCCCGTGGCACGGAGGAAGACACTGATCCGCAGATGACGCAGATAATTCCTGTCGAATAGCTACGGGCTGATCCCTGACGGGCTTCAACCCCATGACCCCAGATTAAACATACCGGCAATCCCGTCACCAAACCCATCGGTTTCCGATCACTCGAAACACGATTCGTTTTTCTTTTATCTGTGTCATCTGCGGATGGTTTTCTGCCCTGTTTGCGTTCCGCGCCTCCGTGTCTCTCGGGTTATTCCCGCTTCGGCCTGGCCTCGAGGATCGCCTGGATAAGTTCCTCCGGCACCTCGCTGGGCGCGGGGTCGTTTTCGTCGGCGTAGGCCAGGGGGATCGCTTTGTGCGTGGTCTTGTAGGACTCGACGTAGTTCACGCAGTCCGGGCAGACGCCCAGGTGTTCCTCGAACGCCACGCGCTCCGTGGGCGCAAGATTCCCTTCGAGGTAGTCCGCAAGAAACGAGATCAGTTCACGGCAGGTAATCATCGGGCTCTCAAACACCGGCTAAAGACGGATCGAGCAACTCCCGCAGCGCCATGCGGGCGCGGTGCAGACGGGTCTTGATAACGGTTGTGGTCACGCCGAGCAACTCGGCGGTCTCTTGCGTGTCCAGGCCATCGATATCCCGGAGCATGACCACGACACGATAAATCTCCGGCAGACGGTCGATCGCCTGCCGCACGAGGGAACAGACTTCCTTTGAGTGGAGTTCCTGCTCGACGGTGCTGCGCCACGCGGGGCCGGGGTTGTCGCGGTGGTCGAAGCCGTCGCTGAATCTGGGCAGCACGTCGTCGATGGACAGTTCGCGCTTCCACTGGGGCTTGCGGGCGCGCAGCTTCATCAAGGCCGCACGGACGACGATGCTGTGCAGCCACGTCGAGAGTTTGGCGTCCCCCCGGAAGCTGGGCAGGGCCTTGAAGGCGCTTAGGAAAGCGTCCTGGAGCACGTCCTGGGCGTCGACCTCGTTGCGCATAAAGCGACGCGACACCGCCAGCAGGTGGGGGCTGTGCGTGACGACAAGAAAGTGATACGCCCGATCGTCTCCGCCCTGCAGCGCAGCCAGCAGCGTGGGTTCGTCGGCAAAGTTCCCGGCTTGACAGGTGCTGGTGGACAAAAACCAATGCCCCCTGACCGCCCGACGTGGGCTTAGTCAATAGTTTAACTACCCGTTGAGCGACTTGTTTGTTCCTTGTCGGCATAAGAATAAACCATTACTCCCGTGGCTTTGGATGCCCTGCCGCAAGAGGTGGTTACAGATCGATGAACCCCGTCGTGCGTATTGTTCTGTAACGGGAGGGCCGGGATGCCTTGTATCCCACGACCTCTTGCGTGCATCTGATTGAGACCCAACCGTGGAGTCCATATGGCTAAATCCCGCACCACCCACGTCACCGACGCCGAGTCCGCTCGACTCAAACAGGCTGACCACCCCACCACCCCCTGGCGAAA
This sequence comes from Phycisphaera sp., assembly GCA_016125215.1. GTDB lineage: Bacteria > Planctomycetota > Phycisphaerae > Phycisphaerales > Phycisphaeraceae > RI-382. The sequence continues at coordinate 70,374 of WGMF01000005.1, forward strand.
ATGGGGGCCCTACCTCTCCGAACGGCAGTGGGGCACCGTGCGCGAGGATTACTCGGCCGACGGCTGCGCGTGGGAATACTTCCCCCACGACCACGCACGCAGCCGGGCTTACCGCTGGGGTGAAGACGGCATCGCGGGCATCAGCGACGACAAGCAGGTGCTTTGTTTTGCATTGGCAATGTGGAACGGTCACGACCCGATCCTCAAGGAACGTCTCTTCGGTTTGACCGGTCCCGAGGGCAACCACGGCGAGGACGTCAAGGAGCTTTATTACTACCTCGACGCCACGCCGACGCACTCGTACCTCAAGATGCTCTACAAGTACCCGCAGGCCCGCTTCCCCTACGACATGCTCGTACGTGAAAACGCGCAGCGGTCCAAACAGGAAGACGAGTTCGAGGTCACCGACACCGGCGTCTTTTCCAATGGGCGGTATTTCGATGTCTTCGTCGAGTACGCCAAGGCCGACGTGGAAGACATCCTCGTCCGCATCACCGTCCACAACCGTGCAAACGAAAGCGCTACGCTCCACATGGTCCCGCAGATGTGGTTCCGCAACACCTGGTCGTGGGACAAAGACAACGCGGTCCACCCCGGCATCACGCGCAGCTCCGCCCACGCCGTGCTCGCCAGCCACCCCACCGCGGGCGATTACCACCTCTACTGCGAACAAGCCCCCCAGTGGCTCTTTACCAATAACGACACGAACACCGAGCGACTCTATGGCTCGAAAACCGCTTCCGGCAGCGGCCACTACAAAGACGCCTTCCACGATTACGTGGTCCACAACCGCCACGAAGCCGTCAACCCCAGCCAGTCGGGCACCAAGGTCGGCGCGCTGTTGAAGCTCGACATCGGGGCGCACGGATCGCAGACCCTCCGCCTGCGTCTCTCCAGGCCCACGCACAAAAACGACTGGAAAAACTTCGACAAACTTGTCACCCAGCGCGTCGACGAGGCCGACGCTTTTTACGACACCGTCCACGGCGACCTCGCGGACAACGACGCCCGCCTCGTCCAGCGCCAGGCGCTGGCCGGCATGATCTGGAGCAAGCAGTTCTACCACTTCGACGTGCTCCGCTGGCTCAACGGCGACCCGTCACAACCCAAGCCGCCTGATCAAAGGCTGCACGGTCGCAACAGCGACTGGGAACACCTCAACAACGGCGACGTCCTCTCCATGCCCGACAAGTGGGAGTACCCGTGGTACGCCGCGTGGGACCTGGCGTTCCACACGATCCCGCTGGCGATGGTCGACCCCGAGTTTGCCAAGCAGCAGCTCGTCCTGCTCACGCGCGAGTGGTACATGCACCCCAACGGACAGTTGCCCGCCTACGAGTGGGCCTTCGGCGACGTCAACCCGCCCGTCCACGCCTGGGCCACGTGGCGCGTCTACGAGATCGACAGACAACAACGGGCCTCGTCGGGAGACCCTTCCGGCGGGGATATCGCCTTCCTCGAACGCGTCTTCCACAAGCTCCTGCTCAACTTCACGTGGTGGGTCAACCGCAAGGACCGCGACGGACGCAACGTCTTCCAGGGGGGTTTCCTCGGCCTGGACAACATCGGCGTCTTCGACCGCAGCGCACCGCTGCCCGGTGGCGGTTACATCACCCAGGCCGACGGCACGGGCTGGATGGCGATGTATTGCCTCAACCTCATGCGCATCTCGCTCGAACTGGCGCGCCACAACCCCGTCTACCAGGACACCGCCACCAAGTTCTTCGAGCACTTCCTCTTCATCGCCGCCGCCATGAACAACGTGGCGGGCGAACACCCCGGCGACAAGACCGGCGTCGACCTCTGGGACGAACAGGACGAGTTTTATTACGACGTGCTCGGCCTGCCCGACGGCCAACACCTGCCGCTCAAGGTCCGGTCGATGGTCGGCCTGATCCCGCTCTTTGCCGTCGAGGTGCTCGACACAGAACTGCTCGACCACGTCCCCGAGTTCAAGGCCCGCCTCGAATGGTTCCTCAACTACCGCAAGGACCTGGCAAGCCTCGTCTCACGATGGCACGAGCCGTCCAAGTGCAAGACCGGGTCGTGCGAGACCCGCCTGCTCTCGCTGTTGCGCGGACACCGCATGAAGTGCCTGCTCCGACGCGCCCTCGACGAGACCGAATTCCTCTCACCCTACGGCGTGCGCGCCCTGTCGAGGTTCCACAAGGACCACCCCTACGACCTCCAACTCGACGGCCAACACTACCGCGTCCACTACGAGCCGGGCGAGTCGCGCACCAACCTCTTCGGCGGAAACTCCAACTGGCGCGGCCCGGTCTGGATGCCCGTCAACTACCTCATCATCGAGTCCCTCCGCAGGTTCCACAGCTACTACGGCGACGACTTCGTGGTCGAGTGCCCCACAGGCTCGGGCAACATGCTCAACATCAACCAGGTCGCGGACGAACTCTCACGCAGGCTGGCCATGCTCTTCCTCAAAGACGAACACGGCCGACGTGCCACGCTCAACGGCATGGAGCTGCACCAGAGCGACCCGCACTTTGCCGACCTCGTCCCCTTCCACGAATACTTCCACGGCGACACCGGACGGGGCGTCGGCGCATCACACCAGACCGGGTGGACCGGCCTGGTTGCCATGCTCCTGGCTGACACGCCCTCTAACAAACTGTCACACAAACACGCACCCCCTTCAAGGAGTTCTAAACGTGACCACCACCATGAGCAGCAAACACATCCGTGACCTGACGCTCGACCAGGTGCCCGAAGTCGTCATGCCGACCTGCGAGGTCCGCCAGGTCCTCAAGGGCCAGAAGGCGCTGGTCACCGGTGCCAACTCGGGCATCGGCAAGGCGATTGCGATCGCGCTGGGCCACGCCGGCGCCGACGTCGTCGTCAACTACGTCCGTGGCGAGGAAGAGGCCCAGAAGGTCGCCCGGGAAGCGATGTGCGGCTGCGCCCATGAACCCAACCGCGCCATCGCGGTTCAAGCCGACGTGTCCGATGAAGCGCAGGTACAGGCGATGTTCAAAAAGATGTTCGACGAGTTCGGCACGATCGACATCCTCGTCAACAACGCCGGCCTGCAGCAGGACGCGCCGTTCGAGCAGATGACTCTGGCACAGTGGAACAAGGTCATCGGCGTCAACCTCACCGGGCAGTTCCTGTGTGCCCGAGAGGCCGTGCGCGAGTTCAAGCGGCGCGGCGTCGTGAAAGAGACTTCCTGCGCCGCGGGCAAGATCATCTGTCTCTCGAGCGTCCACGAGGTCATCCCCTGGGCCGGCCACGTGAACTACGCGGCCAGCAAGGGCGGCGTCATGCTCATGATGAAGAGCATCGCCCAGGAGGTCGCCCCGTACCGCATCCGCGTGAACTCGATCTGCCCCGGCGCGATCCGCACCCCCATCAACCTCGCCGCGTGGGACACCGACAAGGCCTACCACGACCTGATGAAGCTTATCCCCTACAAACGCATCGGCGAACCCGAAGACATCGCACGCATGGCGGTCTGGTTGGCCAGCGATGAAGCCGACTACATCACAGGCACAAGCCTCTTCGTCGACGGCGGCATGACCCTCTACCCCGGCTTCGAAGAGGGCGGCTAAATAGTGTGTTGAGCGGTAGAGCAGCAGAGCGTTGAAAGGGAAAAGGGTGACGCGCGAACGCCCGGGTGTCCCGCACCCAACATACCCAACGCCGACCCCGTGGACGGTTATCCCGTCCGCTCACGCAATCTCTCATACACCGACATCGGTACGCGCTGGCTCCCCAGCGCCACCGCCTTGCGCGAGCCGTGGTAGTCGCTTCCCCCGGACGTGAGCAGGTTCAGGCGCTCCGCCAGCGCGGTGAGTTTCGTCACCACTTCCGGTGGGTGGTCGCTGTGACGCGTCTCGATCCCGTCGAGGCCCATGCGTTTGAGTGAAGCGATGAAGTGTTCGAGTTCGTCGTCGTCCACACAACGCGCCTGCACAGCGTGGGCAAGGATGGCCAGACCGCCGGCGTGGTGGATGGCGTCGATCGCTTCGACGGGGTCTAACCTGTCACGACGAACATAAGCCGGGGCGCCTTGGCCGATGTATTTACGAAACGCGTCCTGCACGCTTTTCACGTAGCCCTTTTCGATCAACACCGTCGCGATGTGGGGCCTGCCGATGATGTGGGTGCCCTGCTCCTTGGCCAGGGCCTGGACCTCGCGGTACTCGATGCGCAGGCCCAGTTCACGGAGCTTCTCGACGATGGCGGGGTTGCGCGTGTCTCGCGCGTGTTTCATGCGACCGTGGATGTCCGCGAGCTTCGGGTCGTCGTGTCTGACAAACAGCCCGAGGATGTGCAGCGTGCCGAGCTGCGGCAGCGACGGGTCGCGCTTGGGCAACACCGCATGGGTGTCGGCGGAGACCTCGATGCCCGGCACGAATGCGATGCCGTGTTTCCCGCACGCCTTGGCGCAGCCTTGCAAGCCCTCGGTCGTGTCGTGGTCGGTCAGCGCGAGGGCGGACAACCCCGCTTCTTTGGCCAGGCGCGGCAAGACTTCCGGGGGGTCCGCCCCGTCCGACGCGGTCGAGTGTGTGTGCAGGTCACAATACATCGGCAAGATCATAGCCCGCTTGACGCAGACAAAGTGTCACACATCTGACACCGCCCGCGTCGCCGCGATTATTTTCCACTTGTCAGGCTGCGCATGGAGGGTAGGCTAAACACTCGACCATGAGTGTCACACGCATACACCGACTTGTTGCGCTGATGAACCTGCTCCAGGCCGGCGGCCACACGCAGGTGCCCGACCTCACCGACCGACTGGACATCAGCAGGCGCACGCTCTTCCGCGACATCAAGCTTCTCCAGCAGGCCGGCGTCCCCTGTTACCACGAACCGTCCAGAGGCTACCGGCTCAAGCGGGGCTACTACCTCCCGCCCACGTCGCTCACCATCCAGGAAACACTGGGTCTGCTGCTCTTGGGCAAGCACGCCACCGCGCGCAAGTCACAGCCCTTCCTCGGGCCGGCGTTGTCCGCCATCAGCAAACTCATCACGCAGGTGCCCGAAGAGGTCCGCGCCGCCTGTGCCGACCTGACCGACCGCGTCACCATCAACCCCGGCCCGCTCGAAGCCGACGACCAGGAACAGTCCCACTACACCACGCTCCAGCGCTGCATCGACGAGGGCAGAACGTGCGACATCGTCTACCGTGCACCGATGGAAGAAAAAACCCTGCGCTGCAGGCTCAACCCCTACGCCCTGCACTTTGCCCAGCGTTCGTGGTACGTCATGGGCTGGACCGACCACCATAAAGAGGTCCGCGTCCTCAAGCTCACACGCTTCGAGGACATCCAGCCGACGGATGACCTGTTCAACATCCCCAAATGCTTCACCCCCGCGAGCAAGATCGGCAAGGCGTGGATGCTCATCCCGGGCGGCAAGGTCCACGACATCGAACTCGAATTCACCGCCAAGGTCGCCATGAACGTGACCGAGGTCCGCTGGCACGCCAGCCAAAATGTCGAGACGCTGCCCGACGGGCGCTGCCGGGTGCGCTTCGAGGTAGACGGCTTAAACGAGATCGCGTGGTGGGTGTGCGGATACGCCGACCAGGTCCGGGTGGTCAAACCCGTGGAACTGCGGAAGATGGTCAAGGCGATGCACGAGCGCGCCGCAAAGATGCAGAAGTAAACGCCTGCGCGGGGTTCACGCCATGCTGTTTCGGTGATTAGCCACGGCGCGCGGGATCAATCGCACGAGGTCGCTTGCACGCATCCCCGACGGGCCGAACCCCTCTACCCACAGGTCGCCGGCCAACCCGTGCAGATAAACGCCCAGCACGCAGGCGTCCCACGGGGGCATCCCCTGGGCCAACAAGCCCGCGATCATCCCGGTGAGTACATCCCCACTTCCGGGGGTCGCCAGCGCGGGGTTGCCGGTGGTGTTGGTGTGGGATGCCTGTCCGTCGCTGATAACGGTGCGGTGGCCCTTGAGCACGACGGTCGCGTGGTGGGATTGCGCCAGCGCCGCGGCGGCGGCGGGTCGTTGCGATTCATCGGTCGGGTCGAGCACGATGTTCAAGGCCTGCGCGAGCCTGCGGTATTCACCGGGGTGGGGCGTGAGGATGAGCGTGGCCGGGTGCGGGCCGGTTGTTGAACGGGGCTTGTTGAGCGAAGCGAGTCGATTCAGCCCGTCGGCGTCGAGCACCACCGGGCGCGGCTGGCGCAGGGCTGAATCAACCCACGCGCAGGCGGCGTCGGATTTCCCGATGCCCGGGCCGACGGCAAGGACGGCTTTGCCCTCGGGGTCAAGCGCGTCGAGCGCTTCACGCAAAGACCCGACCTTGTCGTCGAGCACAAAACCCGTCGCGCAGGGTTCGAGTGTGAGGATGTTGGGCAGGATCGACGCCACGCTGCCGACCTTCACCAGCCCCGCCCCGGCACACAGCGCGGCCGAGGCACACAACGCCGGCGCACCGATCATGGTGGGACAGCCGCCCACGACGATCACCGTGCCGAACGTCCCCTTGTGGGAGTCGGGCGCGCGCTCGGGCAATCGGGGCAGCTCCGGGGCCATCGCCGCATTCTATCGCGATGGAACGGACTCACGCAGCCGCATCGATAATTCTCCGATCCTCTTTGGGGGGTAGAGCGCCCAGCACCAGTCCCGTCGGCCGGCGGTCCCGGCGTTGGATAAGCCCAGCTCGGCGCGGACCACTTCCCGCTGGGCCTCTTCGAGCGCCCCGGGGTTTTGCGACACCCACTCTTCGTTGATCCGGTGAAGCTCACGAAACGCCGCTTGCCTCCGGGGGCGGTCGCGGTCGTCGTCCATGTGTGCCAAAAGTTCACGCTTGCGCCGGACAGCGTGACTATTCAACTGTAAGTCCCGGTCGAGGTTGTGCGGCAGGTGGTGGCGGCGCCAGAGGGCCTTTTCGTAATCACGGGGCGTCGCCAGGGGCACGTCGAAGTCGAGCGTGAGGTCCGCGGTCACCACCGCCATCGGTGCCAAAGCCCCGCCACGCCAATCGCGCCACCACGCCTCGGTGGCCGGGTCGTAAATTCCCCCGCCTGTGCCGTGGATAAACACGTCGCAATAAAACCCGCGCACCAAAGCGGTCAGGAGCATCGCCTTGGGTGCCAGACGCGGGTCGTCCTCCCGGATGGGCGTCCCGTCGGCGAGCGTGAGCAAGGGCACGGAGTCCGCGAGGTCGGCAAAAACCCGCTGGCGGGGCCCGTTCCATTCAAGCATCCACAACGGCAACTCGACCCGGTCGGGCTCAACGGCCAGCGCGCCCACGCCGGCGCGGGGGTGGCTGTGTACCGCCCCGTTGTATCGCTGCGCACATTGGCGCGCGTCATTCAACATGGCACGTACCACCGAGAGGCCGGCGGGCGTCTTGAGGATGTCGCCGGCTTTGAGGTGCGTCACCCCCGGAACATATTCGGTCATGAGTCTGGTCTGTACGCCCCAGAGCTGGTCCGCAAGCGTGCGGGTCTGGCCCATTCCCTTGTAAGCCCAGGCGATGCGATTGAGACCCTGCGCAACACCTTCGGTCAATCTTTCCGATTCACGCAACAACAATCCATACACATGATTAGGGTCTACCCCAGGCTGCATCCCCGTCGGCACCCGCGGGTCGCCGTCGCCCAGCCGCAGCGTCTTGCTCGTTAACCGATCGCCCTCCACAACCGGCACGTCGAGTTTCGTCGCGTCGTGGGCGTCGGTGTCGACGATGATGTTGAGGATCGATGCGCCCGTTTGACCCGCCGCCGCGTGCGCCGCGAGATACTTGGCGAGGATGCCGGGGTGCCACAGCCACGCCTGGTGTCCCGTGGCGATGACGGGCTTGTTTTGATTCAAGACCGGCCCGGTCAGAAACGGCGCAATCTCCTCGAGCGGTTTGCCCGCGCGAGCTGAACGGGGCCAATCGGCGAGTGCGGGCTGGACGACCGTTCGCACCGGCTAAGCCCTTGCGCCCTGACAGGGTGTGCCCGCCCGCGCAGTTGAACCGTTGCTCCCACACGCGCACGGCTTGGGCCCGATCCGGCCGGCCACCTTTTGCAGCTCACGCTCGAAGACACGGTGGTAGTGTGACAACCTGTTACCCGCGTCGTCCAGCGGCCCGCCGAAGCTCCGCGTCGGGTCGTTGTAGATGAGCCGAATCGGGATTTCTTTGATGCGCAGATTGTTCGCCACCGCCTGGACCCAGAACTGCAGCGGGAAGGCGTAGCCCGCTTCGTGCAGCGGCAGGCTGCGCACCGCGCCGACCCGGTAAGCCTTGAACCCGCAGAAGGCGTCGGTGATGGACAGGCCCAGCGTGTCGTTGAGCCGGCGCGTGATCGTGGCGTTGATGGTCCGCCGATCTTCGGGGGGCTGGCCCACCGCGTCATGGGTGCGCAGGTAGCGCGATCCGGAGACCACGTCGGCGTTGTCCTCTTCAATGGCGGCAAAAAAATCGGGCAGACTGGCCGGCTCGTGCTGCTCGTCGCAGTCCATCGTGATGAGCCAGTCGTATTCGCAGCACTGGCAACTGGCCCACCGGAACGCATCGATCATCGATCGGCCATACCCCCGGTTGCGTGCGTGGCGGACAACCTCGACGGGCTGCTGGGCCAGGAGCAAAGGCGTCGAGTCGGTCGAGCCGTCGTCGATGACAAGGATGTCCGGTGCGTACCGTCGAACCTCAGCAAGGACCTTGGTGACGTGCTTTTCTTCGTTGTAAACGGGGATGGCGATGAGCGTCCGCATAGGGAAATATTAGGAGCGGATTACGGGGCCATCAAGGGGAAGCCGGGCCAGCTTGATGAGTTGTTCGAGCGTGAGCTGTTCGGGTCGCTTACGGGGATCGATGCCGTTGGGAAGCGGGGTGGCGCGTCCGAGGATTGTGCCGACCTGCTTTCGGCGTTGGTTGAAGAGCCTGTGGACAAAGCGGGAAAGCCCGTGCGGGTCGTCGGTCAAGGGTGTGGCACGGCGGTCGATGCGGAGCACGACGGAATCGATCTTGGGGGCCGGCCAGAAACACCCAGGTGGCAATGTGGCCACGGCGGCAACCTCGCACACCGCCTGCACCACGATGCCCAGCGGGCCATAGGTCTTCCCACCGGGCTGGGCAGCGAGCCGGTCGCCGACCTCGCGTTGGACCATGACCACCGCGCGCGACATGCCCGGGTGGTCGAGGGCAAGATTCGCAATGAGCGGCGACGCAATCTGGTAAGGCAGGTTGGCTACGACCTTGAACCCCCGCCCCCGGAAGTTTTCACCGGCGGCGCGCGATTGCAGCGCTTGAATAGACTCGATCGCACGCGGGTTGATCGTATGTTTGTCGCTGAGGATGTCTTCAAAGATCACCGTCGCCCGGTGACCCAGTCGCTCGGTCAGGATCGGTTCGAGGTCGCGGTCGATCTCGATGCACACCAGCCGCGCACCGGCATCCAATACACACTCCGACAACACCCCCGTGCCCGGCCCGACCTCGAGCACCACGTCGCCCCCATGGATGTCGGCCGCCGCAAGGATTTTGTCCATCTTCCGGGGGTCGTGGAGAAAGTTCTGCCCCAGCCGATGCTTAGGGGACAAGCCGTGTGAAGCGAGCAAAGCCTTGATGTCACCGAGCGTCTGCACCCCGCGGAAGTTAGATCGCCGCGGGGCAAAAGGCAATTAGCCGCAGATGAACGCAGATGGACGCTGATAAAGACATGGATACAGGAGAAGACCGGTTTACAACAAGCCTGTTGACGCTACCTCAATCCATCCGCCATTCGCCATCCCACATCCGCCATCTAAATTCATCTGCGTCCATCTGCGTCCATCTGCGGCTACTCCCCCCGCCCCCACCGGCTAGACTGGTGTCATGCCCATCCGTGTCCTGCCGACGTTGCTTGTGAACCAGATCGCCGCGGGCGAGGTGATCGAGCGGCCGGCCAGCGTGGTCAAGGAACTCGTGGACAACAGCCTCGACGCCGGGGCGGGGCGGATCGATGTCACCGTCGAAGACGGCGGTCGGCAGCTCATCCGCGTCAGCGACGACGGCTCGGGCATCCCGGAGGAAGAACTCTCGCTGGCCCTGGAACCGCACGCCACGAGCAAGCTGCGTCACCCCGACGAGCTGGCCTCGATCGGCACGATGGGTTTCAGGGGCGAAGCGCTGGCGTCAATCGCAAGCGTCAGCAGACTCAGACTCACCAGCCGGGCCACCGTGGACGGGGCGGTGCGCGAGTCCGGGGCGTCGATAGAGTCAGCCGGCGGAGAGACGGGGCTGGTGACGCCGACGGCCTGCAGCCCGGGGAGCGTCGTTGAGGTTCGTGAGCTTTTTTTCAACACCCCAGCCAGGCGTAAGTTTCTCCGGGCCGGGCCCACCGAGGTCGGGCACATCTCGGATGTGTTGCAGCGCATCGCCATCGCTCACCCGCACGTGGCGTTTTCACTCTCGCATAACGGGCGTGTCACGTTCGAGTTTGCCCCCACGGACAGCCCGCGGCTGCGCTGCGTTGATGTGTTGGGTAAAGAGGTCGATGAGGCGTTGCTCGAATTTGAATCGCGCCAACCGTGGGGCGGCGTGTGGGGGCTGGCGGGCCTGCCGTCGATCGGGCGTGCGACCGCCAAGTTCCAATATCTTTGCATCAACGGGCGCCCCATCCGTGACCGCAACCTTGCCCACGCGATCAGGGAAGCCTACCGCGGCCTGCTCGCGCCGGACTTACAACCTGTTGTGGTGGTCTTCATCCGGGTCGATCCCCACGCGGTGGATGTCAACGTCCACCCCGCCAAGACCGAGGTCCGCCTGCGTGAGCCGGGGCAACTGCACGGCCTTGTGCTCTCCGCCATCCGGCAAAGGCTGCTCGGCAGCGACCTGACGCCGAGCGTCGCGCTGAACGGCAAGTCATGGCGGCCCCCCGTCGGCGCGGAGGACCCGTCCGCCCCGGCACCCGCGCCTGTGACCGCCCATGATTTTGTCGAATACTTCAAACGCATGGACCCGACGCAGAAGGGATTTGTCTACCAGCAGGTCCGCGAGCAGATGAACGACGCCCCGCTGCTGGAGCGCGTCGGCGACGGGCAACCGGGCAACGGCTTTTCGGGTCCGCCCGCCCCCGTGACCGCCGCGGTGACTAATCAAGTGTTACAAGTCCACCAGAGCTACGTCGTGACGCAGGACGACGAGGGCCTGGTCATCATCGACCAGCACGCCCTGCACGAGCGCGTCATGTTCGAGCAGTTGCGCAAACGCATCCTCTCCGAGGGCAAACCGCTCGAGAGCCAGAGGCTGCTCGTGCCCGAGGTGCTGCACCTCAACCCCGCGCGGATGGCGCTGCTCGACGATCTGGCTGCGCTGCTTGAACGCATCGGCATCGAGGTCTCCGTGATCGGCCCCGGCGCGGTGGGCGTGCAGGCGTTCCCCACGTTTCTCTTTGACCGCCACGTCGAGCCGGGCGAGTTCATCGAGGGTCTGCTCGATAAAGCGCAGGAGGGCGCGTTCGACGTGAAACAGGCCGCCAACGACGAGTCCGCCCTGCACGAGGTCCTGGACATGATGGCGTGCAAGGCTGCGGTCAAGGCCGGCGACAAACTCAGCGGCGAAGAACTCTCCGCCCTGCTCACCCAGCGCGAAGAGGTCGAACGCAGCGCCTCCTGCCCGCACGGTCGGCCGACAACCATCCGCTTAACCCTGCGCGACCTCGAAAAACACTTCAAGCGCAGTTAACCGTCGTGCCCCATGATCGGCGGATTCCCATTTAGCCCGGTCGCAAGCGACCGGGCTAAATAAATATGATGTGTCCCACTCACCACTCACCACTCACTACTCACCGCCCGCCACCCGCCATGCCCTCGCCCCTGCGATACGAACTGGTCAAGAGCGACGCCACCACCCGCGCACGGCTCGGGCGCGTCACCACGCCGCACGGCTCGTTCGATACGCCGGCCTTTATGCCCGTGGGGACCGTTGGCAGCGTCAAAGGCATCCAGCCCGCGCAGGTGCGTGACACCGGCGCGCAGATGATTTTGGCCAACACCTACCACCTGATGCTCCGCCCCGGCTCCGAACTCGTAGCCAAAATGGGCGGCCTGCAAAAATGGACGCGCTGGCAAGGCCCGATGCTCACCGACTCGGGCGGGTACCAGGTCTTCAGCCTCGGCCACATCAACAAGATCAGTGACGACGGCGTCACCTTCAAGAGCCACATCGACGGCTCGACGATCCACCTCACCCCCGCCATGAGTATGCGCGTCCAGAACGAGCTGGGCGCGGACATCATCATGGCCTTCGACGACTGCCCGCCGGCCCACGACGAAGCGGTCAAGGACCCCGCGCGTCTCGTCAAGGCCTGCGACCGCACCGCTCGCTGGCTCGAAGCGTGTATCGACGCACACCAGCGTAAAAACGATCAAGCCCTCTTCGGCATCGTGCAGGGCGGGACCGACCCGGCTATGCGCACGCGCTGCGTCGAACAGACCTGCCGACACGACCTGCCGGGCTACGCGATCGGCGGCGTCGCCGTGGGCGAACCCCCGGAAGTGATCGAGACCATCGTCGAGCACACCGCGCCGCGGCTTCCGGGGGACAGGCCGCGCTACCTGATGGGGGTCGGGTATGAACGGGACATCCTCGCGGCGGTCCGGGCGGGGGTGGACATGTTCGACTGCGTCCTGCCGACGCGCAACGGCCGAAACGCCTACGCCTTCACCTCGACCGGGCCCATCCGTCTGCGGAATGCTAAATACGCGTTAGACCCGGCGGTCCTCGACGAGCGCTGCGACTGCCCGGCCTGCGGTGGGGGCTTTTCACGCAGCTATCTCAGGCACCTGTTCATGGCCGGCGAGATGCTCGGGCCGGTTCTCGTGAGCCTGCACAACCTCCGCCACTTCCAGAGGTACCTGTTGGACATCCGAGCCGCCATCGCCCACAATGACTGGTCTTTGGTCGCACGGAACTGGCCCGTCGTCGCGGACCGCTTCTGACCCCCCGTGAGCACGGTTGCGACTGTTCCCCCGGTTGCGCCCGAGGCAACCCGCACCCATTGTGAGAACCGATATGGATACCCTAAATCTCGTTCACTCCCTGACCCTTGCCCAAGCCGACGCACCGCCCGCCGCGGCCACACCCGCGCCGACACCGGCCCCCGCGCCTGCACCGGCCAACGGCAACGCCACGCCCGCTGCGCCGCAAACCGCCCAGCCCGGCCAGCCGTTGACCCCAAACCCCAGCGCCACCAAACAACAAGACCCGCTCGGCGGTCTGTTCATGCCCGTGATCCTCATCGCGGTCCTGGCGTTCATGATTATTTTCTCCATGCGGAGCCAATCCAAGGAAAAGAAGAAACGCGAACAACTGCTCGAAGCCGTCAAGAAGGGCGACAAGGTCCAGACCATCGGCGGCGTCCGCGGCACCGTCACCGATATCCGCGATGATGAGATCACGCTCAAGGTCGACGAAAACGCCAACGTCAAGATCCGCTACGCACGGTCGGCTATCCAGTCCGTGATCTCCACCAAGGACGAAGACTAACCCCTTTGACGCCCGCCAACTTCTACTTATTTAGCCGCGTCGCTTGCGACTCGCGCCGCCGGAAGTCTCCCGAAGTTCAAGACCCACCCCCTGACGCTCATTACCCCAACACCCGCCATGCAACGACCCCCCCTCTGGAAACCTGTCCTCATCCTCGCGGTCATCGCCCTGTTTTTCGTGGTGATGTACCCGCCTCAGCACCGACTCAAGCCCGGCCTGGACCTCGCGGGCGGCACCGTGCTGGTCTACGAAGTCGACGTCCCCTACGGGCAGGACGCGCGCGACGTGATCGAACGCACCATCGAGGTGCTCAAACGCCGTGTCGACCCCGACGGTGTGCGCAACCTCGTCTGGAGGCGTCAACAGGGCAACCGCTTTGAGGTCCAGATGGCGCTGCCGCCACGCGACACCGCGCTCAAACGCGAGGCCTATCAGAACGCGCTCAAGGCCCTGCTCGACGACAACATCAACGTGCGTCGGCTCGACGGCGCCATCCACTCCGACCCCCAGCAACGCGACACCCTCCTTGCCGCCCTGCTCAACCAGCACCCCGCCGCGGCGACGGATATCCAGAACCTCATCGACGCCGGCCACAAACTCGACACCGTCAAGAAGCCCTACGACGAGCAGCAGGAACTCGCGGACAAATTGAGCAACGAACTCAAGAACCTGCCCATCGAGGCGACGACCGAAGACCGCGACCAGATGAAGGAAAACGTCCGCAAGGCGCTGGAAGAACTCCAGACCCGGACCCGTGCCTACCTCGATGCGCAGTCGGCGGTTCAAAAAGCCGAGGACGCGCTGGTGCGTGCCAACATCAACGCCGACGCACTCGCCGCGGCGCTCGACCGCCCCGACAAGCCCGAGGTCAAAGACGACCCGTCGAGCAGCCCGCGCGCCCGCGCCATCCAGGCCCTCAAGACTCAATACCCGCGGCGCGCCGCCGAGATCGACGCCGTCGCCGCCGCACACGAGGCTTACCAGAAGGTCAAAGGCACGCTCGACGACCCCAACGACCTGATCGCGCTGATGCGCGGTGCGGGGGTGCTCGAATTCCGCATCGCCGCCGCACCGGGGACGATCAGCGGTGAAGCGGATTACCGCCAGCAGCTGCGCGAGCGTGGCCCGAACGCCGGCGAGGACCGCGAGTACCGCTGGTTCGTGATCGACGACATCTCGCGCTTCGCCGAGGGCGACAAGGCGCTCGAGGCGGTCAAGCAAGACCCCGAGGGCTACTTCGCACAGTCCCGCAACATGGTCGGTCAGGAGCGCGACGGGCAGTATTACGTCCTGCTTGCCAACACGCCGGGCAACAGCATGACGCAGAACGACCCGGGTTGGCAGTTGACCTCGGCGGTGCGTTCGATGGACCAGCAGATGCAGCCGGCTGTGGCGTTCAGCCTCAACCCCGCCGGCGCGGCGCTGATGGGCCGACTCACCGGCAACCACCTGCACGAGCCGATGGCCATCGTCCTCGATGCACGCGTCGTCTCGGCGCCGTCGATCAACGACCGCATCTCGGGCAGCGGCATCATCACCGGCGGGCGCGGCGGGTTCTCCGCCAACGAATTGCGTTACCTCATCAACACGCTCGGCGCCGGTTCGCTGCAGGCGCGCGTGAGCGATCAGCCGATCTATATCAAGACCATCGGTTCGCAGTTCGGGCACGACAACCTGATGGCCGGCCTGTGGGCCTCGGTCTGGTCACTCGTGATCGTGGCGGGCTTCATGTTG
Source organism: Phycisphaera sp. (assembly GCA_016125215.1). Classification (GTDB taxonomy): domain Bacteria; phylum Planctomycetota; class Phycisphaerae; order Phycisphaerales; family Phycisphaeraceae; genus RI-382. Next base: position 85,549 of record WGMF01000005.1, read on the forward strand.
CTCTACTACTTCCTGCCGGGCTTCGTCGCCGACCTGGCGCTCTTTGGCAACATGGTCGTCATCCTCGGGGCGATGGCGATGATCGACGCGACCTTCACCCTCCCGGGCATCGCGGGCATCGTGCTGACCATCGGTATGGCTGTCGACGCCAACGTGCTGATCTTCGAGCGCATCCGCGAGGAAATCGAACGCAAGGCCGACCTCAGGACCGCTGTGCGCCTGGGCTACGAAAAGGCCCTGACCACCATCGTCGACTCCAACCTCACCACACTCATCACCTGTATCGTCCTCTACTACACCGCGACGACCGAGGTCAAGGGCTTCGCGCTGACGCTGATGATCGGCATCCTGGCGACGATGTTCACCGCGCTGTTCTGCACACGCGTGGTGTTCGACTGGTACCTCTACCTCTTCAAGCCCACGAAGCTGCCGATGCTGCCGATGGTCTCGTCGGTCGTGCGGCGCATCCTCTCGCCCAACGTGCCCTGGATGACGACGGCGAGGTTTTTCATCCCCGCGTCGCTGGCGGTGATGGTCCTGAGCGTGGTCGCGGTTTACTTCCGGGGGGTGGACATGCTCGACATCGAGTTCCGCAGCGGCACGCAGGTCGGCTTCGAGCTGCGCGAGGGCCAGACGATGTCGCTGCAGGATGCGCGTGACCGGCTGACCAAAGCGTCGCGCGACCTGAACTTCCCCGAACTGGCCAACGCCAGACCGGTGAGCATCGGCAAAGAAATCGACGGCAAGTACACCGGCTTTAGCATCGCGGTGCTCGACGAAGATTCCAATAAAGTCTCCGACGCCATCAAGAAGACCTTCGGCGACGCGCTTTCCACGCAAAGCCCGATCGCGTTCAAAGGCATGGGCGAAGAGGGCTCGCCGACGCCGCCCGTCGCACAGGCCCCGGTTTACGTCGTGCGCAGCGGCAAGCTCGGTGACGATATCGACCGACCGACCGTCGGCACGGACGTGAGTGATTTTGTTGGCGGCGTGGCCATCGTGCTCAATGATGTCCAGCCGGCCCAGACGCTCGACGCCATCCGTACGAGGCTCGAACGTGGACGGATGCAGCCGGCCTATGAGAGCCTGGGTTTCCGGCCATCGACCGTGGTGCCTTTGTCGGCCACGGGCGTGGCGGACGACGGCAAGACGCCCGTCTACAACAGCTTCGCCGTGGTCTCACGCGACAACAAGACCGACTACACGCAGACGCCCGACACCTTCGAGGACGCATCGGGCCTGGCGCAGACGGAGTGGGGCTTTGTCCGCGACGCGATGCTGCGCGACACGAGCCTCTCGAGCGTGGCCAAGTTTTCCAGCCAGGTCTCGGGCGACATGAAACGCCAGGCCCTGGGCGCGGTGTTCCTGAGTCTGCTCGCGGTGGTGGCGTACATCTGGCTTCGGTTCGGCAGCTTCCGTTACGGCGTGGCGGCCATCGCGGCGCTGGTCCACGACGTGACGATCGGTGTGGGCCTCGTGGCGATCGAGTTTTACATCCCGGCTGAGAGCGCGTTGGGCAAGGCCCTGATGCTCGACGCCTTCCGCATCGACCTGGCGCTGGTCGCGGCGATCCTGACGCTCGTGGGTTACTCGCTCAACGACACGATCGTCGTCTTCGACCGCATCCGTGAGAACCGTGGCAAGCTCGCCCGCGCGACCCCGGCCATCATCAACGACTCGATCAACCAGACCATCAGCCGAACCGTGCTGACCTCCGGCACGACGCTGCTGGCGATCTTCGTGCTCTACATCGTGGGCGGCCCGGGCGTGCACGGCTTTGCGTTCATGATGCTCGTCGGCGTGGTCGTGGGGACGTACAGCTCGATCGCCATCGCCGCGCCGCTGCTGCTGATGGGCTACAAAGTCGGCGATGAAGTGAAGAAGGTCGTGGGCAAGCCGGCGACGGCTTGAGAATGTTGCGGTGGTCCCACACCCGGAAGGCGTGGTGTTCGGGGATCACCGCGTTCAACCCACACGCCGTCATGCCAATGAAAAACCCCTCGCGTGGCGCGTCGAGGGGTTTTGTTTTCGGCCGCGTGTATTCGCGTCCGTATACGACCTGTTTAGCTGTGGTGTATTCTCGTCATATTCGGCTGACGAATCAAGTCCCCTTTGATTTTTTTGATCGCGCGATCGTCAGATAGACATCGTAACGGAGGCTGCGCGCCTCAAAGACCAGGTCGGGTTTGTCGCCGACCGGCGGCGCTTTGCGCGGGCGCTTGACGACCACACGGCGCAGCGCGACACCGATTGCCGCCTGCCACAACGCATCGCTGTCTTCATCAAGGCCCACGAGTTGCTGGAGCAGCCGCATAGGTTTGCGCTGCATGGCCTTGCGCTTCGCGGGGAACATCGGGTCGAGATAAACAACCTCGGCGGACATGGCGGCAAGCCGTGTGATCGAGTCACACTGCATGAGTGTGATGCGCGAGGCGGTGTCGGGATCGATGTGGGCCAGACGCCGCAAGGCATCCTCGAGCAGCGCGTGGACGGTGGGGTTTCGTTCGAGCGCGGTAACGTGACAACCCAGCGCCGCCATGAGACACGCATCTTCACCGAGGCCGGCGGTGGCGTCGAGGACGGTGGGCCGGTGCGGGTCGCCCTTTTTGAGGCCCAGCGCTTTGGCAATGGGTTGCCGAAGGCTTCGGCCTTGTGGCGAAGAGCCGTCGACGCGGGAAAGGTCGATGTAAAACGGATGGGAATCGCCGGGGATATGCAGCTCGAGGCGGTCGGGGGTGCGGAGGAGCTGGGGGGGTGAGGGGTCGGGCATGGGAGGACCCGCGTGAGCGTTTGTGTGCCCGCGTGCCGCGAGCGGCACGGCTGAATGGCGGGGCGCATGGGTGTGTCAATCGCCCTTGGGGAGGGCGGCCTCTTCGCGTTGTTTTTCGTAGCGGGCCTTGTTGGTTCGGCTGTCCATGAGGAGCAGGACGCGGTCGCGGTCCGTCGCATTGATCGCCGACTCGATCTCCTTGCGTGCCTGGCCCATGTGTGTGCGGCGCGAAAGGTGCGTGAGGACAACGGCCTCGGCGGTGGAAGACTTGAGCACGCGCACGATGTCGTCGATGTGCATGTGCTTGCCCACGTCGGCGCGGTCCTTGTGGCCGGCTTCGGTGAAGGTGCACTCGGTGATGAGGATGCGGGCGTGTTTCACGTCGTCGCGCTCGAAGTGTTCGCCATAAGCGGTATCGCCGGTGTAGCAGATCAGGGGCACTTCGAGCGTGTGCGTGATCTCCTTGCCGGCTTGTTTGAGTTGGACGAGCTGCGGCTGGGTGAGGCCGACGTACTCGGGCCTGAGCTTGCTGCGGCGTTCGATGACGACATAGCCCAGCGACGGGACGGTGTGCCGTGTGGCAAACGCGCGGAGGAAGAAGTTGCGTTTGATCTCGATCTCGCTGTCGGGCTGGAGCGCGATGAGGTTGTAGGGCGTGCGCTGGGCTTCGATGTCGATCCACGCGGTCATGAGTTGACGGATGGGTTTTTCGAGCGCGGGCGGGCAGATGACGGTGCCGGTGCCCATACCCTGGAAGTGTCGCTGGGAGAGGTAGTAGGTCAGCGCGGCGGCGTGGTCCATGTGGCCGTGCGTCAGAGCGCAGTAGTTGGCGGCCAGCGCGGGCCGGGGGCAGAGGCCGATGTCGAAGCACAGGTCGAGCTCGGGGATGTGGACGACGGACTCTTCGCCTGCGACGGAGAGGCCCTGAATGCGGTAGGGGTGGATGTAGAGGAAGCCCAGTTGCGGGCGGCGCTGCGGTTCGGGGGGGATCATGGGAAGGTCCGTCGGTCGGCGAGGGGGATTAGAGGGGTGTTGCGGGACACGCGGTTGAGGGCCGTGGGAACACGGTGCCTCTCGCCGACCGGCGTGACGGGGCAAACCCAGGTAAACAAGTCGGTTGGGTGCGAACCCAAGCCCCGCTCCGTGCGAGGCCCGTCCCACCCACGAGGCGGACGGACGCGACCGATACGTCGGCTTGGCACAATCGGCCGACGGCGACACAATAAGGCGATTGCCCACGCCGGGCAAGACGCTTCACGCCTGAGGTGGCCGACTTGAACGATCACGACAAAAGCAAAGAGCAACTCATCGAAGAGCTCCAGCGTCTGCGCGCGAAGGTGGAAAAGCGGGCGGAGTCTGACCGTCGTGAAAACGAGGCCCGCCTGGTTTCGGGCTATCTCGAAGACCTGCCCGCGGTGGTCTGGACGACCGACACGGACATGCGATTTACCAGCTCGTTTGGCGGCGGCCTCAAGGCGCTGGGGCTTAAGACGGGGCAGGTCGTGGGCATGACGGTCCCGGCGTTCATGGGCACGGACGACCCCGAGAACCACTCGATCGCGGCCCACCGTAAGGCCCTTGAAGGCAAAGAGGTCCACTACGATTCCTATCACGCCGACCGCTGTTACGACATGCGCCTCCGGCCGCTGCACGGTGAGGATAATCGCATCGTCGGGTGCATCGGGGTTGCGTTTGATATCACGGAACACCGCCTGGCACAGAGGCTCCTGCACGAGAGCGAGGCCCGTCTGCGGCTGATCACCGACAGCCTGCCCGTGTGCATCGCGAGGCTGGATCGCAATCTGGTCTACACCTTCAACAACCTCAACTACGAGCGATGGTTCAACAAGCCGATCTCGTTCTTCACGGGCAAACATATCTGGCAGGTGCTCGCGAAAGAGGCCTACGAAAAGGTCAAGCCCTATTGTCAAAGGGCCCTCGCTGGGGAGACCGTCGAGTACCGCAACCTCATCGACTACGAGATCGGTCCGCAGCGTTATACCCAGGCGATGTTCGTGCCCGACCGCGATGATCGGGGCGAAGTCACCGGCTTCTTCGTGGTGGTGATGGACATCACCGAGATTCACGAGGCCGCGGTCACACTCAGACGTTCGAAGGAAGAACTCGAGCGCAGCGTGGTCGAGCGAACGCGCGAACTCGACGCCAGCCGACGCGAACTCCAGGTGATTGTCGACGGCACCGAGGCGGTGATCTACATCAAGGATTGCCAGGGGTATTACCTGCTCATCAACCGCCGTTTCGAGGAGCTTTTCAACATCAAGCAGGGCGAGGCCCGGGGCAAGAGGGACCACGAACTGTTCGATCAATCCGTGGCCGATGTCTTCCGGGCCAACGACCTGAAGGTCCTGCACACCGGCGGGCCGCTGCGCTGCGAGGAAAAAGCGCCGCACCCCGACGGGCTGCACACCTATATCTCGCTCAAGTTCCCTCTGTTCGACGAGCACCACCAGCCTTACGCGGTCTGTGGCGTCTCAACCGACATCACCGACCGCATGAGGATGGAAGAGCAGCTTCGACTCGTGCGCACCGCCATCGACCAGGTCAACGATTCGGTCGTCATCACCGAGCCGGACATCGACCTGCCCGGGCCACGCATCCTGTATGTCAACCCCGCCTTCGAGCGGACGACCGGCTACAGCGCCGCGGAGGTGATCGGCAAGACCCCGCGCATCCTCCAGGGGCCACGCACCAGCCGAAAGGTCCTCGACCGCCTGCGCGACGACCTGTCCCACGGCCGGGGATTCCGGGGCGAAACAGTCAACTACCGCAAGGACAAGACGCCCTACAACGTCGAGTGGCAGATCGCGCCCGTACGCAACCCGGAGGGCGTCCTCACCCACTGGGTCTCGATCCAACGAGACGTGACGATCGAACGCAAGGCCCAGGAAGAATCCCGCCTGCACCAGGCCGAGCTTGCGCACATCGGCCGACTGAGCACGATGGGCGAGATGGCGTCGGGCCTGGCGCACGAGATCAACCAGCCGCTTGCCGCGATCAGCAACTACGCACAGGGCAGCCTCAACCGCCTCGGACAGGGCAAGACCGACCTCAAGCTCATCCATCAAGCGATCGAGTCGATCCTGGCCCAGGCCCAACGCGCCGATGGGATCATCAAACGCATGCGGTCGTTCGTCCGCAAGCCCGAACCGCACGCCACCGCCGTCGACATCAACACGCTGATCCAGGAAGTGGTCGGCCTGTGTGAGTTCGAGGTACACCGGTCCTCGACCCGGTTGGAATACGACCTCCCCGCCGGCCTGCCCGGGGCTTTTTGCGATGTCATCCAGATCGAGCAGGTGATCCTCAACCTCGTCCGCAACGCGATCGACGCCATGATGCAGTGCCCCGCGGTCGAGCGTGTCCTGACCCTGGGCGCTTCCATGACAGACACGGGCCAGATCGCAATCACCGTGGCGGACCGCGGCCCCGGTGCCAGCCAACACACGCTCGATCACCTCTTCGACCCCTTCTTCACCACCAAGAGCGACGGCATGGGCATGGGGCTGACGATCAGTCAATCCATCGTGGAATCGCACAGGGGGAAGCTGACCATCTCGCCGCGCACGGGCGGGGGATTGATCGCCACCGTGACGCTGCCGACCACCACAGAGCGCCAGGCACCCCCGACCTGAACCACGCCCGTAAAGCCCATGCAAATCGCCTATTTTCACTTTTTTTGAACCGCTTGGTGGCGGGCTGTCTTACTGTTAGACTGTGGACTATCAAGGGGGCGCGGGGCGGGTTACGGCTATCCACCTCACCGCCACGCGGAGAGTCACCATGTCAGACAACCCCACCGTTCACATCATCGACGACGACCAGGCGGTACGCGATTCACTCCAGTGGCTCGTGACCTCGATCGGCCTGGACACGCGATGCTACCCCTCAGCCCAGGATTTCCTCAACCGCTTCAACCCGCACGCGGTCAGTTGCATCCTGTTGGACATCCGCCTGCCCGGGATGAGTGGGCTTGAGCTGCACGACGAGCTGCGGTCGCGCCACATCACCACGCCGGTCATCATCATCACGGGCCACGGCGACGTGCCCATCGCGGTCCGCGCGTTCAAGGGCGGCGCGGTCGATTTTGTCGAAAAGCCGTTCAGTAACGAGGCGCTGGTCAAGAGCATCCGCGCAGCGATCGATCAGGACCGCAAGAACCGCGTCCAACAGGCGGCGGTCGAACAGGTGCGCCACCGCGTCGAGATGCTCACCCCGCGCGAACGGCAGGTGATGGACCTGGTCGTCCTGGGCCGACTGAACAAACAGATCGCCGTCGACCTGGGCCTGAGCCAGAAGACCGTCGAGGTCCACCGCGCCCGCGTCATGGAAAAGATGCAGGCCGCCAGCCTTGCGGGGCTGGTCAAGATGGCCATGTGCCTGAGCGAAGCGGTCGCGGTGTAACCCTTACAGATTGTAGTCTTCCCGCCCAAGTCGCTGCCCACGGGCAAGCGGACGCGCCAGTTTTTTACCGATCAGTTCGTCAAGCCTGTCGGCGCAAACGCCCGTGCCCGGCCGAAGCGCAACAAAATCCTCCGCGGTCAAGACGTGACCGACGGGCAGGTCGCGCGAGGCGACAAGGCTTCTTCGCGCCACGTCACGGGTGTTCAATTCACTGGGCATCGGCTTTTTCTCGCCGTCACCCAGCGCGGATTCCACCAACCCAATCCCCCGCACCATCTCGGCAAATTCGCCGGGTTCGAGCGACGCGGCGTGGTCCGGCCCGACCATCGAACGGTCCAGCGTCAGGTGTTTTTCGATCACTGCGGCACCCAGCGCGGCGGCGGCTATTGCAACCGTTGCGCCCAGTGTGTGGTCCGAAAAACCCACGGGGATTTGGTATCGGTCACGCATCGTCGCCATCGCACGCAGGTTCACTTCACCGGGGTCGGCTGGGTAGTTGGAGAGGCAGTGCAAAAGCACGACCTCCCGTTGGCCCGCGTCGCGCAGCGTCTTGAGGCAGGCGTCGACCTCGTCAAGCGAGCTCATCCCCGTCGAGACCAGCAGGGGCAGCCCAAGTCGAGCCACGTGACGCAGCAGCGCGGTGTGCGTGATCTCGCCCGAGGGGATTTTGATCGCCGGCGAGCCGATCTCCGCAAGAAACGTGGCGCTCTGGAGGTCAAAGGGCGAGGCAAGAAAGACGATCCCCGCTTCGTCGCAGTGGGCCTTGACCTCGCGATAAACCTCAAACGGAAGTTCGAGCTGCGCAAGCATGTCGCGCTGGCTTTGCGTGCCGTCGCCGGTCTGCCTGGCCTGGTACTCCGCCTTGCGGGCGTCCGAGCCGGCGGTCTGGTCCGCTCGGAAAACCTGGAACTTCACCGCCCACGCGCCCGCCTTTGCCGCCGCGTCCACGAGCCTGTGTGCCAATCGGGTGTCACCGTTGTGGTTCACCCCGGCCTCCGCGATGGTCAGACAGGGGTGCCCCGGGCCGAGGGTGTGTTGGGCAATCGTGACCATCCGCCCCATCTTATCGGTGAATTGAACACGGGGTCGGGCCAGACCCCACACCATTTGGCGGCCCCACCGCTTGCGGCGAGAATGCGGCCTATGTCCGACCGCGCGACAACCCCCTATCCTCCCGACCCCGACCGGGCGACCCCGGCCGAGCAGGACGTGATCGAACACGAACGCCTGCCGTGGTTCACACAGCCCGTGCGTCAGGTGCTCGTCAACTCCAGCTACCTCCTCTTGTCGCAGGGGGTGACGCTGGTTCTCTCCCTCTTTGCCTCGGCGCTGATGATGCGCAAGCTCGGGCCGGAGCGATTGGGCGTGCTCAACCTGGCGATCGGTCTGGTCGTGCTGGTGCTGCCGATCGTGGACCTGGGCCTTCGACCGCTGCTGGTCCGACGGTTGACCCTTCATCCAGAAGAATCCCGTTCGTGGCTTTTCAGTGCGGCGCTGATGCAACTGGCCGCGGCGGTCGTGGTCGTGGTCGGCGTGTTTATCACGGGGGCAACGCTATGGGGAACCGACTCGCCCTCGTGGCTGTTGCTCTTCGTATTGGTCTGGCTCGCGCCGCTGGAGGTGCTTAGCGTTTTTGTCGGCCACTTCGATTCCAGGATGGAAGGCAAAGCCATCGTCCGGGGCGAGCTTGCGGGCGCGATCACCGCCGCGGCGGGCAGGCTCCTTGCCGTCTGGCTATTGCCGAGCCTCACGGTCTTTGCCCTCGTGTTCGTCCTCGGTACAGCCGTGCGCGGCCTGGTCTGGCTGGCTCAAGCCAATCGTCAACACCTCACCGGCAGATGGGAAACCATCAAAAAATCACAGGCTGCCGACCTGTTCAAGGACGCGATGCCCTACCTCGTCGCCAGCGTCGGCGGGATCGTCATGCTCAAGGCCGACATCGTCATGCTCGGGTCGATGCGCAGCGACGCCGAAGTCGGCCAATACAGCGCAGCCGTGATGTTTTACGACGTGGCGGTACTCCTGCCGTGCATGGTGATCCGTTCCGCCACGCCCGCGCTGCTCAAGCTCCACAAACAGAACCCCGCCCTTTACACCCGAAGACGCCAGACGTTTCACAACGCCATGACATGGTTTGCGATCGTGGTTGGCCTGGCAATGGGGCTGGCTGGCCCGGTTGCGGTCCGGTGGGTCCTGGGCAAACCTTACGCCGAGGCGGGGCAGCTCCTAGGCACACTCGCGCTGGCGTATCTCTTCACCGTGCAGGGCGTCATGGTCTCCGTCTCCGTATTGGCGGACAACCTGCAGCGCTACCAGATGGCCACGCATGTGCTGGCTGCGCTGCTCAACGTGGTGCTCAACGTGCTGTGGATTCCGCGCTTCGGCCCGTTCGGCGCCGCGTGGGCGTCGATTGTGTCCTATGCCCTGGTGGTCTACCTCCCGCTTGTGGTCTATCCCGCGATGTGGCCAATCCTCCGCTCGGTGCTGCGGTCGTTCCTGGCCCCGGTGGAGTTTACCCTTGGGGTCTTCAATCCTAAAAACACCTGAACCCGTCCCACCGAGCCGACATGCGTTTCCTGATCCTCAGCACGAACTACACCGCTTTCATCACGGGGCTTTACGCTGCACACCCGGGGCTGGAGCGCGCGACATTCGACGAACAACTGGCCGTATTCAACAAGGCCCACTTCGGGCTGTGCGATTATTACCCGCGCCGGCTGCGCGAGCTTGGGCACGAGGCGGTTGAACTGCAGATCGACTGCGGGCCGATGCAGCGCGCCTGGGCGCGTGAGCACGATTTTGCCGTACATGGCGCGGGGCTTTGGCCCTGGGATTTCAGGCCACGCAGGAAGTTTTTCCCCCTGACCGCGCCGTGGTTTGAATCGCTGATCGAAAAGCAAATCGCCCACTACCGACCCGACGTGCTGCTCACACACGAGCTCAAGATGCTCTGGCCAGCCTTCTGGCGCAGGGTGAAAAAACACACACGCCTGCTCGTCGGGCAGATCGCCAGCCCTTACCCCAAAGACCTGTCCTTTGCGCACTACGACCTGATGCTCTCCTCGCTGCCCAATTACGTTGAAGACTTCCGCGCGATGGGGGTGGACTCGGAGCTTTTCCTTATTGGTTTTGACCCGAGCGTGACCGAGGCGCTGCGTGATGATCGCGGCGGACCGCCCGAGCGTGACATTGCGGTGAGCTTTGTCGGCAGCCTCTCGCCCGATCACGCCGACCGTTTCCGCTGGCTCGAAACCCTGTGCCACACCCTGCCCGAACTGCGCGTCTGGGGGCCGATGTCCCCGATGGTCAGGTCCGACTCGCCGATACGCAAGAGGCATCAAGGCGCCGCCTGGGGCATCGACATGCACCGTATCCTCGCGCGTTCTCGCATCACGCTCAACTTCCACATCGGCATCGCCCAGAACTTTGCCAATAACATGCGCCTCTACGAGGCCACCGGCAACGGCGCGACGCTCGTCACCGACCACAAGGACAACCTCGGTGAACTCTTTGCCCCCGGCAAGGAGGTCGTGGCCTACCGTGACACGGACGAATGCCTCGAACGCGTGCGTTTTTATCTCGAACACCCGAACGAACAACAACACCTCGCCGAGTCTGGCAGGCGGAAAACGCTGGCCGACCACACCTACCTCAAGCGCATGGAACAACTCGTCGAGATCGTGGAGACGAGGCTCACACGGGGGAAACAAGCCCGATGACAACGAGCAGGCAGGCTGAACATTTTGTCACGCTCTTCGACCGCGCTTTTCTACCGGTCGGGTTGGCGCTGCACGCGTCGCTCGTGCGCCACGCCGGTCCGTTCCGCCTCTGGGTGATCGGGATGGACGACGCGGTGTGTGAAGCACTGACAAAGCTCGACCTGCCGGGCGTCACGGTTGTCCCACTGCGCGAGGTGGAAAACGATTTCCCCGGGCTTATGGGCGCCAAAAGCACACGGAGTTTTGGCGAATACTGCTGGACCCTTGGGGCCTTTTCGTTTGACGTGGTGTTTCGTCGGTGTGCGGACGCACGGCGCGTGACTTACCTCGACGCCGACGTGTTTTTCTTCGCCGACCCCCGGGAGTTGATCGAAGAGCTTGATACCCAAGAGCGTCACGTGCTTATCACCGCTCACCACTACGCGCCGGAGTACGACCTCTCCGCGACGTCGGGGAAATACTGTGTGCAGTTCGTGACTTTCGACCGAAGCGAAGTGGCCGACACCATCCGTCGCAAATGGCAGGGCCAGAACCTGGAAAAGTGCGGCTCGGACCACGACGGGCAAACCTTCGGCGACCAGATGTACCTCGACGCCTGGCCGACGGATTACCCCGGCGTCGTTCACGTTGCACAGCAGGCCGACCGATTGCTCGCGCCGTGGAACGTGAGCCACCTGTGTGAAAAGCACGGCGATAGGCTTGACCCTCTCATGTTCCACTACCACGGTTTGCGCATCCTCTCGCGCGACCGCGTTCGGTTGTACGTCGGCTACCGTGTCAACCCGTCAGCGATGCGGTTCTTCCGGGAATACCTCGACGCGCTGGCGGAGTCGGTGGTTGCGATGGGTCGTGTGGGCCTGGACCTCAAGCCCATGCCGACGCAGCGCGAGTCGCTGGGTACGTTTCGCCGGGCAAGGCGGGTGATGCTCGGCCTTGAGCGTTTCGCGTCCCTGCCGACGTGACGAACAGCCTTCGATGAATCTCACCTTCCACGCAGCGCACGCACGAGCGCCTTCGACCGGTTCACCACCCATTTGCCGGCAAACGACACGGCACACGGCAAGGGATTGAGCCGGTTTTTCCTCTGTGCACGCCAGACCTCGCTCAGCGCCAATCGCGTCCGCCGCCCGCTTGCCCCGCCGACCTGGAAGTGCGTGATAACCCCCGCACCCTTAAGGTAGTGAAACGTCACGCCGGCCCGGTAAGCGCGGATGACAAAGTCGACATCCATCGCCACCCGGAACGAGGTGTCGAACACGCCGACGCGCTCGTACACCTTCCGGGGGACGAAACAGGTCGGGTGATTGACGGGCATGTCGAAGTAGATGCTGTGGCCCAAGCCGTCGCGTCCACCCCAGTGCCGCGGCCTGTTCAACCACGACCGGCCCCCGCCCGTGTGCATCCGCATGTCGCCGTGCAGGATTGTGTTGCCGCGGCGGGTGGCGTCTAACATGTTGTAAGCCTGTGCGATCTTCTCCAGCGCCCCCGGCTCGTACCAGTCGTCGGCGTTGAGGATGGCCACCAGTTCACCCCGCGCCGCGGCGATGCCTTTGTTGAATGCGTCGGCGATACCGTCGTCGGGTTCGCTGGTCCAGCGTGTGACAAGGTCATTCTGGGCCTTGACGATGTCGAGCGTCCCGTCCGTGGAACCGCCGTCGACGACGATGAGTTCGAGCGGTGTGTAACGCTGCAAACGGATGCTTTCAAGCGTGCGCCCGAGCGTCGCGGCGGCGTTGAAGGTTGGCGTGATGATGGTGACGAGTGGTTGCGTCATGCCCCGCGCTCCGCAAGACAGGCCCGGTAGACCCCGACCGTTTCACGGACGCAGCGCTCCCACGTGAAGGTCTTGGCATGCGCAATCCCGGCCGCGGATTTTCGTTGACGAAGGGCCTCATCACCCAACAACGTGGCCAACGCCTCGGCCAGCTTCCGGGGGTCGTGCGGGTCGCAGTATTCGGGGATGTCGCCGTGCAACTCGCGGAAGCAGGGCCTGTCGGAGAGGACGCAAGGCAAGCCGCACGCCATCGCTTCAAGCACGGGCAGGCCGAAGCTCTCGTAGAGCGAGGGGTAACAGAAGACTTTGGCCTGCCACAACACCCCCGGAAGTTGTTCGGACGGCACGGGTGGGTGGATCAATAAGCGGTCGGCCACGCCGAGTTCCCGTGAGCGTTGTCGTAGCGCCGCGGCCTCGCTCTCCGATGGGCCGACGGCCTGGAGCTGCGTTTGGGGGAAGCCCATCTCCGCCAACACCGGCAGCGCCCGCAGGACCAGGTCGAGGTTCTTCCGGGGGTAGGGCCGACCGACCCAGGCCACGCGGTCGTGTTGGGTAACAGGTTGTAAGGGTGGGTGGAACACATCGTGGTCCACGCCGTGGTAGACCGTGGTGACGCGGTCTTCCGGGTAGCCCACAAACTTGCAGAAGGCCGCGGCGTCGGTCCTCGAGACGCAGATCACCCGTGGTTTGTTCCGCCGAATCGAACCCTCGACAAACATCTTGTAAGCCCGTTCGACGCGCGGGATTTCTTTGGGGGTAAAAAACCGCTGGGTGTCGTGGATGGTGATGACGTGCGGTTGGCGGTATCGCCTCGGGCAGGAACCGTAGGGAAAATGAACGAGGTCGACGCCCAGGCCCTTGAGCCAGCGCGGGGCATGAAGCTCTTCCCAGAGCAGGCGCTTCTTGCGCTGCGCCGGGTCGATGGGCGCACGCACGGTTTCCACCCCCCGGGGCAAATCTTCTTCCCAACCGTCTCGCCCCGTGGTGAGTGAGTAACACTCCGGGCCAAGATCAGCCTGATGCGACAGACCGCGCACGAGGTTGCGGATGTAGGTCTCCCCACCGCCACGCCTGGCGGGGTCGAGCGGGACCGTGTGGATGGCCACCTTCGCGGGCATAGACGCGAAACATACCCGACCCCCGGACGTTTTGCACTCAATCCTCAATCCATGATCACAACCGCCTAGCACACGTCGTGGCAATGGCGATGGCGTCGGCCACGTCGGGTGGGCTGGGGGGCTTGTCGAGCTTGAACTGCGCCTGCACGGCGCGTTGCATCTGTTGCTTGGAGGCGTGGCCATACCCGGTGAAGGCTTTTTTGACCTCGGTCGAGGGCAGGTGTTCGATGCGGAGTTTGCGTGTCTGTCCCACGAGCAGGATGACGCCCCGCGCGTGCGCCATGAGGATCGCGGTGCGTGGGTGTTTGTAATGGGCGTAGAGTTTTTCGACAGCCAGGATGCCCGGTGAAAACTCGCCGATCAGGTGGTCGAGGTCGTCGTGGAGCTGGACCAGGCGTTCTTCGAGCGAGAGCCTGGGGTTGAGCCGAACGACGCCGGCTTCGACGAGCGCGGGTTCGGGCTTGTGTGGCCGCCGTTCGACGAGGGCATAACCCGTCAAGCGCAGACCGGGGTCGATACCGAGCACGCGGGGCATGGGGATAGCTTAACGAATGTGCGGGCCGGGAAGGGTTCACGCTGGGGACGCGGGGTGCGCAGGGGAGTGGTTCACGCCAAGACGCCAAGGACGCCAAGTGTAAAACCATTGATGATTGATGAACGATGACCTCAAGCACCTCGTTGGCAGAAAAGCTCTTGGCGCTCTTGGCGGGCTTGGCGAGAAATTCCCGCCCCGGTTTTCCCCGCGCTCTCCACGGACCCCGCGTGAACCCCGCCCCCTTGTCCCGTTTCACCCGATGCCTTATGTTGATCGCGTTGCACGGGTCCCGCAGTCCTATGAGCCACGGAGGGCTCCACTCACTTGGCCAAACGCCGATCTAATAAGTCCATCTCAGCCGACGACGGTTCGCTTTTCACAAGCGATTCGGGCGCGGACGGTTCGGGTTCCGTCTCTTCCAATTCCACCTCCACATCCACTTCCGGGGGCGGGGAATCCGTTATCGCCCTGCACGAGACCGCCCAGTCGCGTTACCTCAACTACGCGCTTTCGGTCATCACCTCGCGCGCGTTGCCCGACGTGCGTGACGGCCTCAAGCCCGTGCAGCGCCGCATCCTCTACACCATGTGGCAGCAAAACCTCACCGCCGACGCCAAGCACCGCAAGTGTGCCAAGGTCGTCGGCGACGTGATGGGCAACTACCACCCGCACGGCGACACCGCCATCTACGACGCGCTGGTGCGCCTCGCACAACCCTTCTCGCTCCGCCTGCCGCTCATCGACGGCTCGGGGAACTTCGGATCGCTCGACGGCGACGCCGCCGCCGCCATGCGTTACACCGAGTGCCGCCTCGCACGCCTGGCCGACGAAATGCTCACCGAGATCGAGCAGCGCACCGTCCACTTCCGACCCAACTACGACGGCACCCGGAGCGAGCCCGTCGTCCTGCCCGCGCGCATCCCCAACCTCCTCGTCAACGGTGCGACCGGCATCGCCGTGGGCATGGCGACGAACATCCCGCCGCACAACCTCGCTGAGGTCTGCAGGGCATTGCTCAAGCTCCTCGACAACCCCGAGCTCAAGACGTATCAGCTCATTGCCAACGACGCGATTCAGGGGCCCGACTTCCCCACGGGCGGACGCATCCTCAACACACGCGACGAGCTGCGCGAGGTCTACAAAAACGGCACGGGCGCGGTGAAGGTGCGAGCCACTACCGAGGCCGGCCCCGTGACCCGTTCGGCTCGCACGCTCCACATCACCTCGATCCCCTACGGCGTCAACAAGTCGCAGCTCGTCGAGCAGATCGCCCAGCTCGTCGTCACACGCAAGCTCCCGCTGCTCGTGGATGTGCGCGACCTCTCCACCGACGACGTGCGCATCGCGCTGGACCTCAAGAAAGACGCCGACGAGGCCAAGGTGCTGGCCTTCCTCTACAAGCACACGTCGATGCAGGTGTCGTTCAACGTCAACCTCACGTGCCTGATCCCGACGGAGAACCCCGAGGTCGGCAGGCCCGAGCGGTGTGATTTACGCGAGATTCTGCAGAACTTTTTGAACTTCCGGCTCGAGGTCGTCACGAAACGGCTCGAACACGAGCTCGATCAGCTCGCGGGGCGAATCCACATCCTCGAAGGCTTTGCGATTGTCTTCGATGCGCTGGATGAAATCATCAAGATCATCCGCAAGAGCGAGGGCAAGAAGGACGCGGCTGAGAAGATCATGAAGCGCTTCCCCGCGCCAAAGGGCCTCGACGCCGAGCAGACCGACGCCATCCTCGAACTGAAGCTCTACCGGCTCGCACGCCTCGAAATCCAACTCATCCAGGACGAACTCGACGACAAACGCAAACGCTCTCGCGAGATCCAGAAACTGCTCAAGGAAGAGGACAGCCGATGGAAACTGGTGCGCGAAGAGATCGAAGCCATCCTCAAGGCGCACGTCAAGAGCGACCCCCGCAGGACGATCATCGAAGCGGTCGAGGACGAAGTCGAGTTCACCGCAGAAGACTTCATCATCGCGGAAGACAACTACTTCCTCGTCACGCGCGACGGCTGGGTGAAGCGCCAGAAGCAGGCCATCGACCCGACGGGCACACGCCTGCGCGAGGGCGACAGCGCCCTGGTGGTCGACGCCGGCTCAACCCGCGCCACCGCGGTGTTCTTCTCCAACTTCGGCGTGGCCTACACCGCTCGCATCATCGACATCCCCGCCACCACGGGCCACGGCGAACCGGTGCAGAAACTCTTCAAACTCAAGGACGGCGAGCGCATCGTGGCCGCCATGAGCCTCGACGAACGTGTCATCGGCAACATCAAAGCCAATCCCAGGAAGCCCGACGCCGAACCCCCCGTCCACGCCCTGGCTCTCTCCACCGATGGCAACGCCCTGCGTTTCTCGCTCGAACCCTTCCTCGAACCGAGCACCCGCGCGGGACGCAAATACGCCCGCCCTGCAAAAGGTTCCGAGATCATCGGCGTCGAGGCTCTGGACATCGACGACCCCGGCACGCTCATCGCCGCCTCGCGCAACCGACGCGCCATCCTCTGCAAACCCACCGAGGTCAACTTCCTCGCCGGCCCCGGCAAGGGCGTCATGCTCCTCAAGGTGGCCAAAGACGACCGCGTGCTCGGATTCATCCTTGCCCACTCCGACCGCGACACCCTCACCGTCAAGACCAGCATGGGCGGCGAACAACGCATCAACACCGCACGCTACGAGATTACCTCGCGCGGCGGCAAGGGGCGAGAGGTCATGCAGCGCGGTCAACTCATCGAGATCGTCCCCGAAGCGGTGGCCATTCCCGCGCTGGTGGAGGAATAATAAAACATGACCACCACCTACACCGCCAAAGACATCGCTGTCCTCGAAGGCCTCGAACCCGTCCGCAAGCGGCCGGGGATGTATATCGGCGGCGTGAGCAGCGCGGGGCTGCACCACCTTGTGTGGGAGATCCTCGACAACGCCGTTGACGAAGCGATGAACGGGTACGCGACGGAGATCAACGTCACGCTCCACGCCGACGGGACGAGTGTCAGTGTCGCCGACAACGGCCGTGGTATCCCCATCGACAAGCACCCCAAGACCAAGCGCCCCGCGCTCGAGGTCATCCTCACCACGCTCCACGCGGGGGGCAAGTTCGACAACGAGGCGGCCGGGGGCCACGGGGCCTACAAGACCGCCGGCGGGTTGCACGGCGTCGGGGCGTCGGTCGTCAATGCGCTCTCCAAAGAACTCGTCGCCACCGTCAGGCGCGACGGCGCAGCCTACGAGATGCGGTTCAAGATCGGCAAGCCGGTCGGCGACCTCAAGAAACTTGGCCCCGCGCGCGGCAGCGGCACCACGATCTACTTCCACCCCGACCCCACCATCTTCCCCAAGACCGAGTTCGACCCCGAGACCATCCGCGAACGCCTCGAAGTCACCAGTTACCTCCACAAGGGCCTGAAGGTCACCTTCGACAACGAGGTCAACAAACAAAAACACACCTACGAACACAAGCTCGGCCTCGCGGATTACCTGAACAAGATCATCGCCACGCGCAGCGCCCGGCCGGTCCACGCTGCGCCCTTCGAGTACGCCAAGGACAACGGCTTCAAAATTGAACTCGTCCTCCAGTGGACCGAGTCGACCGACGAGCACATCCGCTCCTACGTCAACGGCATCCCCACCGCGTCCGGCGGGACACACGAAACCGGCCTTCGCTCCGGACTGACCAAAGCCGTCCGCAACTACATCGATACGCACAGCCTCTCACCGCGCGGCGTTACCCTCACGCCCGACGACATCCGCGAGGGCCTCACCGGCGTCCTGAGCATCTTTATCGGCGACCCGCAGTTCCAGGGCCAGACCAAGGACCGCCTCAACAACCCCGAGGTCCAGTCACAGGTCGATGGGGCCGTACGTCCGGTGCTCGAACACTACCTCAACGAAAACCGCTCGATCGCCGAGTCCATTGTCGCACGAATCATCCTTGCCGCCCGCGCGCGCGAAGCCTCCCGCGCCGCGTCGGACAGCATCGTCCGCAAGACGGCGACGACGGGACGCTTAAACCTGCCGGGCAAACTCAGCGATTGCTCGGCGCACGGCTCGCGCGGCAGCGAGTTGTTTATCGTCGAAGGCGACTCGGCCGGCGGCAGTGCGAAGCAAGGTCGTGACCGCACGCATCAGGCGATCCTGCCGTTGCGTGGCAAGGTGCTCAACGCCGAGAGCGCTTCACTAGCCAAGGTGCTCGAAAACAAGGAACTGGCCGACCTTGTCACCGCGCTGGGTTGCGGCGCGGGCAAATCATGCGATGAAACCAAGCTGCGTTACGAGCGCGTGATCCTTCTCGCCGACGCCGACTCGGACGGCCACCACATCACGACCCTGCTGCTCACTTTCTTCTACCGCCACATGACGCGGCTGATCGAGGCCGGCCGGGTCTACATCGCCTGCCCGCCGCTCTACCGCATCGACATCGGCAAACAGACCCACTGGGCCGCGGACGACGACGACAAAGAACGCATCTTGAAAGAACACCTCAAGGGCAATGCCAAACCAGAGATCACCCGCTTCAAGGGGCTTGGTGAGATGATGCCCAAGGTCCTGTGGGAGACGACGCTCAACCCCGAGACGCGCAGGCTCCTGCGCGTGGAAATCGCCGACCCGATCGCCACGGACCGCGTCATCAACGACCTGATGGGCAAGGACGCGCAGCCGCGTTTCCACTTCATCATGGACCGCGCAGCAGAGGCGCTGGAGCTGGACGTGTAAAGATTTTCTTGAGCGCTGGGTGCCACTGGCGGCTCGCCCGCCAGTGCGTATACGTGTGACACTTTCACTGGCGGACAAGCCGCCAGTGGCACGCCCCCGCATCTGAACTTTTATCAACTTCCGGGGGCGGGGGTCACCCGCCGGCGACGACTTTGCCGACGCTGAAGATCGGCAGGAGCAGCGAGATGGCGACGAAGCCCACGAGCAGGCCCATCGCGCCGACCATGACGGGTTCGATGAATTGCGTCGCGGTCTTGACCGCCGTGTCGAATTCCTGCTCGGTGAAGGTGGCCACGCGCTCGAGGGTCTTGCCTAATCGGCCGGACTTTTCGCCGCTGAGGATCATCTGTGAGATCGAACGGGGGATGAGCGGGCTCTGGAAGAGCGGGTCGGAGAGCTGCGAACCCTGGCGCAGGCGTTCGTCGACCTCGTCCCAGAGGTCTTCGTAATACTTGTTGTTGGTCACCTCGCGGACGATCGAAACCATGTCGAGCATGGAGACGCCCGCGTTGAGCATGGTGGACATGGTCCGCGCGGCCCGGCTGACGTAGAGCTGCGTGAAGAGCTGCTTGAAGACCGGCACGTTGAGCTTGAGGTAATCGAAGACGCGCTTGCCCTGCTCGGTGCGCCCACCGAACACCACCGTCAACGCGATACCGACAGCCAGCGCAAGCCAGAGGTACCAATACGTGGTCAGGCCGCTGCTGATGGACATGAGCAGTTGCGTCGGCGCGGGCAGCGCGGCGTTGCGTTGCGAGTAGATCGCGGCGAACTTGGGCAGCACGAACCCAAGCAGGAAGATCGTGACGCCCGTGGCCATGACAAACATGAAGATCGGGTAGCTCAGCGCGCCCTTGATCTTCTTTCTCGTCTGTTGTTCGTTGTTGAGGTAGTTGCTCACGCGCTCGAGCATCTGGCCCATCGTGCCGGAGATCTCGCTGGCACGGATGAGCGAGATCATCACCGTGGGGAAGACGCGCGGAAACTTGCGCATCGCGGTGGAGAGCTCGACGCCGCCCTGGACTTGGCCGGTGATGTCCTTGAGCACCGCCCTGAAGTGTTCGTTGGCGAATTGCTGGGTGATGCAGTCGAGCGCTTCACTGATGGGCACGCCGGTCTCGATCATCACCGCGAGCTGGTTGGCAAAGATGATGACATCGTTTCGCTTGACCCGCCTGGCGTGCTGTTCAACGGTGAGCAGGTCGTCGCCCTGGGCGGCCTCGGTGGTGGGATCGAGCTTGACGATGAACTTGCCCTCACCGCGCAGGATGCGGCCGGCCTCCTCGAGGGTGGGCGCGTTGAGCACGCCTGTGGCCAGTTGGCCGGCGGAGTCTCGTGCTTGGTAGGCAAATCGTTGCATGGTGGCGCTCAGGTCACCGCGGTGGCGGTGAGCAGTTCCTCAAAGGTGGTCAGGCCGGCTTTGACCTTCTCCAGGCCGTCTTGCTTGAGCGTGATGTAACCCGAAGCCTTGGCGATGCGACGAAGCTCCTGCAGCCCCGCGCCGCGGCTGATGCCGTCGAGACACTCGTCGTCGGGCACGAAGAGTTCGTAAACGCCGACGCGGCCGCTGTAACCGGTGTTCCGGCACTTGGCGCAGCCGGCTCCCTTGAAGAGCGACTCGATGCTTGGTGCCCCGGCCCCCGCGAGCTGGTCGAGTGTTCTGCGCAGGGTCGGTGTGATCTCAGCCGGCTCTTTGCAATGGGGGCAGATGCGTCTAATCAGGCGCTGTGCGAGGACGCCTCGGATCGAGGCCGCGACGAGGTAAGGCTCGACGCCGATGTTGAACAGTCGGGTCACCGCGCTGGGCGCGTCGTTGGTGTGCAACGTTGAAAGCACGAGGTGGCCTGTGAGGGCGGCCTGGGTGGCGATCTTGGCGGTCTCCATGTCGCGGATTTCGCCGAGCATGATGATGTCGGGGTCCTGTCGCAACAGGGCGCGTAGGGCGCCCGCGAAGGTGAAGCCGGCTTTTTCGTTGACCTGGAACTGGTTGACGCCGCCGAGTGAAAACTCGACCGGGTCTTCGACGGTGCAGATATTGACGGTGTCGTCGACGATCTCGTTGAGCGAGCCGTAGAGCGTGGTGGACTTGCCCGAGCCCGTCGGGCCCGTGACGAGCACGACGCCGTTGGGCGAGGCGATGACCTTGCGCCAGGCTTCGAGCATCTGGAACGAGAAGCCGAGCTTTTCGAGGTTCTTCATCGCGCCGCGGTTGTCGATGACACGGATGACGACCTTCTCGCCGAACTTGCCCGGCATGGTCGAGACGCGCAGGTCGACCGGGCGCTTGTCGAGGACGACGTTGATCCCGCCGTCCTGCGGCACGCGGCGCTCGGAGATGTCCAGGCCGGCCATGATCTTGATACGGCTGACGATGGCGGGGGCGAGCTTGACCGGGGGTTTAAGCTTCTCAAACATCACGCCGTCCACGCGGTAGCGGACGCGGAGCTGGTTGTCGCCCGGCTCGACGTGGATGTCGCTGGCACCCTCCTGCACGGCACAGAAGATCAGGTAGTTGACAAGCTTGATGACGGGCGAGTCGCCGGCGGCGCCTTCGAGGTCGGCGATGTCGGTGACCTGCTTGTCGACGAGCGTGAGCGACTGGTCGCCCAGGTCCTCGATCATCTCGTCGATGACGAAGACGTTGGAGTCGGGCAGGTGGCCGTCGAGCGTGGCGCGGATGCTGCGCGCGGTGGCGGCGACGACCTGCACGTTGTGCCCGGTGAGTCGCTGGACCTCTTCGACGACAAAGACGTTGGTCGGTTCGCTCACAGCCAGGGTGAGTTTGCCGTTGACGAGGAACAGGGGGAGGACGAGGTTTTTCTCGAGGAACTCGCGGGGCAGGACCTCGATGACCTTGGGGTCGGCGAGCCTGGGCGAGATGGGCGCGTAGGGCACGCCGTACGCCCCGGCGAGCACCTCCATGACCTGCTCGTCGGTGACGAATTCGAGTTCGACGAGCACCTCGCCTAAGAGTTTGTTGTGGCCCTTTTCCTTCTGGTAGCTCAGGGCTTGTTCGATCTGCTGCTGGGTGATGAGGCCCTTTTCGAGCAGCAGGTCGCCGACGCGCAGGGGCTTGTCCGTGCGTTGAGCGGGGGTGTTCGGGTTGTTTTCCGTGGTAGGCATGGCTTATCGGAGGCTCTTGATGGCGGACTCCACGCTGGGGTGTTTGTCGAATCGACTGGCAAGACGGGTGATCTCAAGGATCGTGTTGACGTTGTCCTGGACGTTGGCCAGGCGGACCTGTCCGAGCTGTTCGCCGCACCGCTCCTGAAGCCAGATGATCGCCTCCAGCCCCGCCGAGTCGATGAACTCCATCTCGTTCACGTCGAGGACGAAGTCCCGCGTGTTGTTGTCCATCATCTGCACCACGAGCTTGCGCAGGTGGTCGGTGGATTCGTGGGTCAGGTCGCCCTGGAGATTCAGGACGCTGACCTGGTTGTGGTCTTCGTGTGTGAGTTTCATGGTTGAGTGCCCTGGTCGTTGACATCGCCGGCCAGACCCGTGGCGGTCTCGTGGTTGTGTCGGTCCAGCAGTTCATAGAACGGGCGGAAGTCGAGCTTGACGAAGACGGACGCCAGCTCGGGATCGAACTGCGTGCCCGCGCATCGTTCGATCTCGCCCAGCACGTGTTTGAGGTTCATGGCCTCGCGGTAGGTGCGGTTGGAGCTCATGGCGTCGAAGGAGTCCGCGAGGCAGATGAGCCGACCAAAGAGCGGGATCTCGTGCCCGGCCAGCCCGTGCGGGTAGCCGCAGCCGTCGAATCGTTCGTGGTGGTAGAGCACGCCGGGGATCAGGTCCTGCATCTGCCGGATGTCCTGCAGGATGGTGGCGCCGATCTCGGGGTGCCTGCGGATCATGGCGAACTCATCTTCGCTCAGGCGTCCGGGTTTACAGAGCACCGACTCGGGCACGCCGATCTTGCCCACGTCGTGGACGAGGGCTGAGATGTAGATGCGTTCGACGGTGTGGCTGTCGAAGCCGGCGGCCTCGGCGAGCATGCGTGCCAGCAGCGCGACGCGCTCGGAGTGACCGTGTGTGTAGTTGTCCTTGGCGTCGATGGAGGCGGTCAGGGCGTGGAGCGTGCCGAGGAACATGGCGTGCATGTCCTCGTAGAGCATGGCGTTTTCGAGGAAGATGGCGATCGAATTGGCCAGCGACGAACAGAGCTTGGAATCGTTGGAGGCGATCTGCGAACCATCGAGCTTGTCGCCGCCGAAGAGCAGGCCCACGGTCCTGCGTTCGTGCGTGAGCGGGATGACGAGCAGGCTCGATGCGAGGCGTGCCAGGTGTGGGATGGAATAGGCGCGCGTATCGTCGATGACGGTGGGCAACGAGCCGTCGGCGTGCCTTTGGATGAGCAACCGGGCGATGCGTGTGAGGATCGACTTGTCGCAGCCGGTCTGCCCGGAGACGAAGACCGAGCCGGAAAGCTCGTTGAGGCTCGGCTCGTCGTCGACGAGTTGGATGGCCATCCATCGCAGGCCGACGACCTCGCGCAGGCCGTCGCAGGCGTGGTTGAGGAACTGGGCCGGCCCGCCCTGCACGTCGCGCACGCTCATGCTCGACGAGAGCTTGTAGAGCAGGCTCAATTCTTCGTACGACTCGCCGAGTTGCTGGCTGAGCGATTGGATCTCGATCAGTCGGCGGTCGATCTCGAGCGAGTCTTCGTGCATCCAGGCGATGGTGGCGGCCAGCCTTGCGCACTCGGCTTCGGTGACGAGTTGGTCGGGCTCAACACGCTTAACGCTTGCTTCAAAGTCCAGGCCCTGCGTGTTGCAGGCGTGGCGGAGCTGGTCGCTTTCAAGGATGTCCCTGCCCATGACCAAGGCGACGAAGATCGGCTCGTTGGGCTTGTGTTGCCGGCCTGCGCCCACGCGCCGCCTGCGAGATGACGGCAATGCGACCAGCCACAGGCCAGGCCAGACCTCGATGGGTTGACCCGGGGCATCACGCAAATCGTTGATGTGCCGACGCACGGTCGACGTGAACACGGCGGACGTCAGCACAACCCGTTCGATCCACCGCCCGCCGCCCTGGGTGCAGACCACCGCCTCGCCGCTTTCGTGCAGCGCCGCGACAGTCACGCCCAGCGCCATGAGCCTGCGCTGGGTGCGCTCGCTCAAAGGCGTGATCGTGGAATCGGGTTGGGTCAGCGTCGGGTCCACGGTTTATGCGTTCTCCGCTCCGGTCTTGGTGGTGCCCAACAGCTCGTGGACTTTGTCGAGAATGCCCGACGGGCTGAAGGGTTTGCTGATGACGTCGGCGATGTTGGTCTGGTCGAGCAGGTCCTGGTCAAGACTGAAGCCCCGCGCGGTGAGCATGAGCGCGGGCGTGGCGCGGGTTGCCTCGTGCCCCTTGAGCCTTTGGCAAAGCTCCAGCCCCGTGGCGTAGGGCATCTGGTAATCGGTGATAATCAGGTCAGGCTTGCTCTCGATGGCGACGGCAAAACCCTCCTCGCCGTCCTCCGCGGTGATGACTTCGTAGCCGGCGTTGGTGAGCTTGAGCGTCACCACGTGAAGGATGTGGCTCTCGTCATCGACCACCAGGATGAGGGGTTTGTCACGCATGGGGTTCTCCGTAAATCGGCCGCGAACGGATGGGCCGGGGGTCCGGGGGTTCAGACACGGTTCTCCGCCAGGGGGAGAGTGAAGCTGAAAACGCTGCCTTTGCCGACCTCGCTGGAGACTTCGATCCTCCCGCCGTGGACGGTCTCGATGATCTGCCGAACCAGCGCCAGGCCCAGCCCGGTGCCCTTGGCAATCTTCTTGTGGTCGTGGACGCGATAGAACTTCTCGAAGACGTGGGGCAGGTGCTCGGGGGCGATGCCCACGCCGGTGTCCGCGACCTTGATGCGGACCTGTCTGTGGCGTTCGTCGTGTTCGATGGACACCGTGATCCGGCCCTCGGCGGGCGTGTATTTGACCGCGTTGCCGATGAGGTTGAGCACCGCCTGGGCGATCATGTCCTTGTCGGCAAAGACCTGGAACACCAGGGGCGAGGGCACCTCGACAAGCTCGATCTGCTTGGCACGGGCCTGGGGCTTCATGACGTCCACCACCTCGGTGACGACTTGTGCCAGCGAGATGTACTCGCGCTGGACCTTGACCACGCCGGACTCGATTCGGCTGATGTTGAGGATGTTGTCGATAAGCCTCTGGAGACGGTTGGTCTCGCCCTGGATGATGTTGTAAAACTCGCTGCGGGTCTGGTCGTCGCGGGCCTCGCCGTCGATGAGCATCTCCATGTAGGCCTTGATGCTCGACAGGGGCGTGCGCAGCTCGTGCGAGACGTTGGAGACGAACTCGGTCTTGTTCTCGGCGATCTCTTTTTCACGGGTGATGTCGCGCAGGATGGCGACCACGCCGGCGGTCTCGTGGTTGTGCGGTTGGGTGCCGGGACGTTCGTTCGATGGACCGATGGACGCCAGGCTCACGTCGTAGACCACCTGTCGACCGTTATGGCCAACGACGTGCTCGACGTGCCTGCGCAGGGCCGGGTCGCCGCCCTCGCGGGTGTCCTTAATGAGCTTGATGAGCGTGTTGTCGTGGATGACCTGATCGACAGGCCTGCGGGCCGCGGCGTCGCGGTCAAAGCCCAGCGCCCGCGCCGCGGCCTCGTTGGTCAGGGCGATCTCGTTGAAAGCGTCGGTCACGATCACCGAGTCGGAGATCGAGTTGAGGATGGCCTCGGCGTGCTGGCGTTCGGCGTCGGCCAGTCGGAGCTGGATGTCCAGCTCGCGGCGCTGGGTGACGAGTTGCTCAGCACGGTGACGCAGGCCGGCGACGGTGCGTTCAACCGTGGCGGTGAGTTCCGCAAGTCCGAAGCGGGGCTCGTAACGCGGGACCCCCACAGCGGATCGGCCAAGCGACTCGACATAGCCGATCACCCTGAGCAGCTCGGTATCGAATCGGCTCATGGCCATCCAGTGGAGCAGCCCCGAGGCGACGCCGATGCCGCCCGACGTGATGGCCACAGCCGCGACGTGTCCGGAGACCGGGCCGTTCGACACCCACGTGGGCGAGGTCCATTGCATCACCGCGACAAGCGTCGCGACCGCAAGACCGACCATCAGGCTAAGCCACTTCCCAAACGACACGTTGATCGCCTCCATTCACACCCCCGAAACAGGTGACACACAGTCGAGGATGGTTCCGAGTGGGGCGAGCGATTGATCGATCGGCTGTGAGAGGTGTCCCTGGACCCGTGTCACGACCGAAGCCTGTTCCCCCACCCGGCCCTTCATTAACCTCCGTTCCCGGTGACATTGGCCAAGAGTTGCTTGGCGCGCTGGTCGTCGGGTTGCCGGCGCAGCGCTTCGGTATACGACTGGGCCGCCGCCTGTTTCTGGCCCTGCGCTTCGAGCGTCAGGCCTCGCAGGATCAGGGGCAGCGTGTTGTTCGGTGCAAGCTCGGCCGCCTTGTCAAACAAGCGGACCGCGCGGTCGTTCTCGCCGCGTTCGCGCCAGACCAGGCCGGCCAGGAGGTAGCCCTCGTGCCGACGGGGTGCAAGCGCGGTGGTGCGGTTGGCCGCCAAAAGTGCGCCGGACAGGTCCTTGAGTGCCAGCGCGTTCTCGCCCAGCGCCAGCCAGGCGTCCACGTCGGTCGGGTCTTCCCGCGTGAGCTGGAGATAGACCTTCTTGGCGTCTTCGTAGCGCCCGGTCGCGGTGTAACACTGTGCAAGGGTGCGCTTGAGGTCGGGGCGTGAAGCCGCGGCCGGGTTCTTCAGGAGGGTTTCGAGATTGGCGGTGGCCTTGTCAAAACGCTGGGCACCGATCTGCGCGGTGATGAGCGCTTCGGTGATCTGCGTGTCGTCAGGCCTCAGGAGCGAAGCCTGTCGGAACGCCTCCGCCGCGTCGTCGAATTTTCTCTGGATGAGATAGACCTGGCCGATGGCGGCACGGATGCCGGCGTTCTGGTCGAAGTGGACCGCGCGGTCCTTGAGCAAGGTCAGGGCCTCGTCCTGTTGACCGGTGGCCACGAGCATCTCGGAGACCGCCAGAAGGAACGCGGGGTTGTCGTTCTCGAGGTCGTAGGCTTTCTGATAGTTCTCAAGCGCCTTGTCGGGCTGCTGCCAGCGCTGGAGGACCATGCCGAGGTAGTAGTAAGCCTCGGGGAGTTCGGGGTCCTGGCTGATGGCCAGCTCGAAAAGGTTTGCAGCCCGTTCGAGGTTGCCGCGCTCGACCTGGATGCGCCCGCCGAGCAGGTGCAACTGGGCGTTGCCGGGGTCCATCGCGACGGCGTCGGAAAGCGATTTCTCCGCCTGGTCGAGGTCGCCCGTGTCGAACTGGCGCTGCGCCATGTTGAGGATCAGCGACGACCTGGCCGAACGCCACCGCTGCTGCGCGAGGTTCTTGTCCTCGGCGTGGGTGCGTGTCAAGTTCGCGCAGCCCGTGGCTGTGAGCAACACAACCAGGGCCGCGACGATCCACGCGAGTGTTTTACGATCCGAATACGTCAAAGGCGTCATGCCGCTTTTCCTTCCTTGTTGACAGCGCTCGGGGGGCGGGTGCGTCGGTCCGTCCCCGGCGGCGCATCATTGGGTTTCACCGGGCGAGTCATCGACCAGCACCGCGGCGTCCTGCGACGGCTGGGTGTCGGTCTGCTGCGTCGAAGCGGACTCTGTAGCTGTGTTCTGCGAACCATCAGTGGCTTGAGCAGACTCGTCAGCCGAAGCCGCCGCGTCGTTGGCCGAGGCCGCCGACTCGGGCGCCTGAGCCGCGGCGTTCTCTTCCACCGCGTCGAGCACCTGCTGTGAAGCGTCGTCCTGCGCCTGGGCCTGAGGTTGTTCCTCGGTCACTTGCGTAGCGGGCTCATCGCCGGTCGCCTGGGCCGTGGCCTGGGCATCGCTCGCCGTGTCACCCGTGGCCCCGGCGGTCTGTTCCGCGGGGGCGGGGGTTGTGGCCGCGTCCTCGGTGGCGGGCGTCACCGCGGGAGCATCGGCTTCACTGACCTGTGCTTCGGTCTCGTCCGCGGGGGTGGCCTGCGTGTGTTCACCCGAATCCAGGTGCTGTTGGATCAGGTTGTCCGCGGTGTGGTTGAGGATCGAGCGGTTGGGCCAGTAGATCTTTTCGCCCGTGAGTTTTTCACGCAGGGCCTGGCCCTCTTCGTATGCGGGGTCGAGGCTCAGCGCCATGTTCAGGCACCACAGGGCCTTGTCCTTGTCGCCCGATTCGTAGTACTTCATCGCGTCCTTCATGTGGGCGCGGACGAGCTTGGTGCGGGAGAAGGGCAAGAGGCCCTCGCGTGCGCCGGCCACGGCCCGCTCGACGGACTCGCTGGCCTTCTCGCCCTTGGCGTAGAGCGCGTGGTCCTTCATGATGGTCGTGGTCACGAGGAAGATCGTCTCGGTGCGCTTGACGGTGTCGTCCTGGCCCTTGAACGCGACGCCCACAAGAGGCAGGTCGCCAAGACCCGGAACCTGTCGGCGGGAGACGATGGTCGAGTCGGAGAAGAGGCCGCCGAGCACGACGGTCTGGCCGGACTCGATCATGATGTTGGTCGTCAGTTCCTGCGTCGTCTCGGAGGGGATGACGAAGTCACCCACGAGGTTGGTCTCACCGCTGCTGACGGAGGGACGCAGCTCGAGACGGATCATGTCGTCGTCACTGATAAACGGACGGACCGACAGTTGCGTGCCCGTGTCGAGGAACTCGACGGACTGGGTGGTGCTCGTGTCGGACGTCGTGGTGCTGATGTAGCCGATCTTGTCACCGACGAGGATCTGGGCCTTCTGGCGGTTGAGCACGAGCAGCTTGGGCTTGGCCACGACGGTGGTGTCGGTGACGGCGTCGAGCGCTTTGATGAAGGCGGCGACGGAGTTGGTGACGAAGCCGATCTTCGCGGTGGACGTGCCGGACTGCGTCAGGCCGGGGGTCGTCTGGAAGGCGGCGCCCTGGTCGCCCTTGACGCCCGCGGCCGCGGTGGCCAGGTCGGTCACGGCGTTGAACGGGTTGGTGAAGCTGTTGGCGGCAAAGTCGGCGAGAATGGTCATGTCGACGCCGAACGAGTTGCCCTCGTCCAGGTCGGCCTTGAGCACGGTGGCCTCGACCAGCGCCTGCTTGGGACGCACGTCGAGTTCCTTGAGCAGCTTGATGACCTCGTCCACGTTCTCGGGATAATCGGTGATGACGAGCGTGTCGGTGTTGGCAAACGACTTGGCGCCGCCGTCGGACTCGGAGGGCACAAAACCCTGGCCCACGTCGCCGCTGATCGCGATCTTGCCCACCGCCGAGAGCAGGGGCGAGACGAACGTCGAGGCGTCGGTCGCGGTGAGGTAGTTGAGGCGGTAGACCTGGTGCGTGACCTTGCGCTCAGCATCTTCGATGGTGCGCAGTTCGTCGGCGGTGTAGACGTAGATGAAGTTGCCCTTCTCGCGGTAGCCAAAGCCGTTGGTGTGCAGCACGGCATCGAGGGCTTCGTAGAAATCGACATCGTAAAGGTCCGCGGTGATCGTGCCTGCCACGTTTCGGCTGGCGACGAGGTTGCGCTGGCTCTGGATCGAGAGCAGCTGCAGGACCTTGGTCAGGTCCAGGTCCTTAACGTGCAGGTCGATCTTGCCAAAGGTGCTGACGTGGACCGCCTGGCCGGCGTTGGCGTCGCTGATGGCGGCGGCGGTGGCCTGGTCGGCGGTGGCCTTTTCAGGGGTGGCGTCGGCAAAGACACCGGCGGACCCTACCTGGGCCGACTCGGTCGCCTGTGTTGCCGGGACCTCCGGAGCCGATTCATCCGCCCCGAGTGCCGAGGAGGAATAAACCCACCCGGTGGTGCAAAAAAAAACAGCCGACGTAACCAGAAGCTTTCGATTAATCATCCTCCACACTCCTTGGGCCATGGCCCGACCTCCACTTGGTGAATTCGATCCTTGAAAAACTGTTCCCTTGAAAACCCTTACATCTCCAGCTGCACCCGCAGCGATTCCTTCTCCACGATCACCCCGCGGGCCAGCACTTCGATAAGCTTGAATCCTTCGATCTCCTGTCCCACAAGCAGGACCTTTCCATTGATTAGGGCCCACGGTCGGGCGCCGAGCACGGTGGACTGAAGCGTGAGCGACTTCTTCGCCTGGGCTTGCATGTCCGCCTCTCTGACTTCATCGGTCCTTTGCGGACCCAACTTTCCAGCCTCCGCCACCGCTTGGTTATCGAGCACTTTGGGGTAGCGGGTTGGGTCCCACGCAAAAAGATCACGGCCGGGATCGGCGGGGATCGTTACATCCACTACAACCCTCTTGACCGTCGCGGACCCCGCGTCGATCGGGTCGGGATTGACCACCGCCGAGGCCGCCGTCTTGGGTACCGCCAGCGCCGTCCGCGGGACCTGCTTGAGCAACAGCCGACCCCACAGCAACATGCCCACGCAAAGCAGGCCGACCATCATCGACAACTTTTTCTTGTCGGCGGTCAGTTGGCGGACGAGCTTGTTCTTCTTCATGTCCATGCCTCAGCCTCCCTCCACGGACGAGAAAAACGCGCTCAACTCGATCTGCGCATCGACCAGACCGTCACCCTTGCCCGGCCGGCCCTCGGCCTGCACACGGTCCACCCGCACGACGCGGCGCATCGACTCGATCTTGTCCAGAAAGTCATACACCGCCGGGAACGAGCCGCGGAACCGCAGCGTCACGGGGATCAGGCTGAAGTTGGCGTAGTTCACCGCGGAGCGCGTCTGCATCTCGCGGTCAAAGACGTTGTGGGACTCCAGGTCGTTGCTCAGTTGCTTGAGCAGGTCCGCCAGGTCGTCGCCCTCGGGGACGAATCGGCTCGATTCGCCCAGTTGCTGTTTGAGGTCGAGCACTTCCTGCGCCAAGCCCACGAGCGCCGCGGTGCTCTGGCGGTCCACGCCCATCTGGCGCTGGGCCGTCACCACGCGGTCGCGCAGCGCTTCCATCCGCTTGTGGTGGGGCATCCACAGGGCAAAGACAAACACGCAGCCCATGGCCACGAGCACGCCCAGGGTCTTGAACTGGTCTTTCTCAATCCGCACGGCTCACGCTCCCCGCAGAGGCCTGCGCTCGGTGGGTTGGATCGAACTTGTAATCCCGGTCCAGCGGCGCTTCGAGTTCGATGCTGAACTCCCGCGCGTTGTGGCCCTCGACCTGCGTCGGTCGGCTGTGGTGCATCTTGACGTTGATAAACAGCGGGTGCCCCGCGATCGCGCCGACGAGGTTGGCCACGTCCACGTCGTTGGGTGCCAGGCCGGTAAGCTCGATGTGGATCACGTCGCGGTCCTGTGCGGGGTTGTTGCTCCGGGCCTGCGCCTTGGCCGATTTGCCGCCGGCCGCCGACTTCGCCGCCGACTCGATGGCGAGCTTCTGCTCCCTCGTCATGGGCTTGGGCCGATCGGTCCGTGTCTCGATGCGCGTCACCGTGATCTGGGACGGGAGTAATTGGCCGAGTGTGGCGATCACCTGCGTGGCGGCCAGAGGCTGCGCCAGTTCACGCTGGATGTTGACCTGGTGGATCAGGCTCTTGCGCTGGGCCTGGAGCTTCTGCATCTCGCCGACCTGTTGTCTGACGCTACGGGCCTCGGCTTCGACGCCCAACGTGTAATCGCGCAGTTGTCGGTAGCTGGCCAGCGTGCTGGCGAGGTAGCCCAGCATCACCAGCGCGACGACGGCGATGAGCGCGAGCTGGCGGTAGACGCGCATGCGTCTGGCCTGTTGCTGGATGTAAGACCTGGGCAGGAAGTTGATGGGGTTCATGCGGCACCCCGCTTTCTCGTGGCGGCAGATCGTGCCTCGCTCCGCATTGCCAAACCGGCCGCGACGCCCCACTCGCAGTGCGATTCACCCAAAACCTTTTCCACCGCCGAGCAGTCCACCCGCGTGAGCGGATCGCCCGTGGCAACTTCAACGCCAGCCTCTCCCGAGAGCAAACCGGGCAGACGCAGGTCGTACGCCTCGCCCCCGATGAGCAAGGCGGACTCCGGCCGTCGGCCACGGAACGTCACGCTGTAATACCGCAGGCACAACCCGATCTCGCGGGCAAGCTCGGTGATGGACTCGCGCATCGCATCGTAGACCGCTCGCCGGATCGCGCCGTCGCGGTCGGTGGCGTTGGTCGTGTCCACGGCGGGGGAAACGTCCGAAGCCTGTGGCACCACGCCGCGGTCTTTGCGTCGCAGTTCGCAGGCGTCGGCCAGGTCGATAGCCAACTTTTCTGCCACCGCGCGGTCCAACGCCTGGGCACCAACCTCGATGTTCTTGAAAAACACCACCCGCCCGTTGCGGACGATGAGCGCCTTCGTCGCGGCGTATCCGAAGTCGATCACGACCTGGGCCGCCGCGTCGGGGTCCAGCTCCGTGCCCGTGCTCAGACACCTGGCCAGCGCGCTGGGCACACACTCCACCGCGATGGGTTCAAGCCCCGCGGTGCTCAGCGCGAGCATGTGCTCATCGACCGCCTTGTGCGTGGCGGCAAGCAGGATGACTTCCTGGCGGATATCGTCGCCTTGACGGACCTCGCCGGCGTCGAAGAACTGCACCGCCGCCTTGTCCGCGCCGAGGTTCAATCGGTCGCTGGCCTCCCACTCGACCGCGGACTTGATCTCGTCGGCGGGCATGCGTGGCAGGCGGAGGTTCTTGTATTGGATTGCCGACGACGGCAGCGACGTGACCACGCGCTTGCCGACAAACGGCCCGGAAGAAAGCATCTGCGCGATGATCTTGCCGATCGCCTTGGCGCGGTCCTCGCCCGCGGCCGGGAGGTCGGCGGGAAGCTCGTGCCGGGCGGCGGCGGTCGCGACAAACGGGCCGTCGCCCTGCGCGGTGCGCAGCTGCATCATGCGGATGCTGTGCGAGCCGAAGTCGATCCCGATCGGTTCCCTGGATTGTCCAAACCATCCTGGCACAACTGCGTCTCCTTACGCCGTGACCCCTCACGGCACGGGCGCGATGACCACCCTTCCCGTAAAGGGCGAAACCGTGACGCGGTAGGTCACGTTGTCCGTCACGAGGTCGAGCGAGCCGCCCTGGGCCGGCGCGCCCAGCGCGTCGTACTCCACGTATTTCTCGCCGCCGAAGTCCACGTTCTTGAGCCGAACGCCGGCGAATCGGCTGTCTTTGGAAAAGTTGATGACGTAGTTCCCGCTGCCCTGCGAGT
This sequence comes from Phycisphaera sp., assembly GCA_016125215.1. Lineage (GTDB taxonomy): Bacteria > Planctomycetota > Phycisphaerae > Phycisphaerales > Phycisphaeraceae > RI-382. Next base: position 118,701 of record WGMF01000005.1, read on the forward strand.
CGCGCCACGAGGCCTGGAGCGTGTTGTCCTGGTCGTCGGTCATGCGGTAGCTGTTGCCGTCCACATCAAAGACCAGGCGGCGTGGGCGCTGCTGGGCGATGGCTTCGTTCTGGGCGTAGAGCAGGTCGGCGATGACCATTCGGCCGGCGGCCTGCACCGTGAGCGTGCTGGACTTGAGCATCTGCGGCACGACCACCGCGCCGGCAATGCCGATGATCGCCACGACCACCAAAACCTCGATCAACGTAAAGCCCCCCCGCAAGCGTGTGACCACGTGACGACCGCTTGCCGGGGTGGGTCGGCTAAGGGTGGTCTCTCGCGTTGATGTCGGGGCGTACATGGTGATCCTTCCCCCCTGGAGCATCCGTCCTGTTGAGGCTTCAACCGCCGTGTGGCCGTTTAGTTCTTGTCGGTTGCGCCTTCGATCCGAACCCGCGCTTCGCCGGACTTGAGCAGTTGGGTGAGCTGGTCAAACTTCTGGTTGAGCAGCTTGAGCTGATCGATCATCTCTTTGCGTTGCGCCCCGCCGTCGGGAAGGCCGGCGGCCTGTGCGGTCGGGACGGTTTCAATCGAAGCCGGGCTTGTGGTCCAGAGCGTGTAGAGGTTGAGCGTGAGCAGGACCGCAATGACGGTCAGGACCGAGTTGAGGTAGCGCAGTGATCGCATGGTGATTCTCCGTAAGCGTGTGAACGCCTCTGTGACAACATCGACCAGAAACCGGCGCTGGTTAAGTCCGTTTGCAAAGCCCACACTCTCCGGGCGTGGGACCCACTTGGCGAGCGACCCACGACCGGAGACTGTGGGCGTGCAACCGTCTTGCGTAAAAAGAATCACCCGGGCGGTGAGGCCCGGGTGACCGTGAATAGCTGGGGAGCGAGTGTTATTGCTTGGTCTGGTTGGCTTCATCGAAGCCTGCGGCGACGATCTTGCCACTGGCGGCGTTGTAGAACCAGCCACAGGTCTCGTCGGCGGCTGCGCCGGTGGGGTCGGTGTCGGTGTCAGCCCATGCCGCGACTTTGGTGGCCACGGTCGATGAGACGAAGGGGTTCTTCGGGGGGGCCTGCAGGTAGGGGCCAAAGCCACCGGACGCGACGGTCATCTCGTCCCAGTTGGTGGTCAGGGCCGAGGGGTAGTCGCCGCTGTGCTGAACCTGGTAGAGCTCGAGCTGCGAGCGGATGGTCTGCAGCATCGACACCAGGCTCGAGCTCTTGGCGCTCTCGCTGGCGTTGGTGAACTGCGGGATGACGATCGCGGCCAGGATGCCGAGGATCACAACGACGATCAGAATTTCAACGAGCGTGAAACCTTTGCGGACTGTTCGGGCTGCCAACATGTTCATTCTCCTCTGAAGTAAGACCGGCTACGTTTGCCTTTGTACGGGTCCCACGCGAACCCGACCTTTTTTTCTTTAGCCGCGGGGCAACAGGCCCACACGACATTACCGAATCACTCGTTTAACACGTCGGCTTCATCTCCAGCCGACTTAACCCGCCCGATCGGATATTTCTTTCCACCCGTCGGGCACAGGCGTAAACAAACGATTCACGGGCACGCAATGCAAACGGTCGACACGCAAATACACCCCGCATCAACGGGGACGCCTTGCCCAGCCGTTAAGGGCGTCAGGGTTTAACACGCAAACGGGGTATCGCGTAGCGGATAAACCTAATGCACGACGTGCAACACCGTGTTGTCTAATAACCGGACCGGCCCGCAACGCGCCGCCACGAGCGCGACGACCTCCGGCGTGTGGGCCGGGTCGATGGTTTCGAGCTTCGCAAGCGTCTTGGCGTGGCGCAGCTCGGCGTAATCCACGACAAGGTGATAGGACGCAATGAACTGCCTCATGGCGGCCTCGACCACGCGCGGGTCGGCCTCGGCCACGTTGGGGTTCTCGACCATCCGCCGGGCCTCGCACAGCGCACGGTAAAGCCCGACCGCGTGGGCGCGGTCTTCGGGCGAGAGGTAGGCGTTCCGGCTCGACAGCGCCAGGCCGTCGGGCTCACGCACGGTCGGGACGGCCTCGATCGCATAAGGCATCGCCAGGTCGCGCGCCATCGCTTCGACGATGCGCAGTTGCTGGTAATCCTTCTGCCCGAAGCAGGCCACGTCGGGGCTAACCATGTGTAAGAGCTTGGCGACCACCCGGCAGACCCCCGCGAAGTGCCCGGGCCGTTGCGCGCCTTCGAGGTCTCCGGCAAGGGCAGGCACACTCACGTCGCACGCCACGTCTCCGGGCGGGTAGACCTCTTCCACGTCCGGCGCAAAGACGCCGACCGCGCCGGCTTCACGTGCCATCTCGACATCCCGCGCAAAGGGCCGGGGGTAACGGGTGAAGTCTTCGTTCGGGCCGAACTGCGTCGGATTGACGAAGACACTGACGATCACGTGGTCAGCGATACGCCCGCCGTGCTCGATGAGCGCGACGTGACCGGCGTGCAGCGCCCCCATCGTCGGCACAAGCGCCACTCGCCCCCGCAACGCCCCGCGTGCCCGCCGAACCGCCTCAACTGTTTTCGTTACCCACATGGACTAGGTTCCTACATCAGACGTTAAACATCACACATCAGACATCTCTTCCCTCACCCGCCGGGGAACGGGATCGACTCGCCCGATGCGCGGTGGTAGGCCGCGACGATGGACGAGACCTGTTGCGAGGCGACGTGGCGTTGAGTGACCCAGGCTTTGGCGCTTTGGCCCAGGGCGGTGGCGCGCGGGCGGTCCTCGATGACGCGCAGCAAGGCTTTTGACCATTCCCGTGCGTCGGGCTGTTGGATGGTCCACGCGGTCTGGCCGTCCACCAGGTAATCCAGCCAGGGGTCTTGTCGCGCGATGACGGGGATGCCCGACGCCATGGCCTGGAGTGTGACGCTGCGAGCTCGGCCCTGGGCCTGGGGGTGGACCAGCGCGTCGGCGCGCAGCAACAACTCGCGGTGGCCCAATCGGCGCGGGACCATGCTCACGTTGGTGAGCAGGCCGGCCCTCTCGGTGGCCTTCCACAAGGTGTGCGTCTGGGCACCCTGGCTGTCCATGAAAAACTGTGTCTGCGGGTGTTTGTCGATGACCGCGCGCATCGCTTCGAGGAGGGCGGCGTATTCGGCGTCGGCCTGGCCCGAGCCGCTGACCACGATGCACACGGTCTGGCCTTCACCGACCGGGCGCCTGGACGGATCGACACCGTGTACCCCGATGGGTGCCACGACCACAGGGGCCTGGTCGCCGACGCGGTCGCGCAGGGCGGTGCCGATCGGCTCGGTGGCCGCGATGAAAACCAATCCGAGTTCTTTCGCGTTGCCCCGCAACGCCCCGGCGAGTGGCAGGTCCATCACACTCGAAGAGGAGAGCACCGCGGGGGATTTGAGTTTGTGTGCCAGCGCGACCGCGCCCGGCCAGAGGCGCCCGTCCATCGCGTGGATGAGGTTGACATTCTGTTGTTCGAGCGCCGGGGCCAGCAATCCCAGCCGTCGCTTGCGCAGCCAGGGCAGGGCCGCGTCCCGCCACGTGAGCCGGGCACCAAACGCGCTGACATCGTCGCCGACCGCGCCTTCGGGCAGGACCTGGACCGCCTCGACCTGTTCGTCCATGAGCCCGAGGACCAGGTGCTTGAACGCGGGCAGTTCCTCGTCGAGCCAGGCGGTGTTGGCAAGCAGGGCGACGCGCATGGCCACCATGCTAACCCCCGACAAGCGGTTTTGTCATGATTCGACGGCGGGCGGGTTACGGTCAAACGGGGCGGGCCTGTAAAATCGATTCCGATGTCGGTCGGCCAACCCAAACACGACGGGCCTTGGACCACGCGCAGGTTGCTCGCGTGGACGACGGAGTATTTTGAACGCCGGGGCATCGACAGCCCGCGCCTCAGCGCCGAGATGCTCTTGGCGCACGTCTTGAGCGTGGGTCGGCTCAAGCTCTACACCGACCCGGATCGCCCCGCGACCGAGTTGGAACGGGCGGCCTTCCGCGACCTTGTTGAGCGGGCTGTCAACCACGAGCCTGTCGATTACCTCGTCGGGCGCTGCCCGTTTTTCTCGATGATGCTGCGCGTGGACAAACGTGTGCTCATCCCACGCCCGAGCACGGAGACGCTTGTCGAGCACGTGATTCAATACGCGCGGAGGACGCCGGGCTTTGCTTCGCCCTTGGTCGCGGACGTGTGTACCGGATCGGGCGCGATCGCGGTGGCGCTGGCCAAGAACATCCCCGACGCGCGCGTGATTGCCACGGACATCTCAACCGATGCGCTTGAGGTGGCGAAGATCAACGCACAGGAACAGGGCGTCTCCGAAAGGATCGACTTGCGGGGGGGCGACCTGCTCGGGCCACTGGGTCAGCAGCGGGTGAACTTGCTCGTGAGCAACCCGCCCTACATCAGCGACCGGGAATGGGAAGCGGTCGAGCCGAATGTCAAGGACTACGAGCCCACGGGGGCCTTGCGGGGCGGCGCGGACGGGTTGGATTTGCTGCGTGTGCTGATCCGTGACGGACACAAACACCTTGTTAGCCCGGGGCAACTGGTGCTCGAGTTCGCCGCTTCGCAGCGCGACGCGGTGGCGGCGCTGGCCGAGGAAGCGGGCTATCTGAACGTGCGCGTCTTGGCGGATCACGAACGACTGCCGCGGGTGCTCGTGGCGGATGCGCCGGAGGGTTGAACACAGAGGTCACAGAGGACACAGAGAGAAGACAGAGAAAACCATCCGCAGATGACGCAGATTTTCAAGGCAGATCAATGCAAGATGGGGGTGGGGAACTTTTGGGTGACCACGTGTTGCCTGGCTGATCCAGTGGTTTGGATCCGCGTCATCTGCGGATCGTTTTGGCTTGTCTCTTCTCTGCGTCTTTTGCGTTCTCCACGGTGAGATGTGCTATGCTTTGCCCACGTGGGCGGGAGGATGGTTCACCCAGAGACCGGGAAAGGATTCACCATGACCAGTCAGATCGGCGCGCAGCTTTACACCATCCGTGACTTCATCAAGACCCCCGAGGACATTGCCAAAAGCCTGGCTCGCGTCCGCAAGATCGGGTACGAGGTCGTGCAGGTCAGCGCGATGGGCAAGATCGATGACCACGAGTTGGCCAAGATCCTCAAGAACGAGGGCCTGACCGCCGGCCCGACGCACACAGGGCTGGACATGATGAAGGACACGCAGAGGTGCGTGGACTACCACAAAGCCATCGGATCAACCCACACCGCGATCGGCGGGTTCGGGTGGAAAGAGGGCACGGGCGTCGAGGAATGGGAAAAGTTCGCTGAGGAATACTCGGCCGTCGGCAAGACCCTCGCGCAGCACGGCATCCACATCGGCTACCACAACCACAGCCACGAGTGGGCGCCGTTTCCCGCGGGCAGCGCATACAAGAATCCCTACGAACTGCTGATGAAAAAACTCGACCCCTGCGTCTGGATGGAGGTCGACACCTACTGGGTCGCCCACGCCGGCGGCGACCCCGCGCAATACCTCGAAGACCTCGGCGCGATGCCCGGCAATCGCCTGCCCGCCATCCACGTCAAGGACATGGCCATCACCCCCAAACGCGAACAGAAGATGTGCGAGGTCGGCTCGGGCAACCTCAACTGGGAACGCATCCTCGACGTCGCCCGCAAGGCCCACGTCAAGTGGTACCTCGTCGAACGCGACCACGGCGAACTCGACCCCTTCGACAGCCTCAAGATCAGCTTCGAGTTCCTGCGTTCACAGGGCTTGAAGTGAGCAGTCAACCGCCAAGACGCCAAGGTCGCCAAGTCCGATCCAAGAATATTGACGGGATAACAAGATGGACCGGATCAACGGGATCAGCCGCACTTGTCGGGTTGAACTGCATCACGGCTCTCTGGATTGATTCCTGTTCATCCTGCTGATCCTGTTATCGTGTCAAATCTCTCCTTGGCGTCCTTGGCGTCTTGGCGGTTGATCCCGGATTTGCATCCCAACTCGCCTTCTGGCACAATACTCGGCCCGGTTTTTCGGGCAACAGGAGAGTTTTGTCCTATGGCGATCCGAATCAAAGCACGCAGTGGCGAGTCCGCGGAGCAGATGCTCCGGAGGTTTAAGAAGCTCTGTGAAAAAGAGGGCCTGACCAAGGACGTCAAACGCCGGGCGTACTACGAAAAGCCCAGTGAAAAGCGCCGTCGCGCCTTCCGCAAGACCCTCAAGCGTGCCCAGCAGCAGGCCGACCTGGCCAAGGGCATCCTCCCGCCGCCCAAACTCAGCAAACGGCCCCCGCTCCGCAAGCCCCGGTAAATCGCCTCCCGCCGCCGATCGGGTTGAACCCCCGTCGCGGACACCGGGCCGACCCCCCTTTCACGCCCCTTGAACCCCACACCCAGACTTTCACCCGTCGCCCGGTCTGCCTTCGATCCACAAGGCACATCGCGGTGGTCGGGTGCGCGCCGGGCTTGTGTGGACGGGAGCGTCAGGTGCGTTGGATAGAAAAACACTCTACACTCTTATCCCCGTAATCCCTGTAAAGCTCTTACATACTGGAGTCCATCTATGAGGTCCTTCCGCGCCGCTGTCCCTGCCACGTTGGCCACGCTCGCATTTTTCGTCACGCCATTACTGGCTCTTGCCCAGACGCCCGACATCGAGTCGCTGGCCAACCAGGCCGCGGCCACTCACGCGGCTTACACCCTTCCGCCGGCCTACTGGCTCGCGCCGATCGGGGCCATCGCGGCGCTCATCATGGCGTTCGTCTTTTACCGTTCGGTCGTCAGCCACTCCGAGGGTGATGAGAACATGATCCGCATCGCCGCCGCCGTGCGCGAGGGGGCCTACGCTTACCTCTCCTCGCAACGCAAGGTCGTCGCGCTGGTCTTCGTCGTGCTCATGGCGATCCTCGCGCTGATGGGGTTTGTGCTCCACCTGCAGGACGAGCTGACGTTCGTCGGCGTGGGCATCGCGGGGTTCTTCTCGGGGTTGTGTGGTTTCTTCGGGATGAAGACCGCCACCGCCGCCTCCGCGCGAACGGCCGCCGCCGCCAAGGAATCGCTCAACAAGGGCCTGACCGTCGCCTTCCGCGCCGGGGCCGTCATGGGCCTGTGTGTCACCGGCTTTGCCACGCTCGACATCTCCGTGTGGTTCTACGTCCTCTCGCAATCGTTCGGGCAGCACTTCCCGACCCTCGTCGCGCTGACCACCGTCACGCTCTCGTTTGCGATGGGAGCGTCATTGCAAGCCCTCTTTGCCCGTGTGGGCGGCGGCATCTACACCAAGGCCGCGGACGTCGGGGCTGACCTCGTCGGTAAAGTCGAAGCCGGCATCCCCGAAGACGACGCACGCAACCCCGCCACCATCGCGGACAACGTCGGCGACAACGTCGGCGACGTGGCCGGCATGGGCGCGGACCTCTACGAGTCGTACTACGGCTCGATCCTCGCGGCGATGGCCTTGGCCGCCGCGGCCGCGATCCAACTCAAGCTTTCCACGGCCGCTTCGATGAGCCTGGTCATCGCACCGGTCGCCCTCGCGGGCCTGGGCATCCTCGCTTCGATCCTCTCCATCTTCGTCGTCCGCACCAAGGAAGGGGCAAGCATGGGCCAACTGCTCAAGAGCCTGCACATGGGCGTGCTCGCGTCGTCGGGCCTGATCGTCCTGGGCTCGGCGGGCCTGCTTTACATGTTGTTAGGCCCCATCGAGGGCGTCACCTGGTGGGGCATCTGGATCGCCATCCTCGCCGGCCTGGGCGCGGGACTCGTCATCGCACGCGGCACCGAGATTTACACCTCCTACGAGCACAAACCCACCCAGCGCATCTGCGAACAGGCGCAGACCGGCCCGGCCACCGTCATCATCGCCGGTATCGCCGAGGGCATGGTCTCCACCTGGATCCCCATGCTCACCACCGTGGCCGCCATCCTCGTCGCCTTCATCGCCGCGGGCGGTAACCAGGTCTTCCTCATGGGCGTCTTCGGTGTCGCCATCGCGGCGGTCGGTATGCTCTCGACGCTTGCCATCACGCTTGCCACCGACGCCTACGGCCCGATCGCTGACAACGCCGGCGGCAACGCCGAGATGACCCACCAGCCCAAGTTCGTCCGTGAACGCACCGACATGCTCGACTCGCTGGGCAACACCACCGCCGCGACGGGCAAGGGCTTTGCCATCGGTTCGGCGGCGCTCACCGCCCTCGCCCTGCTTGCGGCCTATGTCATCACCGTGCAGGGATACCTCGCTCAATCCACGCCGACCATCGAAGTCGCCGGCGTCCAGATCGTCACCGCCACCGCAAAGGTCCCGCAGATCCTCGAGTATTACGACGTGACCCTGCTCAACCCGCGCGTGCTGTGTGGATTGTTCATCGGCGTCATGCTCGTGTTCGTCTTCTGTGCGCTCACGATGAACGCGGTCGGGCGTGCGGCGTATGCCATGATGATGGAGTGCCGTCGGCAGTTCGGCATCATGAAGGCCCAGTTCAAGAAGGACGGCATGAGCGACGCCGACATCGCCGACCCCAACAAGTGGCCCTTCGAGGTCACCGCGGACGGGCACAAATACCCCGACTACGCCAACTGCGTGGCCATCTCGACCAAAGGCTCGCTCAAGGAAATGATCGTCCCGTCACTCATGGCGATCGTGATCCCAATCGTGGTCGGCCTCATCCTCGGCGTGCCGGGCGTGATGGGCATGCTGGCCGGGGCACTCGTCTCGGGCTTCGCCGTCGCCATCTTTATGGCCAACGCCGGCGGCGCGTGGGACAACGCCAAGAAGTACATCGAGACCGGGCAGTACGGCGGTAAGGGCAGCCCGGCCCACAAGGCCGGCGTCGTCGGCGATACCGTCGGCGACCCCTTCAAGGACACGTCCGGCCCGTCGCTCAACATCCTCATCAAGCTCATCTCCGTCGTCTCGGTCGTCTTTGCCGGCCTGATCGTCAAGCTCTCGCCTATGATCGCGGGATGGCTGCACCTGGGGTAACAAGCGCATGACCGAACCGACGGAGGCCCAAACGAGAGAGCACGACACGCCGACCGAGGCAACCGCCACGAGGCCAAGCCCCGGCAACGTGCCCGGCGATCAGGTGCGCAGCCTGGTGATCGACATCGCGCGCACGCTCAAAGACCTGCACTGCGAAGACGTGCTCGTCTACGACGTCCACGGGCTGTCCGACGTGACGGACTACATCGTCATCGCCACCGGCACGAGCGATCGGCAGATCGTCTCCGTCGGTACACAGGTCGAAAAGCTTGCCAACACCGTGGGCCTCGAAAAGTTCGGCAAGGACGTGGACGGCCCGACCACCTGGCTCGTGCTCGACCTCGTCGAGGTCGTCGTCCACCTCTTCGACCCCCACGCAAGAGCCTTCTACGACCTCGAAATGATGTGGGGCGACGCCCCGAAGATCGACTGGCGCCGCGCGTAACCACACTCAACGAATTGTATCTCCCTGCAAAGCCCACCCCCTCCGGGGGTGGGATACTCACCGCGTCACCACCCGCACCCCCACCCGCTCCACCCGCACCCTGACCCCGCCCGCAAACTCAAACCCGCGCACGCCCCCCTTCCCGTCACGCACCGCACGCACAACACGTTGTAAGGCCCCCGACGGGATCGCGTCTGACCCCACGCCCGCCCAGATCAACACACGCCGAACCACGCCCGACAAAACCACCCCCGGAAGCCTGCGCAGCTCCACACGGTCAAACACCCAGGCGCCGTCTGCGCTCACGCCGCGTTCGCAAGCCCGCGCGATCTCGATGTCCAATACCCGTGAAACACCGCGCAACTGATCCGCCACCGACACCGCGCGATTCGCCGCGTCCCCCTTCATCTCACGCAGCACCGGCAACACCTCCAGGCGCAACCTCGCCCGTGCCCGGGATACGTCCGAGTTCGTCGCGTCTTCCCGCCATTCCTGCCCGATCGCACGCAGGTAGGCGACCGCCTGTTCGTGCGTGGCCCCGAGCATCGGCCGAACCAGCGTGATCGGCTCGCCTTTCACCATCGATCTGCGCCACGCCATGCCCGACAACCCACGCACCGACGCGCCGCGCATCAGTCGCATGAGCAGCGTCTCCAACTGATCGTCGGCGTGGTGCGCCACCGCAACATGATGGGCCTCGAAAGCCCTCGCCATGGCCAACAGCGCCTTGTAACGCTCCCGCCGCGCCCACGCCTCGGTGTTCCCGTGCGCCGAACGCCCACGCTCTTCTTTGCAATGCCCACGCCCTCCGGGCGCGGGACCTCCCCCTGCCGGCGCATCCAAATCCCCTCGCATATACGGCACATCCAACTCCGTCGCCAACCCCTCCACAAACCGCGCGTCCCCCCCACTCTCTCCCGTGGGCCGAAGGTGGTGGTTCACGTGCCCGACCGCAAGCGACAGCTTCCACAAGTGCGACGAAGCAAGGTCACGTAACGCCCGCAACAGCGCCACCGAATCCGCCCCACCCGATACCGCAACCAGCACGCGGTCGCCAGGCTGCACACCGCAGCGCCCACGCAGCGCGGTGGCCACATCCCGTACAAATCCCTTGGCCAGGTCACAAGCCATACCCCACCATCCTACCCCGGCGGACATCACGACATCTCACCGCCCGCCCGTCACGGTACACTTAAAAAGATGGCTGTCACAGCCCAGCCGACTATGGTGATCTTCACGCTCGCGCTCAACGAGGCGCCGCCGTTGTGGACGAGTGTCGTGCTGATCCTCGGCCTGGTGCTCGTCACCGTGTCGCTCATGCTCCGCATCCGCAAGAAGCAGCGCGAGGCGGGCCAACGCCACCGTGACCTCGACCCGCACGAACGCGTCGAACGCTACCGCCAGGAGTCCGGTACCAAGGCGGACCTCGAACAACTCATGGTCGAGATCGAACAGTTTGCCAAACGACTGGGCACCCAGCTCGACGCCAAGGCCATGCGACTGGAAAAACTCATCGAAGAAGCGGACCGGCGCATCGCACAACTCGATGCCCCCCCGGAATCCCCGGAACCCCCGGATGCCCCCTCCATAAAGCCGGCGATGGCATCGCCGGTCCCCTCGCCAGACCCGCTCACGACAAAGGTCTACTCTCTTGCCGACGAGGGCCTGGCCCCCATCGACATTGCAAGGAAAGTCGACGAACACGTGGGCAAGGTAGAGTTGATTTTGGCATTGCGTCAGGCGTAGCGCGAAGACCGCGGATATTCATCCGCGGCTGCAAACAGATCGATCAACTTTATCAGCCGCGGGTGTATACCCGCGGGGTTGATGTTTTACGCCGCGAAGTCGAGTTCGCACTCTTCGCGCTCTTCGTCGTCCCCGCGGTAGTCGTGGGTGATCTCTTCGCCCGGCTGGATGTCACGCAAGGCGACGACGGTCAGGTCGTCGTAGTAACAGGCGTTGGGCGAGTCGGAGTGGTTGATGTAGCGCATGTCGTTGACGACGTGCACGCCACGCGTCTCGTCGAGCCAGAGGACGTGTGGCCCGTCTTCAAAAACGATGTTGCCGACAAGCTCGCCGATCACCGCGTCAGCGGGGATGAGGGCCGTGGCAAACAGACCTTGCCCGTGTATCGCGCTGGGTTGGACACGCACCATCGCACGCTTCCTTGCTTGATTGGTCATAGAGAAAACGTCGCCCGCAACACCCGTGCAACGCGGCGACATGATAGCGTGGCGTCGATGGCTTGTGTGGGTTGATCGTGTCTGTTGCGCGAGAATGATTGTTCAACCGCTTCACACCGCGCCGCCGGCGATCACACCCTTGATGCCGTTGACGATCATGTCGACGCTGATCGCGCCGACGAAGAGCGCGTTGGTCCGCATGAGGATGGCAAAGTACTTGCCTGCCAGCGTCTGGCCCCTGTCCTTGACCGAGTTGACGATCAACGCACACAGCGACACGGCCAGCGCGTTGACGAGCAGGACCAACGCGATGGCGGCGAGTGAGAGTGCCGCGCTGTGCCGCTGACCGATCATCATGCTCACCCAGATCGTGCCGGGTCCGACCTGGTAGGGCAGCGCGATCTGCGGGGCCAGGTCGTCGTCCGGGGCGCGCTTAAAGAGCACGTTCGACCCCGCGCCGTGCGTGAAATACCGCACCGCCACGAGCAAAATAATCAAACCGCCGAAGATGCGGAACGAATCGAGTGAAACCTGAAACACCTGCGTAAACAAGAACGGCCCGGTCAACGCAAAGACAATAAAGACCCCCCACGACAACGCGCTGGCGCGCAGGTACGTCCACGCAAAAGTCTTCGTGTCCATCTCGCGCATCAGATCCCACAGGTAGAGCACCTGCGAGAACGGGTTGATCATCACGAGCAGATACGTGAGCGTGGGCCAGACGAACATGGGGCCACCTTACGACATCGGGCTATCGATGTGAAATCCGGTTAACCGCCGAGACGCCGGGGACACCGAGAGGAAAAAGCGGGTTCTCGCGAAGAACGCGAAGGACGCGAAGTTATTCAGGATGGGATTCAACTTCGCGGTCTTGGCGGGCTTGGCGGGAAACTTCTTCTCGGTGTCCTCGGCGTGTCGGCGGTTCAATCTGCGTGGGCTTACACACTCACCGTCGCGCGCCCCTGCGTTGACACCTCTTCCACCGCTTTGGTGACGAACACCTCCAGCGGCAGCGCGCCCAGGTCGCCGCGTGTTCGGCAGCGGACGCTCACCGAGCCGGCGGCCTCGTCCTTGCCGCCGACGACGAGCATGTAGGGGATTTTTTCTTCCTGCGCGTTCTTGATCTTGGCGTTGACGCGTTCGTTGGACTCGTCGGCCGCCGCGCGGAGGCCGGCTTGTTTGAGGGCGTCTAACACTTTGTTTGAGTAGGCGAGGAACTTGTCGCTGATCGGGAGCACGCGCACCTGTTCGGGGCTGAGCCACAACGGGAACGCGCCGCCGAAGTGTTCGATGAGGCAGCCGACGAACCGCTCCATCGAGCCGAACGGGGCGCGGTGGATCATCACCGGGCGGTGGGGCCTGTTGTCCTGCCCGACGTAGGACAGGTCAAACCGATTGGGCAACTGGTAATCGACCTGCACGGTGCCGAGTTGCCACGATCGGCCGATCACGTCTTTGACGACGAAGTCGATCTTCGGGCCGTAGAACGCGGCCTCGCCCGGCTCGGCGGTGAAAGGCACACCCAACGTCTCGGCGGCCCGCTTGCACGCGGCCTCGGCTTTGTCCCACTGCGCCGGCTCACCGACGTATTTGTCGCTGCCCGGGTCACGCAGGCCCACGCGGACACGGTAGTCGTCCATGCCCAGCGTCTTGAAAACGATCTTCACGAGGTCGAGGCAGCCGGCCACCTCGGCGTCGAGCTGGTCTTCGGTGACGAAAAGGTGTGCGTCGTCCTGCGTGAAGCCGCGCACGCGGGTCATACCGTTGAGCTCGCCCGACTGTTCCCAACGGTAGACCGTGCCGAACTCCGCGAGGCGGATCGGCATGTCGCGGTAGCTGCGCTTCTCCGAGTCAAACACCTTGATGTGGAACGGGCAGTTCATCGGCTTGAGCAGGTAGCCATCGACCTCGCCCTTGTCGAGGCGGTTGGCGAGTTCGGCGCAGGTGCAGCCCTCTTTGGCAATCGTGGTCAGGTGGTCGTGGTCGATCAGCGGCGGGTACTGGCTCTCGCGGTAGTACGGGAAGTGCCCGCTTGTGCGGAACAGATCGAGCTTGCCGATGTGCGGTGTGAAGACCTGTTGATAGCCCTGCCGTTTGAGGTGACCCGTGATGAAGTTCTGCAGCTCCTGACGGATGATCGCGCCCTTGGGCTTCCAGAGGATCAGGCCCTGCCCGACCATCTCGTCGATGGCGAACAGGCCGAGGCGCGAGCCGATGACACGGTGGTCGCGCTGGCGCGCCTGTTCGAGCTGTTCGAGATACGCATCGAGGTCGGCCTGCGAGAAAAACGCCGTGCCGTAGACGCGCTGGAACCGGTCGGACTCGACGTCGCCGTGCCAGTGCGACGACGCGACGGACATGACTTTGAAAGCCGCGATCTCGCCGGTGGACGGGACGTGCGGGCCTTGGCAGAGGTCCTCCCAGCGGGGAATGTCTGATGTCTGATGTCTGATGTCTGATGTGGGGAGCGGCCCGGTGACGTACCACGAGAGGGTGTTCGCGCCGCCGGCGATGGCGCGTTGGGCATTGTCGATTTTGTATTTGTTGTCCTCGGCGATGAGGCGCTTGAGGCCTTGGTCGGTGGGGAGTTCGTAGCGAGTGAACGGTCTGTTCTCCTCGACGATTTTTTTCATCTCGGCTTCGATGTTGGCAAAGTCGTCGGTCGAGATGGGTTTTTCGAGTGTGATGTCGTAGTAGAAGCCGTTGTCGAGGGGCGGGCCGTAGGCTAATAAGGCTTCGGGCCAGAGGCGTTGGATGGCCTCGGCCATGACGTGGGCGCAGGAGTGGCGCAGGAGGTAGAGCGCGTCGGGGTTGTGTTCGCCCTTGGTCTTGCCCTCCTTGTCGAGGCGTGGCTTGGTGACGATGGCGACTTTTGCGTCTTGCGTGATCGGGCGGTCGAGGTCGTAGAGCTGGCCATCGACCTTGGCACCGAGCGCGGCCTTGGCGAGTCCTTCGCCGATGGATTTTGCCACGTCGCGTGCGGTGACGTTGGGCTGGTCAAAGGTCTTGATGGAGCCGTCGGGGAGGGTGATGTTCATGGCGGGGGAGTGTTAAACACAGAGGACACGGAAGCACAGTGAAGAATCAAGCCCGAGACAGAAGCCGCAGATTTCGCAGATGACACAGATTGGGAAGAGAACGGATTTTAATCTGTGAAAACCTGCGAAATCTGTGGTTCATCCCCGCCCCCGGATGAGGGCCCCCGGATGAGGGGTGCAGGGGCAAGAGGGGAAGTGTAATCGTAATTCGAGTCGGGGACACGCACGGCGATCAATGGAGGACGAACTCGAAGGGGATGCGGAGGGTGTCGGGGACGGGGACGCCGTCGCGTGTGGCGGGTGTGAAGCGGGCCTTGCGAGCGGCGGCGAGGGCGGCTTCGATGAGTTGGGGGTAGTCCGGGCCGGAGATGAAAGTCACATCGCCGACCGAGCCGTCCGCGAGGACGTGGACCTCGATGATGACGGTGCCCTGCTGTCCGTCGCGCCTGCTGACGTAGGGGTAACGCGGGACGGGAAGCGAGACGAGTGTGGCGCCGTTGGCAACGCCGTCGGGGGGTGGGGGTGCTTCTGCGGGCGGGGGGACCGGCGTGGGTTCCGGGGAAGTAGGGGTTTCCGGGGGAGCAGGGGGGACCGGCGATACCCCCGGAACCATCGCCGGCTTTATGGGTGAAGGTTCTGGGGGTGGGGGTGAGGGTGGGCGTGGGGGTGATGAGGGGCCCACACCCTGAGGGTGTGGGCGTTCGGGGGGGAGGGGGAGGTCAAGGGTGGCCGGGTGGGATGGTAAAAGTGGGGGCGGGAGCGTGGGGTTCAGCGCGATGCGGATCGGTTCGGGTTCGACCGGTGCCGGGGCCAAGTCGTGCTCGAGATCGGGGGGCGCGGTGTGCTCTGGGGGTTGCGGGGCTTCCGGGGGTTCGTTGAAGACGAAGTGGACGGTGGCGCGGGGCAGGTCTTGGGTGATGCCGCGTGTGGTTTGGATTTTTGCGCGTTTGAGGTCGGGCGGTGGCGGGAGGTAGACGACCAGCGCGCCGACCGCGACGTGGAGGCCGACGGACAGCGCGAGGGTCCATGCGAGTTTTGGGCCCAGCGAGTGTCTGGCGCGTGTGGTGGGTTCTTGTCCGTCCATGTCATCATGATTCTACGGACAGCCCGACTGGGTTTTCGCCCGTAGCCCCAGGAACCCCGAGGCTGCCCGGTCGGGGGTCGATCGGGGCGGTTAGGGCCTCGGAGTCCGGGGGTTCCGGGGGTTCCTGTCTGGTTTAGAACTCCCATCCGAGGACGACGAAGAGGTCCATGACACGGGAGTTGGTGGTGACGCCGAAGAGCGGGGCGATGTCCGCGTGGAATCGGTCGCTCTTCCACTGGACGCTGGGTCCGATGCGGATGTTCTCGGAGTTGGCAAAGTGTCCGCGTGTGCCCTTGGCATCGCCGATGCTGAACTTGCCTTCCGCGCCGATGGAGAAGGTGTTGTCGATGAGGGTGTAGGAGACCGCGGTGGTCAGTTCGTACTCGTTTTCCTGTGAGCCGGAGAGTTGTCGTTCCCAGACGAGGTTGGCTCCCCAGTGCCATCGTGTGGTGATCTCTCCGCCGAGCAGGAGTTTGAGTTCGATGACCTCGGGTGCGTCTTCGTTGTTGATCAGTTCGACATAGAAGGTCGGGTTGCCTGGGATCACGTCCCAGTCGGCCAGGGCCCAGCGGAGCTCGATGGCCTGGCTTGCGAGCACGTCGCCCTTGCCGTCGACCTGTGTGAAGATGCCGTAGAGGTCCAGTTGCAGGCGGTAGGGCAGGCCGAGTTCGATTTCTGCCTGGTGGATGAGTTCCGACCCGCCGTGCTTGCGGATCTTGGCAATGAACCAGTATTCCGCTTCGATGGTGCCCTCGGGTCGAACGTAGACGCGCGTGGCAGAGAATCGACGCTTGGCGGTCCAGACGGGCTGGTTGTACGAGCCGACGAGTTGTTCTTCGTTGAGCTTGTTGGGGTCGCGCTGGCCCTCGACGATGACGGGCTGTGTCGTTTCGGAGCCGGCTGCTTCCAGCGCGTTCTTGCGGTCGCGGTTGGCGGCGTCGGTGGCGGGGTTGACGACCTGCGCCAGGAGCGGCGCGAGGGTTGGGGAGTCGGGCGCATCGAGCAGTGAAGAGGCGTGTTCGATTTCACGGTCGAAGGCGTTGATCGCGTCGGCGTTGGAGGCGGCGCGGGCAAACGTACCCAACGTGACGGTGACAAGAGCTGCCAGGGCAAGAGTCCACAAACTTTTCATCACGGGTGCTCCTTGTGAGAGTTGAGGAATAACGATGAAGGAGCCAAGGGTAACGACATGTGGGCCCTGTCCCGTTTTTGGCGGGAATTTCAGGTGATTTGTGCGGTTGTGTGATGCAAAAAGTGCAGGGAGGAGGGGTCCCACCCCTGGACGGGGTGGGCTTTGCAGGTGGGCTTCCGGGGGTGGGGGTTAGCGGGAGTAGGCGGTGGAGCCGGTGGAGGAGGCGGTTTTGGAGAGGCGGTTGTGGACGTAGAGGGCTTCGAGGATGAACTCGCCCACGCACGCCAGCGATTGCTCACACTTGGGGTCCATGTCGAGTTCGCTTGCCAGCGCCGCAGCCCGGGGCAGGAGGCCCTTGATGTGTTTCATCGAGGCGAGTTCGTCGGCGGCGCTGACATCGTCGCCGACCGCGAGTTTTAAGCCTTCCTGGAACTGTTCGATCAAAGGCTCGAAGTCTTCGGCGTCCGTGATGGCATCGAAGATGTCTTTGACCGCCTGGCCCATGAGTGAGGCGACCATCTTGTCTTCGGTGCCCTGGCCGTCTTCAGCGAGCATGAGTTCGACCTTGCCTCGCGTGGAGGCGATGAGGTGGGGCAGGTCGGACGGGCGTGGGAAGACGCGCTCTTCACCGGTGAGGATACCGCGGCGTTCGGCGCTGGAGACGAGGTTTTCGAGGCAGGCGATGCTGGCGCGGACGCTGACGCCGGAGGCCTGGTTGATGTGCGGGCTCTTGCGTGCGAGGGCGACGGCGTGCTCGACGATGCGGTGCATCAGGGGCGGGACTTCGACGGTGGGGGGTTCGGGAGTGGTGGTGGTGGACGGGTCTTGAGCGCTGGCGTGGCTCATGGGCACTGAAGCGCCCGAGCCCCGGTGGATATAGGCGTTGGCCCGGGTGATGGCCATCGCTTCGTCGAGGGTGGCTGGGTAGTGCGTGCGGATGACCGAGCCGATGCGGTCCTTGAGCGGGGTGACGATGCGACCGCGGTTGGTGTAGTCCTCGGGGTTGGCGCTGAACACAAGGCAGACGTCGAGGTTCAGGCGGACGGGGTAGCCACGGATTTGCACGTCGCGCTCTTCGAGGACATTGAACAGGCCAACCTGGATGCGGGGCGAGAGGTCGGGCAGCTCGTTGATGGCAAAGATGCCCCGGTTGGTGCGCGGGATCAGGCCCATGTGCATGGTCGATTCGTCGGAGAGGTATCGTCCCTCGGCGTGCTTGACGATGTCGATCTCGCCGATGAGGTCCGCGATGGTCACGTCGGGCGTGGCGAGTTTTTCGTGGTAGCGCTCGGAGCGGTGCAACCAGCGGACGGGGGTGTCGTCGCTTTTTTCAGCGAGCAGGCGTTTGCCCATGGAGGTCATGGGGCAGAGCGCATCGTCGGGGATGTCGAGGCCGGCGAGGATGGGCACCCACTCGTCGAGCAGGCCGGGGAGCATGCGGAGGATGCGCGTCTTGGCTTGCCCGCGCAGCCCGAGGAAGAGCATGTCGTGGCGGGAGAGGATTGCGTGAATGATCTGGGGGATGACGGTCGAACGGTAGCCCAATATGCCGGGGAAGAAGTCTTCCTTGCTTCGGAGCTTTTTGATGAGGTTTTCGCGCAGCTCCTGCTTGGTCGAACGGTATCGGTAGCCGGTGGCTTTGAGCTGACCGACGGTGGCGGGCTGGGGGTGGGACATGGGTGAGGAACGTTAGGCGGCGCGGGAGGGTGGGTCAATGGGGGGTGTCTGGTGGATGATGGTTGATGTCAGAAAGCGAAGTGGAAACCATTGGTGATTGGTGATTGATGATTGATGATCTCAAACGCTTCACGCTTCCCGGTATCTCTTGGCGAACTTGGCGAGCTTGGCGTGAAACCCCGTTCCCCCTCGACCCCCGGAACCCCCGGAACCGCCGAACCCCGGAACCCGGAACCCAGGTCTCTGACCACGGTCCCCCGACCCCAGCCCGGTTCAAATCCCGTCGATCTCCCCGATCCGGTTATCCCGTCAAATTCCCCCGGGTGGGGTTGTGCTCACCGTTCGCTGACAGAGGGACGTTTGGGTATACTGCCCGGTTCCCATGAGTCAGAGCAGGCTGTTGATTGCGGTCTCTTCGCCCTGGGCCAGTGAAAAACTGACCGCCCCGATCGCGGACCTTGCGCGCCGGCTGGATGCCGAGGTGCTCGTGGCACACGTTGCTCACATGAGTGACGAGGATGAACACGAGTCAGACGCCAAGCAGCGCGGCGAGCAAACGCTCCGAACCCTCACCGACGGCCTTAAACAAACCGGCGTCGTGGCGGATGGGTTGATGCTCTTTGCCGACGATGTGCCCAAAGCGATTTTATCTACAGCAAAGGCAAGGGGTTGCACGATGATCGTCCTGGGGCTGACCGGCAAGGGCGTCCTCAAACGCCTGATCGCCGGCGACGTGCCCGCGAACATCATTCGCCAGGCAGACCTCCCCGTCCTGCTCTGCCCTGCAAACTGGAACGGGATGATCTGATCATCATTCAGAAAAATCTTTTATCAAACCCCCAATATTTTACTAAAAGGGGTTGCGTTATCCCTCATCTTCCGGTAATATACGACCAACTCGCGGTACGAAATAGCGTTGTAAAGAATTTTCAGCACTTTCCGGGTCAGTTAGGAGAAAGTGCCTTGGCTGCCAAAACCCGATCTAAGTTGCTCTACTCGGCGATTGCTATCGGACTGGTCCTCACGGTCTTTACCGCCACCATCACGGTCGCCTCAACACCCACGTCACTGACGCACAACGCCAGCGCGGTCGAAGCCAGCCAACCCACGATCCCCGGCTTGGCGCTGGTCCTGCATCACCCCGTGACCGCAGCCCTCATTAATCGCATTCAACCCCACATGCCCGAGCCGATCGTCATGATGGTTTTCGTCATGGGCCTGAGCATGGTGCTCTACCGCGGCCGCGGCCGACGCTCGCACGAGGGCTGAACCCACCCGACGCCCCCGACCTGTTCCATCAAACTCCGCAGAAGAATCGGGCTACAGGTTCGATCCCGGAGGCCGCCTCGCGGACAATCGATACGTGAGTTTTCTCCTCGACGGTCAGTGGGTCTGATAATCCCCTCATTCATGGCAAGTAGAATCTGACCGATATCCCGGTAGTCGGTTGTCTGTTGCGCACCGTGCAGCTATCGAGTTCACCTCACAGGGGTCAGTCTATGTGTGGCATCGTCGCGTACGTCGGGAACAAGCAGGTCGTCCCCCTCTTGCTCGAGGGCCTCAAACGCCTCGAATACCGCGGCTACGACTCGGCGGGCGTGGCGGTCATCACGTCCTCGGGTATGAAAGTCCAACGCGCGGTCGGGCGCGTGAGCGTGCTCGAATCGCAGATCGAAAAAGCCCCGGGCTTCGAGGGGTGCACCGGCATTGCCCACACCCGCTGGGCCACGCACGGCTCGCCCTCGGTCCCCAATGCCCACCCCCACTCACACAAAACATCCGACGGCTACCTCGTCTCGCTCGTCCACAACGGCATCATCGAAAACTACGTCTCCCTGCGCAAGTGGCTCGAAGCCAAGGGGCACAAGTTCACCTCCGAGACCGACACCGAGGTGATCGCCGTGCTCATCGCCGAGTTTTACAAGGGCGACCTCGAAGCCGCGGTCAAGGCCGCGCTGCGAGAGGTCACCGGCGCCTACGCCATCGCGGTCATCTGTGAACGCGAGCCGCACACGCTCATCTGCGCCCGCAAGGGCAGCCCGCTGATCATCGGCATCGCCGACAAGAGCTACGTCGTCGCCTCCGACGCCTCGGCCATCGTCAGCCACACCACGCAGGTCATCACGCTCGACGACTACCAGGTTGCCAAGCTCTGCGCCGGGCCCAACGACAAATACAACCCCGTTGCGGAAGCTTCCGGGGACACTTCCGGGGGCGGCGGGCCCTGGAAAGTGGACTTCAAGACCACCACCATCGACGACGTGCCCGTCACGCGCGACGTGCAGGAACTCGAGTTCGACCTGGCGCAGATCGAGTTGGGCCAGTTCGAGCACTTCATGCACAAGGAGATCATGGAGCAGCCCGAGTCGATCCGCACGTGTCTGCGCGGCCGAATCGACCTGCGCGACAACCGCGTCGTGCTCGGCGGGCTGGCCAGCTTCACCCGTGAACTCGTCCGCGCGCGTCACTTCATCCTCACCGCGCAGGGCACCGCCTTCCACGCCGGCCTCATCGGCGAGTACCTGCTCGAAGACATCGCCAAAGTCCCCGCACGCTGCCACTACGCCAGCGAGTTCAGGTACCGCAACCCCATCATCGAAGAGGGCAGCATCACGGTGGCCATCAGCCAGTCCGGCGAAACAGCCGACACGCTGGCTGCGCTCCGCGAAGCCAAGGACCGCGGGTCGCTGGCGCTGGGCGTCGTCAACGTCGTCGGCTCGTCCATCGCGCGTGAGACCGACGCCGGCGTCTACCTCCACGTCGGGCCCGAGATCGGCGTGGCCTCCACCAAAGCCTTCCTCGGGCAGGTCCTCGTCCTCACGCTCATCTCGCTCTACGTCGGACGCCGGCGATACCTCTCCGCTGAGCAACTGCACAACTATCTCGAAGAACTCGAACGCCTGCCCGACATGGTCTCGAAAGTCCTCGAACAGAGCGACGCCATCCGCACCGCGACCGAAAAATGCCTCGACCGCAACAACTGGCTCTTCCTCGGCCGCGGCTACCATTACCCCGTCGCCGTCGAGGGCGCGCTCAAGCTCAAGGAACTCTCCTACATCCACGCCGAGGGGATGCCCGCCGCCGAGATGAAGCACGGCCCGATCGCCCTGATCGATAAGGGCATGCCCGTGGTCTTCGTCGCCACGCAAGGCTCGCAGTACGACAAGGTCATCTCCAACATCGAAGAGGTCCGCGCAAGAGGTGGCCGGGTCATCGCCGTGGCCACCGAGGGCGACACGCAGATCACTCGCTATTCCGAGTCGGTCTTCTACGTCCCGCACGTGAGCGAAGCCCTGCAGCCGATGCTCACCGTGGTCCCGCTGCAACTCGTCGCCTACCACGCCGCCGTCCTGCGCGGCCACGACGTCGACAAGCCCCGCAACCTCGCCAAGAGCGTCACCGTCGAGTGACCCCCGGAAGTTTTTCGACAAACCCGCGACACCCCAGGGATCATCGCCGGTCTTCTCTCTGGTGATCCCCCAAAAAATGTATACGTTGTCACTCGCGACAAAAAAACGCGTGGCTTTCACCACGCGCTTTGATGTTGCGACAGATTGTTGGTCCCGCGTTCAGGCGTGTGCCTTACGGCTGCGCTTGAGCAGGGCACCCAGGCCGATCACGATCAGGCCGAGGCTCGCCGGCTCGGGGATCAGAGCGCCCGCCGAAACGTCGATCTGGTAGAACTGCAGGTCGTTGGCGGCACCGGTGACGCGGGCGAAGTAGGTGCCGGCGCTGAGGACGTAATTGAGGATCGATTCCGAACCCCCGACGCCCGTCGCGTTGCTCAGGGCCAACTGCGAGGTGCCGTTGGTGTCGTAGAGCGCCAGCGTCAGGTCGCTGATGTTCTTGGTGTTGACGGAGGTCTGCGTGCCGCCCTGTGGACCTTCGTTGTAGGTGATGCCCATCGGGGTGAGCACGAGGCTGACCGCGAGCTGGGTGTTGACCGTGAAGCTCAGGTAGTCGGTATCCGAATCGTCGTCGATGCTGATGAAGTCGACGTCGGTGCGAGCGACGACGGTGTTGTCGCCGTCTTTGCCCTTCGAGAGGGTCGAGTTGGCCGCGAGCACGCCCAGCGCGGTGGCGTTGGCGGCGGTGTCGTTGCCGTTGCCCTTCTCATAGATGTCGCCGTAGAGCCGTTGGGCAGAGCGGATGTCGTCGTGCTGCGGGCCGTCGATATTGGTGTTGATGAAGGGCTCCATGAGTTGGATGGAGTTGTTGGAATCGAGGTGGTTGATGCCGATGCCGTGGCCCAGTTCGTGCATCAGGGTGTCGCGGATGTAGCGGTAGTCGTTCGTGCTGAGGGAGAACGAGTTGGAGTTGGAGGTGTCCACCACCATGTCGCCGAACTGGGGGAAGTAGTTGTAGGCGAGGGTGTTGGATCCGGACTGACCATCGATGTAGTGCCCGCCGACGCGCATGTCACCGCGGGCGGCAGAGCCGCCGTTGCTGTTGCTCATGGTGGCGCCGTCGTCGGCGGCCTGGTAGGTCATGGTGATACCCGCGACCTCGCCCCAGCGGGAGTAGGAGTCGTTCATAATGTGGAACCACGGCCTGGCTGAGAGGGCGCCACCACCACCGTTGCCGAAGAGGCCATCCATGAACGCGACAAAGTTGCTCGGATCGTTCGTCTCGCCTTTGCTCGGGTAGGCCTGGGTCAGCGTCGTGCCATCGGGCATGATGCTCCAGGTCAGGTTGATCGGGTTGCCCTGCGTGGTCCCGCCGGAGTCCGCGGTGCTGTAGGTGTTGGCTGAGTCCCAGCGACCGGCGCCATTGAGATAGAGCTGGTAGGCCTGAGCCTGGCTTGAAAAGCCCAGCAACGCGACCGACAAGGTCGCCGTGGACACAGCGATACCGGCCGTCTTGAACATACGACGCTTTGTCATGATGCCTTCTCCAGAAAAAGCTTTAAACAAACAGGCGGGACACAACCGACGCGGAGGCGTATTTATCTGTAGCTTTTGATTATCCGGGCCAGTGACGAGTGTCGATTTATACCATAAATTTCTCAAACAGCAAGAGTTTTTTTGGCCATAAGTGAAAAAATAAGCACGACTTTTGAGCCGCCACGGCCTTTGTGCCCCCGGATTGTGGGCCGCAATTCGGGCGTACCCGATTTGGGAAAATTAATCTGGGGTGACTGGGTGGAATTTCCGCAGGGCCCCCAGCGACTGCCGGGCAGAATCCCGCGATCCGCCGACCTGCCGATGGGTCTTTCGATTGTGGGCTTCTCGGGTGTGCCCGATTTGTGGCTACCTCCCGTGCGGACTATTCTTCGCGTCCATGAGTTCACGACCCAACCTCCTCTTCGTCTTCGGCGACCAGTGGCGGCGGCAGGCCCTGGGTTGCACAGGCGACCCGAACGTCAAAACGCCCCACATCGACCGCTTCCACTCCCAGAGCGTGGACGTGAAAAACGCCACCGCCGGCTGGCCCGTCTGCTGCCCCTGGCGTGCCAGCCTCATCACCGGCCAGTACCCCCTGACGCACGGCATCTTCGTCAACGACCAGTCCCTGCGCAGCGAGCGCGTGAGTATCGCCGGGGCCTTCAACGCCGTCGGATATCACACCGCCTACGTCGGCAAGTGGCACATCGACGGCCGCGGCCGCAGCGCCTGCGTCCCCCCCGATCGCCGGGAGGGTTTCGGGCTCTGGCGCGCCTACGAGTGCAGCCACGACTACAACAACTCGTATTACTGGGACGACGACTGCGTCAAACACAAGTGGGAGGGCTACGACGCCATCGCGCAGACCGATTTCGTGATCGAATACCTGCGTGACCCCGAGCGTAAGAAACAACCCTTTGCCATGTTCCTGAGCTGGGGCCCGCCCCACAACCCCTACGACACCGCGCCGGAAAAATACCGCGCGATGTACGACCCCCGGAAGCTGGTGCTGCCCGACAACGTGCCCACGGAAGTTGAGGGGCAGGCTCGCAAGGAGCTGGCCGGTTACTACGCACACTGCACCGCGCTCGACGATTGCTTTGGGCGACTGCTGGCCACGCTCGAAGAAACCGGGCAGGCGGACAACACGATCGTCGTCTTTGCCAGCGACCACGGCGACATGATCGGCTGCCAAGGGCTGTGGCGCAAACAACACCCCTACGCCCAGTCCGTCGGCGTGCCGATGTTCATCCGCTGGCCGGCGGGTCTGGGCACAAAAGCCCGCACCGTTCACACACCGATGAACGTCGTCGATTACATGCCCACGCTCCTGGGCCTGTGCGGGGCCCCGATCCCCGACACCGTCGAGGGTGATGACCTCTCGCCGATCCTGCGCGGTGAAAAACCCGACGACCCCGGCCGCGGCGTGCTCCTGGCCTGTTACCGACCGTTCCACGAGATCCACTACACCAAAGGCTTCAAGGAATACCGCGGCCTGCGCACCGCCCGGTACACCTACGCCCGCACACTCGACGGGCCGTGGCTGCTCTTTGATGACCAGCAAGACCCCAGCCAGAAGAACAACCTCGTGAACGACCCGGCCCACGCGGCCACCTTGAAAAAGATGGATACCGCCCTGAGCGCCAAGCTCGACGAGATCGGCGACGCATTCGAGGACGGCCACGAACTGGCCAGGAAATTCGGCATCCGCCTGAACAAAGAAGACGACGTGGTCACAGCCGACTAACGCCTAGTCCAACAGCGGACCGCCATGAACCCAACCAACCCCAAGGTCGACGGCTACATCCGTAAGAACAAACGCTGGCAGAACGAACTCCTGGCCCTGCGCGTAATCGCCCTCGATGGCCCGCTGGTCGAAGAGGTCAAGTGGCGTGCCCCGTGTTACACGCACGACGGGCGCAACGTCGTGATGCTCGGCGCGTTCAAGGACGCCTGCGTGTTGTCGTTCCCAAAAGGCGCCCTGCTCAAAGACCCCCGGAAGGTCCTCGAAAAGCCCGGCGAGAACACCCAGTCCGCAAGGGTCGTGCGCTTCACGGGGGTTTCACAGATCAAAAAACTCCGGCCCACCCTCAAGGCCTACATCCTCGAAGCGATCGAGATCGAAAACGCCGGCTTGAAAGTCGAGTTCAAAAAAAACACACCGCAAGACTATCCCGACGAACTGGTGCAAAAATTCAGGCAACACACCGCATTGAAAACCGCCTTCGAGTCCCTCACCCCCGGCAGGCGGCGCGGGTACCTGCTGCACTTTTCGTCAGCCAAACAATCCAAGACCCGATCTTCAAGGATCGAGAAATGCTCGCCCCGCATCCACGAGGGCAGGGGCATGCTCGATGATTGAATGGCGTCGCATGACACGCGACGCTTGCCACCCCCCGGGGTGGAGTTACAATCCTTGATATCGACCGCAATCCGTGCGGGATTTTGACCGGGTTTTGAACAAGGGGTCGGCCATGATTCGAGCTTGCGCCTGCGTGGTTCTGGGATTGACCGTTTCAACACTCGGGGCCTGCGCGCCCTACGTGAACATCCCCGCACAGGGCGGCGACGTGGCGGCCAACAACCCCAACCTCGTCACCACCGCCAACGTCATCGCCGCCGCCGTCAAGGCCGCGGCCGGCGACCAGCCCTTCAGCACCGACTACGCCATCGTCCTGCCCCAGGGCTCGACCGACTCGACCTACGAGTTCGTCATCAAGAAAATGGGCCCCGGCTCCGGCGCGGTCTGGTACAGCCAGGGCGTCCCCGAGGGCACCCCGACCGTGAAGGTCAAACAAATCCGCATCCGCGGCGCCGAGGCCGAGGTCGATATCGAACGGCCCAGCGAGGGCGGCACAGGCGGCGGAACCCCGACGCTCATGACCGCGTATCTCCAGTGGGAAGTCTTCACCGGTTGGCACGCCCAGCGCCTGCGCATCTGGCGCATCGGCGTCGACGCCGTCGGGTCGATCCCGTAAACCCGCCTCGTCCGACTACTCCTATCAGGGGCATGGCCATGACGTTCAACCTCTCCACCCGGCACACTTACATCCTGTTAGTTACCGCCCTTGCATTGTTCACCGCGGTGGGGCCCGCGCGGGCACAGGGCGACGCCCCCGACGCCTCTTCCCCAACGACCGAACAGGCCACCGCCCCCACGCCCGCCGCCGAGCAGCCCGCCACGCCGCCCTCGGCTGAGGACGTGCAGAAGTCCCTCATGGGACAGGTCGAAGACAACCCCATGCTCGAACCCGAAACGGACGGCAACACCGCCCACATCGAGCCCCAGCCCACCGTCGAGATCGACCCGAAAGTCCTCGGCCCCGCGCCTCAAGTAAACGCCAATGCCGGCCCGATCAGCCCGACCACCGTCGGCAACAATCCCGCTGGAAACAACAACTCCCCGCAGCTCCGCCGTGACGGTGAGTTTGTCATCAGTCGCCGGGGCCGGGTCATCCGCACCTCGACCGCGACACAATTGATGTTCGCCTTCGATGCCGACGGCGAGCAGACCCCCGAACCGCCGATGATCCTCATGCCCTGCCAGATGCTTCAGAGCATGGAAGACCTCGTCGCCCAGCGCGGCGACCGTGTCGTCTTCATCCTCTCGGGCCAGGTCTACGCCTACCGCGGTGCGAACTACCTCCTGCCCACGATGATGAAGCTCGCCATCGACAAGGGCAACATCCAGAACTGACCCCCCCCGGAAGTTTTTCCCGGTTCACTGTGCAGCGACCACCCCCCTCTTGTGCAAAGCCCACGCCCTTCCTCTGCAATGCCCACACCTTCCGGGTGTGGGATGGCTCTCTGTGGGATAGCCCTCTCCCCCCATTCAAGGTTACAATGTCCCCCCGGCAGGGGGCGGGCACTGCCTGTGTATAACAATCTGTAAGTGTGGTGGGGTGCCAGAGCGGTTGAATGGACCGGTCTTGAAAACCGGCGTGGCGCTCGTCGTCACCGTGGGTTCGAATCCC
Source organism: Phycisphaera sp. (assembly GCA_016125215.1). Lineage (GTDB taxonomy): Bacteria > Planctomycetota > Phycisphaerae > Phycisphaerales > Phycisphaeraceae > RI-382. The sequence goes on from WGMF01000005.1 coordinate 146,029, forward strand.
ACCCCCACCGTTTCCGATGACGCATTATTGTGCGTATTCCCGCGGAAAACCAACGCACTTGAGCTTGCGGCCTCCTGCGTATCGCGCTCTGTTTCTTCGCGCGATGCTGCACCCGATATGACCGATTTCGCGCACCGGTTGCTGCGTAGGTTGCTGCGCGCTTCAACACCGTCAACCACCACGCAGTCCGTGCCCGTCGCCTTCGCTGCGATGGGCTTCACGTCGAGGTCGGGCAAGACTTCCAGCGCTGCCAACTCGTCCCCCGCCAGGCTGTGCGTGTAGCGGTCCATGGTCAGCGTGATGGTCGAGTGCCGGGCCAGGGTCTGGGCAATCTTCGGGTGGACACCCCCTTTTGCCAGGTTGGTGATGAAGGTGTGGCGCAGGGCGTGGAAATCAACCACCCGCCCAGCCTCGTCCTTGTGGGCGATACCCGCCGCTTCACGGTCCTCACGAAACATGGCCGAGCGATTGGTGCGGCTTGCGGACATCACAAACGCCGGCGCCTTGAGCCCCTTGCCATCCAGGTGCTGGCATAGACGGCCGGCAAGCGCTTGACGCAGGGGAAGGTGGTCTTTGCGTCGACGCTTGCTGTAGGCCGCCTCAACGGTCACCGAGGGCGTCTGCGAGTCAAGGTCGAAGCTCGATCGCGTCAGGCTGGCCAACTCCCCGACCTGAAGCCCCGTTTCCACGGCCAGACGGTACAGCAGGGCCCGCTCAGCGCCAGCCATGCCATAACGATCAGGTCCGGTGGCCGTCGCGTTAAGGAGGCCCAGAAGCTCCTGCTCTGATAGTGCTCGCCGATCATGCCGACGATCCGTGCGGACGTTGAGGCCCTTGAGGTGGGCAAGCGGATTGTCGGGCGCTCGACGGTCTTTCACCATCCACCGCCCGAACTGCTTGACCGCCTGAAGGTAGAAGTTGAATGTCTGAGCACTGATGCCCGGCCTGGTTTCAGAAACAAGTCGGCGTAATTTGTGCAGGTACTCCATTGTCCTGCTGGCCGTGATGTCGCCCCAGGCCTTGAACTCACACCCGTTAATCACCCTGCGGAGCCGTCCACACACAAGGTCGACTTGGCGTGTGGTGACGCCGTTTGCACGGAGGGCAATCTCAAAGTCCGTGAGGTGCATCTCGATCGGTAGCTTGGCGTGCTGTGCGAGCGATTCGATACGGATGTCAATGACACCCTCTTTACGCAGAGCAGCCTCGCTAACCTGCTTGGTCAGGATACGCTGGGCGGCAGCGCGATCGGTGGTTTGGGTTGATCGGGTGACCCGCGTCCCCGTGTGGTCGTAAAACGACGCGATGTAGCAGCCGTTAGTTGACCGCTTGTAAAGTGAACCTGTAGAGTTGCCTCGTTTTCTGGGCATCGAAATCTCCTTGCTGCATCAGGCGGCGTTCTGAGGGTTATTTTTACAGTGGTCGATCTTGGCGTATTGCATGATCCGATCTTCTGGTTGACCGACAAGGTTAGGATACCGATCAAGTATTCGTCGGCATAGCCCATTTTTCTGGTCTGCTGAGAGATTATCCCATGCCTTTTCATTCTTGGAAGCCGCCTCGACCGCGTCAGCACGTGCTTCTAGGTTTCTGACAAGCGCTCCCGGCCCCTTCCCTCGCTCCCGAGCCTTTTCAATTTCTTCAAAGATAAGTGAGAGCGTCAGGCCTGAGCGAGCCGCGAGCTCAGAAAGCTTGGGCTCTCCGATGCCGAAACGCTCTAACACACGGCGAAGAGCCTGATTTGCGAAGCCTTGACTCTTATGTATTGACGAGTTGAGAACAGTAGCAGCAGCAGAAGATTTGCAGGTCGGCCTGTTCTGCTGCTGCTCTGTTTCGTTTTGTTGATTCTCTGTTGGTGTACAGTCGCGTGGGCGCTTTGCATCACCGTTCTGGGCGCTTTGCGAGTCTGAATTGGGCGCTTTCTGAGCATGAATCAAGGCGCTTTTTGCAGCCACAGGTGGCGGCGAGGTGGGTTGAATGATCGTGTAGGTGTTCGCGCGGCCTCTCCCGGTGCCGTATTCCACCTGAATCAGGCCTAGATCTTGTAGCCGCTTGACGGAAAGCGACAGCGCCGACCGACTTCGGCCGGTCAACATGCCTAGCCGATCCATGCTTACCCAGCATTTCCCTTCTGGATTAACATGGCTGCACAGAGACATGTAAAGGGCCATGTCCGATGGCTTCATGAACCTGACATATCCCAGATTGATAGGCGCGCTTGGCATGCGACCAAAGCCCCGACACAGCTTTGTTGAGAACGAGGACTTTTCTCCATCTTCTGTCGCTTTGATTATCCCATAAACTTTGCTATAGTATTCATTGTTGATCGCTTGAGCCGCCGGTTGCCGCCGGCGGTTTTTTTCTGAGCTCATTTTCCACCTCCAATCTGACGATCCGCCATGAACTCCCTGAGGGATTCGACGGAGTAAAGTCGCGCCTTACCAAGCTTGAACGAAGGGATAATCCCTTGGTTCGTTAGGGACCACAGTAGTCGCCTTCCAATTCCAAGTACCCTCGCTGCCTGTGCCGGCCGTATAGCCAGCGTGGGAGCCTGTTGAATTGTGATGTCTGTTGGTTCTTTTCCCATGAATGTGTCTCCTGGTTTGGGAACAGCTGTTGTCGTAACGAGGCGTGCCGCCGTATCCAGCACGACCCAACACTTGGCAGTTCTACCGTGCAGGATGACACATTCAAGGCAATAAAGTTACTTTGTGACGAGTTGGACGAAGTTGTCCGAGTTCTGTGACGTGTGGCCACATTCTCATAACCATTTCTTGAATCTGTCACGATTCGAGGGGGTCATTCCGTCAACTCGTACTTTATGAGATTGCCTACTAACTCGAATTAACTCACCGCCAATTCGTTCAACTATTTTCTTTAACCGCTCTGTCCTAGTCGTTTCGACACCCAATACGCCTGCAATCTCTTTTAGCATCATTGACTTGGTCTCGGTGGGTTTTTCGCCAGAAGAGAGATACTTCAATAAAGTTTCATAGATTTGGATCTTGTTTTCGATGGATAGATTATGGCACGATATATTCAGAAAATCTGCGAGGGTCTTATACAGCCACGTCAAACCGTTGTCGACACCCACGGTTGAGAGCACATAGAGAGGGCGTGGGGTATTTACGGGAATAATTGCGAGGTCCAAGGCCCACAGCAATAATACGGCTTCGGTGTTGGGGCCAACCGTTTTCGGATCGAAGTGAATTATACGACGAAATCTGGCCGCGAGGTAAGACACCCCGTCTATAATATTTTTGTGTTCGTTGGGATTTTCTACCTCCATTAGCACATCACAAATGTCATCGATATCCATGAATGGAAGTTCCTCGTGTCGCTGATTGCACCGAGCAGTCAAACGGGCTTTCCACTTGGGCCATTCGACGCCAGAAACGAGCGCCTTCCAGTCCCATTTTCGGAAAACTCGAACATGTATTCTCAAAGGCATTACCCACTCTTTAATTTCACCATTCCTGCAGTGGCCCGAATATTTTAATTTGCGATGTGCTAAGCTGAATGGATATCGTGGCCAACAGAGTTGGCCCTGAGCGGGGCTTTCGAAAAGAATTTCGCTACTCCCGCCCTCACGTATTCGCAACGGTGTAACCCACATCCCACAATACATCTCGCCGGGAGAACTATTGCTACTCTTGCTGCGGGCTGTGATTTTCTTTTTGTTTGACCTCTTCTTCTTCTTCTGCATTTCAATTTCTCTTGACGGTTATAGGTTTGTCATCTCACGAAATCATTTATGTCACACGTCTTGTGTGTGTTCCCAATGTCATCAACAATGGCGTATTCGGGCAATCGTAGAGCACCCAAACGACCCGTGAAGTTAGTGATGCCTTTTCGCCGCTGATATGCACGACTGCCGACGGAGAAGTCGATGCACGTCGCGCGGCCCTTGCCGAGCAGTTCGTGGTCTTCCAATCCAGCAAAGGGGGTTTCGCCGTGGGTCACGCCGTCGACCTGTGTCCGCCAGTAGTGGCCGAAGACGCAGAAGGCCGGGTGGTCGTAGCGGTCCCACCAGGGGTCACGTGCCTCGTGACGCAGTTTGCCGCCGGCGTGGAAGGGCTTTGCTGCGCGGCACTCGGGGCCGGAGGTCAGCAGCTTCACGGGGTTGCGATTTTGTTTGGCGAGCTTGTGGTCAATCTCGTCAACCTGGGGATTGGCTTTAAGGTGTTCATCGATCCGCTGAGCGTGTTCGTCGTGCAAGGCCCGGGCATCTCCCGAACCCGCGGCCAACTCCACGGCTTGATCGTCCCAGCAGGCGTGTACCGCCCGCAGGTCTTCGCGATGGACAGCCAGGGGCAGTGAACCGAAGAACGACATGAACGCCTGCCGCTGCGTGGTGGTGACCGGCTTCACGTCCGGCGGTATCGCCCTGTTGTCGGGGTAGAACCAGACGTTGTCAGCCTTGGGTTTTTCCAGCAGGATGTTCAGTTCGTGGTTGCCCATGACGCACTGCGACCGGCCGGCGGTCACTAGGTCGGCTACCAGTTCCACCACCGCGGGGCTGTCGGGGCCACGGTCGACCAGGTCGCCGAGGAAGACCAGCCGCCGGCCCTGCGGGTGCCGACCGTGCGTGTCGTAGCCCAAGCGTGACATCAGCGTGCGCAGGGCGTCGATTTCGCCGTGCACGTCACCGATCACGTCCACGGGCCCGTCGAACATGGGCTGGATTAGTGACTTCTGGCTTGCGAGTGTGGTGTGACTGCTTCCGGGGGTCATGCGGCCTCCTTGGGTTGGGGATCGAACCGAGTGTTGCTTTCCTCGTCCTTCACCGGTGTGGTCAGCTTTTCCTCGTAGAGCGATTTCATCTCGGGGAACGCCTTGCCGGCCAATTTCATGAAATTCTTGTCGGTGAGCGACTCGTAGGTCACCGCCTTGTAGTTGACGGTCACATCCATGCCACGCACGAGCTTGTGCGCCGAGCCAAACGATTCGTCGATGAGTCTGGTGAGATATTCCCGAACCGATTCCCGGTCCCGGGTATCCACCAGAGCGGACTTGTTCCAATTCTCCGGGATATTCTGCATCAGGTTGTCCAGCAGTGATTCGACGAGTGCATCTCGATTGCTTCCGATCGCAGAATCAAGCTTGTTCAACACCATTTCGGCATACTTTCTGACACTGTGGCGGAGCTTCTTGACCTCTGCCTCGAAAGCCTCTTTCTCGGTGCGTTTGATGGCCATGCCGTGGCCGGGGATGACGCGGAGAAACCGGGTCGCGATCCGGTTCCGGTCTTCCATCAGGTGGGAACCCGACAACTCATCGTCGTGATCGATCAGGCGGTAGCTCGCACGCAGGCGCGCCTTGTTGACCTCGTCGGTGATGCCGAAGACCTCGGGCTTGAGGGGCACGATCTTGCGCGTGAGCTGGGTCTGCGAGACGTGGAACTCCACGAACTCGAAGAAGGCGTTGAAGACCCGCAACAGACGGGCCACGTCGAACCGCTGTGGCGGGTTCAACTTGAGGTCTTCTGCCACTTTCTTGATCGCGGCGTTGTCCGCCTTGTCCAAGCCGATCGAGCGCTCACGGGTTCCCTCGGGGCCCGCACCCAGATCACGCTCAAGATCCGCCGGCGGCATGCCCAGCTTCACCGCGTTGGGTGCGTTGGGCTTTCTCTCGCCGGCCTCGATCAGCTGCGGCGTCGGGGCAAAGACCCAGGCTTCATCATCTGCGATCAACACGCCGATACGCACCCCGGGCTGCTTGTTGATCATGGCGCCGATCTCGGTGGCGGTCAGCTCCAGCCACTGGACCGACGCCAACAAACCATACCCCAGGCGGAACACTTCGGGGTCGATGTCGATCACCACGTTCACCGCGTCGGGCCCCAGTGCCCGCCACCGATCCGCCAGCGCCGCAGCTACTTCATCACCAAACGCGGGGCTGACGAAGACCACACGGTGTTGGGCCCCGCGGATCGTTGCCGCCAGGTTCTTTTCATTCGCAACAGTCATCGAAGAGGACAGATTCATGGGGTTCATGACGTGCTCCTTTCCCGGTTGAGTAGCTTGACGTGTTCCGCTGCCAGTTCTCGGTACGCGCCCGTGGTTAGCCAACTCAGGTGCCCCACCTGTCGACGGACATGTTCAAGGTCCATCCCCGCCGCGATCAGGCGGACGATGCATGTGCGACGCAGGTCGCGCGTGGTCACCGAGGGCATGCCCACCGTTTCACTGCGCCGGCCGAGGATTCCGAGTAGCGCGGTGCCCGTGAGTCGGCGAAGGCGGATCGTGCCGCCCTTGTCCACGGGGTTGAGCAGGGCACCGGGCTGGGTGGAACGCACTTCCATCCATTCCGTGATTGCCATGCGTCCTGCCGGATCGAGTTCCAGCCAACGGTCACGCTCGGCGATGCTCGACCGCACATGGAACTGGCGGGGCTTGAGCGGGTCGTCCAGGTCGTTCACGTCGAGTTCGATGACCTCTTCACTCCGCAGACCCCCTGCCAGCAGGACGGTGATCAGCGCCGCATCCCGCCGGCCGGCCGCGGTGATGTCCGCCTTGCAACCCCGGAAGAGGGCGGCGATTTCATCCTCGCTCAGCGTCCTGCTCGGGATCCGCTTGCGATCCGACACCGGCCCGACCTGGGCGATGGCTTGAAAGTGCGGCTCGGTGATCAGGTCCAGTCGCCGATAGGTCCGCATCAGCCCCCGCAGCGCCGCGAGCATCTTGTTGACCGAAGCCGGGGCGTAGTCTTCAGCCAGCTCCTGACGCGCCCAACGCACCTGCGCCGCGGTGAGGTTGGCCCAGTCCCAGCCAGACTCGTTCGATGATTTCTTCGCGAAGGGCAAGGTTCGAATATCAAGCTTCTCGTTGATCACCCGTGCGATCACGGTCAGCGAGTGCTCAAGCGTCCGACGCGAGCCGGCCGCCAGCCCTTCGAGGTAGGCGGCGACTTGTGCCTGTCCGGGGAAGACCGCCGAGGCGTTCGGGTCGGATCGATCTTTGCGGGGCTTGCCGGTCACGGTTGAATTATAACATAAATATTCTCATAAGCAATACTGCGGTAAAAAATATTTCGTGCCCTGCTGGCCGATCTCTTTGGCGTGATCTGACAATGAAATCGCTAGTTTTATGTTGTTTATTCACTTGGGCTTGTCGCATTCTGTGCGTAGTACGCCGGCGTCGAGGCTCCGTGATTGGAACCGTCAACCGCCCGACGCAAAGCCAGATGCCGCCACCATTGCCCCAGCCGGGTATGCACGGCTGTCCAAAGAATAGCCTGCTCAGTAATACTCCCGGATATACCGATACGACCTGTCAAACAGATCGTTGTCCTGGTGCAGCTTGTATTTGAACAGGGTCTTTCGAAGCGCGATCTTCACCTCGCGCTCGCCGGCATGGGTGTCCTGCCAACCGTCGAACCGCACTTGGCGCACGATTTCATCGATGTCGTCAACAACCCTCTTGACCATCACGGGCGTGTTGCCGTTCTGAGCCTCCTCGAACAACTGCGTCAGCGCCGCCTTACCTTGATCGATCTCCTCCTCGGCAGGTGTCTCTCGTTCCAGGCGGACCACATCCTTGGCCAATTCAAGCAGGGCCTTCAGGAACTCGATGCTGACCAGCAGCCCCTGTTCATGACGATTTTTAAGGTCTTCCAAACGTTCAGCAAGTGCTTTGAACTTCGGGTTGCCGGCGTGCTTTCGCAACCGGGCTGTCAGCTTGATCGTGATCTCTTTGGCTTTCTTTGTCGGATCGGGCGCCCCCAATACCGCTTTGAGCAGTTCGGCGTCGAGCACGAGCGTGTCCAAGTCATCTCGCACCGTATCCACGTGAACATTCTCGTGGATCAGCTCGATGGTCTTCGCGCCTAGCCGGTGCCAAAGCAGGCGGCCGGTGCCGGTCGAAGGCTTGAGCGACTCATACACCTGCGCGAGCCAGCGGAAGTCCTTCTCGTAAGGCGTCAGCATGGGGTCGGGCGAGATGGCCTCCCATATCTTTGCCAACACGCTGAAATCCGCCGCGAACGCGTCACGTCTTTCGTTCGTTGGCAGGCACTCCTGCGCGGCAATCAGCCCTTCGTAGCCCTGTAGATTTCTGTCACACCCCGCGAAATACGCCAGGCACTTCTGCAACACCCCCGGCAGTATGGCCTTGAGTTCAGCAATATTCGATACCGACTTACGCACACTCTTCTCGTCGAACTGCAGCGCCTGCGCCACGTCGTCGAAGATGCCGAGGTAGTCCACGATCAGGCCGTGCGTCTTCTCATACCCATACGGTCGATTGGCACGGCAGATCGCCTGCAGCAGCGTGTGGTCCCGCAACGGTTTGTCCAGGTACATCGTCTGTAAAATCGGCGCATCAAAGCCGGTCAGCAGCTTTGAGGTGACGATCAGAATCTTCAACGGGTCCTTCGGGTCGCGGAACCGGTCAAGCAGCTTTTCCTCCGCGTCGCGATCCCGCCGGTATGGGGCGTATTGCTGCTCGCCGCTGTTGACCGAGATCACGATGTCCGACACCTCCGTCGGCAGGTGCTTGTCGAGTTCCTGCTTGTAGAGCAGACAACTCTCGCGGTCGAACGTGACAACCTGCGCGCCGAACCCGTTCGGCTCAACTTTTGCACGATAATGCTGCGCGATATCAGCACAGATCGCACCGATCCGCGCAGGGCTCTTCACAAGCACCGCCATCTTCGCCGCCGCCTTACCGAGCTTGTCCTTGTCCTCTTCCGTCAGCCCCGCGGTCAGTTCCTTGTACGCCTCCTCAATCGCCTGCTGGTCGATGTGCAGGTCCACCAACCGCGGCTCGAAGTGCAACGGCTTGGTCGCACCGTCCCGCAGCGAGTCCTCCAGCCCATACCGGCTCATGTAGCCGTTCTCGTCCTCCTCCGCGCCGAAGGCGTAGAACGTGTTCCGGTCGGCACGGTTGTTCGGGATTGACAAAAGGCATGGGTTAACGCTCCGGGTTTGACGCATCCAACAGAGCCCCGATCGCCCGGCGGATGGCGGTCGGGAGAGTGGCCCATCGATCAAGCAACCGACGGAGCTCCGGGTCGGTTGCTGCGTCGGTTGCTACGCTGTGTTGAAATTTGCCGTGTTTTGCCGCTTTATTTGCGGTCTTGAAAACCGGCGAGGCGCTCGTCGTCGCCGTACGTTCGAACCCAGGGATGACTGTTCCCCGATTCGGGCAGAACCGGGCAATGTAATCTCAAACAGCGATGACTCAACCGCGTCACGGGGGAGGTTTTTGCCTTGACGAATTCAACCCGACAAATTGCCTATTTTAACAATGGGGTGCCGGGGTTAGGCTTGTAGCTGTTTGTCCTACACACGCGATCAAAAAAATACGAAAAACATCGCGTGTCAATAATTTTTTAATTCGCTTATATAAAATAAATAATAACATTATCAACAATAATGATATAAACGCCTTAATATATTTAATGCGTAACAATACGTATCTCTTTATATTGGTGGTTTTATCATTGTATTCGTTTGGATTGGGGAACGGCCTCCCGCTGTTATGGCTTGGCATGTGGGATTGTTGCGCCCCACCGGCGTCTGATCAACGCCGTCGTCATTGGGCCGGGCACCCAATCCGTTTTAGAAAGGAAGGCTCAGATGAAAGGTTCTAGAGCATTCCCAACCCATCCGTAGCGCGTTCGGCGCTTGTTAGGTATTGCGCCCTGGGCGGCTTGCGTGTACGTTGTGCTCACACTCACGGTCGAGTGTTCAAGGAGCCAACGGATGGGCGCAGCGTATTCACA
>WGMF01000047.1 GCA_016125215.1 Phycisphaera sp.
CCGTTGCGCACCACAACCGACGACTGCGTTCCGTCAGCGCCGAGGACAGGGCCTCATACTTCACTCGAATCCGTTCGAGTTCCATGCTCCCGTATATCGACCAACACAGGAAATTACATCAGTTATTCTTGCACGGCCACTAAGGCCGTAGACGCGAAAAGCAACAGGCGTTCCGTTGCCGGTTGAGGTGTCTGTGAAGTCGGCGGATTTACCCGTCTGGAAAGTGCTGTTTTGAGCGGTCGCAGCCGAGAAGGTCTGCGTGTAGCTGTCAAGGCTGAAACGGACCTGAGCGGTAGCGGGCCCTGTGCTGGTGGCACGCACGTCATACACGATTTTGTCAACAAGCAGCGTGTAGCCCGAAGCCGGCGTCACGGTGAACTCGACATACTCCGTGAGATCGGGCGTTGCGGTGGTGTTCCAGGCGCTGCTGTTGAACGCACCACTGAGGGTGCTTGAGGTCACGTTGGTCCGCGAGAGCTGACCGAACGTGAGATTGGTCGCGGTGGGCACTTCAGTCGGACCCGACGTGAACGTGTAGGTCGCCAAAAGTGCCGCCTGCGCGTAATGAGACATCACCGCACTCATAACTACGGCAAGAACGATAGAAGTAATTCTGCGATTCATCGAAACCCTCCTGTTGTGTAGGATTCACCCTCGCGTGACCAAATCCAAACGTGGCCACTTCGTCTCCCCTCGGAGATGGTTGCGAACCTGATCGGCGTGAGCCACGTGATTCGAGGACAACACCGTACCGGGTTCACGCCCGAATAATATAGACGTTCTTTACTAAGACGTGTCTAGGGATGTGCTAGAAAATGGTTAATTCTTTGTATAAAGCCTTAAATGGGCTTTAGATGGAATAGTCATACCCGGATGGCTGCGATGCGGCTTGCCATTGACAAGGTATGAAATGAACCGGGTTTATACCTATTCTTCAGGCAGCTTTACGGTGGCAACCTTCAGTATCCCCGGCCGGGCGGTCAGGCGATTGGTCAGGGCCTGGGGCAATTCAGTGTCGCACTTGAGGACCATGAGTGCGGTGACGCGGCCGTCGATGTCCCGTCGGGAGATGGCCATGTCGGCGATGTTGACGCCGGCCGTGCCGAACTCGCTGCCGATCAAGCCGATCATCCCGGGGCGGTCTTCGTTCTGGACCAGCGCCATCGCGCCGGCGGGGACCATGTCCATGTGGTAGCCGTTGATCTCGACGATGCGGGGTCGCATGTCCCGGTAGACGCGGCCGACGATTCGGCGGGTGGTGTCGCCGGACTCGACAGTGATGGCCAGTTGTTCGCCCGCGAGTTTGTCTTCCTCGATGGTGATGGTGCGCAGGCCGATGCCGCGTTCCTTGGCGACGTGCGCGACGTTGACGATGTTCAGTGGCGTGTCGAGGTGGCTTTGCAGGAGGCCGATGAGCACGGTGCGTTCGATCGTGCCCGCGGCGGGGAAGAGGGGCTTGCCCGTGAGTTCGATGGCAACCGAGCCGAGGCCTTTTTCGAGCATGGGGGTGATGAGCGTGGCCATGCGGCGCGAGAGGTCGACGAAGGCGCTTTGGATCGGGTCGAGGTCGACGCGCAGGCCGCCGGCGTTGATCGCGCCGCGCACGCCCTGTCCGCGCAGGAACTCGATGAGTTGCTCAGCCGCCGAGACGCTCACGGCTTTCTGTGCTTCGACCGTGCTCGCGCCAAGATGCGGGGTGGTGAGGATCTTCGGGTGGTTACGCAGCGGCGAATCCGCGGCCGGGGGTTCTTCGTCGTACACGTCGAGCGCTGCGCCGCCGCACTGTCCGGCGTTGACCGCTTCGAGCAGGGCTTTTTCATCGACCACGCCGCCGCGCGAGGCGTTGACCACCATGACGCCCTTTTTGCAGACCTTGAACGTGTCTGTGCCCAACATGCCGCGCGTCTGCTCGGTGAGCGGGACGTGGAAGGTCAGCGCGTCGCACTCGGGGAGGATGGCGGTGAACTCCTTGCTCATGCGGACCTGCCCGTCGAGCGCGGTGGGGGCGTTGTAGATCGGGTCGTAGGCGACGACCTTCATGCCGAAGGCCAGCGCGCGTTCCGCCACGGTGCGTCCGATGCGGCCGAAGCCGACGACGCCAAGTGTCAGACCGTGCAGTTGCCTGCCCATGAACTTGGAACGGTCCCACTTGCCTTCGCACATGGTTTTGTACGCCGGCCCGACCTGGCGTGCGAGGGCCATGAGCAGCGTGAAGGCGTGCTCGGCGGTGGAGATCGTCGAGGCCTCAGCCGAGTTCATCACGAGGATGCCCTTGGCGGTGGCGGCTTCGACGTCGATGTTGTCCACGCCGACGCCCGCGCGGGCCACGGCCTTGAGCCGACCGGGGTTGGCAAGAATTTTGGCCGTCACCTGCACGCCCGAGCGCACGATCATGCCATCGTGTTCACCGGCGATCTTCGCCAGTTCGTCCTCGGAAAGTCCGGGCTTGTTGACCAGCTCGGCGTCGGGCTGGGCCTTGATGTAATCCAGCCCCTCGCTGGCGAGCTTGTCCGCCGCGAGGATGCGGAACGTGCGGGCGGAGGTCGAAGACATCGTTTGGGTCGCGGTCATGGTGAAGACATCCGATCCGGGGGATTAACCACAGAGACACAGAGGCACAGAGAGAAAACCAGAGTGGACAGGATAACAGGATTAGCGGGATGGACGGGATCAGGTCCGGGCCACGGAATTGATCCCGTTAATCCTGCCGATCCTGTTATCCCGTCAACGTTTTAGCTCGCCACCGCCTCGAAGGCGGTCTTCGCCGCGGCGAGGGTTTGGTCGATCGCCTGAGCGTCGTGGACGTTGCTGACGAACCAGGCTTCGAACTGGCTCGGCGGCAGGACGACGCCGTGGTCGAGCATCCCCCGAAAGAAGGTGGCAAACTTTTGCGTGTCGCACTGGGTGGCCTGTTCGTAGTTCTCGATCGGATGGTCACCGAAGAAAACAGTCATCATCGAACCCACACGCGCCAGTTGCACCGCGACGCCGGCCCGTGCGGCGGCGTCTTTGAGGCCCACCGCCAATGTCGCCGCGTGTTTCTCAAGGGTTTCGTAGACCTTGGCCTCCGGGTCGCTGATCGCTTCGAGCATCGCAATGCCCGCCGCCATCGCAAGGGGGTTGCCGCTGAGCGTGCCCGCCTGGTACATCGCGCCGTCGGGCGCAACGAGCCGCATGAGGTCTTCGCGCCCGCCGTATGCCGCGCAGGGCAAACCCCCGCCGATGATCTTGCCCAGACACGTGATGTCGGGCTTGACGTTGTAGAGGCCCTGGGCACAACCGGGGTGGACGCGGAAGCCGGTCATCACTTCGTCGAAGAGCAGCAATACGCCGTGCTTGTCGCATAACTCCCGAAGACCCTCCAGGTAACCCTTCTTCGGCGGGACACATCCCATGTTGCCCGCGATGGGTTCGACCGCCATGCACGCGATCTGCCCCCGGAAGTTTTCCATGGCGCGGGCCACGGCTTGGAGGTCGTTGTACGGCACGAGCACCGTGTGAGAGGTGATCGACTCGGGCACGCCCGGCGAACTGGGTGAACCGAGCGTCGTCGCGCCGCTGCCGGCTTGCACGAGCAGCGCATCGCTGTGGCCGTGGTAGCACCCGGTGCACTTGATGATCTTCGGCCGACCCGTTGCGGCGCGGGCGAGTCGGATCGCGCTCATGGCCGCCTCGGTGCCGCTGTTGACGAAGCGCACGACCTCGATGGAGGGCACGAGTTGCGTCACGAGTTCTGCCAGGCGTGTCTCGGCCTCGGTGGGCATGCCGAAGCTTGTGCCCTTGGCAATGGCCTTGTTGAGCGCGATGGCCACGGCCTGCGGCGCATGACCCAGCAGCAGCGGGCCGTACGACATGACGTAGTCGATGTAGGTGTTGCCGTCGATGTCGGTGACGGTGCAGCCCTTGCCCTCGCGGATGAAGACAGGCGTTCGGCCGACCGCCTTGTAGGCGCGCACGGGTGAGTTGACGCCGCCGGGCAGGAGCCTGCGCGCTTTCTCGAAAGCCTCGGCGCTCCTGGCGTAGCGGTCTTTGCCCGGCGATGATCCGGACACGGAGGCGTCCTTCACCACAGCCACACTCGGAGCAACGGTTTCATCCGCGGATTTTGATTTTGAACTCTTGGCGCTCATGACGAACAGTTTAGCAGGATGTATTGCGGGATCGGTAACGCGGGCCAATTCGAAGATTCGATCCGATCCATATTCAACACAGAGGGCACAGAGAACACAGAGAAGAGAGGAGTTGGGAGTTGGGAGTTGGGAGTAAAGAGTAGATATCGTCTATTGCCTCCATTTAGCCCGGTCGCTTGCGACCGGAGGACTCACAGCCCTCCGAGATCAACAATCATGAATAGCTCCATCCGACATCAAACATCATGCTCCCTCCCCCTCTGTGCTCTCTGTGTCCTCTGTGGTGAATAATCTGTTTCGGATTGCATCGGGATCGAATCTGCGAAATCTGAGTAATCTGCGGATCATCTTTCCCCCTTGAGGATTTTCCCGATCACCCTTTTCCTGCCTTGGCTCGTCGGCAGAAAATGGTAAAATACTCTTTTGAGATACGTGATTTCAATGAACTGAACCGAACCGAGGCGGGTGATGATCTGCGACGAATGCCAGGCTCTGTACGAAGAAGTGGGCGACCGCGTGCGCGAGGGCAAGGTCTTTGCCAAGGTCAGGCGGACCGACGACCGCCTCGCCTGCCGGGCGCGGGATGTCGAGTCCGAGGCGTATTACGTCGCGCGCGTCGACGATTCGCACAAGAAAGTCTGGGTCGGCCTGTTCACGCCCGACCGCTGGCTGAGCGAATCGATCGAAGCCGACCTCATGTTCCGCGGCGACAAGATCGAAGAACTGCTCGAAGAAGAACTGACGGACCAGGGGCTGGAGGTGCAACTGCCCATCGAACACTTCCGCGACGACAAAAAGTATTACGTCTTCCGCTCACCCCTGGTGCTTCCTCCCAATGAAGTGCTCGACGGCGAGAAGATGATCGACCGGGTGACACGCACACTCCTGGCCTACGAAGCGACCTTCCGCGAGCTGGGAGACATGTCGCCCAAGGACGCGGTTTAAGCCACGAGCACCCGGGGTGATCGTGCGGATCAGGGCTGCAAAAAAAACATTCGGACCCCGCCGTGCGGAGATGGCCGCAGCGCGTTATCGTGTCTGAACAGGACCGTCGAACTTGCGTATAACCCAAGACGGGAAAACATCCGGGGTCAGAATGACTTTAGGGGATTCCGGGGGCGGGATGGCTTGCGGGGGTGAGGGGGCGGTGGAAGTGAGGTTCACATGCGCGTCTTCATGCTCGGTTGGGAGTTCCCGCCTTTCATCAGCGGCGGCCTGGGTACCGCGTGCTTCGGCCTGACTAAGGCCCTGGCCAAACAGGCGACACAGATCACCTTCGTCCTCCCCAAAGCCGTCGAGGGCTCGACCGTCTCGCACCTCAGACTCCTCCCCCAAGGCCCCTCCGCAAGACACGGCGACTCGCCCATCGACAACGATAACCCAAAGATGTTGGAGAGTGAGTTTGCCACAACGCAGCCCGGCATCCCCGGGGTGAGCTTCCGAACCGTCAAGTCGCGTATCGTCAGCCCCTATCAATCCGTGGGCGGTCAGGTCCACGAAGCCAGCCAGACCCATACCCCCAGCACGTCACGCAAAGTCTCCTTCCTACGATCCGCCGCGTTTGTCCCCGCCGCCACGGTCCACGCCTCCGCCGCCTTCCCCCCCGGCCACAACCCCATGTACTGCGGCGATATGATCGGCGAAGCCCGGCGCTACGCCGAGCAGTGTGTTCAACTGGCCTCACGCGAAACCTTCGACGTCATCCACGCACACGACTGGATGACCTTCCCCGCGGGCCTGGCCGTCGCGGGACTCACCGGCAAACCCCTGGTCGTACACGTCCACTCCACCGAGTTCGACCGCGCAGGCGAAAGCATCCACCAGCAGGTCTACGACATCGAACGCCGCGGCGTACACGGCGCCATGCGCGTCGTCTGCGTCTCGCACCTCACCGCCTCCATCATCCAGCACCGCTACGGCGTGGACCCATCGAAAATCGACGTCGTCTACAACGGCATCGACACCAACGGCCACACGCCCCCCACGCTCTTCTCCCGATCCGTTATCCGCAAGGGCGACAAGATCGTCCTCTTCCTCGGCCGAATCACCATGCAGAAAGGCCCGGAGTATTTCATCTCCGCCGCCGAGAAAGTCCTGGCCAAGTTCGACAAGGTCAAGTTCGTCATGGCCGGCTCGGGCGACCGGATCACGCAGATCATCGAGCTTGCCGCCGAGCGGAACATCGGCCAAAAGATCGTCTTCACCGGCTTCCTCTCCGGCAAAGACGTCGAACGTGTCTTCCGCATGGCCGACGTCTATGTCATGCCCTCCGTCAGCGAACCGTTCGGCATCGCGCCCCTCGAAGCCATCAGCCACGACGTGCCGGTCATCATCTCCAAACAATCCGGCGTGTCGGAAGTGTTGACCCATGCCCTCAAGGTCGATTTCTGGGACGTGGAAGAGATGGCCAACAAGATCATCGCCGTCCTCAAACACCCGCCCCTCTCCTCCACCCTGCGCGAACAAGCCGACATCGAAGTCCGCCGCCTGACCTGGGAAGACGCCGCCACCAAGTGCCGCAACATCTACCAGCGCGCGATGCAGGGGATGTAAAGGCCTCACCGACAACATTCCCGCGAGTGGGTTTCACCCGCCGAGTTGCGGGGTGGCGGCGCGTTGGGAGAGGTCGCGGTCGAGGAGTTTGACGACCTGGTCCTGGAGGGACTTGATGCGGTAGAGGGGGACCTTGTTGTCGATGTTGTTAAAGAGCAGGCTGAATGCGATGGTGCGGGCGTGGTCGCCCTCGCCGAGGACGAGGTAGCCCGAGAGCGTGCTGACGCCGGCGATGTAGCCGCTCTTGCCGTAGACGGTCGAGGCCATGTTGGGGTCGAAGCGTTTGTCGAGCGTGCCGTCTTCCCCGCCGATCGAGAGCGAGTTGAGGTAAACCTCGCCGGTCCTGTTTTGCGATTGCATGTAATCGAGCAGGTCGACGATGGCACGTGCGGTGACACGGTTGTCGCGTGAGAGGCCCGAGCCGTCGGCGATCTGGATGATGGAGCTGTCCGCGCCCAGGGCCTTGTTGAGGAAGACGCGCTCGGCGGCGGCACCGCTCTCGAACGAACCGGGCGAACCGGTCAGAGCCTTGCCCATGCGTTTGAGCAGCGACTCGGCGTAGAGGTTTTGCGAATCCTTGTTGCACCGCGCAAGCGCCGTGAGGATCGGCGTCTGGACAATGTGGAGCGTCTTGCCGTCGGGCAGGCGCAGGTCGTCGTCGGGCCGACCCATGCGGTCGATGGTGACGCCCTCTTTGGCAAGGCGGTAGACGAGAAGTTGCCCGAAGTAGATGGGCGGGTCGTGGATGGTGACGTTGATGGCCACGCGCCGCCGACTCTTGATCTGCCCACGGTAGGACAGGTCGTTTGAGCCGATCTTCCGTGCGACCCAGAAGGTGTCGTTGTTGCCGGTGACAGCCTGGTTGGAGGTGTTGATGAATGGGCTTTCGGGGTAGAGGCTCACGCGCGGGCTTTGGCCGGGGGAGGTCGGCTCGGGGTAGACATCGAAGCAGTTGGTGTTGAAGTTGAGTCCCGCGACCTGGGCGGCGTACCACCGGTTGAGCTGGTCGGCGGGCCAGGTGGGGTGGGTGAACTGCCTGTCGAAGACGCGGTCGTCCACGAGCAGCCTATCAAAATGTTTGATGCCGGTGGCCTTGATGGCGTTGATCCAGATGTCCAGGAGTTTGTCGAGGTCGTTGATGTCGCCGCCGAACTGCGCCAGGGTGGTGTTGTCGCAGAACGCGGGGTCGCCGTCGCCGATGACCGCGAGGCTCGGCCCGGGCGGGGGGAGGATTTTGCCGTCGGGGGTTTGGG
This sequence comes from Phycisphaera sp., assembly GCA_016125215.1. Lineage (GTDB taxonomy): Bacteria > Planctomycetota > Phycisphaerae > Phycisphaerales > Phycisphaeraceae > RI-382. The sequence goes on from WGMF01000047.1 coordinate 7,937, forward strand.
TGGGCGGCCAGGCCTCGCCGGGGATGAGGCGCAGCTCGGTCTTGAACATGAAGTCCGGGCCGAGCGTGCTGACCGCCGCGGCGGTGGTGAGCAGCTTCATGTTGCTCGCGGGCATCTTGGGTTCGTCGGGGTCGAGTTGCACGAGCACGTCGTTCGTGCCCAGGTCCTTGGCGTAGAGGCTGACCTTCGTGGAACGGATGTCGGCGTTGCGGACCAGCGCCGCGACCTGCGAATCGACCCCCGCGCGAGCGATGGGTAAGCCAGTCGTGACGGCCGCCAGAACCAGCGCCGGCACCAACCAACGCGCGGTGCGTGATGGAGCGTGTGAGGATGGATTGCGTGGATTCATCTGACCCCCATGACCTTTGTAACGCTGTTCACCCGCGGCAACTCGTCCGCATCTCGTTTATCGACCGCCGGGGCGGCAGGGGTTGAAGGAACAGCGGACGTTGGGGTTTACCGGTCGAGCATGGCCGCGTAAATCCCGGCATAGGCCTCATGATTGCGCTGCTGGGTGAATTGGTCAAGCAGCCGCTGGCGTGCGGCGGCACCCATCCGGCTGCGCAACGCGGGCTGACGCAGGAGTGTGACGAGGTGCTCACCGAGGCCTTCGTGGTCGCCGCGTGGCGCGAGCAGGCCGGTCACGTTGTTCTCGACGACCTCGCCGTTGCCGCCGACGTCTGTGGCCACAATCGGCAAACCACAACCCATTGCTTCGAGCAGCGTCACACTGATGCCCTCGCTCACGCTGGATAATAAAAACACGTCGGCGGCGGCCATGATGCGCGGGACATCGCTCCGCACGCCGAGGAACCGCACGCGCTCGCGCACGCCCAACTCCAGCGCCTGGCGTTCGATGTGGGCACGTTCTTCACCCTCGCCCACGAGCAGGAGCAGCGCCCCCGGAATTGACCGCACCACCATGGCGTGCGCCCGCAGCGCGGTGGCGTGGTCTTTTACAGGATGGAACCTTGCCACCTGCAGGATCACGGGCTGGTCGGGCGCGATGTCGAGCTCCCGCCGAACCTCCTGACGCAAGGCCGCGCTGGGTACGGCGAACCGTTCGGGGTCGATGCCGTTGAGGATCACCTCGATGCGTTCGGGGCGGATACCCTCGTTGTCGACAAGGGCGCGTTTGACCCATGTGGCCACGGCGGTGACGCGGTCGTGCTGACGCATGAGAAACTTGTTGGCAATCACACGCTTGGGTCTGCGGTAGTCGGGGTAGTGTCTGCCGTGCTCGGTGAAGAGGATCGGCGGCCTGCCCAGGACACCGCGCGAGAGCGAGGCGTAAAAGAACGGCGTGTACTGGTGTGCGTGGTAGAGGTCGATGCCCAATCGTCCCTGGTATCGCCTGATGCGCTTGGCGACGCGCAGGTCGACGCCGGGCTTGCGACGCAGGTCGATAACGGTGTGCCCCTCGTCAGCGAGCTTCTGGCCGAGCGGGCCGATCTCGTCCAGACACAGAAAAACGAACCGGTAGGGTGAAGCGGGGTTACGCGGGTCGCCGAGCCTGCGGGCGAGGTCCGCGGCAAGCACCTCCGCCCCCGCGAGGTAAAGGCGGTGGAGCACATGGGCGATAACAGGCGTGCGGTTGCGTGTAATCATAAAACAGGTGGGCAGTGATTAAGATGGACCAAATCGTGCGGTGCGTCAATTGACCCCCCCAACCCGGCAGGCCCCGTGAGCGACAACCCCTCGATCAAAGTCTCGGTCATCGTGGCCACACGCAACCGCAGCGACCTTCTGCCGCGATGCCTGGCCGCCATCGAGAAACAGACCCTGCGCCAGTGGGAGTGCGTGGTCGTGGACGACGGTTCGTCCGCGGAGCACCTGGCACAATACGAATCCATCTTCAGTCAGCTCGACGGCCGCTTCCGTTGGCTGCGTCCCCCCGGGCCGGCCTGCCCCGGCACGTCGCCCGCCGCCGGTCGAAACCGGGGTATCCGCGCCACGACCGCACCGATCGTCGCCTTCTGCGATGACGACGACTGGTGGATCGCCGACGACCACCTCGAACAAGCCGTCCGCTGCATGGAGAAAACCGGTGCGGACCTCTACATCGGCAACATGCGCGGCGAGGGCGACGGCAAGGTCAAAATCCCCGAGTGGTTCCCCGATTCCCCCTGGCTCCGCGCCGGGCCGTTCATCGAAGGCTCTGACGGAGTCCGGAGCGTCACGCCCGAAGCGCTGGCGCGTACCATGCGTCACCATTACCCGCACCCCAACTGCATCGTGGCCAAACGGTCGCTTGTCGAGGGCGCGGGGATGTTCTGGGAAAAACAACGGCACGGTGAAGACATGGAGTTCTCTCTGCGCATGGGCGACGCCGCCGAGTCGATTCTCTTCCGTGACAAACCGGTCGTGGCGTTCGGCCTGCCAACAGGCAAGAAATCGAGCTTCCACGATTCCACTCGCATCGACCACCGGCTGGTTGTGGCCATGGGGATGCTTCACGTGGCCTCGCTGGCGCGTCGGCGGTGCTTCCGCAAGACCGCGCTGTCGATCCACGCGCACCTGAACCAGGAGCTGGCCAACTTGGTGTCGAAAGAGGGCCGACGCAAAACCGCCGCGGGCTTTGCCTTCCGGGGATGGGTGAGCTACCCGACAGCGGGTGGCTTTGTGAGGTGGATCAAACACGCGGCGGCCGCCGTGCGCTGACCCGGGGTTGAAAATATCTGGGACTGTTGGCACACGGACATGTGCCCTGACACTCTGTTACCTGGCTATCTCCCGGACCAGCGCGTGCAGCCTGCGCAGCGAGGGGGTCTGCACGAGGTAGTGTCTCAGGAAGTGATTGAAGACGTGGCCGTCGCCGCCGCCGAGCCAGTAGTCGTCCCCCAGGGGTTGCGCGGGTTCTTCGCTGAGCGCGAACATCACGTGGTAGCACGTCTGCTCCGGCGTCCACCTGCCGAACCAGATGTCGCCCATGCCCGCGTTGATCGAATCGGGCATCGTGGTGCGCCATTCGAGGTAGTGCTCAGCCAGGGCCAGGCCCATGCGGTCGGGCCGGTAGACGAGCAGGCCCGAGTTGAAAAACCGGTACGCCAGCCGCCACGCGCAGCCGGTCGGCGTCAGGTCGTGTTCAAGCTTGGCAAAGACCTCCTGGCACGCGGCGGGCACGTCCCTGGCTTCGTTGCGGTGGTCGTGCATGTAGAGCGGCGCCGCGTCGTCGCCCCCGCAGAATCGCGCGATGCGCTGCGGGTGTTCAAAAAACGCGGTGTCCGGGTCGAGCACGATCACGCGCTCACACCGAGCGCCGGCCATCGGGTAGAGCAGTTTGCCGATGGGTTTGTAGTTGCTTTTGCGATAAAGCTCGCCCAGTCTCGGGAACTTTTCGAGCGTGGGCTTGAGCCAGGTCGGCTCCTCCCGCCATCGGCACCACCTTGCCCCCGGGAATTGGCGGTCAACAAGACCGCGGTCTTCATCGTTCAACGACCCGTCGTCCGCGACGGTGAGCGCCAGCCGTGTGTCTTGTTGAAAAAATCGCAGCAGTGATCGGATGGCCACCAGTCCGATGAGCAGGTCGCGTTTGCAGAGCAGGACAAAGACCTCGGCCGAGGCGTCACCGGGTTCAGCGGGGGGCATGGGCGTGGCGGACGTGATGGCGCGCACCGCGCTCTCGATGCGCCGCTGGTCGATGCGGGCGCGCAGGCGGTAGGGGAGCCATGTCGGTGCCTGGGGCATGGGTCTTAGAAAGCGTGTGAGAAGCTTAGGGGTGCCACTGGCGGCTTGTCCGCCAGTGCTGTCAACGAACGGCTTTTTCACTGGCGGACAAGCCGCCAGTGGCACCCAAATACATTCCGTCGCGATTACAGTCTAGCTTCTCACACGCTTTCTTACATCGCGGGTAAGTAGTTTTCGAGTTCTTTTTCGTCGGGGACCTGTTCGAGTTCGGGGAGGACGCCGGTCTCGGTGACCTGCTCGGACGCCGCGACGTGGTAGACGTACCCCGCCGTGGCCAGGCCTAGGATCGCCACGAGGTATCCCGATTCGACCGACTCCATACCCACGAACTGGCTCGACGTGCAGAAGCTGATGAGGCTGATGATGCACATGTGACCGAAGTAGACGGGCCAGACCATGCGCTTGGCGGTGCGTGTGAGCGTGCTGCGCCAGACCTTCCACATGGTGCCGGTGTAGAAAAGGATCAAGCCGAACAGCCCGAGGAAGCCCGAGTCGGCCCCGGTCTGGAGGAAGAGGTTGTGGACGCTCTTGCCCAGCCCAAGGCCGTAGCGCGGCGCGAGGATGTTGAACCCTCGAGGCCCGACGCCCAGCGGGTAGTCCTTCATGCAGCGCCACGCGGCCCCCCAGGTGATGAACCGGCTGGCGGCGGATTTATCGAGGTTGTTCTCCCCGACGAATATCGTCATGAACTCGGCCCGGACCCCCTCGCCCGCCAGGCGCAGCGCCACGATGACGCCGAGGATCGCCAGGAACAGCGTCAGGAGCTTGTTGGGCAGCGAGACCATGGCCACAATGAACAGGATGATGGCGACCATGATGAGCCCGAGCATCCCGCCACGCGAGAAGGAGAAGAGCACGACGTGGACCATGCACGCTGCGCCGACGAAGCAGCCGACCTTGATGAGGATGCCCCACCACTTGGTCGGCGCGTTGAGTCCCATGAAGAAGCACAGGGGCACGGACATGGCCATGACCATGGCCACGCCGTTGTTGTCGATCCCGCCGAAGCCGCGGAATAACAGGTAGTAAGGGTTGTCGAGGTACTGGACGTTGAAGTTCCACGCGAGGTAGCCCAGGCCCGCGGTGAGCACCCAGGCAAAGGCCTGGATGCGTTTGGGCGTGGTGATGAGCGTGATCGCCACGAAGGCCATGACGACAATCTTGTACTGGACGGTGAAGTGCTCCGAGGCGCGTGAGTTGAAGACGGGGCTGAGCGACCAGCCGATGGCGGTGCCCGCGAGGTAGAGGAGCAGGCCGACCATCGGCAGCCAGACGTAACGGAAGATCGACCACGTCCCGGTGCCCTTGAATATCCAGCCCACGAGCGTGGCCAGGCCAACGTAGAGGCTGAATCGCGTGTCGTTCTGGCTGAACGCCCAGAACCAGAGCGACTGCGGGCGGATCACCGCGAAGAGGTAATAGACCATCAGCCCGAAGAACGGGTTGAGCCAGCCATACCCCAGGCCGAGCAACGCAACGAAATAGGTGAAGTAATATCCGAGCATGGGTCAGCGTATCGATCCGGGGCTTGAACCACAGAGGCACAGAGGCACAGAGTGCAGAGGGAGAGAGAAAACCTTTGATGATTGATGATTGATGATTGATGATCTCAGAAAAAGGGTGCTTGGTCGTGATATGCACGCCCTTGTGTTTTTCCCGGTAACACGAATCATTTGCGGACTCCGTGGCTCTGGCTCTTTCTTTACTCTGTGCCTCTGCGGTTAGATCTCTTTCCTTCCCAAACCTTCGACCAGTTCGTGGATGTTCTCAAACACGCGTTGCCAATCGAGTTCACGGGCGCGGTCGAGGGCCTGCTTGCCCAGGCGTTGTCGTTCGTCTGCGTCCGTTAACATTTTAAGCAGCGCCGCGTCGACCGCCGACTGGTCGTGGCCGTCGACGATCAGGCCGGTCTGGTTGTTGAGCACCGCTTCGGGCATCCCGCCAACCTTGCCCGCGACGCTGGGTTTGCCGCAGGCCGCCGCCTCGATGTAAACGATGCCGAAGCCCTCGACGTCGGTGCCGTCATACACGCCGGGCATGGCAAAGACTTCGCACGCCCCGTAGACCCCTGATTTTTCTTCCGCCGAGATCGGCCCGACGAAGCGGACGTGCTGCGCGACGCCCAGTTCGCTTGCGAGCTTTGCCAGTTCTTTCTGTGCCCTGCCGACGCCCGCCACGACATACACGATCGGCCCCGTGACATTGTTGAGAAGCGTGGGCATCGCTCGGATCACCGCGGCGTGGTTCTTGCGCGGGTCGATTCGGCCTACGGTGAGCAGGACCCGCGTATCGTCCGTGATCCCCTTGGCCCCGCGCCACGCCCGCCCCGCAGCCTCCGAACCCTCGAACGCTTTGACCTCCACGCCGGGATGTTGGATGCGCACCTTCCGGGGATCGATCAGGCCATCGAGTTTCTTCCGTGTGAATTCGCTGTTGGCAATCATCAGGTCGACGCGCCGGTGCGCCTGGGTCATGAGCATGCGGAGCTGCCTGCTCGACAGACACGCCGTCACCTCTTCGCCGTGCGCGTAACAGACGATGCGCAGACGCTTGCCATACTTCCACTTGAGCGGGATCAGACCCACGACCTCCGGCACCGCGTGGACACAGTGGACCACGATCCCCCCGGAAGCCTGTCCGCTGTGATCTCGGATCACGCGCTTGACCGCTTTGGTGATGCGGGCGTACCGCTTCCACTGGTCGAGCGATTGCAAGCCCCAGTCCTTGAGGAAAAAATCGACGCGGTGCATTTCAAGGTTGGCGTCGGTGACGTGGTCGCGCCCGGGGTTATCGGGCTGGATGAACGGCTCGGGGCACTCGGGCAGCAACAGCGGGGCCCGATAATGGTCGTGCGTGATGACGTGGACCCTGCCCGGCCACCGTCGGTAAACCTCGTGCATCCACAGGATCGACCCGCCCATTTCGGGGACGAAGCGTTGTGCCAGCAGGATATGGAGGTCTTCGTTCTTGCCGGGCACCTGGAAAGTCCGATCAATATCCGGGGAGTGTCTATACTATCGGCTGGGTTCCACGAACAATCGACTTATCGATCAGGGCCAAGAGCCTCGACAATTCCATTAAAGACCCCGCTCGGGTGTCTCGATAATTCACGGGGCATCAAGGGATTCCGGATGCTCCCGAAGGCGACGCGGTCGCACGGTTATCGGGCTGGGTATCGCCGGCTAAGGGACGACCCCGAACGAGGACGACACTATGGGCAGCGCCCCCATGTCATTGACACCTTCCATCCCATCTGGCCCGGGAGAGCCCGACGAAACGCAGCCGGCCGTGAATGATTCCGATTCAACCACTCCGCCCGCCGCCGAACGGGAATGCGAACAACGCCCAACTTACACGGTCCCCACGCGCAAGCCCAGTTGCGTCATCAAGCCCCGCCGCGGCTTTGCCATCGACCTCTCCGAAATCTGGCGCTTCCGCGACCTCATGGGCATCCTCGTCACACGGAATATCAAAGTCCGTTACAAGCAGACCGTGCTCGGGTCGGCCTGGGCCATCATCCAGCCCGTTACCGAGATGGTCGTCTTCACCGTCTTCTTTGGCATGTTCATGGGCCTGAGCCAGAAGATGCCCGAGGTCAACGGCCGCGCCGTGCCCTATGCCGTCTTCGTCTTTGCGGGCTCGCTCGTGTGGACGCTCTTTCAATCCAGCGTCAACGCCTCATCAATGAGCCTGATCTCCGAGTCCAACGTCTTACGCAAGGTCTACCTGCCACGCATCCTCCTGCCCGTCTCGGCGGTGGGCACACCACTGGTCGACTTCGCCGTCGCGTTCGCGGTGCTCATCGTCCTGATGATCGGTTACAGCCAACCCTTCCACGCCTCGATGCTCCTGATGCCCCTGGTCATGGTCGGCACCGCGGTCTCGGCGCTGTCGATCGGCCTGCTCTTTGCGGCGGTCATGGTGCGCTACCGCGACGTGCGCTACATCGTCCCCGTGGTCATCCGCCTGTGGTTCTTTGTCACGCCCGTGCTCTACCCCGTCTCGGCGGTGCCACGCCATTACGAACACCTGCTCTACCTCAACCCGATGGTCGGCCCGGTCGAGGCCGCCCGCGCCATGGTCCTGGGCACACCGATCAACACCGCCGGCTGGATGGTCTCCACCCTCGTCGGCCTGATCTTCACCGTCATGGCCATCGCCTACTTCGGCAACGTCGAACGCGAGTTCGCTGACATCGCGTAAAGGAATTTGAAGTGACCGAAGTCGCCATCCAAGCCCGTGGACTCTCCAAACGCTACATGCTCGGCCAGGGCGTGCATAGGGCCGAGCACGCGCGCCCGACGCTCGGCGACATGCTCTCGAGCACCGCCCGAAAACTCACCCGCGGCACAGCCGACATCGTGAGCGGGAAAAAATCCGAAAACCAAAACGCCCCACGCGAGTTCTGGGCCCTGCGCGGCGTCGATTTCACCATCGGCCAGGGCGAGGTCGTCGGGATCATCGGCCGAAACGGCGCGGGCAAGTCCACGCTGCTCAAACTCCTCTCCCGCATCACCGACCCCACCGACGGGCAGGCGGACCTTTACGGCCGCGTCGGCTCGCTGCTCGAAGTCGGCACCGGATTCCACCCCGAACTCACCGGACGCGAAAACGTCTACCTCAACGGATCGATCCTCGGCATGACCCGCTCGGAGATCAAGAAAAACTTCGACGAGATCGTCGCCTTCAGCGAGGTCGAAAAATTCCTCGACACCCCGGTCAAACGCTACTCCTCGGGCATGTACGTCCGCCTCGCCTTCGCCGTCGCGGCGCACCTCGAACCGGAAATCCTGATCGTCGACGAAGTCCTCGCGGTCGGCGACGCCAAGTTCCAGGCCAAGTGCCTGGCCAAGATGAAAGACGTGGCCAACCGAGGCCAGACCGTGCTCTTCGTCAGCCACAACATGGGCGCGGTCGAGGCGCTGTGCGGGCGCGGTATCGTGCTCGAATCCGGCAAGGTCGTCTGCGACTCCACCGCCGAGCAGGCCATCCAGCACTACCTGCGCGGACTCGAAGACAACACCTCGATCGACCTCTCCCAACGCACCGACCGCCGCGGCTCGGGCGGCAACCGCGTCACCAGCGTCCAGATCAGCGGCGACAGCACGCTCGACGGTATCGGCCTGCGCACCGGCCACACCGCGCGCTTCACCATCAAGATGACCAAACCCATCAAGGACGCGCTGTGCGTGCTGACTTTCGTGGACAACTACGGCCAATCGCTGATCGACCTGCGTTCCAAGCCCACGTCGGAAGAGGACACGCGGTTGACCGAGCCCACCGACACGCTCGAGTGTGTTGTGGATGAGTGGCCCACCGTTCCCGGACGCTACCGACTCGACATCGAAGTGTGGGAGGGCAGCCGAATCCGGCACGACACGATCGAGGGCGCGGTCTTCTTCAACGTCGCGCCCGGCCACATGCGCGGACGCTCCATTGCCGAGCCGATCCGACTGGCCAAAATCACGCTCCCGCACCGTTGGACCTTGCCGTGACTGTTTCACGCGCCACGTGACCGAAAACGCCGAGGCCCCATGCTCCGTCAAACCGCTCGATCCCTCGTCTCACGCTACCGCATCGGTTCGGCCGGCGGCAGACGCTCACGATCCAAACCCCACGGACTCGTGGTGGGCCTCTCCCCCACCGCCACCGGCAACCGTGGCGACCAGGCCCTCAACACCGCCGTCATCGAAGCCCTGCTCACACACAACAACGAGCACATCCTGGCCATGATGACCGGCACGGACAGGCCCGACTACCTCCCGCTCGGGGATCGGTTGACCCTGACAGATGACTGCATCCCGCTCTTCACCACGCGACGCGCCTTCAGTGAAGAGGGCACGTTCCTGCGGCACATCGAATCCAGCAGGGCGCTGGCCGTTCACGGCGCCGACGTGGTGGACGAGAGCTACGGCTCTGAACGCAGCGCCGGCACGTTCCGTGCACTCGAACTCGCGGGCAGGCTCGGGCTGGATTGCCGACTGCTGGGCTTCTCCGTCAGCAACGAACCCTCCGAAAGTTTCCGTGACCGGTTGCTGACGTTGCCGGAAAATGTGCGATTGATGCTGCGCGACCCGGTTTCATTCCGCAGGCTGCGCGACGCGGGTGTTGAAAGGGCGGAGCTTGTGGCCGACACCGCTTTCACGCTCGTGCCTGCGAAGGTCGCGGAAATCGACGACTCGATCCGTCAATTCTTCGACGACGCCCACGGTCTGTCATCCGGGGGGGGGGTTGTGGGCGTCAACCTGACCAACGCGATCCTCGGCAAGAACAAAGAGAACTTCGAGCAGACGGTCACGCTCTTTGCCCAGGCGCTGACACGGTTGCTCAAGGAGCGCAACGAGCGGGTGATGCTGCTTGCCCACACACTGCGTGGCGTCGATGAATTGCGGCCGGTGTATGAACGCATCGATGCGTCGCTGCGTGATCGCGTGATGCTCGTCGACCCGCTGCCGCACGCGCGGGTGCTCAAGCGCCTGGCGGGGATGTGCCGGCACGTGTTCAGTTGTCGGATGCACCTGGCCATTGCGACGCTGGGCATGGCGCGCCCGGTGAGCTGCTTCCCGTACCAGGGCAAGTTCGAGGGGCTTTTCGAGCACTTCGGGCTGGACCGCGGCGGGTTGTTGAGTCGGGACCAATTGCCCAAGAGTTCGGCAGAGCTTGCGCATTGGATGTCGGGCCGACTGGACCAGACCGACGCCCTCGCGGCGCAGGTGGCCGCGAAGCTCCCCGAGATCAAGAGGCTTGCGTGGAAGAATTACGGGGGCTTGATCCCACAGGCTGCGCTGGCCAAACTCGGTGTGGCGTAACCCGGCAACAATCGCAACCCCTTCAGGACCCGACCTTGCGCGAAACGATCCGCTCCATCACGCTCTATCTTGCCGCCAGACTGGCGCGGGTTGTGCGCGTGATGAAGAAACCCGCCGGCGTGGTGGTCTGCTGCGCGCCCGTGCCCGAGGCCAACCGCGGCGACCAGGCGCTGCTCATGGGCGTCGTCAAGACGCTGCGTGAAAAAGGCCTGACGCCGATCCACCTCGTCGAAACCAGCCTGCACCCGATTGAATCGATCACCCCCGGAAGTGACCTCTCCATCCACCGGGAGTTTGCACAGGTCTTCAACACGCGCTCGTGCCTGCCCGACCAGCTCGCGTTCCTTCGGTTTCTGCGTGACAAGAAGAACCTCATCCTCATCGGGGCCGACGTGCTCGACGAGGGTTACGCCCCCGACCGAAGCGAGGGTTCACTGCTCGCGGTACACCTCGCACGTTTGGCCGGTGTTGCGGCGCGCGTCGTGGGATTCAGCATCAACACCGTCCCCACCGGAAACCTGCTCCGCCGATTCGCCCGGCTCAAAGGCAAGGTCCCCCTGTGCGTGCGCGACGAGGTCTCGCTCAAACGCCTGCAAGACGCGGGCATCGAAAACACCCGGCTCGTCGGCGACCTCGCCCTGCTCATGCCCCCCTCTCCCCCGGAAGTTCTGTCCACGGAAGTCAAAGAATTCTTCAACAAGAATCCGGACAAGGTCGTCGGCATCAACCTCACGCCCGTCGTGATGGGCAAAGCCGAATCGAGCGCCCCCATCCTCGATCGCTTTGCCAAGGCGTGCGCCCTGCTGGCCGGGGAACACGGCTACCGCTTCATGCTCATCCCCCACGACGACCAGGGTGGCATCGAATACCTCCGCGACCTGCACAAGCGCATCCAAGCCCAAGCGCCCGGCATCGCCATGATCGCCGACCCGATGCCCTCCGCGCCGATGCTCAAGCGCATCGCAGGCTCGTGCGTCCACGTCTTCACCTGCCGACTGCACCTGGGCCTGGCCACGCTCGGCATGGCGCGGCCCGTCACCGGCTTCCCCTATCAAGGCAAGTTCGAGGGCCAGTTTGCCCACTTCGGCCTCAACGGCGACAGCCTCATGCCCACCGCCCGTCTCCCCGATTCGCCAGAAGCCCTCGCCATGTGGATGCGCAACCGCACCGAAAAAAGCCCCGAAATCGCCCGTGTAATCGAATCCCACCTCCCGGGGGTCCTCCGACAATCCCTGGCCAACTTCGAGGACATCACCCCGTAAACCCAAGACCCCGTAAGTGCCTCCATGCCCCGCGTCAGCATCATCCTGCCCACCTACAACCGAGCCGGCTTTATGCCCGGCGCGTTGCAATCGATCCGCGCACAGACGTTCAAAGACTGGGAACTCATCGTCATCGACGACGGCTCGACGGACGAGACTCAACAAGTGTTAGGGCCCCTCACCGCCGACCTCGGTGAAAGATTCCGATACCTTCGCCAGACCAACGCCGGCCCGGCCGCGGCCCGCAACGCCGGCATCGATTGGGCGCACGGCCAATACCTGGCCTTCTTCGACAGCGACGACCTCTGGGTCGAACACCACCTGGAGCGGTGTGTCGCGGCGCTCGACGCCAACGCCGACGTGGGCTGGGTCTTCGGCGCGGGGAAACGCATCGACCGTCAGACCGGGCGCGTTCTCGTCGAGCACTCCTACATCCGCAAGGGTCAGCCGCGCGCGTTCATGTCGCTCAAGACCAGACAGGTCGGCGACCTGCGCATCGTGATCGACGACGACCTCGTACCGTGCGTCATCAACCGCGACCACTGCGGGGGGTTGCAGGCCTCGGTCGTCCGTGCCGCAGCGCTCGGCTCGCTTCGCATCCCGCTCTTCCGTGTCGGGGAGGATTGGGCGCTGGCGGTGCGCTTCTACGCGGCCGGCGGCGTGGTCGGCTATTTGCCGGATGTCCACGTCATCTATCAAGTCCACGAAGAACAAAGCTCCGCATCCAGCGCCGAGAGTTGGCCGCTTGATAAACGCCTCTCCGTGCAGCGCGAATACCTCGCCGCCGCGGGCAGCGTTGAAGACGCCATTCAGGACAATCCCGCCGCGATCAAAGCCCTGCACACCAGGCTCTCGCGCGAGTGGTTCTGGCGGCTGGGTTACGCCTTGCTCTGGCGGCACGGCAGGCGCACCGAAGCGCTCGGCGCGATGCGCAACGGCCTGCGCTACGCGCCCCTGAACTTGTCCATGTGGAAGACCTACCTCGCCTGCAGCGCCCGTTCACGGTTTGGCAAGGGCCGGGCCGACAAAATATCTGACAAAATAAATAACGCCCCCACAAACCGCGCCGCCCGGCCCGCGAAAGGTCAATCGTCGTGAACGTGCTCTACCTCACCATCAACCGCAAGACCTTCGGCACGGCGAGGATCCTCTGCAACTGGATCGAGCTTGGCCCGTCGCTGGCGGTCACGCCGATCCTGGGCGTCGTGGCGGAGGACGACCTGGCTAGGTGGGCACGCGAACACCACGTTCCCACACGCATCACCCCGATGCCGAGGATGAGCTTCAAGACGCTCTTTGCCTCGTGGCGCGAAGCGCGTGCCACCGCGCGGTTTGCGCTGCAGCACAAAGCCCGCATCATCCACTGCAACGAGCACGCCTGTTACCCCTTTGCCCTCTCGCTGCGACGGTTAACAAAACTCCCGGTCGTCTGCCACGTGCGTTACCGACCCGACCGCGCGTGGACGCAGTGGGCCTTCGGCGGCAAACGCAAGCCCGACGCCGTGCTCTGGACCTCGTATCAACAACAACAAGACTCCGAGCCCTCGATGGACGGCCTGGTGGAAAAATCGATCCAGCACGTCATCCCGCTGGGCATCGACATCCCCAGCTTCACCGCGAATCTCGAGCCGCGCGCCGCTACACGCGCCCGGTGGGGTGTGAGTGACGACGCCATCGTGCTGGGTTACTCCGCGGTGCTCCAGCCACGCAAACGTGTGACGGAGTATGTCGACTTGATCGAAAGACTGGTCAAGGAGGGGCACAACGTCGTGGGCGTGCTCGCGGCGCACACACGCCCAGAGTTCGAGAAGTACCGGTTGGAGCTGGCGGGTTACATCGAAAAGAAAAACCTCGGCAAGCGCTTCCTCGACCTCGGCCGCGTCGATCCGATCCAGCCTTTTCTTAACGCGCTGGATATTTTCATCAGCACGAGCGAGTACGAGACGTTCGGCATGAGCGTGTGCGAGGCGATGGCGATGGGCAAGCCGGTCGTGGTTTACCGCGGCGGGTCGGTCGAGGAGATCGTCGCCGACGCAGGGCTGGTCGTGGACAACGCGGACACCGGCGCGCTCTATGAAAAAACACTGCCGCTCGTCAAAGACGCGGCGCTGCGGGGCGAGTGGGGTCGGCGTGGCCGCGACCGGGTCACCGAGCACTACTCGCCGCGAGTGAGCATCGAGAAGCTTGTCGGTGTTTATCGGGGGCTGGCGTCGGGTTGATCGGCTGTGTTGCTGTGGGGTTTCATGGCAAAGAAGCGTGTGACATTCCTGACGGTCAACCTCGCGTCCAACGCGGTGGGTCGGACGTACCTGCTTGCCAGGATGCTCGCGCCTGAGTTTGATGTCACGATCGTCGGCCCGGGCGATGTGGCCCAGCGTTGGACGCCGTTGCGTCACGACACCGCTTTCGAGTGGCGCGGGTTCAAGGTCAGCGGCGCGTGGGGGCTCAGGCGGGAGCGAAAGAAAATTATCCGCAGCCTGATCGACGGCGACGTGATTTACGCCTGCAAGCCGATCAACGCGTCGTTCGGTCTGGGCCTGTCCGCAAGAAAATGGCTCAACAAGCCGCTACTCCTCGACAACGACGACTGGGAGTTGGGTTTTATTTCCGACTCGCTTTACTGGGAGGTTCGTCTGTTCAAGCAGCGCTGGCTGACGGACCTGAACAGCCCGCTCTACACACGGCTGCTCGACCGGCGCATGGGTGAGGCCGACGCGATGACGGTGAGTAGTTCGTTTTTACAGAAGCGCTACGGGGGCCACTGGGTCCCGCACAGCCGACCGGTGTTGGAAATCACACGCCAGCCTTTAGAGGGCGACGGCCCACCGACGGTGGCCTTTGCCGGCAGCCCGCGTCAGAACAAGGGATTGGATATTCTGCTCAAGGCCTGGGCAAAGTTGAAACACCCCAGCGCCCGCCTGCGTATCCTCGGTCTGACCGCTGATTCGGAGCTGGCACGCAACACGCCGGCGGAGGTCCGTGCGCGGGTCGATTTTCTCGACCCGATCCCCTACGAAAAACTGCCCGGGTTCCTGATGAGCACCGACGTGATCGTGATCCCGCAGAAGGCGACCAACGCGAGCATCGGCCAGTTGCCGATGAAGCTGATGGATGCCATGTCCGCCGGCAGGGCGATCGTGAGTACGGAGGTCAGCGACATCCCGCGGTGGCTTGCGGACGGCGCGGGCGTGGTGATCGAGCCGGAGAATGTGGAAGCGCTGACGCATGCGTTGGATAAATTGCTCGCGGACCCCGCGCGATCACAGAAGATGGGGGCCCTGGCCCGGGCAAGATATGACATATTCGGGGCTGACCGCGTCGTCGGGTCGCGGCTGTGCGAGCTGGTCGGTTCACTGGCCGAGGGCAAGGCCCCGCCCAAACCGCTGCCCGCTTTCGACCCGGCATTGGCGGCGTCCCCCGCGGTGGAGGTCGGCTGATGGGTGATGGGGATCACAACAAAACAAAGCCCGGCCTGGTCAGCGTGGTGATGCCGTGCTACAACCGCGCCAAGTTCCTGCCCGAGGCGGTCGGCGCGATCCGGGGGCAGACCTACACCGACTGGGAACTGGTCGTGGTCGACGACGGCTCGACCGACGAAACTAAGCAAGTGTTAGACTCACTGACGCGGGACCTCGCCGACCGTGTGCGGTATGTGAAACAGGACAACGGCGGGGCCTACGCGGCGCGGAACACCGGCATCGACCACGCGAGGGGAGAGTATCTTGCCCTCTACGACAGCGACGACCTCTGGCTGCCGCATCACTTGGAAGATTGTGTCAAGGTGTTAGTCGATGACCCGGCGGTGAGCTGGGTCTACGCCGCGGCGAGGAAGGTCGACATGGAGAGCGGGCGCGAGTGGTGCGACAACCACTTCCGTGAGGGAGGCAGGCCACACCCGATGCTCGCGCTGCACACGCGGCAGTCCGGCAAGGCGAGGGTGTTCGATGATGCGGACACCGTGCGCTGCGGCATCGAGCACAACCTGTGCTGCCTCCTGCAGACCGGCGTGATCCGGGCTAGCGTTTTTGCTGGCCGACGCTTTGTCGCGCACTACCGCAACGAGGGCGAAGACGAGCTTTTCCCGCTGCGTGTGATGAAGGCCGGCCACAGGATCGGCTACATCGACGAGGTCCACCTGGTCTACCGCGCCCACGCGGAGAACGCCTCGTCGGTCGCGGTGGGCATCTCGGTGGAGAAGCGGTTGCGCATCACGGCGGCGGCGGCGCGGGGTTATGAGGAACTTGCGGGCGACATCGGACTGACGCCCGAGGAGAGAAACGCGCTGCGTCGCCGACTCGCCAACGAGTATTTCTGGAAACGGGGTTACGCGACGCTTTGGCCCAGCGGCAGACGGTGCGAAGCGATGAGCGAGATGACGCGTGGCCTGGGCAAGTGGCCGTGGTCGCTGAGGATGTGGAAGACCTGGGCGGTCTGTGCGGTGAAACGGCTCATCCGACCGCGACCGGCCGTTTGCCAATGATTGGCAGTTGTCCCCGACGGATCACAAGGATCGCTGCGCTGCCGACGAACACGACGCACGCCAGGATAAAAAGCAACCCCCCATCGTCCTGAACCACGATGCCAAGTTTGGTGAGGTGGCTGACGATCGCGCCGCTGATGACGCCCAGCGCCACGATCGCCCCGATGGGCACGGTCTTCGGATATAGCAAGAGGATTACGGCAACAAGCTCCGCCACACCCGAGCCGAGGCGTCCCCACGGTTCCATGCCCAGCGTGCGGAAGATGTATCTCGACTCCTCCGCGCCGGTGAACTTGAAGAAGAGCGTCTGAAAGAGGATCAGCGCGACGATGGTCTGCAGAACCCAGCTTACGGTTATCAAAAGTTTGGTGGGGGCCATGTTTAAAACTCCGGTTGAATCGGGGGCACGGTTCGTTCTTAAGATGCCCCCCGCGGCCGGTGGGTTACACTCAATTCATGCCCGAGCTGCCCGAGGTCGAGTGTGTGAGGCGGTCGCTGTCGTGGGTGATCGGTGAGCGGATCACTTCGGTGGATATCCGCAGGCCCGACGTGGTCACGGGGGATTGTTCGCCCAACGGTTTGCTTCGGGGGCAATGCGTGGTCGGCCTCCGTCGTCACGGGAAACAACTCGCGCTGGTGAGTGAAAAGGGAACCGTTGTGGTTCACCTGGGCATGACGGGGACACTGTTGACGGTCCAACATGGCCATGAGGGGTGGCAGCAAGATCGACACGTCCACTTGCGGTGGAGAACGGGCAAGGGGGCTTGTGTCATCTTCCGTGACCCGCGACGCTTCGGGGGGGTGTGGGCACTCAAGGACGAGTCCGCTCTGTCGGATCACTGGCGTTTACTCGGGCCCGATGCGTTGACCATCACGACCGGGCAACTGATCCCCCGCCTGGGGGCCACCCGTCAGCCGATCAAGTCCGCGCTGCTCGACCAGCGTGTCCTGGCCGGCGTGGGGAATATCTACGCGGTCGAAGCCCTGCACCGCGCGGGGATTCATCCGATGAGCGTTTCGCGCCACCTCGATGCACGGGATGTTCAGAGGTTGGCCAGGATACTGCATCACATCCTTCGTGAGGCGATCCGCGCGGGGGGCACCACGTTGCGGGACTACACCGACAGCCTCGGCGTAAAGGGGGGGTACGCCCTGCGTCACCGGGTCTACGGGCGGGGCGGCCTGCCGTGTAAAAAATGTAAGACACCTCTGGCTGACATCAGGCTTGCGGGCAGGAGCACGGTATATTGTGGGTCCTGTCAGGTCTTACTCTGATAAGAGATAAGAAAGAAATACTCTTCGTCTTAGTCATAAGCCCTGTCACGTTGTGGACCAAGGCTGGCTGTTGAAACGTAAAACCAAACTGAATATAGATATATAACACAAATCCCCGGCGTGGAAAACCTGTCGAAACAAAGATTCGAGTTGTGCCGTGCTGTTGGCCCGAGTGGGTGTCCGACCGATTCCTGGTTGGCCCGGGCACGCGGGCTGTCGAAAAGTCGGGTTCACCCCTGCTGGCTTCGGACATCAACAGTCTGTTTTCCCACAGCCGACCCACACTCTTTTCGACAGGGGGTTGGATGGGATAGCCGTCGCGTGGTGTGTCGGTGTTTGGAAATCTGGGCGAGGTCAGCGCACGTTGTCGATGCGCTGGGTCATCATTTCGACCTGTTGGCGGAAGTGTTCGTCCTGGGTGTTGCGGTCTTCGACGCTGCGGATCGAGTGCATGACGGTGGTGTGGTCGCGGCCGCCGAAGTACCCGCCGATCTCCTCGAGTGAGAAGCGCGTGCGTTTTCGTGCCAGCCACATGCAGACCTGTCGGGGTTCGGTGATGGACTTGTGCCTGCGTTTGGATTGGAGGTCGGCGAGGCGCACGTTGTAGTGCGCGGTGACGACGTCGATGATCTGTTGGAGGGTGACCTGGGCGTTTCGTGCCTGGATCACCGGGTCGCCCAGGGCCTGCTGCGCAAGGGCAAGGTCGATCTGGCGTTCGGTGAGCAGCGCGTGGCCCTGGATGTTGTTCAAAGCGCCCTCGAGTTCGCGGGCGTTGGAGTCGACCTTGTTGGCAATGTAGTGTGCCACGTCGTCGGGGATCGCCACGTCGCGGAGCTTGCTCTTGGCACGCACGATGGCCAGCCTCGTCTCGAAATCCGGCTTGGTGATCGGCGCAACCAGGCCCCAGCCGAATCGGCTGACCAGACGCTCTTCGAGCTGCGGGATCTCGCTCGGCGGTGAGTCGCTTGAAAGGACAATCTGCTTGTTGTGCTGATAAAGCTCGTTGAAGGTGTGGAAAAACTCTTCCTGCGTGCGTTCGCGGTTGGCCAGGAAGTGGATGTCGTCGATCACGAGCACGTCCACGTGGCGGTAGTGGTGCTTGAACTGGCTCATCTTGCCGTTCTGAACGCAGTCGAGGAACTGATTCATGAACGCGTCGCAGGAGAGGTAGCAGATGCGCATCGACGGGTTGGTCTGCAAGAGTGTCTGGCAGATCGCCTGCAACAGGTGCGTCTTACCCAGGCCGACGCCCCCGTGGATGAACAGCGGGTTGTACGCCGTGCCCGGCTGGTTGGCGACGGCGACGGCGGCGGCGTACGCCAGGCGGTTGGTCGGGCCGGTGACGAACTGGTCGAACGAACAGTCGGGGCTGATGACGATCTCGTCTTCGTAGGCCAGCATCGTTTCGTCGGATTGACCGTTGCTGGCTGGGCCTGCCGTGACGGTGCGGATGGTTTGGACCTCGGTGCGGGGCTTGGGTGTCGCGGGCTTGTCGAGGCTGCTGCCGATCGAGGGTGCGGATTGGTCGTGTCCGTTGCCGTGGCCGTGACCTCCGGAGAGGGTTTGACTTCCGGGACTTCCGGGACTTCCGGGGGTGTGGTCGGGTTCGTGGAGTGTGCCCGCGAGGACGGAGCCGGCGTCCTGTTTGTTGACGAACTGGACGGCCAGGAGTTTGCCGGTTGTGGCCTGGGCGGCCTCGGTGAACTGATCGAGGCAGCGTCTTTGGAGGTAATTCTGCTGGACGGTGTTGCTTGCGTGGACCTTGAGCAGGCCCGAGTCCAGGCCTGTGGGCCTGAGGTCCTCGAACCACGCGCGGCAGATGGGCGCGTGTTTCTTCCGGAGATACGCGAGCATGTCTCGCCACAGCGTAGCGTCTACTTTCGCCATGCTGAAAGGTCTTTCGTCGTAAAGTTATCGCCGTGTCACGGGTTGTTGACGGTGGGTGTCTGGGGGTGTCCGCACAAACCACGCGGGCCACACACCGTTCCACCTTGCCGTCGCGCCCACCAGCGCCAATCCCGTCACCTCGGCGGTTAAATGTCCAACACGCAAAACTAAACCCACACGCGCTCCGTGTCAATCCTCAAGTGCGCGTCATTGAAAAAATCTCAACGCTTGGCGCTTGACAAATCGGCCTGCACCCCGACACAAAACGGTAAGATGGGGGCTGCGATGGTGGACACCTCACACGCCCAACCCGCGTTGGTTCTCTTTGAAGACGCCCGCGGCCGTTGGGGGCCGATGACGGATTTGCGCTGCGTCTTCGAGTTTCGCACCGGCGCACTGACGACACGCCAGCGCATCGAGCGCGTGCTCGAGACCTCGGCCCTCGGGGCCTTTGTGCCCGACACACACCGCAAACTCATCGCCGAGCGCCACCCGCAGTGGTCGGTCAACGCACGGGACTTCAACGACGATTCGATGGTCTGGCTGGTGAACAGCCGATGGGTCGGCGTGGAGTATGCCACGCGCATCCACGCGCTCGAACCGGGCGGCGCGGTCGTCCAGCACGACGGGGCGCTGGTCGCGGCGCGCGTGCGACTGAACCAGACACCCTCTTTCCACGAAGCAGGCTATCAAGTCACCCCCGAGGCTTTCCCCGGTCTGCGCATCGAGCGCGTCGACGATCGTCCGCTCATCGACCGACCCTGGCACATCCAGGACGCGCTGCCCCACACCCTCCGCGACGACCTGGCACACACCACCGTCCCCAGCGACAACGTCCCCACCCAGGCCGCGCACTTCGGCGACCACCCTTTGCACATCTCCCCTCACGCCACCGTCCAGCCCTCATCGGTCTTCAACACCACACAGGGGCCGATCGTCGTGGATTACGACGCGGTCATCGGTGCGCTGTGCGTGATCGAGGGGCCTTGCTACGTCGGACCGGGCAGTGAAATAGCCTCCCACGCGCACATCCGACCTAACACCGTGATAGGTCCGATGTGCAAGGTCGGCGGCGAGGTCAACCACACCGTGATCTTCGGCCACTCCAACAAGGCCCACGCCGGCTACCTCGGCAACGCCATCGTCGGCGAGTGGGTCAACCTCGGCGCCGACACCAACGTCTCGAACCTCAAGAACACCTACGGCAAGGTCTCAATGCAAATCGAAGAAGACACGCCGGCCGAGAACACCGGTCGGACCAACATGGGCCCGCTCATCGGCGACTTCGTCCGCACCGCCATCTCCACCAGGCTGCTCACCGGCTCGTGTGTGGCCACCGGGTCGATGGTCGCGCTGTCGGGTTACGCCCCGAAATACCTCCGGCGCTTTGCCTTCCTCACCGACGACGCCCCGCTGCGCGGCCAGGACTACGACGTGGACAAGTTCCTGGACACAGCCCAAAAAATGATGGCCCGCCGCAGCCTCGCCCCCAGCGACGCCGAGACCGCCCGCCTCCGCGAATTGGCCGGACAATAATCTCCCATTTAGCCCCGCCACTTGTGGCGGGTGGGCACGCATTTTTTCAACACCACTTTTCATTTTCACAGGGTGACTGTCACCCTACGGGGTATAATTGTTGTGGGCGACCTTGCGAAAGGAGCCTGTCATGTCCACCTCTTTCCCACCCATCCACTCGGCGGTCCGGTCGGAGCAGTTCAAGAAAACCGGGGTCACGCGGCCGACAATGTCGCCGGTTGTGTCCACGGCTTTTGTCACCCTCAGTCGGCAGGCCGGCGCCGGCGCGGGGACGATCGCATTGGCGCTGGCTGAGCACCTGACCCGCATCGACCCCGGCCCGCGACCGTGGCAGGCCTTCGACCGTGAACTGGTCGAAAAAATCGCCGACGAACACCGCATCCCCGCGACACTCCTGCACCGTTTTGAGGATGTCAGCCGAACGTGGCTGACCGATCTGGTCGAGGGCATGAGCTTTTCGACCAACGACCCGAGCGACCTGGCGCTCTACCACCGCGTGTGCGACACAGTCAGGGCGCTGGCGACAAGCGGGCGCGTGGTGCTCGTGGGGCGCGGTGGCGTCTTCATCACGCGGAGCATCCCCAACGGCGTGCATGTTTTTCTCGTGGCACCCCTGGAGTACCGCGTCGAAGCGTTGGCCAAAGGGCAGGGCCTGCCGGTCGAGGTCGCACGCAAGCGCGTCCACGAGATCGACGCCAACCGCCAGGCGTTTTATCACAAGTTCTGGCCCGACCACCCGCACACGCCCGACGCCTTCTCCCTCACGCTCAACGTCGCCCACCTGAGCGAGAAACAAGTCGTCGGCTTGATCGCGCCGCTGGTCGTTGAAAAACTCCATGCCCTCCAAACGAACACCCACGTTCTCTGAACGCGGGGTCAGGGATTCGCCGTCGCCTTGTCGATCGCCTTGCCCAGTTCGTCGGCGATGTCCACCGTGAAATCCTCGTCGGGGATGTTGACGGCGTCGGCTTTTTCCTTGGCACGTTTGGCAAACTCACGGACCTCGTCGTCGGTCGGGTTGGGCTTGAGCTGTTGCTCACCGTTGGCGTCGACAATCATGATCGGGTCGGCGATGTAGTTCATGTCCGCTTCGACCAGCTTCTTTTCATACAGGCCCCTGGCCACACGCTGCGCGGAGCGGTCGGCTTCTTTCTTCTCATCCGCGCTCAGGCCCGAGGGCTGGATGATCGCGCCGCGCACGTGGTAGACCGCCCCGACGTAGAGCAGCGGCGACTCGCTCACCGTTTCCAGCACCTTGCCGAGTTGTTCGAGCGTGATCTTGCCCGACTTGAATTCCGCCGTGACCCGGTCGATGTGGCTGATGACGCCCTTCTTCTGGTCGTCGGGCAGTTGCGATTGATTGATGGCCTGCACCGCGACGACCTTGACCCCCTCGGCCGCGATGTTTTTGACGTTACTCATCACGTACCACGCCACACCACCGCACACGATCACACACACGACAAACGCGCCGAGGCAGCCGAAGAGCACGACCATCCACGTGTTGCTCTTGGCCGGCGGCGTGGGGGGCGGTTGCATCCCGGGGAAGTTGTTGGCGGGGGCCTGGGTCATGGTGGGTTACTCCTTGTTGGAGGGTTCGGGGTCGCTGTTGTGGTCGAGGAACGTGCTCAGCCCGGGGCGGAAGACGACCTTGTCGTCCACCACCACGAGTTTTTCATCGAGGAACATCTGCACCGCGCGTCCGAGCACTTGGGCCTCGAGCGTCTGCCCCTTGCGGCGCACGTCTTCAGCCGTGTCGCGCCCGACGTCGATATGAAAAACATCCTGCAAGATGATCGGCCCCTCGTCGAGTGACTCGGTGACGAAGTGCGCGGTGCAACCGGTGACGCGCACGCCGCTGGCCCACGCCTGGTGGTAGGGCTTGGCGCCCGGGAAGTAGGGCAGCAGCGAGGGGTGGATATTGACGATCTTGTGACGGAACGCCTCGACCACCTCGGGCGTGACGATCTGCATGTACCGCGCGAGCACCGCGAGGTCGGCGTTGTAGTGCTTGAGGCGTTCGAGCAGCCAGGCCATGTGTCTGGGCTTGTCCGTCGAGGGCACAAACTCGAAGGGGATATTGGCCTTGGCCGCGACCGGTTCGAGGTCCGGGTGGTTGCCCAATACGCAGACGATCTTGCCGCGACCCCGGTAGTCGCCGTTGCGTTCGTCTTCGATGAGTCGGTCCAGGCAGTGCGATTCCTTGCTCACGAGCACCGCGACGCGCTTGAGGCGTTTCTGGTCGTGCAGCGCCACACGCACCTGCATGTCGATCTTCTTGCCCAGGTCGATCGCCCCGGTGACCAGCTCGTCGAGCGAGAGCGTCATGTCCGCCAGGTCCACGAGCATGTCCATGATGAACCGCCCGTGGACGACCTGCTGCTCGATGTCGAGGATGTTGATGCCGTGCTCAGCCAGGAAGGTGGCAAACCGCGCGACGACCCCCTTCTGGTCCTTGCCGATGACACTGACGACAGCCTTGATAGTGGGCATTGCGATCCTTTTCTACATGGAGGCCAAGCGGGATTGCCATTGTTCGCGGTCGGCCAATTCGCCATATTCGTCAAGTGATTGGCCAATCCGTTCCAGTAACAGCCGCCGACCGTCTTCGCCAAAAAGCGTCAAAGTGATATCAAGCAGGTTTTCAAACTCACACACGTAGATATTGTGTCCGCTGACAAACTGGTGTTCAACGAGTTTTCCCATGGCCTCCTCTTCATCCTTCTCTAAACCGCCACGCACCACATAAAGTAATTCACCGATTCCCTGTGCTCTTGTGGCGGGCAATTTATCTTGCACTTCGCGGATAGCCAATTGGCGGTCTTTCACCTCGACCGCCATAACAACGGTACCGTTGGAATCCGTACAAATAAGGTCTGCCGCATGCCCCGTGCGCGAATCTGCGGCGTTCACGTGGCCGGCCACGACAGATTGGAAGAGCTTAAACCGTTCGCCGATGCATTGGAATAAGGCCACCGCAACGGCTTGCATCCGCCTGCCACCCGTCCGTGCCGCCAAGAAGGACAGGATCGTTGACTGGCTGGCTCCCTTGGCGACACGGTTGGGTGTCGGATAGGTGATAGCCACCCGCGTCAAACGAACGCGGATACATAGAATCACCGCCAACATCATCGGTCGTACGAGACGAGGTTGTTCCTGCGCCGCGCCGAGCACACGACACAGGGCGTCAAAACCCTTTCGATCCCGTTGTGGCCCAGAGTGCTCGTTGAGAATGGCGGGAATCCGAAGTGGGTTGCTGACATAGGGATCGCCCGAGCCACCCAATACCGCGTGGTGCCCACGGTCAAACGGCACGATCACGGCACGACAAAATGATCGAGCATCAAAAGACCGTTCCAAGCCCGAACTCTCTTGAACCGCCCGACAATCCAGCGAAGAATCCGCCAGCTTGGCCAAAAGATGAGTCGGGAGCACATAGCGATAGCTCTTTGTTCGTGAATTGATGCAAGCCTTGATGTCATCGAAGAGATCCCCCGGCAGGTCCACAGTTTGAGTCGCGAGCGACGCTTCCCATAGTTGTGACAGAATCACTCGGGCCTTATCTATCACCGTCCGTTCCCCTTGTTCGAGACCGAGGGGTTGTAATTCACCCACAGCAGCTCTTGCCGGGCTTGCTTGACCGAGTGGCAATTTTTCTCGGGGGCCTCGATACGCAGCCAATCGGCGTACAACTCGTCATAGAGCGCACTGCGGTATCCCGAGATGGCCACCTTGCCCTTGACCCGTCTGAGGGCTTTGGCGAGGGAGCGGTGCTGCTCGTCGGTCATCTCATAGCCGTAGGCTTTTGCATCGCCCCGACTCTCGTGGACATAAGGCGGATCGCAATAAAAAAGCGTTTTAGGATCGTCATAAAGATCGATGACTTCAAGCGCGGGCCGATTCTCGATCTGAACGCGCAAGAGTCTCTCAGCTATTTCAGGCAACGCTTCAACCCCCCCCAGCCATCGCGATACCACGCCGCTCATACCGGCCCGGCTTGTGCGCTTACAGTTTGCCCATCGCCCAAGGCTGGCGGTCTGCGCCAGACCTGTACGGACTTGCCTCGCACGGACGTAAAAACGCCTCGCCCTCTCGAGGTTTGAAATCCCGGGTTCGGGGCCTTGACAGGCTATGGAGAACTCTTCGCGGGAAAAAGGCGTCAGCCCAATGGCTTCCACCAGGTCAGCCTTGTGCTCGCGCAAAGTCCTAAAGAAGTTGGCTACCTCACCATCGAGATCGTTGTAGGTTTCCACCGGCGAGGGCGATCTGTTAATTAATACTGCCGCCGATCCGCCAAAGGGTTCGCAATACTGGTGCGTTTGAGGTAATAAAGGCAGCAACCATTCAAGATGGCTATATTTACCGCCGTACCAACCGAACGCAATTTTTTTCTTGCCGCGCTTGCGGGTTGTTGATCCCATTATCGAAGAGCGCTCAATAAGCAGCGACACATCTTGGTTCCCATCATCGTGGAACAAAGAAGATAGATCACGTATTGGCGAGGGAGATCGCGGCACTTAATCGGTATTGTAAACAACTGGCCGCGATCCGCTACAATCCCCCGTTATGAGTGAGAATACCTATGACATGATCGTGATTGGTGGCGGGCCGGCGGGGTATGTGGGGGCGATCCGCGCAGCTCAATTGGGCATGAAGACCGCGTGCGTCGAGCGCGACCTGCTCGGGGGCGTCTGCCTCAACTGGGGCTGCATCCCGACCAAGGCGTTGCTCGCCGGGGCCGAGTTCTATTCCAGACTCAAGAACGAGGCCTCCGAGTGGGGCATCCTGGCAGACAACGTGCGTCACGACTGGTCGAAGGTCATCGCGCGGTCGCGCGGCGTGGCGGGCACGCTCAACCGCGGCATCGGTTCGCTCTTCAAGAAGAACAAAGTTGCCCACATTGCCGGCAGCGCGAAGATTGTTGCCGCTGGAAAGGTCGAAGTCACCGACAAGGACGGCAAGACAGAAACGTTGACTTGTAAACACATCGTCATCGCCACCGGGGCCGGCCCGCGCGCGCTTCCGGGGGCGGGGTTCGATGGTGAGCGGATTATCAACTACAAGGAAGCGATGTCGCTGCCCGCGCAGCCGAAGGAACTGATCGTCATCGGTGCCGGGCCGATCGGGATGGAGTTTGCCTATTTCTACAACGCCTTCGGCACGAAGGTCACGGTCATCGAGATGCTCGACAACGTCCTGCCCAACGAGGACCAGGATGTGTCGAAAGTTGTTGCGCGGTCGTTCAAGAAACAGGGCGTCGAGTGTATGACATCCACCAAGACACTTGCCGTCCGGAAAACTTCCGGGGGGGGCGTGGAGGTGGATATCGCACCCGTCAGCGACGAATCGAAAAAGACCACGCTCAAGGCCGACAAGGTGCTCGTGGCCATCGGTGTTGCGGGCAAGTTCGACGGCCTGTTCGATGAGAAACAGTTGCCCATTGCCATCGAAAAGCACCACATCAAGGTCGACAAGTCGAACTATCAGACAAGCGTCAAAGGGGTCTACGCCGTAGGCGACGTGATCGGCCCGCCGTGGCTGGCGCACGTGGCCAGCGAGGAAGCGATCGTTTGCGTTGAAAAGATCGCCGGCCTCCACACGCACCCGGTCGATTATTCCTCGATCCCCGGCTGCACGTATTGCCTCCCGCAGGTCGCGTCGCTGGGCATGACCGAGCAGATGTGCAAGGCTCAGGGCCTGCAGCCGGGTGTCGGCTACAAGGTCGGCAAGTTCCCCTTCCAGGCCTCCGGCAAGGCGCAGGCGCTCGGCTCGACCGAGGGCTTTATCAAGATCATCTCCGACCCCAAGCACGGCGAGATCCTGGGCGTCCACATGGTCGGCGAGAGCGTGACGGAACTCCTGGCTGAGATGGGTCTGGCCAAACGCCTCGAAGCGACGACCGACGAACTCATTGCCACGATGCACGCCCACCCGACGCTGAGTGAAGCGGTGCACGAAGCGGCGCTCGGCGCCGAGGGCCGCATGATCCACGCGTGAGGCTCGGGGTGTTGATTGCTTTAAGGCGCTCAACCCCGTTTGCAACGCGCGTCAGACCATGCGGCCTCGGGCAACCGGATTTTTTCAGCGACTACGCCGACGGGCCATTGTCACACAGCCCATCAATGCGCCCAGCAACACGCATGTGGCCGGTTCGGGGATCGCCGCGGCGAAATTAAACGCCACGTTTTGATTGCCCAGGTAATCGCCCACCAGGCTGGGATCGTATGCGTCGCTCAGAGCCTCGTGGTTTTCCGGGTCGTATTCCCCGATGTAATTGTAAAACTCGTAACAGCGGGTGATCGATTCATTGCCCGCGGCGACGTCACCCTCATCCATCTTCTCCTGGCGGTCGGGGTTGGCCGGGTCGTCCTGGAGCAGGATCCATTCGATCTCGGTTTCTGTTTCGGGGGGCACGACGGCATTGCCCAGCACCAGATCATCCAGTTCAACCGGCCCGGCGTTTTCCACCACCGTGATGAACACCTTTGCCCAGATCGCGTCGGCAAGCTGTTGACCCACTTCGGGGGGCGGGGCTTGAATCACAGCCTGCACCGCCAGCGGGTTCACGGGGTTGGCCGCGGCGACTTGCTTCAGCACAGGCGCGGGGATTTTCACGCTGGACCCGGCTTTGACCAGCGTACCGCCGCCACCGTCGAGCAACCAGGTATAGACCGTGTTACTGGGGTTGATGCTCAGGGCCACACCGAAGTGGTCGCCGGGGATGTTTCCCGGATAGCCCGGCGTAGCGCCGTTGAACAGTGAGTGGCCGCCCGTCGGTGAGTACGTGCCCGAGACGGTGCCCGCGGCCCACGCCCCGTTGTTGTATGTGCTTTCATACCGCACAAAGGTGTTGGTGCCGTCGGTCGTGATCGTGGGCGTGCCATACCGGTTGTAGGGTGCGCCGAATGTGGAATACACATCAGAAGGCGAGCAGTTGTCCAGCTCGATCTCAAAACCGTGTGCTTCCTGGCCCGTATCGTTGATGCAGTCAAAGTTACTCAGAGACCCATACATGAGCGTAGCCCACGCCGTATGGCAGCACACCACCGACAGCGTCACGACAAGCGCGATGATAGAGCAAACCTATTCCGTTTGTAGCGTGTACCCACAGTGTCGGTAGCAGTGTGCGGCGTCGTTGGAGGTCACTTGATCGAGCACGGATTGCATTGCTTCCCACAAGGCCTGTCGGGTGCGGCAGGCCAACGACCGCAGC
>WGMF01000006.1 GCA_016125215.1 Phycisphaera sp.
GAACAGATCGCGGCCGAGATGAGCGTGGGCGTAGGCTGAGAGTCAGTTGCAAAATTTTTCACCCCCTAGGGGGTGAGGCAGAGGATCATCCTTCCCTACGGGAGCAGCAGAACCAATGTGCGAAACTTGACGGACACTACCCAAAGTGCGCGCGGGGGCGAATGCGGTTGGTAGAATATTCAGGAGTGGTGCGGCCCCAAAGAATGCAATGGGGCTAGCCCACAAACCCATGACGGGCTAGAGTTGGAACGAAACGCTGAAAGCCCGCTATGGCGCCGGGAATGTTGAATGGGTTGCTCCTAAGGTTCCGAACAGTCCGTTGACACGCGGTGTATTGCGAACACCAGCCGGGGAGTTTGAACTCTCAAGCGGCTGGAACGGATATGGCGGTATGATGCCGAAGGGCGCAGCAGGTTTCAATCGGTGGACTCGCACGCACGTTGAAGGACAGGCGGCCGCGCTTATGCAGAAGCAAGGTATCAGTGAAGGGATCCTGTACATCAATAACCCGAGAATCTGTTAACCCCTCACCCCCCAAGCCCCCGATCCCGGCCCGCCTGGAATCAAATTTCCTATCAGTGAAGGCGTAGGTCGTGGTGGAGTTCATCGCGCATCGTCATGATAATTCAGAATGTCCCTTTTCTTTTCACCTCTTTTACTTTTAATCATCACAACAACCAGTAGAAGCATTACTATTAATGTGATGTCTGCACAAGAATAAAATAAGGTGCTTGCCCAAACAAACACCTTCTCTCTTGGTGCTGCCATCTGCTTAGAATACTTTTGTTCAGCATATTTAGCGGCTGTTTCAATAATCACATCAGGATATGGAAAGCATCTCGGGTACTTTGAATCATATTCTGGCTCGACGCGCATTTGTACCATTGGGTTAATGCGTACTACCGTCCAACCAAGATAAGATGTAATGACAGCAAGAATAAACAATGACGTGCTAAGTAACCAGATGAACCGCATAGATGTAAAGCACTGCTTTGGTCGCATTTGGCATATCCTGTATTTATTTCATATTATATATTACTTATGGGTAAACAGGGATTCTACTGGGATCATCGTGTGGACCATATCGATTTTCAATGTCCTGACGAAGTTGATCAATGTGTTAACCCCTCACCCCCCAAGCCCCCGCTCCCGGCCCGCCTGGATTCAAATTTCCTATCAGTTTTTGGCCTGCGCCTTGCCACCGACATACGCCATCAGCACCAGGCTCAAGACCACCGCGAGTGCTCTGTTCACGCCTGTTCTTGTCATTGAACCGGACATGGCCAATTCTCCTTGATAAGGGTGAAGTGCGAAGTGCCCCATCTGTAGACGCCCATGGGGATCATAATGTTCCCGGAGCCTCACAGCATTCAACCCGGGATCGACCCGAAACGCCAACGCATCAGTCTTGTCACCGCCCCGCGACACGATTACGCTTGCCGTGATGAGCGACCGTTTGTCACAGATCCACGACCTGACCGGTCGGCGCCTGGGCTGGGACCGGGTGGTCATCCACGTCAACAGCGCGAAAGGAGCCCACCAAGAGGTCGCCTCACGCCTGATCCAATTGGCCCGGCAGCGCCGGTGGCAACTCATCAGCCTGGCCAAGTTCTTCGGGAACATGCCCGAGGGCCTCACCCCGCGCGGGGCGATCGTCGATGTCCTGGCCGACGACCCCGTTGTGCAACATTTGATTAGTCGGCGGGTCCCCGTCGTACGGATCGGCACGTTCCCCAATCCCCACGACCCCATCGTGCCCGCGGTCATGTCGGACCGGCCGATGGCGGCACGCAGGGCAGCCGATCACTTCGCCCAGCGCGGCTTGCGGCACGTCGCGTTCGTCGGACGTGATCCCTGGGGAGGCAACAAGAAGATCTACAACGCCTTCGCCGAACGCGCCACCGAACTCCAGTGCGAGTGCCACCTGTTGCGCATACCGCAGGACCGCACCGATGAACACATGCCCGGCGAAACCCCCTATGAGGCTCGCTGGAAGTCTCAGCAGGAACTGTTCATTGCGTGGTTGAAATTACTGCCCATGCCCGCGGGGCTTCTGGCAATCGATAGCAGGCACGCCGACCTCTACTGCTACTGGGCAAACGAGGCCGGCTTTCGCGTGCCCGAAGAACTGGCCGTCATGGGCATCGGAAACGATGAGATCTATTGTGAGTGCTCGCCGGTGCCCATCACAGCGGTGCCGCATGACATCGATGGCATCACCCAGACCGCCGTGGACATGCTCGGCCAGCTCATGAAGGGCCAGACGCCCCAGCAGACCACCGTGATGATCCCCCCCTTGGACATCGTCACCCGGCAGAGCACCGATATGCTGGCCGTCTCCGACCCGCTCGTGCTCGACACGATGCGCTTCATGTGGGACCACGTGACCGAGAACCTTTCGGTCGATCAGATTGCCCAGCACGTCGGCGTCTCCCGACGAAGACTGGAAATCGCTTTCTTTCGGAGCCTCCGCCGGGGGATTGCCAAGGAGTACCAACGCCGACGGCTGGAAAAGATCACCGAGCTTCTCAAGCAAACGGACCTGCCCATCGCCGAGCTCGCACAGACGATGAACTTCAGCACGCCCGGCCAACTCTGCCGAGTCTTTCGCGCGGCGCTGGGCGTCAGCCCGGGACAGTACCGCCGTCAACACACACCCAAGGCTTGAACGCATCCCCGCTGCGCAAAATGCATATCTGATTTACGCAAAATGCCTCTTGACGCGCGCAACATGTGTGGTATTTTTGGGGTGCCGTTGAGTGGAACGTCCACTCGCAATGCACACGGGACGCAACTGTCCACATGACAGGCCCACATTTCACAGACGGAGGAACGAAGCATGACACGCAACACCAGCTCACTCACCCTTGCCGCGCTGGCGATGCTCGTCTTGGTTAGCTCGGCCCATGCCGCCTTTCTGCCCTACTTCGATGACTCAATGGCCGGGGGTGCAAGTTCTGGAAGTACCCGCAGCACGACCGCGACCACGGCGAGCGCCGATGTGAGCGATTACACCGTCGACAGTGGCAATGTTGGTTTCGTTGCTGGCAAAGGCAATCCAGCTCCAGCGATCAATATCCTTAATAGTAATGGTGCAAATCAACAAACCCCGGTAGTCCCCGAAGCAGCAGCGTTTCACTTGAATCTTACAACGGTGACTAATGCCACATACCAAGTCGCCTTTCAAACAACGATCTGGGGTGCCAATGAAACGGACCTTAGCTACACGGTAACTGCCACGGCTTATAACGGCGCAGACTCCACGAGTGGCACAGCACTGGGATCAGATACGGTCGCAAATACGGTTGCAAACGGCGGCTTCGAAGTTGTGAAAACTGTCAACTTTACCTTTGTCGCGTCTTCAACCCAGACCACGCTGTATATCACCGGCTCCCTATTAGACACCTATCGGCATGACATATGGATTGATAACATGGACATCAACGAGGATACCAGCACCGTCCCCGAACCCGCGTCGCTGGCGCTGCTGGGTCTGGGCGGGCTGATGGTTTTCGGTCGCGGCCGTCGTCGTGGCTGATCGAGAAGTGACGAGGCCGAACTCCTCCGCGGTTGAGTGGTCTATGGATCAAGGGGTCGCTCAACCGTTTTGTATTACGTCTGGTGTTCCTGTTGAAAGGAACCGAGTATGACCAAGCCGAACCGCCGCCCCGCGGGCTTCACCCTTGTGGAACTCCTGGTGGTCGTCACCATCATCACATTGCTCATCGCGCTGCTGTTGCCCGCGCTGGAGAGCGCGCGTTACACGGGCCGGCTGGTTGCCTGCAAAAGCAATCAGAGACAGATCGGGACCGCATTCACCGCCTACGCCATTGATAACAGGAAGTGGTATCCCATCCGGGAGCTATTCACGGGTACAGGAAAGTGGTTGCCTTCGACAAGGTCATGCGGCATAGACTACGTTCGTCTTGGGCCCTACACCGGTTATGAACGTTTCAAGGATTACAGGGATGTCTCACCTGTTTTCAATAAGCTGTTTCTGTGCCCCCAGTCAGCCAATTTCAGCAAGCGCACCGACGCCCGATATCCGACCTACAACAATTACGCCAACACCTGCGAAGGGACCACCTTTAAGAGCTGGGCTCCCTGGTCCACCACCGAGGTGATCCCCGAGAACATCGGTGCGATGCTTAACGGGCCGGGCGGCACGCAACTCTTCAATCAGTTTTATCTTGACGGGTCTGCTTACAATAATAAAAGATTCAATATTCTGGCGTCCGACGCTATTTCGGAATACCCCACGGGCGGCTACAAAACCTCGAATCACATCCGCGGGGGCAGCAAGCTGATAATTCAAACAAACGTAGATCGAGGCGCGGTCTCTTCATACAACGGTCACGTTACCATCAACTATCTTTTTACAGACGGTCACGTCAAAGAATACGGGTTCGAGGCCAACAACCACAAAGCCTCGATGGTTCAATTGCAGGCCAATCGCGTATCAGGCTACCTCCCCCTATACCCCAAGGCCGAGGCGCAGTGATTGAATCGACAGCCCACCTACACCGGTTCTTGAAACCCAGCATCTACGATCTCAAACAGACAAGCCTGCCACCGAGACCAACCCGGTTCATGAGTGATAGAACGGGCTTGGCAATCTACCCCATCATCCGTGCGGCGTAGATGGACCCGGTGCCCCTATTTTTTTGACTTGCTGACCCACGGAGACAAACCATGCCCGACGACCAGAACGCCATATATGACCTGCTCAAAAAGTATGAGACCGCGCTGAACCAGTCGGACGCCGGGAGCGCTGCCAAGCTCTATCACCCCGACGGGGTGTTCATGCCACTGGGGTTCCCTTCATCACGGGGACATGAACAGGTCCTCGCGGCGTATACCGGTATTTTCAATACCATCCAGCTCAAGATCGCCTTCACCATCGATGAGATCGAGGTCGATCACAACACCGCGATCGCTGTCACGCGTTCCGAGGGGACGGTCAAGGTTCGTGCCCTTGGCGCCGAGATGCCCGAGGCCAACCGCGAGCTCTTCGTGCTCCGCAAGCGGGACGGGTTGTGGTCGATCTACCGCTATATGTTCAACAAGACCAGCGGCCAGGGGGATTGATCCGTTCTCTATAGATACGTTCACGGCTCAATGCAATATCTGCAAGATGCTGCACGTTGAGTTGATAACAAGATTCGGTTTGCCCGCGAGGGCGTGACGCAGATCGGCAGGGATTTGGAGCATGGCTGAGACTACCGCATAATCCGCGCCGGTTTGCCAAACCGTTCGACCGGCTCGGCCAAGAATCAACCAAAACAAGCACCGCGACGCCCGTCATAAAAAAGGCAGCCGATCACCGGTCGCCGAAGTCGCCCTCTCCACGAAAGGCCGCAATGAGAACTCTCACGATATCCCTGGCCTTGATCATGTCATCCACTACGTTTGCCACGGAACTCTTTGTCGCACCCGATGGCAGCGACGCAAACCCCGGCACGAAAGACAAACCGTTTCAGACCATCGAGCACGCTCGGGAGAGTGTGGCTGGGATCAACAGCGACATGACCGGGGATATCACCGTCTATCTCCGCGGCGGGACATACGTGCTCACTTCTTCAGTAGTCTTTGGTGAGAAAGACTCGGGCACGAACGGCCACAAAATCATCTACAGAGCCCTCCCGGGTCAGACGCCGATTGTCAGCGGTGGACGTGCGGTCAAGGGCTGGGTGATCCACGACAAGGAGAAGAACATCTACAAGGCGCCGGTTGGCGACCTGGAGTTCAGGCAAATCTATGTCAACGGGGAGCGGGCTGTGCGCGCGCGATACCCAAACAGAACCAGCGAAGTCACCCTGGGGGGATACCTCGGCGGTGCGAATGTCACCGGCTCCAAGCCGCACCAACTCAAGGTTAAGCCGGAGGAACTCGCCGGCTGGGAAACGTGGGGCAATCTCAACGAAGTCGAAGTCGTGATGGTCACCCACTGGAAACAGAAGCGGGCACGCATCTCGGGCATCGACGGTGGAACGATCAGCTTCCAGGAGCCGGAGAACACCTCCCGGGCGATGTTTCACATGGAGCAAGGCGGAACGCCGCATTGGTACGAGAACGCTTATGAATTTCTGGATACCGGGGGCGAGTTTTATCTGAATACCAAGGAAGATGTCCTCTACTACATACCCCGAGAGGGTGAAGACCTCTCCACCGCCGAGGTGATCGTGCCCACGGTTGAAACCCTCTTTGATATCAAGGGGACCTCGCCTGACGACATGGTGCACGATGTCGCCTTCGAAGGCCTCACCTTTGAGCACAGCAACTGGACCGAACCCAACCGCAGGGGTTACACGGTCATGCAATCGGCGACCCACTACAGCAGCGCGGCGGCACATTTCGACAACAATACGCCTGTTCCCGGAGCCATCCAACTCGAGAACGCCAAACACGTGGAAATCCGAGGCTGCACCGTTAGAAGAACCGGAGCCCACGGCGTCGTTGCCATCCGAGATCAGGTCAGCGACTGTTTGATCGTTGGCAATTACGTCAGGGATACGTCAGCAGGAGGTATCTATCTGCTGCTGGATGACGAAAAGTCCACCGGTAACAGGATCGAAGACAATACCGTCGAGCGGGTCGGCACGGAATACTCCAACGGCTGCGGGATCCTCGTGACATGCACGCCCGACGTGTCGATCCTCCACAACGAAATCCGCGATGTCCGTTACACGGGCATCAGCACGGGTTGGTCGTGGAACGACAAGGACACGGCCGCGCGTAACCACGACGTGGGTTTCAACCTGATCCACCACGTGATGGGCCTGCACGACGACGGAGGCGGCATCTACACGCTCGGGAAGATCGAAGGGATGCAGATTCACGGCAACTACATCCACAGCGTCACGCGCTCGAAATTTGCAGGCAATTACGGCATCTGCGGGATCTACCTCGACAACGGCAGTTGCTTCAAGCACGTCCACGACAATGTCATCGAAAACGTGGAGGCGGCCTTCTTCTCGGGCAACAAACCGAACTATAAAAATGTGTTCGAAAAGAACTATCACAATTGTCGATTCGCAACAATTTTGGCACAGGAAAACACGGTCAGAGACAACATCGAGGTGAAGGGCTCAAATTGGCCAAAGGAAGCGAAGGCGATCATGGAAAACGCCGGCCCGCGCGGCGAATACCGCCGGCGCAAATAAAGTGGGCTGAATCTATACAGCCGCCAAGTCACACACCGGCGATTGACAGGAAACGATCCCCAATGACATACACGAAGAGGCACCGCCTTTATATGTATGTCTTGCTCTTGATTGTCTCTGTTGCGGGACGCACCCTTGCCGGTTCTCTACCTATGAAACCCAATATCATCCTGATCCTCACGGACGATCAAGGCTACGGAGACTTGAGTCTTCACGGCAACCCCATCCTCAAAACCCCCAACATGGACCTTCTGGGAAGCACAGGTGTCCGCTTTGACAACTTTGTCGTCTCGCCCTCGTGTTCCCCCACGCGGTGTGCTCTGTTGACGGGGATGTATCCCTTCAAATCCGGGGTCACCCACACCATCCAGGGACGAGAACGGATGAGCTTGAAGTCCGTGACGCTGCCGCAGGTGCTCAAGCGTGGCGGTTACACAACCGGGATGTTCGGCAAATGGCACCTGGGGATGTCAGACGAGTTTCTCCCACAGAATCGCGGGTTCGATGTCGCGGTGATGACCCAGGGGGACAGTCAGAACAGTCACTTCAACCCCACGCTGGTCAGGAACGGCAAACCGGAAGAGCACGAAGGCTTCCGTACAGACATCCTCTTCAACGAAGCCATGCGTTTCATGAAGTCCAACAAGGACGGGCCGTTCTTTTGTTACCTGTCCACCTATTCGCCCCATGCGCCCCTGAAAGTTCCCGAGCAATACAAGAAGCCGTTCGAGGGCAAGGTCTCCGACGAGGAAGCCACGTTCCTGGGGATGGTTTCCAATATCGATGAGAACATCGGGAGACTGCTGGCCTATCTGGATGAATCAGGGCTTCGCAAGAACACGCTGGTCATCCTGGTCAACGACAACGGCGGGACCTATGGCGTCGATGTCTGGAACGCCCACATGCGAGGGCACAAGGGCGGTGCATGGAACGGGTCCATCCGTGCGCTGTCGTTCTGGAACTGGAAAGGCCAGCTCAAGCCAAGCGTCGTGAATGATCTGGCCGGTCACATCGACGTTCTGCCCACGCTGGCTGAAATTGCGGGGGTCTCTCTTGAAGAAGATCACCGGCAGAAACTTGATGGATTCAGCCTCGTTCCGATGCTGGAGGGTGAGCCTTCACCGGACCCCGAACGCATCATCATCCACCACCTTGGCCGATGGTTTTCGGGTCAAGGAGATATGCATCAATACGCCATGTGCGGGGTTCGGTACAAGAACTTTCACATGGTTCGCAGCACCCCCTGTCAGAATGAATATTGCCGCGGCGAGTGCCGGTTCGTGCGAAGAATCCACATCGGCAGCATCCCCGGGACCTACTCGAAGAACGGGCTTTTCCACTTTGCCCAGACACCGTTTGACCGCTGGGCGCTCTTCGACGTGAGCCGGGACGTTTCCGAGGAACACGACATCGCGGAACAGAACCCGCAGATCGTTGCCAGGCTGGCATTGGACTACGACCTGTGGTGGGAAAAGGTCTCCGCCGATTTCCCACGCATGACCGAAATAACTTTTACCGGGAAGCTCGAACAGGTCGGCCACGGCAAGGTCTACCGCCTGACCACCCCGGACGGCAAGGTGATTCCTCTCGAGCAGCCCGGTCTCCACGAACCCACGGGATGGACCCGGGACAGGGTGCCCGACCTTGCCACTTTCAGCGGGAAGCATGTCGAGATCAAGGCCCTTGCCTTCAGAAAGCAAGCAGACAATGAACTGGATATCTGGCGCGTGACGAAGATCGAATCGCCAGAGGCAACAGAGGAGCAAGAGCAATGATGATCAAAGCAACAACAAGTCTGTTATCAGCAGCACTGATGGTCTTCGCGATGACGAACGTGGGACTATGTTCTGACTACTTCGTGGCACCGAATGGCTCGGATGAAAACGCGGGAACGCAGGCCGCGCCGTTCAAGACGATCCAGAAGGCCGCTTCGATCATGCAACCGGGCGACCGCTGCCTGATCCGCGAGGGGACGTATCGAGAGACGGTGACGCCAGCTCATTCGGGTAAGGACAACGCCCCAATCACGTTCGAAGCGTTCAAAGACGAGAAGGTGACGGTCAGCGGTGCCGACGTGATCACCGGTCCTTGGAAGGCATACAAGGCAGACATCGTCACCGCACCCATGCCCTGGACGCTCGGCCCCGGCAGGGACATGGTATTTGTCAACGGCAAGGTCGTGATCCAGGGGCGTCAGCCCAACACCCACACCGCCGCGAACCGTGTGGGTAACAGGCAGGCAGCCCCGTTCAATCCTCCGGACATTGATCTGCCGCCGATGTGGATGACCCTGGGCGATTTTGTCGTCACCCTGAACTCTCCGGATATCACCAGCACCAGTGACCTCAACCAGGATCAGGAAGATTACTGGAAAGGTGCGCTCTACGTGGGCTGGCACGAGTGGGGCTGGTGCACGCAATCAGCCGAAGTGGAGTCCTCGCGCAAAGGCGTCATCACCGTCAAGAACAAGACCGAGCAATGGTGGCACCCGGACTTCGCTCCGAGATATCGCTTCAATCATCACGTGGGCTACCTGACCGGCCACCTCAACGCCGTGGATGTACCCGGTGAGTGGCACAACCAGGATGGCCAACTCTACCTGATCCCGCCCGACGGTCTTGACCCGTCCAAAAACGTGGTCGAAGCCAAGAAGCGACAACTGGCTTTCGATCTCACGGACAGGGATTTCATAGTACTCAAGGGGCTGAGAATCTTTGCTTCATCGGTGACGATGAACAACGCCAACAACTGTGTGATTGATAGTTGTCGGATGTCCTTTGTCAGCCATTACACAACCTTTCAGGATGCAGGCAATGGATACATTGATGGCGACTGGGGCTATGGGCGACTGAAGAAGGACCAGTCGGTGCGCGAGGAACCCGGCCCGCCGCAAAGAGGCGAGGTCGGGGTCTACGTCGGAGGCAAAGACAATGTCATCAAGAACTCTGTGATCAAGTACAGCGCTGGTGCGGGGGTCTTCCTGGCGGGACTTCGCACGACGGTCACGAACAACATCATCCATGACTGTGGCTATGCCGGCACCTATGTCGGCTGTGTCTATATCACCCTGGAGCCATGGACGCGGGATCCCGAACAGAAGGGCGTGCGGGGAGGCCACAAGGTCACATACAACGAAATCTACAACACCAGTCGGGCACTGATCACTTTCGGGACTTTCACAGCGAAGCCACCGACCAGCTACGACGCCATGGAGGTCAAATACAACCGCCTGCACAACGCCGGGATCACCGCCAGTGATACCGGGGCGATCTACTCCTTCGGCGCTTCCATGGGGACCGAGGAACAACGGACGCAGGTGAGCCACAACCTGATCTTTGACTCGTTCAGCCCTTCGTGGGTTGGGCTTTGCTACCCCGACAACTACAGCTTCAACATCGATTACCACGACAATGTTCTGTGGTTGAGCAGCCGGTCTCGTAAGCCCCGGGGATTCGAATTCCTCAAATCCAATCAACCCAACAACGCCAAATACTTCAATAATACCGAGATGAAAACCCCCTATGACGGCGGCGTGGATGGGTTGAAGGATTCCGACTACCCCGGCGGGAAAATGTTCAGGACAGGCCCCACTATCAAGGATGAGCCGGACGCATGGCATCCGTATCCCTGGCATCAACAGAGGTGACGTTGACGCCAGGACAGGCGTACATCGCTATGGGGCGGACGATGCGCAAGCGCCCTGACCGGCGAGGTGATCCCCCTCACGCAACCCGGTCTCCACGAAAGGACGGGATGGACTCAAGACAGGGTGCCCGACCTTGCCCCGTTTAGTGGGAAGCATGTCGAGATCAAGGCCCTGGCGTTCAGGATGCAGGCCGACAATGAGTTAGTCATCTGGCGCGTAACACAGATTCAAGCCCGAACAATCATGGAGATGCAAGCGCGTTGAAACAGGAAGACTGACAACTGGGCCGAAACGACAATGAATCTATAACTTGAGAGAACCTACATCATGAAGCACTCACGGCACCAAGCATGGACCATACTAATCTTATGGCTCACGATCTCATTGGCCGCTCTACCTGCGCAAGCCGATCCTACTGGCGATGTGTATGCCCATCGGCTCTGGTCCGACAAGCCCTTGGCGGTGCCCGAAAAGATCGCTGAAAACCTGCGGTATCTGGACAAATTCTGGTCAGAGAACGTCTACCCGATGGGCAACGGTCGGATGGGTTTCACGGTGTTCGGCGACCCGGCGCAGGAACGCATCCAGTTCAACGAAGACTCGCTGTGGGTCGGCAACGAAGACCACACCGGGGGCTATCAACCGTTCGGTGATATCTATGTGCAACTCGGGCATGACCACTACAATCACTATCTTCGCGAGCTTGATATCAGCCGGGCGGTGCAGACCGTGACCTACGAATCCGGGGGCGTGAACTTCAAACGCGAATACTTTGCAAGCTACCCGGCCCAGGCGTGCGTCATCCGTTTCACGGCGGACAAGCCCGGCTCACTGTCGGGCGAGGTCTGGCTCGATTCGATGCACCGATCCAAAATCGCGGCTGACCAGGGGCAGTCGCCCCAAGCCATGGCCGCCATCAAAACGACGGCGAATGACCGCACCCTCACTCTGACCGGCCAAAGCAAGGACCTCTTCTGGTGGTCACAACTGCTTCGCAAAGGGCTTCGGGGGCGTGAGTATGCGAGCGACCAGATCATCAACCTCGACTACGAAGCGCAGGTTCGCGTGCTCAACGAGGGCGGCAGGCTCACCGTCAGAGGCGACCACATTGTTTTCAATAACTGCGACAGCGTGACGCTGTTGCTCGATGCGGATACGAACTACGTCAACCAGCGCGACAAGGGCTGGCGAGGCGAACACCCCCACGCCCGGATCACCGCGCAACTCGACGTGGCGTCAGGGCAGACGTATGAGCAGTTGCTCAAAGCACACATGGAGGATTACAAGAATCTGTACGATCGATTTTCCATCGACCTGGGTTCGTCCTCCGTGGAGAGGCGTAAGCTCCCGACGGCAGAGCGGGTGAGCACCTACACCCCAGGCAACGATCCCGAGCTTGAAGCATTGCTGTACCGGTACGCGCGTTACCTGATGGTCAGTTGCTCCCGCCCCGGGCACGGTGGCCTGCCGGCCAACCTGCAGGGCCTGTGGCTGTTCCACCTGCGACCGGCGTGGCTTTGCGACTACCACACCGACATCAATCTCCAGATGAACTACTGGTTTGTCGATCAGGCCAACCTATCCGAGTGTTTTATGCCGTTGGCCGAGTGGCTCGACTCGATCCGCGAGGTCCGCAAGGAAGAGACACGCAAGGTGCTCGGTGCCCAGCGCGGCTGGCTGATGCGATCCGAGAACGGCATCTTCGGCGGCTCAACCTATTACTTCCAGAAAGGCGATTCCGCATGGATTTCACAGAACCTCTGGGACCACTACGCCTTCACGCGGGACAAAGAGTATCTCCGTCATTACGCCTACCCGATCATGAAGGAGATCAGCCAGTTCTGGCTCGACCACCTCAAAGAGCTTCCGAACGGCACACTGGTCGTGCCCGACGGGACTTCCCCGGAGCAGGGCCCCCGGAAGGATGAAAAGACCGGTCGAACCACGATTGTGGAAGGACTGCGCACCCACCTCGACGGGGTGTCGTATGACCAGCAACTCTGTTGGGACCTGTTCAATAACACCATCGAAGCCGCTGAAGCGCTCGGGGTGGATGACAACATGCGTGTTGAGTTGAAGACGAAGCGAGACAAATTACTGGGACCGCAGATCGGACGGTGGGGCCAACTGCAGGAGTGGATGGAAGACGTCGACGACCCGAAGAACCAGCACCGCCACGCCAGCCACATGATCGCGGTCTTCCCAGGTCGGCAGATCAACCCGACCACCACGCCGAAGTTCGCCGAGGCGGCCAAGGTGAGCCTTATCGCAAGAGGTAACGGCGCCACGGGCTGGAGCAAGGTCTTCAAGGCCTGCGTCTATGCCCGTCTGTTGGAGCCGGAGCGAGCTTACAGCCTGATCGCTGACGTGCTCCAGACCAAGTGTCACGGCAACCTCTGGACGACGCACCCCCCATTCCAGATCGACTGCAACTTCGGCTACGCCGCCGCGGTCAACGAGATGCTGGTGCAGTCACACATGGGGGATATCCACCTGCTGCCCGCGCTGCCCAAGGCCTGGCCAAACGGCAGCGTCAGAGGCATGCGCGTGCGCGGGGGCTTTGAGCTGGATTTGGATTGGGCCGACGGGCGACTCAAGCGCGCGACCCTCCGCAACGTCGCCAGTGACAGCGGCAAGTGCGTGGTGAGGTACCTCGACCAGACCCTCCCCATGACCGTTGCCCGCGACAGCAGCGTGTCCGTCCCCTTCCCGACCGATTCACGACCATGAACCCGTACGTTGCCTGATGCAACAACTGATTAGAACCCCCCCCGGCCAACCCGGTCAACCCCGCCAACCCCGCGAGAATCCGATGAAATACATGGTCACCACCGTCATCGTCGCAGCGATCACCGGCATCACCGGCATCACCGGCAACGCGATTGCGCAGTCC
Source organism: Phycisphaera sp. (assembly GCA_016125215.1). Taxonomy (GTDB): domain Bacteria; phylum Planctomycetota; class Phycisphaerae; order Phycisphaerales; family Phycisphaeraceae; genus RI-382. Next base: position 13,703 of record WGMF01000006.1, read on the forward strand.
TTCTATAACGACGAGCCGCCGTTGTTCTCGATGCGGCCGGACCCCGAGAAGTCGCTTTACAACCTGACGGAATTCGGGCCGGTCGGCATGAGCATCGACCTGATCCAGCCGGCGTTCACGATGAAGATCAAGAGCATCGATCCCGGCTCGCCCGCGGAGAAGGCCGGCCTCAAACCCGGGCTGATCATTCATACTATCAACGGTCAGAAGCTTGCCGACATCGACCCGCGCATCCAACTGGGCAACCTCATCACCAAGACCGAGGCCGGCGACGGCAAAATGAAGATGGTCGTCTCGGACACGCCCGACGGCGAAACGCGCCAGGTCGTGGTGCAGCTGCAGGTGCTCGGCGCGTACAGCGACACCTGGCCCTTGAACTGCCCCAAGTCCGACAAGATCGTTCGCAACTTCGCCCAGTACATCAAGGCGGGCGGCGACCAGGGGTTTGGCAGCTTAGGCATGTTGTTTCTGCTCTCGACCGGTGATGAGAGCGACCTGGAGCATGTCCGCCGGTGGGCGCGGAGCAGGCCGACCCACATCGAGGGTTTCCACACGTGGAACGCGGGTCTGGGCAATCTGGCGATGTGTGAGTATTACCTTCGCACCGGCGACGAGCAGGTGCTGCCCGCGATTCAGGCCGTCGCCGACAACATTGTCCAAGCCGAGAACCACGGCGGGTGGGGCAACCGTGCGCCGATCGCGCACCTGGATTACGGCGGGGGCGGCGGGCACCTCAACGCCGGCGGCGTGCACGCGGCGACGATGCTGATCCTTGCCAAGTTGTGTGGCGCGAAAATCCCCGATGAATCGCTCAACCGCGTGGTCCAGCATTTCTACCGATGGGCGGGACGCGGCAACATCTCCTACGGCAATAACAAGCCCGAGGGGAGCTACACCGACAACGGCAAGAACGGCGGGTTTGCCTACATGATGGCGGCGGCCGCGGCGCTGACGCCCGAGGGGGAAGAATCGATCTACGCCAGGGCGCGGGATGTCAGCGCACTGTTCAGCTTCACGAGCACTTCGTTCCTGTTGCACGGGCACACCGGCGGCGGGATCGGTGAGGTCTGGCGCTCCGCCGCGATGGGCCTGCTGCACGACAAGCAGCCGGTGCTCTACCACAACTTCATGGATGCGCGACGTTGGCACTATGAGATGTCCCGCCGGTTCGACGGCAGTTTTGCGATCCTCGGCGGCGACCGTTACGACAACACCTCCTGGGGCGCGGGCTATGCGTGGTCCTACACCGTGCCACGCAAGACGCTGGTCCTCACCGGCGCGAAGAGCAAGTACGCCAAACCGTTCAAGCTGCCCGATCGCCCGTGGGGCACTGCGGAAGACGACGATTTTGTCACCACCCAGCCGATCGCTTATCACGACGGCACACGCCCGGACTTCTCCCACGAGACCCAGGCGACCGGCGGGGGCATGGCGCTGCTGGATGTCCGCAAAGAAGACCTCACCGATGAGCAGCTCAACCGATACATCCGACACCCCACGATCATCACACGCACCTACTTCGCCGAGCAGATCGCCGCGAAGGGTCCGGGCTTTGTGCTCGGGTTGCTCAACGATAAAGACGCCCGCCTGCGTCGCCTGGCGCTCGACACCTGTGTCACGAGCCGTGGTGAAGTCAAGATGATTGACGACGCCATCATCGACCGTGTGCTGAAGATGATCGCCGACCCGGAGGAGTCGCTGTTTGTCAAGGAAGCGGCGCTGCGGTTGATGGCACACGCGCCAACTGACACGCTGGTCAAGAACATCGACCTGCTCGTGCCTTACCTCAACGATGATGAGTGGTGGCTGCAGGTCTCCGCGATGGAAGCGCTCGGCCCCGTTGCGGCGGACGGACGTGTTTACAAGAAGGTCCTGCCCGCGCTGGGACAAGCGTTAAGGAACAATCATCTTCAGGCTCTCTGCGGCCCGCTCTATTGGGGCGCGATGGGCAAGAGCCTGAGCGGGGCAAGCCCGGAGGTCGCGGCGCTGGCGCTCTCGACGCTCAAAGATTCGTATGTGAATTACGCCGAATACGAGCACCCGATGAAAGAGGTTGCCAACCGGATCAACCCCGGCATGCGCGAGATGATCGCCAGGACGATCACCGAAGTGCCCGGGGGTTACGACGCGCTCTACGAGGTGGCCGGGAATCAGGGCTCGGGCCGGGCGCTGCCCTACGAAGACTTCTACCTCAACGCCGACACCAGCAAGTTCAGCCCCGAGCTGCATGAGGCGGTCAACGAAATCATCAAGACCCGGTTGATCCCGCGATACATCGCCGAGAACCGTGAATACCTGCTCAAGGAAAAGGCAAGCGAGGCAATCCCGTGGAGCGCTTACTACGGCGATGACGGTCACGCACGCATGATCGGCCTGGTCGATCTCTACAACAAGATCGGCGTCCACGACTACGACTATCACGACTTCGGGCCCGACCCACTCACGATGAGTTGGTACTACTACACCTTTGATCCATCCGACCTTTTGCCGTGGGACAGGCCGGTGAACCGGTACCGCCCGGTCGAACTGCCCGCCGGGATGGAGAACTGGCACGACTTGAACTTCGACCCCAAGGCCGCGGGCTGGAAGATCGGCCTGCAGCCCTTCGGTGCTGTCAATGGTGAAAAACAAATCGTGGCGATGAGTGGCAGCTACGTGCGCATCGGGCCCGACAAGTGCCCGTTGAACTTCTGCCGACACGGCGAAGAGATCAAGACCTTGTGGGACAAGGAAGTGCTGCTGTTGCGTGGCAAGTTCAAGTTCCCCGAGTTCAAAGAGGGCTACCGCTACCGCCTGGTGTACGGCGGGATGTCGCACATGGGCCGGGGCGAGGGCTACAAACTCTATATCAATGGAAACGAGTTCCAGGAGCGCGACCAAGGGATGCCCAAGCGCGCCGGGGGCACGCCGGTGGGCAAGCTCATCGACAAGTCCATGTGGCCGACCTTCAGCGGCAAGGAGGTCGACATCGGCCAAATCAGCTTCATGAACATCCACAACGGGGTGAAGGAGCGTCACCTGATGATCTGGCTGCAGGAAATGAAGCTGCCGCCGCTGGGCGATGAACAGATCATCGGGTCGGCTACGGTTGCCCGCATGACCAGTTCACAATGGCAGGCGCTGCAGGACCCCGACAACAACGACCTGGACCCCAACGAGGGCAAGTTCCTCTGGGACGGTAAGTTCGTGGCAAACCCGACGATCGTCGGCCAATGGAAGGCTGTGGGTTATGTCAATAACCGTGAAGAGTTTGATCCCGCCAAGACGAATGTCCCCAACCACGCCAGGATCAAAGCGATCACCGTCAAGCCCGATGGCAAGACCGACAACCCGCTGCTGGCCTGGACCGGCGACATCCTGATGGACCTGGAACGCAACGAGGCGCTGAAGATCGTCAGTCAGCAGATCGAGGGCAAAGCCTTCATGTTCATCGAACAAGGCGGGTTTCAGACTCGATACGGTCCGGATTGGAAGTCACCGTGGATCGTCTTGACTCACAGTGAATAAGGATGATCCCTCGAAACAGTGGTCCCAGGCAACGCGCATCGCGGTCAGCCTCTCGGGGCGAATGGCCTACGAGTCTAATCCGGCTCCGGGAACACCAAGGAACTCACGACATGTCACAGTCAAAACTATTCTTCGCGTCAATGCTCATGCTCGTCTGTTGCGCCGCATGCGTGGCAGCCAAACCCATCAAGGTGTTCGTCCTGGCGGGTGATGAGTGCGTCCTCCCGGAGGGCGTGGTGAGCGCCGCGGACAAGCCCGGGACTCTTGAGGAGGTGATGAAGCACGATCCCGCTTACGCATTCCTCAAGGATAAAGACGGCAACTGGACGACACGCAATGACGTGCTGCTCTACGACGCGCACCCGCTTTACAACAACACCGAGGCCCCGAGTCGGCCCCTGCCGGTCGTGACCCATGTGCAGGTTGGAGGTGAGGGCGGTCCACGCATGGACGTGTCCCTGATGCTCGGGCAGGTGCTGGGCGAAGCCATCGAAGAGCCTGTGTTGATCCTGCGATTTGCCACTCGTCACGACATCTGGTTTTTCCGTGGTTCACGCGACCTGGCTCACGACTACCGTCCGCCTTCGAGCGGTGGCGGCTCCGACCTCGACGGCAACTGGGACGTCATCCATTTCAACTTCGGTGTGTGGGACGCGTCCTACCGCGAAGGGGGCACCAAGTTTTATCGCGGCCGTCATACCACATCGGTGGAGGACTTTGAAAAGAATCTGCGCATCCTGGTGGCAAAAATGAAACAGACCGGTGCCACGCTCATCTGGGGCAACGTGACGCCTGTTTGGGACGGAACACCCGAGAAACCCAGCGGCGATGAGGACGCCTACAACGCCGTGGCCGCGAAAGTGATGAAAGAGAACGGTGTCATCATCGAAGACCTCAATGCCGAGTCCCGCCGGCAAGGATTCCCCAAAACCAACAACGTGCACAGCGTGGGCAACCTCGCGCCGAAAGTGACCGAGACGATCCTTGAAGCCCTGGCCAATAGAAAGAAAAGCACAAAGCCCCTGCCGCGCGTCCTGCTGATCGGCGATTCCATCACCGGCAGCTATCAGGGCGGGGTGTTCAAGAACCTCGACGGCAAAGCGGCGGTCTTCAAGAACCCCGGCAACGCGGAAGATACCTGGAACGGGTTGGAACGCATCGACGAATGGCTCGACCTCAAGCGGTACCTGCTCAACGGTCAGGAGTACCTTGAACTGGTGGACAGCGTCCACAAGGCGATGGGCGAAGAACTGACACGCGTGTGCCCGGCGTACGCCGACCGGGGCGCGGAGTTGGCGGGCATGTTCTGGTTTCAGGGCATGCAGGACGGCGACTGGCCCTCCAAGGCGGAGTCTTATGAAGAGAACCTTGCCAATCTCATCCGCGACATCCGCAAAGAGTTCAATTCACCAGCCCTGCCCGTGGTCGTCGGTGCCCTTGCGGAAGCGGGCGGCAAGATGTCCCCGACCCGCCAGAAAGTCTTCGATGCCCAGATGGCCGTCGGCGATCCGTCGAAGTATCCCCAGTTCAAGGGCAACGTCATCAGCATCGACACCCGGCCCATGTGTTTTCCTCTCGACCAGTGCCCCGGCGGACGCGACCGCTTCAAGGGCAACGCCGAGTCTTACCTTGAAATCGGCCGGGCCATGGGCAAAGCCATGCTTGAGTTGATGGGCAAGCCTTGACAGCTTCGCGCCATGTTTATCAATGAAAAACGAAATGGTGCAAAACAGAACCCCCCCCTCGGGCGATGGCGGCCACGCGGGTTCTTCCTGTCATGTCAAATACCCCGCACGTCTTGGAACTGGAGAATATGCAAACGCAATCGCACCGAATCCATGACGGGAAAACCGCGCTGCGAGTTGGCTGACATCCTCGGCACTTCCCAAGTTCAGCCGCTGTTCGGCCTGACCGGTCCGTGACCATTGAAGTCTCGCCACTTCATCGATGCCCAATCCGTTGAGTTGCAAACCCTTGTGATCTTCGCAGGCCCAGCGCGAATGCCCCGGGCCTTGTCCGTCCGAGGACGCACCGAGGCGGAGGCGCGATCCTGTGATCGACTACAATGATGTTCTACCGCTCGAACCGATGCCCGTGCCCGGCGGGAACTTCCGTCGGCCATACCGGTCTAATACTCCCACAGGAGATCGCGATGCGTTCAAGACTCATCATCGGCAAGCTGTGTGTCGCACTGACGGGTCTGACCTTCTGCACCCTGAGCCTCTCGGCCCGAGCGCAGGACGCCGGCGTGGCGATCGAGCCTGACCGCGTGTCGATGAGCGATGAACGGTTGATCACGCAGGCCCTGCGACTCAAAGAACAAGACAAGCTCATGAGCATCGAGCGGGTCGTGGCCGCGATCAAATCCCCCACCGCCCGGAAGCTGGCGCTGCCCAGGCCGGCCACCGAACCGATGCCGCCGCGAGAGATCGCAAAGCTTGCGAAGAAAGCGGTGCTGCGTATCGGGTGGTTCTACCTCTGCCACCGTTGTAACCACTGGCACGTGAACGCGGCGGACGGTTACGCGATCACCGCCGACGGCGCCGCGGTGACGTGCCACCACTGTGTCGTCCCGGACAGCAAAGCGATGCGCGAGGGTTATCTCATTGCCATCGACTCCGATCAACAGGTGTTGCCCGTCACCGCGATCCTCGGCACGGACGAGGCGATGGACGCGGCGATCATCAGCGTGGACAGCAACGGCCTGACCCCGCTGGCGCTCAACGACCGCGTGGCGCCGGGCGACGAGGTCTATCTCTACAGCGATCCCATGCGGGTGTCGGGCTACTTCTCCAACGGCATCGTCAACCGTTTCTTCTGGAAGACGGCCGGCGAGCACAGCGACCCGGTCACACTCGAAGGCGCACGGGACTACCGCGTCCACGTGAGCACCGACTGGGCGCCGGGCTCCAGCGGCGCGCCGGTGCTCGACGCCTGCGGAAACGTGATCGGCCACGTCGCGGTGATTTCGTCCTTGCAGGGCAAGCCACGCACGATCGCCGGCCGATTGACCCCGGGAAAGAAAGACAACGCCCGGGACGACAAGCCCGATACCGACGGACAGGGCCACGACGAAGAGGCCCCGCCCACACCGATCAACATGCGCATGCCCGGCCCGACGATGATTACGTTGCACGAAGCGGTGCCTGCGCGTGCGGTGCGATTGCTTGCCGAGTCGCTTGACTCGCAAGCCCAGAGCGATGATAAGTAGGTTGATCGCATCCAACCCTCTCATCCGCGGTACGGCCCTTTGCCTGTCGTGAAACATCCCGCACATCGAACGGCAGGTGCCCCATGCTTATGACACCCACACTCCAGACCGTGCCGATCAGTGCCCAAGGTGGACACGACGGGGCGGGGATCGTGATGGCTGCGGTGGCGTTTGCTTTGTTCTCCGTGTTGACCGTGATCTGTTTCAAGATCGCATCGAACCCGAAGGCTCACCGTGACCGGATGGGGCGGTGGTCGGGCGTGGACTATGACGCGATCACCGTGGACGTGACGCGACGCAACCGACTGGAAGGCATCAACGCCACGGTGGCCGGCGTCGTGAGCCTGGTGATGGCCGGCCTGTTCGGGGTGTTGCTGGTGACGCTCGTGGTTTCTTACAAGACGCCCGCCCAGCGCGAGGCGGAACGGGTTGAGCAGCAGCGTGTCGAGGTGCATCTCCAGAGGGAGATCGATGACGAGATGCGCAGGCGTGACGAACAGATGATGCGGGATATCTTCGGGCCCGGGGGTGGCCCGGTCGGTCAACCCAAAACACAAATCAACGCCGACGGGACGACCGACTCGACACACAGTCATTAAGTCGTTTGCGTAACCGTTCGACCACATCGGGCCTCTGGTCCCAGAGGTTGACCCGTTCAGCGGGATCGTCTGTGAGGTTGTAGAGCTGCCCCGGTGATCCGGTCACGGGCATCGTGTCGCGTGGCGGGGGCCAGCCGCCGGAGCCTTGGGTGTCGAAGATACATTTCCAATCGCCGCTGCGCATCGAGAAGACGCCAAAGCATGAGTGATGGATCAGGTCCTGGCGGATGGGTTTTTCGAGGGGATCGCCCAGCAGAGCGGGGAGCAGGTCGGCGCTGTCTTCCGCGCTGCCCGGGGGCAAGGGGGTCGCGGTGATGGCGGCGCACGTGGCCATGAAATCGTTCAAGCCGACGAGCTGGTCACACGTCGAACCGGGTGCGATGTGACCGGGCCAGCGGGCCACAAGGGGTTCACGGTGCCCCCCTTCCCAGATGTGTGCTTTGTAACCGCGCCAGTCGCCGCAGGACTTGTGGCCGTGCGTGTTGTAGAGCGCGTCGACTGTTTGATCCGAGGGCTTGCCTTGCTTTCTGTCACCCGGCAGGGCGCCGTTGTCGCTGGTCACCATGATGAGCGTGTTGTCCGCCTGCCCCGTTCGGTCGAGGGCCTGCATGACCTGCCCCACCACCCAGTCGACAAGCCAGACCATATCGCCGCGCGGGCCGGCCCGGCTCTTGCCCCGTGCAAACTCCGGCACGACCTCGGGCAGGCAAGGCTCATGCGGTGAAGTCGTTGCGAGATAGAGAAAAAACGGCGCATCGCTCTTTGCAGATTGTTCGATGTATTCGACCGCCTTGCTTGCAAACGTCGGGTCGGGCGCTTTGTCGTCCCATGAGGGCGAGGTCATGCCCGGCCGACCCGTGTACCAGAACTTGTCACGGTAGACGCTGGGTGGATCGATGAAGCGGTCGTTCTCGATAAACCCGTAGGGCGGCTGCGCGGTGGAGCAACCGGATGTGCCAAAGAAATAGTCGAACCCCAAATCCAACGGTCCACCGGTGAGGGGTGCGGTGAAGTCGATGTTGTGCTCTTCTTCTTTTGTGGCGTTCTTCCACGGCAAAGGTCTGTCGAAGTCGACCGACGTGCCCGGCCTGGTGGCATAACCCAGCCCGAGGTGCCACTTGCCGATGCAGGCTGTGTTGTAGCCGACGGACTTGAGCATGGAAGCGACGGTGGGTCGATCAGGCTCGATGAGCGGCGGCTCGTAGCCATAGAGCACGCCGTGCTTCAGGGGTGAACGCCAGCAATAACGCCCGGTGAGGATTGCATAACGCGACGGCGTGCACACCGCCGAGGGCGAATGTGCATCAGTGAAACGCATCCCCGCTTGGGCCAGTGCGTCGATGTTAGGCGTGGGGATTCTGGATTGCGGGTTGTTGCTCCCGACATCGCCATAGCCCATGTCGTCAGCGAGGATGAAGATGATGTTGGGCTTTGGCATACAGACCACTTTATCACAGCAAGCATCAAGTAAACTATTGTTCCACGGGTTCTCGATTCTGGCACCGACGCGTTGACCCAGCGATGAGTGCCGCCCGGTTACAGATCGCACGACCCGCCGAGGTGTGCATCCGTGCCTGACCGCAAGGTGATGTGAAGATGCGACCGATCAAGATCAAACCCCAATCGCTTCTATGGATCGCTTGGTGCGGCGTCGTTGTGCTCCATTCGCTGTCGGCCCTTGCGGGATCGGATGACCGGGACAGCGCCAAGTCTCTTGCTGCTCAATTCATCTCGGCCGGTGACGCGGACGCACGCAAAGCGGTGTTCGATCAGATCATCTCCAGCAACGATCAACCGACCCTCCGCGCGGTCGGCAGAGACATCGAAGGCAAGCTGACCAAACTCGAAAAAGTCTACAGCGACATGCTCGGGCCAAGAGTCCACGATGCCTACCTCAAACGGCTGGGCACGCTCACCGACGAACAGGTCCGGCTGGTCGTGGCCACGCGACGGTTGTGGAAGAGCTACCTGCTCAACGGCGGGGACATCAAGACCTTCCGCGAGGATTACTTCAAGCCGATCTGGGAGATGCGAGACGTGCTTCTGCCGAAGATCGAAGAGATCGAAGACACCCGCCTGCAGTCGCTGCGCAGCGGGTTGATGGAGTTCGGGCAATATCAGACTGAGTGTTACACCGCGCTGGCAATCAACGCCGACCCTACCGTGGGCAGGCAATCGCCGACGGGCATTGCCTACCCCCCGCTCGACCAGCCACCGACGTTTGTCGATCGGCTGCATCACCTTGAAAGGACGCTGGTGCTGGGCTACTCGGTCGCCCCGGAGGGTGCCCGTCGGGTGCTTTTACTCAACAACGAAGCGTCGCGCGAGATCGACGTGCAGGAGGCCGAGTTCGTCATGTTCTGCAACGAGGCGCGGATGCTGGCCGGCACGGTGGCGTGGTGCGCCGACCCGCTGGGCTGTGCCGTCGAACGCGACCACTCGCAGGATCGGCTGGACGGCAACGCCTCGGGCCACATGTCCAACCTGCCGGGGAAGCACGGCTTTACCGACCGCAATCGGCGGATGGGCGCGCCGTTCTTCAACAGCGAGGGCGCCGGCGGAGGCCGGGACGGACGAGACTACGCCAACGCCCTGAGTTACGGCGGCGGCCACACCGGACCGCTCTACTCGCTCAAGCGCAACTGTGTCGGCGTCGGTCGGCGTAAGGGCGTCTACACAAGTCAATACCGTTTCGACAAGTCGCTCGTCCACCCCTGCCAGGCCACGAGCGATGAGCTGTGGATGCCGCCGGGCCTGGATGTGCGAGACATCGGCAGCGCCGGGATGAAGCGGGTCTACCAGGCCATGAAGGCCGGCCAATTCGGCGCAGCGAAGAAGGCGCTCGAACAAGCCGACCCGGGCGATGGGATCGATGGCGTGTTCAAAAAGTTTTTCCTGTCGGCGATCGATGCCGAGGTCCAGTGGACATTCCAATCCATCACTGAGATCGAAAAGACCGGCGACCTCTACGCCGCGGCCACGCGACTGGCCGACGCACGCAACCGCCTGGGGGGCATCGAAGACGCAAGCGACAAACTCGGTGAAACGCTCACACGCTTCAAGAGCGATGAAAACCGCGCGACGATCTCGGCGGGCGAACAGTTCTACCGCGTCATCAACAGCGGTCGAACCGGCGACGCGCAGCTCCAACTGCTCGGACAGTATTACCAACGCTACAAAGAAACCGACTACGGCCGGGCGATCAAAGCACTGATCGATGACAAGGATGGCAAGACGTTGTGGTCCGATTTCTTCGTAGCCAAGAACCCACGTGCCACGGGATACGACTACCCACCGAAGACCCCGTAGTGTGTGTGAGCTTGCACGCCTAGTCACGCGGGATAAATCGCACCGCGTGCGTGAAGGCCAACCCATTGAAACTGGATAATCACGAAATATGTCGACCACTTAAGCGTTTAGCCATGACAACGGCCCATTGTTTGGATCTTAAGTATGGATATTGATCTGTCCCTCTCTATTTCTCACCCCAAAGGATTTGAGATGACCCGTCAAAATGGTATCACGGTACTGATCGTTCTCACAGTGAGCTTTTATGCCTCCCTTCCCACGCAAGCGGCGCTGCGGGTGAATCGCATCTTTTCAAGCAACATGGTGATCCAGCGGGACAAGCCGATCGTGGTCTGGGGCTGGATGGACGAGGGTAAGGAAGTGACCGTGACATTCGGCGATGAACAGAAGCACGCCACCGCCGGGGGCAAGGAGGGGGCGTGGGAGGTCGCATTCGATGCCAAGCCGGCCGATGCCACGCCGCACACGCTCACCGTCACCAGCGGCGAAGAAAAGCTCGTGATGGAGAACATCGTGATCGGAGACATCTGGGTGATGTGGGGTCAGAGCAACATGGCATTCGGTCTGGGAAAAACGCTCGAGGCCGACATGGAGATGGCTCAGGCAGACCTGCCCCTGCTGCGCGGGATCGACATCTCGCCGAGTGAATCGCAAACGGAACGTGACGACCTCAGAGAGGGCGCGGTGGGTCAGTGGCAGGTGAGCAGCCCCCAGACAGCCGGGGGTTACTCGGCCATCGGTTATGCTTTTGCCTCGCGTGTGCAGCGAGCCACGGGTATCCCGATTGGGATGATCAACAATGCGCGCGGCGGCGCATCCATTGAATCGCTCGTGCCCAAACACATGTTCGACAACGACCCCGTCGCCGCAAAATACAAGGCCTACATCGAACAGCGCATCGCCGATTGGGACGAAACGGCCTGGGCCGAGGGGGCGTGGAAGAATGCGATTGCAAGGGCCAAGTCAAGAAACATACCCGAGGACAAGTGGCCGAAGAAAGAAGACATCAAGCCCCGCTCTTGGGACATCCCCGGCGAAAGCCCCAGCGACATGGCCAGTTGCTACAACGGCATGTTCGCGCCGTTCAAGAAACTCAACATCAAGGGCGTGCTCTTCCATCAGGGTTACAACAACGCGATCGGCAGTAACTGCAGGCCCAAACGCTACCGCATCCTGATGAAGCTCATGGTCGAGGGCATCCGCAAAGACTTCCGTGACCCGGACCTTGCGTTTGGCGTGATCGGCCTGTGTGCCGGGGGCATCTCGCAGACCCAAGAGAACTTCGAGGTCTGGTCCAACTCGACACAGGGTTACATCCGTGAAGCGCAGCGGCTCGGACTGGCCGACGTGGGCGATCCGGATCACACCGGCTACATCCCGCCCGACGACATTCAGATCCCCGGTCTGCACCCGGCAAAGAAACAGGCGCACGGCGAAAGGGCTGCACGCTGGGCGCTGCAGAAAATCTACGGTCAAAAAATCAAGTGGGATTCGGCTGACCTTGTCTCCTCCGACCGCGAAGGGGACACCCTCGTCCTGACTTTCAACAAAAAAGTCATGCCAGACGACATGTCGACGATCCCCGAGGGTTTCTCAATCGCCGGTGCGGACGGCAAGTATTACAAGGCTTACGCCCGCTACCCGCTGGTCAATGACGTGGGCATCTGGAACACCGCCAACAAGAGCTACGACGCCACGAAGGTGATCGTCTGGAGCCCGCTGGTGCCCGACCCCGTCGCGGTCCGATACAGTTGGTCCGCCAGCCCGTTGGGCAACCTGAGGGTGAACGGCCAACCATGGTCGCCGCTGCACAACTTCCGCACGGACAGTTGGGACTTCCCCGAGAGCGACGACCCGCCCGAGAGCCTCTTCACCCGTGAGATGGGCAAGGCACAGGCTGAAGACGCACAAGCACGCAATGAATTTCGCCGAACCGAGGAGGCAAAGCTCGCTGTGGATATCCTCAAACGGATTCAGATTCTGGGCAAGCCCGCCACCGAATAAAGATCAAAGAACAGGGGATGAACCCAACCCATCCTAACCTGCGAACAGCCGTCGTACAGGTCAGGGGCACTGGGTATCGGGTGTGGAATCAAAAGTCGACCAGAAGTCCTTGCCCTGTTTGTCTGTGAGCGGGAAGGGCGTGTTGCCGTCGTTGAGTTCGACACGGTCTTTAAGCAAAAGCGCCCTGAGTTTCGCAAGTTCATCGGCGTAGTCCGGGTCGCCGGCGAGGTTCCTGGTTTCGTGGGGGTCATCCTGAAGATCGAAGAGCTGGGTGTGCCGCGTGCCGCTCACGCAGTATTCGATCAGGTGATACCGTCCGTCACGCACCGACCTCTGCCACGACATGAACGCAAAATAAAGGTGGCCCCTGAACGGCGCGTCGGGTCGTGCGATGACATCCGAGAGGCTCTTGTATTCGAAGGTGTCCGGGGTTTTCAGACCGGCCAGATCACACAACGTCGGGTCGATGTCGTAGATGTAACAGAGTTGATCGCGCTTCTGGTTCTGCGGGATATTAGGACCGGCAATGATGAACGGCACGTGTACACCACTGTCGTAGACGTTCTGCTTGCCCATCAAGCCGTGCTGCCCGATGGCCAGGCCGTTGTCGGATGTAAAGACGATGATCGTGTTCTCAATCTGCCCGGTTTTTTCGAGTGTTTCGAGGATACGGCCGATCTGTGCGTCCATGTGCGTGATCAGGGCGTAGTAGTCCGCGATGTTTTTCTGGATGACCTCTTTGGTGCGCGGGAAGGGCGCGAGCTTTTCGTCACGGATTTTCAACATGCCGTTGTCGAACGGGTGCTTGGGCATAAAGGATTCGGGCACAGGCATGTCCTGGTCCTTGTACATTGCCCGGTACTCCGGCGGGGACTGACGCGGGTCGTGCGGTGCCTGGAAAGCCACATACGCGAAGAATGGCTTCTTCACATCGGCCTGCTTTTCAAGGAACTCGATACACGCGTCGGCATAGACCTCGGAGGAGTGCTTGCCCTGGATCGCTTCGATCATGTCCTTGGTGTATTGGCCCGTCGGTGAGTAAGGGTAGAGCCTCAGTCGGAAGTGATTCGACATCCCTGCAAATAAAATTTTGTCGCCGGTGCTAAACGATCGGTTGAATGCGCCGTTTTTACCGGGCTCGTTTTTGCCGGTGCCAAACGTGGTGTAGCCCGCCTCGCGGAAGACCTGCGGCAGCGTCTTGTATTGTTCGGACATCTCGTACCCATACTCACCCTGATTTTCCAGGTTCCAGAGAGTCCTGCCCGTAAATAAACTCGCCCTTGACGGTGAACAGACCGCGGGGCACGACCCGCCCATGATGTACGCGTTCGTGAAGGTCACACCGCTATTGACCAGCCGATCGATATTCGGCGTCTTGATGACACCGTTGCCCAGCGCGTGGATCGTGTCGTGCTGCTGGTCGTCGGAAAACAGGAACAGAACATTGGGCCTGCCGACTGCCGGTCCTGCGGCATGGGTTACCGACGACCCCAAAGCCAGGATTGCAACAGAGGCCTTGAGAAACATCCGCTTATACAACTGTTGCATGGCAAGATTCCTTTGAAATCTATGTTCAGTGTCACTCTCCCCCCGGATGTATGCATCAACGCCTGAACGGGGGATCGATTGCTGAATATGAACTCTGGAAATGCGTAACGTGACCCGTGATTTACGTCGTTGCCCAGTCCGCCATGCGGCGCGGGTCGCCGGACCACAGCCGACGCACCGCCCAATCGTGCGGGGCGGGCTGGCTGGCGCAGGTGAGTTTCATGACGGGGAAATACGGGACGGGCGGCGTCGCGGGCAGGCCGGTGATCGTCGTCACGCCGCGGCGAACGGTGACGCCCAGGGATTGATCCCCCGAGGGCGTGAGCAATGTCGCGCGGGTCACCGGCGTGGCCAGCGGCGCGAGTGTGATCTCGCTCCCGCCGTCCCAGAATCGCAGGATTAGGTAGACCTCGTTGTGGCGTGTGGTGACGTAGCCGCGCGTGATGAATTCGAAGGTGTTGCCGTCTGTCGTGTTGAAGATGGCCTCGTGGTTGACCCTCAACCAGTCGCCGATGGTTTTGCTCTGGACAAGGAACGGCTCGGGGAAACGCCCGTCCGCATCCGGGCCGACGTTGAGCAGGAGATTGCCCCCACGCGCCGCGACCTCGCAGAGATTGCTCAACAGTTCGTCCACGCCTCGCCAGTATTCGCCGGTCGTGTAGCCCCAGAGCCTGCGTGTGCTCGTCTGGCAGGACTCCCACATGCGGTTCGGATCGGCGGTGACGTGGTGTTCGGGCGTGCCGAAGTCGCCGAGTTGTTTGGATTCCCCCGCCGCTTCCGGGTCGACTATCGACACGGCGGGCGAGAGGAACGACGTGCAATCCAATCGGTTATTGATGAGGATGTTCGGCTGGAGCGATCGGATCATGTCGATGAGTTCGGAGCTGTGCCAGCTTGCCGCGTTGTGCGGCCACGGACCGTCGAACCAGATCACGTCGATCTTCCCGTAGTTGGTGAGCAGCTCGCGCACCTGTGCAAAGACCTGCCCCCGGAATCTTTCAAAGCCCGTCGGGTCGTCCTTAGGTCCGAGCCAGTACGCCCGTTGCCGCCAGTCAGCCAGAGAGTAATACAACCCGACGCGCAAGCCCTGTGAACGGAAGGCCTCGACATACTCCCCCACCACGTCGCGCCCGAAGGCATTGACACTGTGATAGTCGTACTGCCCGGTTGGCCACATGGCAAAGCCGTCGTGGTGCCGCGTGGTGAAGACCGCGTAACGGAACCCGCCGTCTTTGGCGTGGCGTGCCCACTGCGACAGGTCCAATGACCGAGGCTTCCAGGCCATCGCACGCTCCGTGTATTCACGCTGATCCAGTCGCTCACGGAACAACACCTGCTCACCCCGGCCGAATTGCGCGTAAGGCCCCCAATGGATAAACATCCCGTAACGCGCCTGGGCAAACCATTGATGGTGCGGTGGGATGTTCTTGTTGGCGTTCTGGTTCATGTTGTGCTCTGGGAAAAGGGAGTATCACGGCTTGGTCATGCCAAGCGATCGGCGGGATCACGTGATGCAAGGATATCGGATTGCCCGGGTTGAGACCGGAAGTCGTCACAATTGCGTCATATTGTTGTCGCTATGGGGAATGGTGCGGGATCGCACTCAGGGGCTACAATCGACATCGACTCTGCGACTCGCACCCTACACTGTGTTACTCGACAGTTTGAAAGGAATGCCGATGCGTCAAACATCTCTCGCGTTTACATGGTTGATCGTCTTGCTGATCGCCGGGTTTGAGTCGTCGCTGTGTGTGGCCCAAACGTCCGATGCACAATCCATCCCGGACCTGACGAAAGGGACAGCCCCCTCAGCCGAGGAAATCAAGAAGGATTGGTACCTTCACTGCGGCGATGCGCGGGGCTGGGCGTGGCGCGACGCACAGGGCGGTTGCGACAGTGCGCGACAGATCTACATCACCAAGGTGCCGGCGACTTCGCCGGTGCGATACGACCTCAAAGTCGGTGACGTGATCCTCGGCGTCAACGGCAAGCCCTTCAGCGGTCAACCGATCTTCGAGTTCCGCAAAGCCTCCATGCCCGCCAACGCCTCGGGAGGGAAGCTCGATGTGGTTCTCTGGCGTCAGGGTTGGGACCAGCCGAAAAACGTCACGCTCGACCTCTCGAGCAAGCCCATCGATTTCACCAAGGGCGACCAGCCAGGCGACGAGACCGACTGGAACCTCGGCCCGACCGGCGCACGCGGCTGGATGCAGGGGTTCAACCATGAGTCTTTCATGACACGCCAGATCCTCATCACCCTTGTTGAAAAAGGGTCCCCCGCGGACGGCATCCTCGAAAAGGGCGACGCAATCCTCGGCATTGGCGATACCAAGTTTGACAGCGATGCACGCCGGCGTTTGGGTGAAGCCATCACACAAGCGGAAACCGAAACGGGCAAGGGAGAACTCAAGCTCCTGCGCTGGCGCGACGGCCAAACCCAGACCGTCACCCTCAAACTCCCCGTGCTCGGCAGCTACAGCGACACCACGCCGTGGGATTGCCCCAAGAGCCGAGCCATCCTCAAGAACGCCTGTGACTACATCGTTAAAAACGACCTGCTCAACCGCTACGGGGACATGGACGGACGCTCCCACGTCGCGGCGTTGGCGTTGATGTCCACCGGCGACGAAGAACTCATGGCCCTGGCCAAGACGCATGTCGAGCAAGTCATCCAGACGGTCATGCAAAACCCCGACAACCCTCCGCAATGGGGCGGCTACTCTTCGTGGGGATGGGGGTACACCACCGTCATGCTATGCGAGTATTACCTGCTCACGCACGATGAAAACACGCTGCCCCCGATCCGAATCCTCAGCGAACTGATCGCAAGGGGGCAGTCCGGCGTGGGCAGCTGGGGACACCGGATGACATCCAACCACGGCGCGCTTGGGGGCTATGGCGCTCTGAACCAGGCGGGCAACATGTGCATGATGTCGCTCGTCCTTGCGCAGCGCTGCGGCGTCACCAGCCCGGAGATTGAACAGGCGGTCGAACGCGGCTCGACTTTTCTGGCACAGTTCATCGACATGTGTTCGATCCCCTACGGCGACCACCCGGACCTGTACCCGACCGGCCACGACGACAACGGCAAAAGCTCACAGGGCGCGGTGATCTTTGCCATCAAGGGCGACGAACGGAAGACCGATTTTTTCAGCAGGATGACCGTCGCGTCATACGCTGTGCGTGAGCGCGGGCACACGGGCAACTATTTCAGCATGCTCTGGGGTCCGCTCGGTGCCGCCCGCGCAGAGCAGGCGGGCTGCAGCGCATTCCTACGTGAGCAGGAGTGGTACTTCGACCTCGAACGCCGATGGGACGGCGGGTTCAGCTATCAGGGCAAGATGGGCTTCGGCTACGGCGTCAACCCCAACACCGGCAGGCAATACATCGGCGCGGAACACCAATACGCAGGCTGGGACACCACCTGCGCCCGAGTGCTGATGTACACGCTGCCGATGAAACGACTGGCCATCCAGGGGCGCGATGTCATGACCGTCCAACTGCCGGACGCGGTGGTGGCCCAACTCATCGAAGACGGCCAGAGACCGGCCCGTGACAATCAGGCCTTCACGCAACGGTACGACGATCAAGGCGTGGATGAACTGCTCAAGCTTCTGACCAGCTGGTCGCCTGTGGTCCGAAGCTTTGCAGCCATGTCGCTGGCAAAAAAGGAGACCGCCCCCCCCATCCCGGCGCTGGTCGAGATGCTCCACAACGACAACCGTTATGCCCGCTACGGCGCTTGCGTGGCCCTGCGTCAGTTGGCGTCTCGTGCCGGGGACGCGGTGGACCCGTTGATCGCATCGCTGGGCGACGATGACCCCTTGTTCCTCGCGCACGCGGCCTGCGCCCTCGAGGCGATCGGCGACCGACGCGCTATCGCGCCGCTGTTGAAATTGGCTGCCCGTCAAGTCGAAAACGACCCCGCCGAGATCACGCTGCGTTTTACAGGCAAGGCGCTGTGCGACCGTAACGGGCTTCTGTCCGAGTCGCTCGATGGCGTCGACCGCGGCTTGCTTGACCAGGCCATCCGGCGACTGCTCAAGTGCCGGGACGGCTCGACACGGGGCCTGCTCGGCAACACGGTGCTCAACAAGTTGAGTTTTGAGGAACTCCAACCCCTCTGGCCCGACATGATCCAGGCCATGAACGTCATCGCGCCCTCGGGGGTGATGTTTGCTTCGGGGGTCCGCCTCACCGTGGCCCAGACACTGGCCAAATACCACGTGGAGGAGGGCGTCCCCCTGATCCTCGGTTACGCGACTAAGCAAAACGGCTGGGGCAGCAACAACCGCAGCCCGCAGATCATCGGCCTGCTCAAGCAATACGGCGCCTCGGCGCAGCCGATGCTGCCCGAGATCGACAAGTACCTTGAATATGTCCGTGGGAAAACCCCCCGCAACAGCGACGGCTCACTCTCGAACAAAGACCTATACGGTTCCCAGATCGCGCCCCTGACCGAGGCTATGGAGTCTATTCGAACATCCAAAGACAAACCCGAACTGCGCAGCATCAAGCCCTACCTGGGCGACACCGCCAACGACCTGCTCGTTGCGCCCGGGAACACCGGGCCTTGATCGGGCTTGGGCACTTGAGTGCCCGTGTCATGGTGAACCCGGCGTGGGCGATGGCGTTGCGGGCTGGGGTTGAGGCGCCGGTGGCGAGGTAGACCACGTCGCGGTGGGCGTCGGCTGTGGCATTTGAACGGTTCTTGCCATTGCAAACACGCCCGTGAGCAAGCAGGTCAACAGGAGCATCAGGCCACATACGATGGTCAGCGCGATGCCCAGGCCGCGCCGACCTTTGGACTTGCCCTTGACGATACCGGCTTCGCGCAGGTCGGCCCCACATTCAGGACAGTTGAGCTGCGACAGCCCACGCACGTTGTAACCACACTTGCCGCAAGCCATCCCCTCCCCCGCGTTGCCCGCGCCGCTCCGTGCCCAGAGCACGATGCCGACTATCAAACCCACGATGGGCAGCAAGACAAAGATCACGAACATCACGAGGGAGATAATTAATTCCATCCAACCCGGTGTGCCTGACATGACGATGACCCTTTGGGAAACTGTGGTGACAATGGCTAACGACATAGATAGGCGGTCAGTGTACCCGTGTTGCATTGGACAGTCGTGACCGTAAGCCGGCAAGGTGTCGCAAATAAAACGGCGTCCATGTTGGATGGACGCCGAGGGGTTCTGGGATGACCAGCCGGAAGGGCCGGGTGATGGGGGTTACTTGACGTGGCAGTGCCGGCAGAAGTTGTCGCTGCGGGTGTCGCCGCCGACGGTGCCGTACGGGTCGTCACGGTAGCCCCAGCGGAGGTACTTGGCGGTGTCGGTCAGGTCGAGCGAGGAGTGTGGGTCGTGGCAGGAGGCGCAGCCGACCTTGCCGCTGGCGTCGAGCACGCCGGGCTCGAGGGTGGCGGGGTCAACCAGTTCGCCGTCGTCGGGGCTGTTGTAGGCGTCGGCGTAGGTGATGCCGATCGGGTGAGACGAGGCCAGGGAGCCCATCGCGCTGCCCACGCCGAAGGCGTGCGAGGATGAGCTGTGCGAGCCGTCATGGCAGGAGAGGCACAGGAGGCTTGTGCCGGTGAGAGTTTGAGAGTTGGCACCGGCTTCGGTGGCCTGCATGGTGGGGCTGTCGTAGGTCGGTTCGTCGAGGGCGGTCTCGTGCTCTTCGGGGTTCCACAGGGGCACGTCGGTGTCGGCGTGGGCGTTGTGGGGGACGTGGCACTTGGCACAGCCCTTGTCGCCGTGGCCGATGGCCAGAGCGGTGGGTGAAGACCAGGCGGTGACGAGTGCCAGGGCGGACAGACCAGCGAGCAGGGTGGTGATGCGTTTCATTGATGAGGGCTCCTTTTTACGATTTTGAGAAAAACGGTTTTGATGATTGAGACGGTTGTTTGCGTGTATGGGCTTTTTCAAGCGTTGCGGGCCGATTCCCGGGTTTCTGCCCAGCCCGCAAGGTTGTCACCGCTGGGATAAGTAGCAAGATCAATACCACACTATTATATCTTTTGATTTGCGTGACCGGTTTGTGAAGACAAAAAAAGCGGCGGCCGTTTTGACGCGGCCGCCGCGGGAATTGTTTTGCGATCGGGCACGGGGGATTCAAACCCGTGCCGGGGATTCGCGTGTTTTACTTGACGTGGCAGTGCCGGCAGAAGTCGTCGCTGCGGGTGTCGCCGGTGCGGGTGCCGTCGGGGTTGCGGACCGAGTCGTCGAGGTAGGCCCAGCGGAGGTACTTGTCGGGCTCGGTGGTGTCGATGGAGGAGTGCGGGTCGTGGCAGGAGGCGCAGCCGACCTTACCGCTGGCGTCGAGCACGCCGGGCTCGAGGGTGGCGGGGTCAACCAGTTCGCCATCGTCGGGGCTGTTGTAAGCGTCGGCGTAGGTGATGCCGATCGGGTGCGACGAAGCGAGCGAGCCCATGGCCTTGCCGACGCCGAAGGCGTGGGTCGGCGAGCTGTGGGTGCCGTCGTGGCAGGAGAGGCACAGGAGGCTGGTGCCTTCGAGGGTGCTGGCGTTAGCGCCGGCTTCGCTGGCCTGCATGGTCGGGCTGTCGTAGGTCGGTTCGTCGAGAGTCGTCGCGTGTTCTTCGGGGTTCCACAGGGGCACGTCGGTGTCGGCGTGGGCGTTGTGGGGGACGTGGCATTTGGCACAGCCCTTGTCGCCGTGGCCGATGGCCATCGCCGAGGGGGTGGACCAGGTCGTGACCGCCGCAACGGCGACCAGACTGGCAAGGGTGAGTAGGTGGCGTCTCATGTTCAAGTTCTCCTTAAGAATGTTGAGGGGCCTTTGATCTGGGTCTGACGGGTTGCGATTCCACTCTGGTCTCTGTCCAACTCTCAAACCCTTCGGGGTCGGGCGTGGGTCTGCTTCAAGGCGGCGATCGTGAGATTTTCATCATGGGCTGGACCTCTGGTGTCAAGAGAGTGGCAATCCGCATACCAAACCTTTTTATCTTTATATCTTCTGAAAACCCGCGTCCCAGGCCCGCAGCCCACACGAGGCCAACCCCCCCTCCCCCAGCCGTGGGAACAGGCATTCCCGGACCTTCTCAAAAATGAAAGCCTTCACTTTCGTAAGTCATTTCAAAATAGGTAATTGGTGACGGATTTCTCGTCAGGTCAGCTTAAGCAACATTCAAGACTGGCCGACGTTTCGTGGGGCGGACACACGGGGCTTTGAGCGGAGCTTGGATGCCAGATGGCGGACGTATCGGACACCCAGGGACACAGCGATACGCCGACCGACCGGGGGCTGGCGGCCGCGTTTTCTCACCGATTGCAAAGGGGCTTTCTCGCCGCGCTTTTGACGGTGGGACTGGGACTGGTGGTCTCGTGGTTTGCCCAGCCGCCCCGCTTCGGTAACGCGGACGACCGTTTGGCAATGGTCATCCCCGACAACCTGGACGACATCACCATGCGGCGCCTGCAGAGCGCATGGAACGACCGACGCTGCGACGAGTGTCACGACATCGATCCCAGCCAGAGCCACCCGGTGGATGTCATCCCCTCGATGCGGGTGCCAGCCAACCTCCCGCTCGACCAAGGCCGCGTCACCTGCGCCACCTGCCACGACGCAAGCGACATCAACGCCCACTCACAGGCACGACAAGACCACACCCCCCTTCTGCGTTCGTCACTCACCGGCCGGGCATTCTGCACGCAGTGCCACGAATCCAACCGCACGGACCACAAAGTCAAACACGGCCTGGCGCTGGGACACGCGCACATGAAAAGCCTGACTCAGCCCGCCACCGACACGTCGGCGTTTGCCGTGCTCGGGTCGTCCGAACTCGACACCACCAGCGCCGCGTGCATGGGTTGCCACGACGGGACCTCCGGCCCGGGTCTGGGCAGGAGCCACCCCGTGGGCGTGCCTTACCGTGAAAATTTCTCAGCCCGATCCGGTGGGGGCAAAAGGATGCGACTCGTCCCGATCCAGCAACTCGACCCACGCATCATCCTGGCCCAGGGCACAACCGTCAGCTGCGCTTCGTGCCACAGCCCGTTTACCCACGACCGCTTCATGCTCACGATCCCCCAGACCGACGGCCAACTCTGCCGAAGCTGCCATGAACGAAGGTAACCGGGGGTAGTATCACAATCCTTCACGCATGCGCGTTTGATAGGATTCGCACGATCCCATTTGCTGAGGTCAAAAAAAAGACGCCGCGTCAGCAGCGTCTTTTTTGTTTTGAGTTGTCGTGTGAACACACGGTGCGGTCACGCACCGAGGATCACGCGAAGCGGATCACTTGTAGAAGTTGGTCGCTTCGGTTTCGTTCACCGGGCGGGTGATGTTGTCGCTGGTCATCTGGACGGCAAAGCGGATGTCGCCCTGGTTGACAGCCTTGACGACGACCTTCCACTCGGCCTTGGCGCCGGCGGCGAGCGAGGCGAGCGGGGCCATGGTGACGGTCTTGCCCTGGTTGCTCACCGCGGTGGCACCCGAGCCGGAGACGTAACCCGCGGCGTCCTCAAGCGTGCAGACGACCTTGATGTTGGTGTCGGTCGCCGAGCCCTGGTTGGTGACGGTGATGACGTAGGTCGTCTCGGTGCCGACCTCGACGGGGTCAACAAGGTCGACCACTTCGAGGAGGATGGCGGGGATGCCCTTGACCTCGGTGGCAGCGGTGGCGGAGACGGCGTCGGCACAGAAGGCCTTGGCCGAGGCGCTGTTGCTCACAGTCGAGATGCCGGTGGGCTTGACGGTGACGGAGCCTTCGACCGAATCGCCGGGCTTGAGGGTGCCCAGGTTCCAGACGACCTTGCCGTTGCCCGTGATCGGCTTGCCGGTCGCGGAGACGAACGAGGCATTGGTGGGCAGGGCGTCTTCGAGGACCGCTTCACGGGCTTCGCCGTCGCCGGTGTTGGTGACCTTGATGTTGTAGGTCACGTCACGCCCGAGGAAGACCATCTTCGGGCCGGTCTTGGCAATCTCGAGCTTGGGCTGCTTGACGACGGTGGAGGTGGAAGCGTCCGCGGTGAGGTTTTCGGAACCCGTCGCGCTGGCCTTGGTGTCGACCTTGCCGGAGGCGGAGGCACGCAGGACGGTCTCGGCGGTCTTGCAGGCGCCGGGCGCCAGGTCGCCGACCTTGATGGCAATCGTGTTGGTGCCCGAGTCGGTGGTCACGCCCTTGGGCAGTGTGGCGTTGATGGTGACATCTTTGGCCACGCCGGTGCCGGGGTTGCAGACGGTGTACTTGACCGGGATGACCTCACACTTGAGGACTTCCTTGGGGGCCTCGGCGGTGAGGGTGAGCTTGGGCTGCGTCACGTTGACGGTGGAGCAGACCGCCTGGCTGAACGTCGCGGAGAGGCAGTTCTTGAACTCCCCCAGCGCGGTGGCCTTGCCGGTGACGGTGATGGTCTTGCACTGGCCGGGCGCGAGGTCGCCGATTTTCCAGACGAGCTTGTTGTTCTCACCGCTGGCGGCTTCGGGATCGCTCTTGACGACGGTGAAGGTGTTGGCGCAGTAGTCGGTCACGGTCACGTCGCCCGCGGGGATGGAGGCGATGTTGCAGACCTTGATGGTGTAGCTGAAGGTCTCACCGAGCGAGACTTCCTTGGGCGCGGTTCGCTCGACGGAGAGGACGCTGGTGGAACGGTCGCCGGTGGGGAAGTAAGCCACCGAGCCGCCGGCGGGCGGGGTGTAAACGGGAGCTGTGGTGGTCTGTTGCGTTGTCGCCTGCGTTGTCTGGGCCGGTTCGCCCTGGGCCTGTGCCACACGGGGCGACTGCGTGGAGGACGTGTTGCCGACGTTCCGTGCAACCGGTCGGCTGCCCGTGGTTTCACAGCCGGTGATCGCCAGCAGTGCGATGGTCAACGCCATCAGGGTGGTGGTGAGAGACTTCATCATGAGACTCCTTTGGTTTGAACCTCCGACCTTCGACCCGCAACATGCAAGGATACCCACTGATACCCGAACAGCGGAGGTTGGATTTTACGTGAGCGAAACGCAGCCCCGATTCACAGGTGAACACTTTTCGAATGCAGCCGACCCGTTACTCATCCGGCTGCACCGTGTTGCGTTATGATAACAAACGGTGAATGTTTTGTCCCATCATGGCTTTTCCACACCCCCCGTGCCCGTGGGTAAGGAAGTGGGTTTTGCGGGCGTAATTCAAGCGCGACATCCCCGTCTGGCCGAGTAAAGCTTTTAACCCCCACCATTCCAGACCGTCCGGAGACCGCCATGCCCCCCACCCAGCCCGAACCGACCCCCGACCAGTGGCAGGCCATTGAGGACCACCTCTACGCCGGCCAGAAGATCGCCGCGATCAAGATCCTCCGTGAAGCGACGGGCTGCCAACTCGTGGACGCCAAGCGTGTGGTGGAAGAGCACGAGGCCAAGCTCCGTGCCCAATCGCCCGAACGCTTCGCCTCGCGCAGAGCCGGCTGCGGGACCGCGGTGCTGATGCTCAGCCTTGCGGTTGTCTGTTATGCCTTGTGGTGATGCGTGATCTCCTCAGACGTTGACCTGCGCGTGGAGAGACCTGATGAACCTCTGTCCCCTGATCCTGTCTGTGTTAATGATCGGTGTCGCTCAGGCTCTGGCGGTCGAGCCTTGGCCTGGAAAGGCAAGCGGTTGGAACGGGTTTGATCGCTACGACTTCAAAGTGGCGGGCCGGAACGCGTATGTGGTGACTCCCAGACAACCCGCCGTGGGCCGTCCGTGGTATTGGCGCATGCGCTTCCCCGGGGTGGCGATCAATGACGACCTCGAACTGCTCAACCGTGGCTGGCACGTGGCGTACATCGACATGGCCAACATGTACGGTTCGCCCGAGGCAATGCGGGTCATGGAAGCCTTTTACGACGAGATGACCGGGACCTATGGCCTGTCCAGAAAACCAGTCCTCAAGGGCCTGAGCCGCGGCGGGTTGTTCATCTTCAACTACGCTGCGCGGCACCCCGACCGAGTCAGCGCGATCTATGGCGACGCACCGGTGTGCGATTTCAAGAGTTGGCCCGGCGGCAGGGGCGCAAGCCACGGATCGCCTAGCGATTGGAAACGCCTGATCGCCGCGTATGGCTTCAAGGACGAAGCCCAGGCGCTGGCCTACGACAACAACCCGATCGACAACCTCAAACCCCTGGCCGACGCCAATGTCCCCGTGCTCATCGTGGCAGGCGACAGCGACCGTACTGTCCCGTATGTAGAAAACGGCGGGATCATCGAGACACGGTACAAAGTGTTGGGCGGACCAATCACCGTGATTCTCAAACCCGGCTGCGACCACCACCCGCACGGCTTGGACGACCCCAAACCGATCCTCGAGTTCATCGAAAAACACTGTGCGGTCGCGGCTGAATAAACATAAACCACACCGCCCCTGCTATCAGTCGGTGTAAGTCGCCCACCACAAGGGCCAGGGCGCCACCGCCAGCCGAACCAAACTCTGGTTCCAGACGGAGCTTTCGTTCTAATTGAAGACAAGCCATTCGGGGATCAGCCGCGGATCGCGGGGGCTTATCCGATAACGATCACCGCTGCGCGTAGCGGGAGATCAGGTCGAGGATGCGCGGCTGTCTGGGGTTGAGCGTCACGCTCTTGCGCCAACTGTCCAGCGCCTCGGTCTTCATGGCCTGGTTGCTGCCGGCCTGACCGGACTGGATGAACTGCGTCATCAGACAGACGCCCACACCGTTGAGCGAGGCGGTGTCGTTGGGATCGAGCGCCAAAGCTGCGCGGAAGTTGACCAAAGCCTCCTCGAACTGGCGTTTCTTGAAGTAGGCATAGCCCAGGCGTTCGTAGGCCACCGGGGACTTCTCGCGTCGCAGCAGTGTCTGCAGGGCGCTGATGGCCAGGTCGTAAGAGGCCAGTTGGATGTTGGCGTCGGCCAGACCCAGAACAAGCTCGGTGCGTGGGCTTCCAAGCTCGAGCGCTTCGCGGTAGGCGTCGATGGCGTCTTTGTATTCGCCCAGCAGACTCAGCGTGGCAGCCAGGTTGGCCCAAGAGGCCTGGTCGTCGGGTGAGAGGACGGTGGCCTTGCGGGCGTAGGGCAGCGCATCGGACGGCCGACCTAATCTCAAGTAAGCCTCCGCCAGACTCCGGTTGCCCTCGAAGTCGTTGGGGTTGAGCGTGAGCGCGATGAGATAGGTCTTGACCGCCTCTTCGACGCGGCCGGTCAACTGGTAACAGACACCCAGGTAGTAGCGTGCGTCGTAACTCTTGGGGTCGATATCGACAGCCGAGGCGTAGGCCTGACGGGCTTTATCGTATTCACCCTTGCGTCGCCAGGCCTGGCCGATGCCCATGTAGGCTTCGAGCATACGCGGGTTGGTGTCGAGCGCTTGATTGAAGGCGGTCAGGGCCGAGTCGTTGAGATCCTGGTCGAGATAGAGGTGGCCCTCCTCGACGAACTGCTGGGCCTTGGAATTCGAGGAGGCGCGGGCGCCGCCGCGCGAAACACAACCGGTCGTCAACACACCCATCAGAACAAGAGTGAAAATCACTGCGCACAGGCGCATCGTCAGGTACGGATAGAGGCTGCGCGCGTGGTTCATGGCGTCAGGCTATCGGCAAACCGCCCAACAATCAACGCCCCCGGAAGATGAACCCGCCGCATGCCCGACCCGTTCACCACGCCCCTAACCCCCGTCCCGAACACCGGCTACAATCGACCCCATCCATCGAACAAGCCGCGAAGAAGCTCGGATCACCGTCAATGAAAATCGCACTGGCCCAGATCAACCCGACCGTCGGCGATATCGCGGGCAACAGCCGGTTGATCGGCGACTCGATCGACAGTGCCCGTCAAGCCCGGGCCGACCTCGTTGTGTTCCCCGAACTGGCGGTGATCGGCTACCCGCCCAAGGACCTGCTGCTCAAGCCCGTGGCCATTGAACAGAGCGTGACCGCGGTCAACCAGCTCGCGTCGCGCTGCACCGACATCGCCGCGGTGATCGGCTACCCCTGCCCATCGGACGACCCCCGGAAGGGCCTGGCGCTCTACAACGCCGCGGCGTTCTGCGCGGGGGGCCGAATCGTCAAACGCCACATCAAGAGCCTGCTGCCGACTTACGATGTGTTTGACGAGTCGAGATACTTCGCGCCCGCCCACGGGCAAGACGTGGACCTGACCGAATACATGAGCGTGAAACTGGGCATCAGCATCTGCGAAGACCTGTGGAACGACCGCGAGATGTTCAGCCGAACGCTCTATCACGATAACCCGATCGACCGTCTGGCCGCGGCGGGCGCAACGCACTTCGTCAACGCCTCGGCCTCACCCTACGTGGTGCGTAAGCACGAGTTTCGGCTCAAGCTCTTTGCCCACGCCGCCAGGAAGCACAAGCTGCCATTGTTTTACTGCAATCAGGTCGGCGGGAACGACGAACTGGTCTTCGACGGCAACAGCTGCGCCTTCGACGCGCAGGGCAAACTCATCGCCCACGCCAAAGACTTCGTCGATGACCTGCTCGTGGTCGACACCGACGACCATTCGAGTAACCGCCTCGAGACCTACAAGACCGGGTTGGAGTCGATCTACCACGCGCTGGTGCTGGGGCTGCGCGACTACTGCCGAAAGTGCGGGTTTAAGAGCGTTGTGGTGGGACTGTCGGGCGGGATCGATTCGGCCCTGACCGCGGCGCTGTGCGTAGCGGCGATGGGCCGAGAGAACGTACGCGGCGTGGCCATGCCGTCGCGCTTCAGTTCGGACCACTCGGTCCACGACGCCAAAGAGCTGGCCCGTCGGTTAGGCATCCCATTCGACATCGTGCCGATCTCCAAAGCCCACGAGGCTTTTGAGGGCGTTTTGTCGGGTGTTTTTGCGGGTTTAACCCCCGATACCACCGAGGAAAACATCCAGGCACGCATCCGAGGCGTCATCCTTATGGCCATGAGCAACAAGTTCGGCTCACTGCTCGTGACCACGGGCAACAAGAGCGAACTGGCCGTGGGCTACTGCACGCTCTACGGTGACATGGCCGGCGGGCTGGCCATCCTCTCCGACGTGCCCAAGACCACGGTCTGGGAACTCTCGCGGTGGATCAACACCGACCCCGCCTCGCCTTTGCTCGGGCAATACCAACAACCTGTGATCCCCGAAAGCTCGATCGAAAAGGTCCCCAGCGCCGAGCTGCGCCCGAACCAGACGGACCAGGACTCGCTGCCACCTTACGATATGTTAGACGAGGTGATCGAGCGTTACGTGGAGAAGGAGCAGTCTGCCCGGGAGATCATCGAGAAGACGGGATACGACGCCCAGATGGTCGCGCGGGTCGTGCGCCTGATCGATATCAACGAATACAAACGCAAGCAGGCCGCCCCCGGGATCAAGGTGACCGGCCGGGCCTTTGGCTTCGGCAGAAGAATGCCCATTGCCCAACGTTTTGACAGCCGCGGGACGTAACACCGATCTCCGTGTCGGGCAAACAGTCCGCAAAAAATACCTGGAACGGATCAACAAAACATGTTAACTGGGTAATCCGGGTAATGTGGTTTTTCGCCAATGTGAAGATGGGTAAACCTATCAAAGCTTTAAGACTCAAATCGTACCGATTATAAGCATAAATACCCTTGATTACCGGCCATGACGTGGTAGGCTGTTTGCGGCTGGTGAGAGAAAGTCGCTCGCCGGAGGGGCACGTCCTGAGCGGTTAGGTGGGGTGCCCTACATTTGAATAGACGTGGCGAATCACGCGCGGTTAAAGAGAGCTGCGCGTTGACAGAGGCGGAGCCTGTTCACACCACGCGGCGTTCATCACGGCGTGTGGGAAATCAAGCCTGGCCAAGCCCGACCGTAACCGACCACCCCGCAACGTTTTGCGACGGAGTAGTTCGATGTTCGACCAACCCGGCCCCGTCTCAACAACAAGCCAGTGGTTCGTGCTCCACACCAAGGCCCGACAGGAAAAGGCGCTGGCCTCAAACCTGGCCTCCCGTGGCGTCGAATACTTTTTACCGTTGGTCAAGCACGTCACGATCCAGAGCCGAAAGCGTGTCGAAACGATGCTGCCGCTCTTCCCCGGCTACCTCTTTATGAACGGCTCGCTCGAACAGGCTTACGACGCGGACCGCACCCGGCGTGTCGCCCAGATCATCCGTGTGACCGACCAACAGCGCATCGAAAGCGAGCTCGAAAGCTTACGCATCGCGCTCGAAGTCGAAGACACGCTCATGCCCTGCGACCGATTGCGTTGCGGCATGTGGGTCGAAGTCCGCACCGGTCCGTTCGAGGGTGTGCGGGGCCTGATCGAACGCATCGAACGCCGAACCCGTCTCGTGCTCCACGTCGAGGGCATGCCCAAGGCCGCCTGCCTCGAGATCGACGGCTCGATGGTCGAGGTGATCGATGAAGAAGCCCTCGTCGTGTGATACCCAAGAATCGACTCATTCCCACGTACCCAAACCGAGCCTGTTATGTCCACGATGACCAGCGATGAAGTCGCGGCACTCTCGCCGAGCAACCTGCAAGCGGTGCCGGCTGTGCCCCCTGTTGACGAACTCGTCATCCGCCCCACCAAGGGTTGGATCGGTATCGACTGGAAAGAGCTCTGGCGTTACCGCGAGCTGCTCTACTTCCTCGTCTGGCGCGACTACAAAGTCCGCTACAAACAGACAGTGCTCGGCATTGCCTGGGCTGTGCTCCAGCCGGTCTTCAACATGATCGTCTTCACGGTCATCTTCGGGCATTTGGCCAAGATCGAAACGGACGGCTACCCCTACGCGGTCTACGTCTTTGCCGGCCTCCTGCCGTGGACCTTCTTTTCGCAGAGCGTCAACCTTGCGGGCCTGAGCCTCGTCAACCAGGCCCACCTGCTCACCAAGGTCTACTTCCCCCGCCTCTTCGTCCCCAGTTCGAGCCTCGGCGCCAGCCTCGTGGACATGGCGATCTCGATGGGCGTCTACGCGGTGATCCTCACCATCTACCAGCAAGTCCCGAGCTGGCAGGTCGTCTTCATCCCGTTCCTCGTCGTGCTCACCATCATGGCGACGCTCGGCCTGGGTTACGTGCTTGCGGCCCTGACCGTCAGCTACCGCGACTTCCGTTACATCATCCCCTTCGTGCTTCAGGCGATGATGTACCTCAGCCCCGTGGTCTACCCCGTGAGCCTCGTGCCGGCCAAGTACCAGCCGCTGCTCGCGCTCAACCCGATGGCGGGCATCATCGATGGCTACCGCTGTGCGATCCTCGGCAAGGAGTGGAACTTCACCACCCTGGGCATCTCCGCGACCACGACCGTCGCCCTGTTCTTCTTCGGCCTCTACTTCTTCCGCAAGACCGAGCGACGCTTCGCGGATATCGCCTGAAGTATGTCCCCACGTTACCCACCGGAGTGATTCAACGTGATTAAGCTCGCAGATCAACCGACCATTCAACTCACGCGGGACCAGATCGAGTTCTACCACAACGAGGGCTACCTCGTGCTCGACAAACTGGTGGACGAGGATGAAGTCGATCGCATGCGTGAGGTGTACGACAGATTGTTTGAATCGCAGGCCGGCCGGAACAACGGCGGGTTCTTCGACCTCGGCTCGCGTGACGAGGGCGACAAGCCCGCCCTGCCGCAGATGATGAACCCCAGCCGATATGCCCCGGAAATCGAACAGTTCACCTTCCGTGCCGCCGCCGCCCAGATCGCACGCCAACTCCAGGGCCCGCTGTCCTACTTCCGTCAGGACCTGGCCATCTGCAAGCCGCCCGGCTCCAAGGCCCACACCCCCTGGCACCAGGACGCAGGCTACAACGACCCCGCGTTCGACTACGACAACATCAACTTCTGGGTCCCCCTCCAGCCCGCCACGCTCGAGAACGGCTGCCTCCAGTTCATCCCCAAATCGCACCTCCAGAAAGACATCCTCCCGCACCACCGCATGAACCACGACCCCAAGATCGAGGCCATCGAGTGCGAACAGGTCGACCTCGACAAAGCCGTCGCCTGCCCGCTGCCCCCCGGTGGTTGCACCATCCACCACGCACGCACGCTCCACTACGCCGGCCCCAACTCGACCGACCAACCCCGTCGCGCATACATCCTCGAGTTCGAAGTCCCCCCGCACAAGCGTGACAAGCCGCAGGACTTCCCCTGGAACCACGGCCGCGACACCCGACGCATCCGAACATATTCGACCTTCAGCGCCAAGCTCAGCAACAAACTCTTCAACCTCCGCAAGAACGCCGGCAAGTGGTTCGGCGCCAAATAGCACCATCCCGCAATGCCCGTGCTGTCCAAGCACGGGATCGCCTCTCCACACAACCCCCCTCCGAGTGCATCCCGTGTCCCACCCCGTCATCTCCATCGAAGGCCTCGGCAAGCAGTACCGCATCGGCACGCAGAGCCGGGCGACCAACTTCCGTGAGGCCGCCACCAATGCGCTGACCTCGCCCTGGCGGCGACTGCGCAAACTCGGCGGGAGCAAGTTCGATGAGACCGAGAGCTTCTGGGCGCTGCGGGATGTCAACATCGAAATCCACCGCGGCGACGTGGTCGGCATCGTCGGGCGAAACGGCGCGGGCAAGAGCACGATGCTCAAGGTCCTCTCACGCATCACAGAGCCGACCGTCGGGCAGGTGAAGATGCGTGGTCGTGTGGCGTCTCTCCTCGAAGTCGGCACCGGGTTCCACCCCGAGCTCACGGGACGCGAAAACATCTACCTCAACGCCGCGATCCTCGGCATGAAGAAGACCGAGATCGACCGCAAGTTCGACGCGATCGTGGCCTTTGCCGAGGTCGAGAAGTTCCTCGACACGCCGGTGAAGCACTACTCGTCGGGCATGTACGTTCGTCTGGCGTTCGCCGTGGCGGCGCACCTCGAACCGGAAATCCTCGTGGTCGATGAGGTGCTCGCGGTGGGCGACGCGGCGTTCCAGAAAAAGTGCATGGGCAAGATGGGCGACGTCGCCAAGCAGGGGCGGACGATCCTCTTTGTGAGCCACAACATGGCGGCGGTGCGTGCGCTGTGCAGCCGGGCCGTCTGGCTCAAGGGCGGACAGGTGCTCATGGACGACGCGACAGGCCCCGTCGTCGACGCCTATCTCAAGAGCGTCATCTCCGCCACAGGCAGCCACGTCGACCTCACCGACCAGCCACGCGAAGGCTCCAACGGCTCGCAACTGCGCATCACGAGCGTCAGCCTCAACCACGGCAAGCCCGTCGAGCACGGCCAACCCTTCACCGCGAGGCTCAATTTCGAGGTCACGTCGGATGTCGAGGAAGTTTCGCTGGGCGTGGGCATGGCGACACTCGAGGGCGTGCGCATCGTCACCATCGACACCGACCTGCAGAACCCCGAGCGCCCCTCGTTCAAGGCGGGCTACAAAGGCTCCGTCGAAGTCCGCGTCGACCGACTCGACCTCCAGCCGGGCAACTACATGATCGACGTAGGCGCACGTTCGGGCGACCGTTTCTGCCTGGACTACCTCGGCGGTTGCGTGCGCGTCGAGGTGATCCCCGGCCCGACCACCGCCACCTCCATCATGCGCAGCGACGGCGGCGTCCGGATGCCCGGCTCGTGGTCGTGGGCAGGCCACACACAAACCGCACTGGCGTAAACAAACTCACAGATTCTTTCTTTCACCACGCGGCGGGGAGTCGCGGCTTTATCACAACGAGGGCTTCACATGGCACTGGTACTCAACACCGGCATCAAAACGATCGTCAAGAAAAGCTACCGCAAGGTCACCGGCCAACCCGAGCCGGTCGTCTACAAGGTTTGGCCGAGCGAGACCTCCAAGTGCCGCGCACGACTGGCCCCCTACTGCACGGGCTACGGCATCGACATCGGACCCGGCGGCGACCCCATCACGCCCGGCGCTGTCCGCGTCGACCTGCCCAACCCGTATTCGCACGTCGGGCAGCTCCCCGTCCAGTTCGGCGGCGACGCACGCGACCTCTACTGGTTCCGGGACAATGTGCTCGACTTCCTCTACTCCTCGCACGTCCTCGAAGACTTCGTCGACACCCAGCGCGTCCTCCGCGAGTGGATGCGCGTGCTCAAGGTCGGCGGCAAGCTCATCATCTTCTGCCCCGACGAACAGGTCTACCGAAAACACTGCCGCGCCACGGGCCAACCCTACAACGAACACCACATCCACGAAGACTTCTCCCTGGCCTTCGTCAAGAAACACCTCGACACGATCGGCCCCTACAAGGTGCTGCACGAGCTGCCTCTCACGGACGTGTATTCGTGGGAGATCGTCGCGCAGAAGTTGGCGTGACCCAACGCTCCATCCGGGCGCCGACCGTGACCCCGGGACACTCCGATATTTTTGATCAGGGGAACCCTTGAGCATGGCTACCACCACCGGTAACGAAGAAAATTTGAGTGATCACAACGGCTGCGCCAGCGAGCGGGTCGGCCCATCAGGGGACGAGGCCGGCGACCTGAAGGTTTACCGCGACAACAGCCCCGACCCCAACAACGCCGGGCAGGGACTGGCGTGCACCCCTTTTCTCGACACCGTTCTCAAGAATGCCGATCGGTGCGAGTGGTTGATGTCACCCGCCGAACAGATGGCGATGATCTACCTGCTCGAGCACCTGCGCCCTCGCGTGGCGATCGAGATCGGCACGAGATTCGGCGGGAGCCTGCAGTTCATCTCGCGCCTGGCGGACAAGGTGTATTCGCTGGACATCGACCCCCAAGTGCCGGCACGCATGGCCGGCCGTTTCAAGAATGTGGAATACATCACCGGCCCGTCTCAAGAGACATTGCCGGCCCTGCTCGACCGCCTCGACGCCCAGGGCATCACACCCGAGTTCTGCCTGGTCGACGGCGATCACACCACCGACGGCGTGCGCGAGGACATCAACATTTTGTTGCGGATCAGACCACGCGCCCCGATGGCCATTGTCATGCACGACAGTTTCAACCCGATCTGCCGGAGGGGCCTGCGTCAAGCCGACTGGGCGGGGAACGAATACGTTCACATGGTGGAACTCGATTTTGTGTCCGGCGTCGTGAACCCCGCGCCCATCACGCGCGGCGAACTGTGGGGTGGGTTGGCGCTGGGATTCCTCAAGCCCGTGAAACGATCGGTGAGGTTTGAAGTCTCCGCAAGGGCTGAATTGACCTTTCAGGCCGCGCTCACCGCCACGAGGAGCGAATCGCGCTACAGGCACCCTAAAACCGCGCTGCGCCGATTCTGGCGACTGCTTTGGGGCAGACCGTTACTCAGCATGGCCTCGACCGAGCCGAAACTCTCGTGAACACCACCGCAACCGCCCAATCCGGATTGCAGGACGCCGCGTCACCCCGCGAACCCAGACGCGGCCGATTGCGACGCGTCGGCGGCGCACTGGTGCGACCGATCAAGCGGTCGGCCTGGGAAGCGCAGCAAATGCTCCGCTACGGTGTGCCGCGCACGGTGCTGTGGTATGGTTCGGGATTTGGCGACCACCTCTTGTGTACCGCGGTCTTCCACGAGCTGCGCAAGCGCGGGCACAGGGGCCTGTGGATGGCCAGCGGGTTTGAGGAACTTTTCCGGGGCAACCCCGACATCGACGCTGTGGTCCCCATCGACTGGCGTTACCAGGAACTGGCCAAGCGCGTCGGCGGCCGATCCGTCATGCCCGTCTATGCGGACATCGACCCCGAGAACGAGAACAACGAAATCCCGACCAGGCACATCATCGCCCTGATGTGCGAAAAGCTCGACATCCAAGGCGAAGTGGAGCTGCGCCCTTACCTGCACCTGACGGATGATGAAAAGAAGGCCGGCAGGCTTGTTGACAACCAGGTGGCGATCCAGAGTTCGATCCTCGCGGCCAGGCTGCCGATTCTTAACAAGGAATGGGACCCCGCTCGCTTTGCCGCCGTGGTGCAGGCCCTCAAGGGTGAGTTCAACTTCGTGCAGGTCGGCTCCCCACGCGACCCGCTGCTCCCGGGGGTCATCGACATGCGCGGCAAGTCGAGCGTGCGACAGACCGCGGCGATCCTCGGTCAATCCCGTGCGTTCGTGGGCCTGGTCGGTTTTGTGATGCACCTGGCGCGTGCGGTCGATTGCCGGGCGGCCATCGTCTTCGGCGGGCGCGAGGCCCCGTGGCAATCGGGCTACACCTGCAACGAAAACCTCCACGAAGCCGTCGAGTGCGCCCCCTGCTGGCAGTGGAGCCGGTGCGACCACGACCGCGTGTGCATGAAAAACATCACGGTGGACAGGGTCGTCGAGGCTGTCCGCAAGACGGCCTCACGCCACGGACAACCGCTCGAAGTCGAATCGATCACGCTCTAGAACATGCCCCTGATCTCCGTCATTCTGCCGATCTACAACGCGCAGCGTTATCTCGACGCCGCGGTGAAGAGCATTCTCGCGCAGAGCTTTAGCGACTTTGAGTTGATTGCAATCAACGACGGCTCGACCGACCGATCTCTGGACATTCTTTACAAGCACGCCGACCGAGACCGTCGGGTCCGCATCGTGACACGCCAGAACAAGGGGCTGGTGGCCACGCTCAACGAGGGTTTGATGCTTGCCAAGGGCAGCCTGATCGCTCGCATGGACGCGGACGACGTGGCGTTGCCCGGACGGTTCGCCGCCCAGGCGCGGTACATGGCCGAGCACCCGGAGGTCGTGCTGCTCGGCGGGTGGTACGAGATGATCGACCACCGCGGCAGGCTCATCACGGTGATGCGCATGCCCACGGAGCACGACGAGATCGACGCCGAGATGCTGGCCGGCCACACGCCGTTGTGCCACCCCACCGCGATGATGCGCCGAGACAAGGTCCTCACGCTCGGCGGGTACCGGGCTGAGATGATGCTCGCGGAAGACCTCGACCTCTGGCTGCGCCTGGCGGAGGTGGGCAAGGTAGCGATCCTGCCCGAGCCGATGCTGCGTTACCGCGTCCATGCCAACTCCGTGAGTGAGCAGGCGGGCGAGAAGCAGCGACGTGTGGCACGTTCAGCCTGTGAAGCGGCCTACCGCAGGCGCGGGATCGAGCCGCGCTTCGCAGCCGACGAATCGGCCAGGCCCTTGTCTGATCGATCCTCCAAGCACCGTTTTGCGATTCTCTACGGCTGGTGGGCGTTCAACGAAGCGCAGCGCATGACCGCGCTGAGCTACGCCATTCGGGGCGTTCGTCTCAAACCCATGAACATCCAGGGGTGGAAGCTTCTGGTGTGTTCGCTGGTCAAGCCGATGCGTATTCGGCGGGGCGATGCGGTGGGGGTGGGCCATGCGTAATCAGGATCAAACCCGCCCTCGTGTGACGGTGCTCATGCCGGTCTACAACGCCGGCCGCTACCTCGAAGAGGCGGTGCGCAGCGTCCTCGATCAGACGTGGCAGGACTTTGAGCTGTTGGTCATCGACGACGGCTCGACGGACGGGTCGGGTGTGGTGCTGGACCATTTCGCACAGCGGGACAGCCGGGTGCGTGTGGTGCATCAATCCAACGCGGGGATTGTGAACACGCTCAACCGCGGTTTGGCCGAGGCGCGGGGCGAGTTGCTTGCACGCATGGACGCCGATGACATTGCGATGCCCGAGCGTTTGGCCGACCAGGTCGCCTATCTCGATCAACACCCCGAGTGTGTGGTCGTCGGCGGGCGCATCCTGCTCATCGACCCGGATGGCATGCCCATCCGCGAGATGTGCGAGGAGCTGACTCACGAAGAGATCGACCGTAAAAACCTCGAAGCCGGCGGGGCGGCGATCAACCACCCATCCGCGACGTTCAGACTCGACGCGGCGCGAAAGGTCGGCTCGTACCGCAAGGATTACGAGTTCGGCGAGGACCTGGACCTCTGGCTGCGCTTGGCGGAGGTCGGCCGAATGGCCAACCTTCCGGGGGTGGTCACGCAATACCGGATGCACGCGGCGAGCATCAGCCACGACCGCGCGATCCTGCAACGGACGCAGTGGCGCCGCGCCGCGATGGACGCCAAGCGCAGGCGGGGCCTGTCGGTCGAGGGCGATGCCCAACTCGTTTCGCTGCTCGAACACTCGGCCGCGGTCACGGTGGCGTCGCACCACAACCGCTGGGCGTGGTGGGCGCTGATGAGCGGCTATCGCCGAACGGCGCGCAAGCACGCTTTGGCGACGCTGAAGATGCGGCCGCTGGCGTTCGATTCCTGGCGGCTCTTCGCCTGCGCACTGCGCGGACGATAATACTAACACCTTGTAAGTCCTGTACCATGCGGATCACATTTGTCTTCCAGCACGCGGGGATCTCCGGCGGCGTCCGCGTTGCGGCGTCGATCGCCGAGGAGTTGCGCCTGCGCGGGCACGAGGTCACCGCCGTGTCGACCCCCCTGCCCGGGCTGTCGTTCCGTCAGAAGTTCCGCACGTTCATGCGCGACCGCAAGTGGCCCCGGCTGGTCGACCAGGGTCGGTCGTATTTCGATTCGACCGGCGTCGACCACCGTGTGCTCGAGACGTTTCGACCGATCACCGATGCCGACCTGCCCGACGCCGACGCGATTGTGGCCACGTGGTGGGAGACGGGTCCGTGGGTCCACGCCGCCTCGCCGCGCAAGGGCGTGAAATGCATCTTCCTCCAGCAATACGAGGCCAACTTCGGCTTCCCCGAAGAGAAAATCGACGCGGTCTGGCGTCTGCCGCTCTACAAGATCGTCTGCTCGAAATGGTTGGCTGACCTGGCCAAGGAGCGCTTCGGTCAGGATGTCGAGTCGGTCGTCCACAACGGCATCGACACCGCGCTGTTCCACGCCCCGGCGCGAGGCAAGCAGGATGTCCCGACCGTCGGCCTGATGTACGGCACGAACCCGGTCAAGGGTTACGACATCTGTCTTGAAGCGCTAAACAAGGTCCGCAAGGCTGTCCCCGATTGCAAGGTCATCGCGTTTGCGAATCACGAGGTGGTGCCGCGGTTGCCGCTGCCCGAGGGGGCTGAGTTCCACCTGTGCCCGAGCCAGTCGATGATCCGTGATATCTATTCACGTTGCGACGTGTGGCTGTGCGGCAGCCGCAGCGAGGGCTTCCACCTCCCGCCCCACGAGGCGATGGCGTGCAGGACACCGGTCGTCTCGACACGCGTCGGCGGGCCGATGGACATGATCGAAGACGGCGTGAACGGCTACCTGGCCGAGGTCAACGACCACGAAACACTGGCGGCGCGGATGCTCGACGTGCTGACGATGGATGCGCAGCGCTGGCGCAGGATGTCGGACGAGGCGCTCAAGACCGCGTTATCGTTCTCCTGGAAGACGGCGGCCGAAAAGTTCGAAGAGGCGTTGACACGCGCGATCGAGCAGGCCCGGCCGCGGCGCGGGGTCCGGTCGGTGGATAGTGATTCCATGAACAGTCACACGCAAGGGATACAGGCCCATGCTGGATGACCCCAACGCCCTTGGTGAACCCAATGTGCTGGTCTACTTCGCGCTGTGGGGTTGGGTTCCCGTGGTGCTGGCGCTTTTTGCGTCGATGCGCCCGCGGCGCGCAGTGATCGTCGCGTTCATCGTGGCGTGGCTCTTCCTGCCGATGGCCGGCTTCACGATCAAGGGCTTGCCCGATTACACCAAGATGAGCGCCACGTGTGCCGGCATTCTGATGGCCACGGTCATCTTCGACGCCAACCGCCTGCTCCGCTTCCGCCCGAGGTGGATCGACCTGCCCGCGGCGGTCTTCTGTTTCTGCCCGGTGCTCTCTTCGCTCAAGAACGGCCTTGGGCTTTACGACGGCGTCTCCGTCGCGCTGGTGCAGACCGTGGCGTGGGGGCTGCCCTACCTGATCGGTCGGCTGTATTTCACCGACCTTTCCGCGCTCAAGGAACTGGCGGTCGGCGTGTTCATCGGTGGTCTGGTCTATGTGCCGTTGTGCCTCTACGAGGTCCGCATGAGCCCGCAGTTCCACCACCTGGTCTACGGCTACCACGCGCACGACTTCGCACAGACCATGCGCTTCGGCGGGTGGCGGCCGACGGTCTTCATGCAGCACGGCCTCATGGTCGGCATGTGGATGTGCATGACGGCGCTCGTCGGCATGTGGCTGTGGTGGACGGGTGCCTTGAAAAAGATCAGGGGGGTCGGCGTGGCGCTGCCGGTCGTGGCGCTGCTCGCGACGGCGGTGTTCTGCAAATCGATGGGCGCGGTGGTGCTCATGGTCTTTGGGATC
Source organism: Phycisphaera sp. (assembly GCA_016125215.1). Classification (GTDB taxonomy): domain Bacteria; phylum Planctomycetota; class Phycisphaerae; order Phycisphaerales; family Phycisphaeraceae; genus RI-382. Next base: position 52,915 of record WGMF01000006.1, read on the forward strand.
GGCGCCCTGGCCTGTGCGAAGTGGTTTCACCTGCGGCTGGCCATGGTGGCGCTGCTCATCGCGGCGCCGCTTTACGTGGGGCTGCGGTCCACGGGCAGGTGGGACGGGCTGAACCTCGTCGAGATGGCACGGATGGTCAGCGCCGACCGTGCACAATCCATGGCCTACCGCCTGCACAACGAAGAACTGCTCAACGGCCGCGCCCAACAGAGCGCGCTCTTCGGCTGGGGCGGGTGGGGCCGAAACCGGGTTTATGACGCTAAAGGCAACGACATCACCGTCATCGACGGGCAGTGGATCAACGTCTTTGGCATCTGGGGGTACATCGGGCTCTTCTCGATGACCGCGCTGCTGCTGCTGCCGGGGGCGCTCTTGATCATGAAGTTCCCCGTGAGGCTCTGGGCCCACCCGTACCTTGCGCCGGCAACCGTGATGGCGTGCGTCGGGGTGCTCTACATGATCGACAGCGTCGTCAACGCGATGGTCAATCCGGTCTTCCTGCTGATGATCGGCGCCACCGCCGGCACGCTCTATTTCACAGCCGTTCCGAGCAGGGCCGAGACCAACGCCCAAACCGTTTACAACCCCGAATCCCTTCTACACGGTTCGCATCCCTCGGGCCAACCGGCATGACCGCGACACTCCCCCGAATCGCCGACACCCGACCGCCGCTGCCTGCCCGCAGCGACAAGGTCCCGTCGTTGACAATCGTCACCTGTGTCGAGGCCGGCCCGCTCGAACAGGGGGTGGTGTGGATGGTCGAGAGCCTGCGTCGCTTCGGCGGACGATTCGCCCAGGTCCCCGTCATCGCCGTCACGCCGCGCCTCGGCCCACCGCTGCGACGCTCGACCCGAGAGGCCTTCGACCGATTGGGCGTCACCTACCTCCGCAAGACCGTGAAGCACCCCTACCGCTGGTACAACTTCCTAAACAAGCCCGCGAGCCTGTTGGCGGCGGACACATTGGTGAAGAATCAACACGTGGCCTGGCTCGACGCGGACATCTTCATCGCCGGTCAACCCGACGCGCTCGAACTGCCCGCCGACCGTGACTGGGCCGCGTGCCACAGTGACCGGAACGTCGGCTCGACCGGGCCGGGCGACGACTACGACCCCTACTGGGTCAAGGTTTGCGAGGCGATCGGGCTGGACATCGAAGCCCTGCCCTGGGTCAGGACGTACCGCGAGGGGATGAAAGTCCGCTTCTATTTCAACGGCGGCGTCTGCGTCTACCGCAAGGAGAGCCAATACGCCCAGCGTTATTTCGAGACGTGCTGCAGGGCGCTGGAGGCAAGAGTCTCTTCTCGGCACGCGGGGCTTTACTTTATCGAGCAGTGCTGCTTCGGCCTGACGACACTGCGATTCAACCTGCGTTGGCACGCGCTACCCGAGAACTGCAACTACGCCATCGGGAGCAAGGTCGACCCGCACGACGATGCGTCCGATGACTGCGGGCTGGGGCAGGCGAAGGTGCTGCACTACCACGACTCGATGTGGCCGGGCTACTTCCCGACGTTTCTGGAGACGTGCAGGAAGCACCACCCGGAGCTTGCGGTCTTTGCCGAGCGTGTCGGGCCGATGTCCGCCGACGGGCCGATCGCATCACGATTGATGAGCAAGACACTCAAGGTGCTGCGTTCACGCAAGGCCGACCGCTTTGCGGCGCAGTGTACGGGTTACTGAATGCCAGTGAGTCCGAGCCAACACGGGTCGCACAGCCGTATGCGCATCGCCTATGCGGCCGGGCCGGGCGATGTCGCGGGGACGTTTGCGTGCTGGCAGGAAGGCCGGGACGATCCCTCGCAGGTCAGCGTGACCTACTCCTCGCAGGTTTTCGACATGTGTCGGCAACTGGGCGCCGAGGCGCTGGTGATTGCCAGCCACCCCCGGAAGTGCAAAGTCCATGCGGAGGGCATCACGGTCATTCACAGGGCCACGCCTTTTGCCCAGCGCGGCGGGTTGCTCTATCACCTCGGGCAGCTCTGGTCGGCGATGCGGTTTGTCGTGGGCGTGCTGGTGTTCCGTGCGGACGTGGCGGTCATCTCGGATGCGTCGCACTGGTATGTCTTCTCGCTGCTGAACTGGGTTGGCGTGCGCGTGGTGCCGTCGGTCCACTGCGTGCTCTGGCCGACGCACAAACGAGTGCCGCGTGTATTGGCGGCGCTCAACAAGCTCAACCGCGTCTTCTTCCGTGGGCTGGCAAGGCGTGGCGGGCGTGTGCTGACGGCATCGGACGTCATCGCGCAGCAGGTCAAAACACTCGGCGGGCCGGCGTTGCGCAGCGTCGAGTTCCTGCCGACCTACCGCCAGGGATCGCTGGACAATCGCGCCGACGTGGAGTGGGAGGCCAGGCCTTTCCGCCTGCTTTACGCCGGTCGGATCGAACCGGAGAAAGGCGTCTTCGACCTGCTCGAAGCCGTGGCGAAGCTGCGGGAGTTGCTGCGTGAACGCGGCCCGGATACACACGGTATCGACTTACAGGTTGATATCTGTGGCGAAGGCTCGGCACTGGGGCGACTGAAGAACGAGATCGCAGACAGAAAACTCGGTGACACGATCAACTGCCACGGCCACTGTGCGCGTGACGAGATGGCCCGATACTTCCGGGAGGCCCACGCCGTGGTGGTGCCGACGCGGAGCGATTTCGTCGAGGGGTTCAACCAGGTCGTGGCCGAGGCGGTCCTGGCCGGCCGACCCGTGATCGCCACGCCCGTGTGCCCGGCGGTGGCTTATTTCCCAAGCGCCGTGGCCGTGATCCGAGCGGACGACCCGACCGATTGTTCGCGCAAGATCGAACGCCTGATGAGCGACCGTTCACACTACCTTGCCCTGCAGCGCGGCTGTGAAAGCGGGCGTGAACAACTGACCGACCTGAAAACGGGCTTTGCCGCCGGGCTCATGGGTGTCATCCAAAGTGGATCGGCTACGCAGTCCCCGTCGCCGATGGTCGCAACGCCCGAAGCCACATCCTGATCCGTCAACCCTCAACCCTTTCCGGTGGTCCACGGTGCGTCGTCCCCCGAAGAAAAACTCGTTCCGCTGGTTCTATCTCCACGTGGTGGAAGACCGCAGGCAATACACGCACCGCTGGTGGAAGCACCCGGGCTTCATCGGCACGCTGTGCTACCGCGTCAAGTGCCTCGTGGCACACGGGGCGTGGTACTGGCACATCCTTCTGCCGATCGAGCTTGCGCTGCGGTTTCTGTCGGCGCTGGTGGCCAAGTGCGAGTTGCCCGCCGGTGCTCGGGTCGGGCCGGGGCTTTTCCTGCCGCACCCCAACGGCGTGATCCTCAGCGACACAACCCGCGTCGGCCCGCGTGTGGCGATCTATCAGCAAGTCACACTCGCGTGGTGGCGCAACAAGTCGCCGATGGTTCACGCCCGGGCGTCGATCTTCGCCGGGGCAAAAGTGCTCGGGGATGTCCACATCGGTCGGCGTGCGTTTGTCGGTGCCAACGCCGTCGTTACGCACGACGTGCCCGAGTGGCACACCGCGGCGGGGATGCCCGCTCGATGCTGGCCACGCGGGGACATCCACGCACCAAGGCCGGTGAACTGCGCGACACAACCCAGCTCCGATCACGATCCACAGGCAAGCCCGACCCACACCATTGCCGCCAGACACAACGGACACAACCTTCACCCGGTTCAGGCCAAGCCGATGCGCGACGACACGCAGGTCGCCTTGAACCAAACCCAACCCCTGAAGCTCTCGCATTCTTACAACGACTGACGCGGTATTCCCGCCGACCACGCCATGCCCCGCGATACCCAACTGGCCATCCTCATCGTCAACTACAAGACGCCCGGCGACACGGTCGACTGCCTGCGTTCGCTCGAACCGGAGGTCAAGACGCTCAACGGTTGCCGTGTGATCGTCACGGACAACGCCTCGGGCGACGACTCTGTGCAGAGAATCGCCCACACGATCTCCACCCGCGGATGGGACGCCTGGTGTACCTTCCGGGGGCTTGACCACAACACGGGGTACGCCGGCGGAAACAACGCCGCGCTCGAGATCGCGCTGGCGCAGTGCGACCCGCAATACATCATGCTGCTCAACCCCGACACCGTCGTGCGACCCGGCGCGCTGCGGACGATGGTCGAGTTCATGGAAAATCACCCCGCCGCGGGCATGGTCGGCTCACGTCTCGAGTTCCCCGATGGCACGCCACAGAACTCGGCCTTCCGCTTCCCCACCGCGCTCTCGGAGCTTGAAACGTCGCTGCGTCTGGGTGTCGTCTCGCGCGTGCTGCGTCGGCACGTCTCGTCGATCCCCGCCACCGACCGCGACCACACCTGCGACTGGGTCGCCGGTGCGTCGATGGTGATCCGCCGGGAGGTGATCGACAATCTGGGCCTGTTCGACGCTGAGTATTTCATGTACTTCGAGGAGGTCGACTTCTGCCTGCGTGCACGGCGAGCGGGTTACGAGTGCTGGTACACGCCCAGCGCCCGCGTCGTTCACCTCGTCGGTCAATCCTCCGGCGTGACCGACACCAAACGCAAGCCCAAGCGAAGGCCCGCGTACTGGTTCGAGTCGCGCAGGCGCTTCTTCACCAAGAACTACGGTTTTGTCCGTGCGACCCTTGCGGACGCGGCTTTTGCCGTCGGTTTTGCCCTGTGGCGCGTGCGTCGCGCGCTGCAGCGAAAACAGGACAACGACCCCCCGCACATGCTATGGGACTTCCTGCGACACAGCACGATCTTCCGCGGAGCGTGAGCACGGGCGACGGTACGTCGGCTGGCGCGGACCACTCCGGGCTTAGCCGATCACCCTCGCTCTGGTCGCTCATCCGCGAGGACTACCACGCGCACGGCCGCGACTGGACCCGTCCCGGGTTCCGCGCCGTCGCCGTCCACCGCCTGGGCGTCTGGCGGATGAACGTCCGCCCGAAGGTTCTCCGTGCGCCCCTGAGCGTCCTCTACCGCATGATGTTCCGACACGTGCGCAACCACTACGGAATCGAGCTGCCTTACAGTGTGTTACTGGGTCGGCGGGTGGTCATCGAACACCAGGGCGCGATCGTCGTCCACGGCAACAGCGTCATCGGCGACGGCTGCACGATCCGCCAGGGCGTGACGCTGGGCAACCGCAGGCCCGAAGAACACGACTTGGCCCCGACACTCGGCAAAGGCGTGAGCGTCGGCGCGGGGGCAAAAATCCTCGGCCCCGTGACCATCGGCGACCACGCCACCATCGGCGCCAACGCCGTCGTCCTCTGCGACATCCCCTCTCGCAGCGTCGCGGTGGGTGTCCCCGCCAAGGTGCTCACCAAAAAGAATCCCGACCCTGACACTTTGTAAGTCTGCGAATCTCCTGTGTGCCACTGGCGGCTCGCCCGCCCGTGTGAACAAACGCACCACTCACGCACTGGCGGACAAGCCGCCAGTGGCACACGACTTTGACAAATCTATTCCCATAGCTGTCGGTAGACCCGTTCCATGATCGCATACCTCGTCAACATCTACCCGCACGTCAGCCACGCCTTCATCCGGCGTGAGCTGCTCGCGCTGCAGCGGTCCGGGATGGACGTGATGCGCATCTCGATCCGACGCAGCCCCTCCGAACTCGTCGACGCGGACGACCAGCGGGAGGCGCAGAAGACGCGCGTGCTCCTGGAGGGTGGGATCAAAGGCCTGTTGTGGCCGACGCTCTATTGCCTGCTCACGTCGCCCGTGGCGTTTGTCCGTGCGATGGGCCTGTGTCTGTCGATGGGCAGGCGGTCGCACACGGGCATGCTCAAGCATGCGGTCTACCTGATGGAGGCCTGCCTGCTCAAGCGTTGGGCCAGGAAGTCGGACATCACGCACGTCCACGCCCACTTCGGGACCAACCCCGCGGCGGTGGCGCTGTTGTGCAAGACGCTCGGCGGTCCGGGCTACAGCCTGACGGTCCACGGGCCTGAGGAGTTCGATTCGCCCCATGCGTTGTCACTGGACCGCAAGATCGCGGGGGCACGATTTGTCGCGGCGGTCAGCGAGTTCGGGCGCAGTCAGTTGAGGCGGTGGTGCAAGAGCTCAGAGTGGCCGAAGCTGCACGTCGTGCGCTGCGGGGTCGATGCAAAATTCTTCGACGCCCCACCCTCACCCACGCCGGAGGTTAAACAGGTTGTTTGTGTCGGGCGTCTGTGTGAACAGAAGGGTCAGCTCGTGCTGGTCGACGCGCTGGCGGCGCTGCGGGACGCGGGCGTGGCGTGCTCGGTGGTTTTCGCGGGCGACGGACCGATGCGCAGCGTCATCGAAAATCGAGTGACCGAGCTTTCGCTGGGCGACCGTGTCAAAATCACGGGCTATCTCAGCGGCAACGGCGTGCGTGAGACGATCCTGGCAAGCCGGGCGATGGTCCTGCCGAGTTTCGCGGAGGGTTTGCCGGTCGTGATTATGGAAGCGATGGCGCTTGGGCGTTGCGTGGTGAGCACGTACGTCGCGGGCATCCCCGAACTCGTCGCGGACGACGCCACCGGATATCTCATCCCCGCGGGCAGCGTGGACGCGCTGGCGCAGGCCCTGTGTCGTGTGATCCAGACGCCCGTCGAAGAACTCGACGAGATGGGCCGACGCGGCGCAGAGCGGGTGCGCAGGCTCCACAACGCCGCCAACGAGGCGGAGTTTTTGATGTCCCTGCTGGGCATGCATGAACGCAAGCCGGTGAGTCACACATCGGGTGTCGCGGCGCACGGGAGCGCTGCGGCGGTCGGGATCGCACAGGTTCGGGTCTAACCCACGGAACGGGAGAATCAGAGATGAACGGATACGTGTTTATTGAAATCGCGCTGGTGTGTCTGGCGGTGCTGCTGTCGGTGCCGGTGTGGGTGCTCTTTGCCGAATGCGTGCTGGCGGCGTGGCCCCGGATCACGAGGGGCGAAGCCGGGACAATGCGTTCACCCCGACCGCGTATCGCCGTGCTGGTGCCTGCCCACAATGAGCAGGGTGTCATCCGTAAAACACTCGAATCGGTCGGGCCACAACTGCACGAGGGCGACCGGGTCCTTGTCGTGGCGGACAACTGCAGCGACGCCACCGCAGCCCTCGCGCGCGAATGCGGCGCACAGGTCCACGAGCGGTTCAACACCGTCAAGCGGGGCAAGGGTTACGCGCTGGACGAGGGGCTATGTGTCCTGGCACAAGACCCGCCAGACGTGGTCGTCGTGATCGACGCCGACTGCATCGCCCACGAGGGCGCGATCGAAACGGTGGCGCGTCAGGCCGCGTGGCACAAGAGGCCGGCCCAGGCGCTCTACCTCATGCAGCGACCGGACAGGCCCGCAGCGCGCGACACCGTCTCGTCGCTGGCGTTTCTCGTGAAAAACCTGGTACGGCCTGCGGGGCTGTCTCGCGTCGGGATGCCCTGCCACCTGACCGGCTCGGGCATGGCGTTCCCCTGGGAACTGATCCGAGGCGTATCAATCGGCAGCGGCAACATCGTCGAGGACATGAAGCTGGGCCTGGACATGGCGATGGAGGGCGAGGCCCCGGTCTTCTGCCCCACCGCACGGATCACCGGCCAACTGCCCGACCGTGACGACGCCGCCCGCTCGCAACGCACGCGCTGGGAGCACGGCCACATGATGACGCTTCTTGACCACGGACCTTCGCTGCTGGCCGCTTCGGTCAGACGCCGCAGCGCGGAGTTGCTCGCGCTGGCGCTGGACCTGTGCGTCCCGCCGTTGTCGATGCTGGTGATGCTCTGGGCATTGGGCACGGCGGTGGCGTTTGTGGGGATGGTCGTGATGAAAACGCACTTCCCGGCGTCGATCCTGCTGATCGACGGCGCGCTTCTGGCCGGTGCGATGTTCATTGCGTGGGCCAGGTTTGCCCGGCGAGAACTGCCGTTGACCTCGCTGCTGGCCGTGCCCGGCTATCTGCTGTGGAAACTGCCGATGTATCTGGCTTTCATCACACGACCGCAGCGGGCGTGGGTCCGCACCGACCGTGGTGCCGTGACCGAATAACCCGACAACGATCCATCAGGGAACGGACCGCGCCGCGAAACAACGGGGCCGCCATCACACAGGGGTGTCATCATGATCCAGCGCAACACACCGTGGCATGAACCCACGAATCTGCCGGAGGGTATCCGCGAGGGCTACCTCGATCCGGTGGAAGATGAAAAGCTCATCGAGATGTGCGAGATGAACGACGAGGACATTAACCGTTGTGCCGACCAGTTGCCGGGGGCCCGCCCCGGTGACGGGACCCGGTGCCTGCCGCCGCGCGTGCAATTGCGTGGGCTGTGCCTCGACGCCGTCACGCAGCGTCACTGCGTCGAGCACGTCCACCACGCGCTGGCCAAGGGTTTTGGCGGTTGGATCGTGACGCCGAACCTCGACTTTTTGCGTCGTGCAAACCACGACGAATCATTTGCGATGCTCATCCGCCGTGCGACGCTGGTGGTGGCGGACGGCATGCCGCTGGTCTGGGCTAGCCGGTTGCAGGGCACGCCGTTGCCCGAGCGTGTCGCGGGGTCGGACCTGGTGCTGAGCCTGAGTCAGGAGGCGGCCAGGCGGGGACGATCGCTCTACCTCCTGGGCGGTGACGAGGGCGCAGCGGAACAGGCGGCGCATGTGCTGACCGAGCGTTACCCGGGTTTGAAAATCGTGGGCCACGAGTGCCCGCCCGTGGGATTTGAGCACGACAAAGAGCAGGTCCGCGCGATCGCACGCAGACTGATCCACGCCCAGCCCGATCTGGTTTACGTCGCGTTGGGTTCGCCCAAGCAGGAACTGTTGATCGGGCAACTGAGGGACTCGCTGCCGGCCGCGTGGTGGATCGGCGTGGGCATCAGCCTGGGCTTTGTGTCCGGGCAGGTTAAACGTGCTCCGCGCTGGCTGCAGCGCTTCGGGCTCGAATGGGTCCACCGCCTCGTGCAGGAACCCCGCAGGTTGGCGTCGCGGTATCTCGTCCACGGCCTGCCTTTCATGGCCAGGCTGATGGTCGGATCGCTCCGTGCCAGATTGAGAAAGCGGGTCGGCGCCGCCGCTGGCCTGGGATGAAACACACCAAGGGATAGGGGAGAAACATGACCCGGATCATCGAAACCACACACAGCGCAAGCCCCGGCCCCGAGCGTCGGCCGAACAAGGTCGCGCTGCGGTCGCTCGTGCTCTTGTGCGGGTCGGTCTACCCGACGCCTTTTATCCAATCGGTTCGGCGTTCTCCGCTGGACCTGCCCCTGGCGGACAACTGGAGTGTGCTGGACAACTGGGTGACGCAGGCCGAGGGGCTTGCGGAACAATGGAACCGGGACCGGTTGCCCGTGCGTGTGGTGCTGTCCAAGTCGGCCGCGATCCCGACGCCCCGCTGCCGACCGCACTGTGTGCCGATCGTTTTCGAGCGTGACGCCTCGGACTTCCGCGGGACTGCGGGCATCCTGCACGACCTGTATGCCGATAGCGATGAAGAGGGCTACATCCTCGTGGCCGGCGGGACGCAGGTCCTCTCGTCGGAACTGAGCGAACTGACAACGTGCCTTGTCGAGGCCCGCGCGGACGTGGCCATGCTCGCCGACGAACAGGGCCTCAGCATCGGGCTGATGTTGATGCGGACCGCCTGCCTGCGGTGCGTGCCCCCGATCGGGTATGTCGACCTGAAGGAACAGGCGCTGCCGCGGATCGCGCAGGACCACCGTGTCGCCGTGGTCCGCCGGCCGCGCATCGTCACGCACACGGTCCGACATGCCGATCAATACCTCGCCGCGGTTCACAACCACCACCTGACGCACCGCTACCTCGCGGGCCGGCTCACACCCGACGCGCAGGGGCACCGGGCGTTTTCGATTGTCGAGCACGGCGCGACGGTCGGCCTGAACACGCGGGTCCACGATTCCGTGGTGCTCGGCGGGGCGCGGGTCGGGCCGGACGCCGTGATCGTGCGTTCGGTCGTGTGCAAGGGGGGCGTGGTCAAGCGGGGGCAGCACGTGATCGACCGGGTCGTGACGCGCTGGGGCGTGTCCAGCCCGATCCAGCCGGGGACCGTTCACTAATCATTTGTTACTGAATCCGAGGCGCTCGCGGTGCGCCGCAAGGGAGAACAGCCATCAAACACGAACTGACACAATTCGAGAGGGGTTCGCCGCCCGTATCACCGTGGTCGCGCAGCCCCAACGTTCACGAGACAAACGATGTCCCGCCGATCCGCACGCTTCTGACGCGGATGCACGGCCGGTACACCCTGGCCGTCCTGCTGGCGGTCGTCGGCATCGCCGCGGGCGGATACTGGGGCTACACCCGCAAGAACCCGCTCTACGAGAGCACCGGGTTGATCCGGGTCGAGGCGGTCCTCCCCCGCGTGCTCTACTACACCGAGAAGAGCAACATCATGCCGATGTACGACCGGTTCCTCATGACGCAGATGCAGACCATCCGCACGCCGCGTCTGCTGGAACTGGCGCTCAAGCAGCCGCCGTGGCGTTCGCTCGAGCGCCCGGATAACCCGGGGATGCAGGTGGTCTTCGGTCGTAGCATGAGCATCGAAAACCCCGCGGGCACGGACCTGATCGAGATCAAGTTCCTCGACGAGTCGGCCCGGGGCGCGGTCGCCGGCGTGCGCTCGGTGATCCAGGCTTATCTTGCCATGCAGCACGAGCAGGAGGCCAAGGAAGAATCGATGCGCATCCAGGTCCTCGTGGAACGCCGCGACGAACTGGCCACGCAACTGGCCGACATCCGCAAGAAGGTCGCGGACATCGCAGACAAATACGGCACGGACTCGCTCGAAGAGGTCCACCAGCTCAAACTCGTCCGTCTGGACAAACTCGAAACGATGCTCCGTGAGACGCAGTGGATGCTCGCGACGGTCGAATCGGAGGTCCACTCGAACAAGGACGTGGTGCCGGTGCGCCTGATGACGCCCGAGCAGATCGCCGAGGTCGACGAGACGATGGGCAAGTACCTCGACGAACGCCGGGCGATCGAGCAGGAGCTGCGCGAGCTGCGTATCCACCGTGTGCCGACGCACCCGACGGTCGTCGCCGCGCAGAAAAGACTCGAAGCCTTCAACAAGAGCATCGAAGACTACGCGCAGCAATACCGCGCGTCGCAACCGGAGAACGCGGTCAAGCGGCCGTGGGAATCCGACGGCATCCCAACTGTGGTGACACTCGACCAGCTCAAGGCACGCGAGGCCCGGCTGCAGGACCTTTACAAGCCCGCGGAGGACGAAGTCACGACCATCGGCCGCGACAGCCTGGCGCTCCGCAACTTCCAGGCCGAGGCCAACGAGATCGAAAAGAAGCTCGAAGAGACCCGCACACGTATCGAGCAACTGGCGGTCGAAGCGACGGTCTCGGGGCGCGTGAGCGTGGTCAGCGATGGGCAGACGCCGCCGATGCCCTCGCAGGACCCGCGTAAGAAGAATGCGATCCAGGGCGCGGGACTTGGTGGGATGCTCGGCCTGTCACTGGTGCTGGGGCTTTCGTTTATCGACCGACGCATCCGCCGTGTGGACGACGTGCGCAACCGCATGAGCACGCTGCCGATCCTGGGCATCCTGCCGTCGCTGCCGGACAAGGACACCGACCCGCAGGAGGCGGCGGTCGCGGTGCACTGCATCCACCAGTTGCGGACACGGTTGCAGGTCACGCACGACCACACGCGCAGGCAGGTTTTCTCCGTGACCAGCCCGATCAGCGGCGACGGCAAGACGAGCCTTGCGCTGGCGCTGGGCCTGTCGTTTGCCGAGTCGGGTGCCACGACGCTGCTCGTGGACTTCGACGTGGTCGGCGGGGGCCTGAGCCGTCGGCTCAACCCGATGATCCGTCCGATGCTCGGTCAGTTGCTTGTGAAGCAAGGCGTGCTGAGCAATCAGCAGCTCGAGGACGCGCTGCGTCTTTCGCGCGGGGCCGACCAGAGGCTCGGGCGGATGCTCGTCACCCTGGGCTACCTCAGCGATGCCCAGCTCGACGCGGTGTTGATGGAGCAGTCCCAGCCGACCGCCGGTTTGCTCGACGTTCTTTTTGGTTTGCCGCTGGGGACATCGATCCAGGAGACCACGATCAAGAACCTTCACGTGCTCCCGCGTGGACAGGCCGGTGCCCAACACGTGGGCCACTTCTCTCCTGGGTTTGTGCGTTCGCTGCTCGAACAGGCGCGTCAGAAGTTCGACGTGGTGCTCATCGACACCGGGCCGACACCGGGGAGCCTCGAAGCGTCGCTCGTGGCCCCGCAGGCCGATGCGGTGGTGATGATCGTGGCCAAGGGCACGTCGGGTCCGCACGCGGAAAAAGCCGTCGCCCACCTGCAATCGCTCGGTGCGAATCTGAGCGGCGTGGTGTTCAATCGTGCGGGGGTCCGTGATGTTGAACTCTACAGCCAGACCTCGAGTCGATCGACCATGGTCAGCGGTCACAGCCGATTGCTGGTGACGACGCCGAGCCTGATGGACGAAGAGACGGGCTTTGAGGATTTCGATCCTGTGGCCAACGCCGTCGCACGCTCGACGGTCTATCACGGTCGCTTCGGTTCCAAAGCCAGTGCCAACGTCAACGGCTCACAAACCCCGCCGGCCAACGGTTCGACCCACACCAACGGGCACACCCACGCCAAGAGCAACGGTCACGCCAACGGAACCCCGACATCGGCCAACGGCGATGACCATGACACCCCGCGCACCGATGACGACTCGGGCTACGGGCTTGTGGTCCCGGACGACTTTGACGTATCGGCACAGGCTCAAACCGATTCGGTGATGAAAACACAAACCGCCACAGAGTCGCCGGCATCGCCCGTGCAAAAAGGCACAACCCCCAGGGAACCCGAGCCGGATGATGAGGAGGACCACACCGTGAGCGACATCGTGTACCGCGCGATCCACAAGACCGACACCAAGCCGACTACGGACGACCGGGCCGGTCAAACCAGCCAACCCGGCACGCTGGATGCGGGCGAAGAGCACGAAGAGCGTGAACAACCCGAGGAGTCGTTCGGGATGTTCCGTGATGTGGTATCCGACATCGAGGGCCTGGCGATGGCGCTGCCTGACGACAAGCTGGCCGATGCCCCCGCGCCCAGCCCGGCGGTCCCTGAATCCGCGCCGAAGTCCGCGGCCCCGGTGCGTGTGGTGCAGTGCCACTCATGCGGAAAGAAGCTCGCGGTCAAGGGCGACGTGAAGCACAAGGCCGGCCGTTGCCCGCAGTGCAAAGCCTCGATCAACCTCACGGCGGCGGCACCCGGCGCCAAAGCGCTGGTGGCGGTCACGTGCGTGAATTGCGACGGGAAATACGCCGCCAAGCGCAGGGACGACGGCTCGGTCCGGGCGCGGTGCCCGCACTGCTCGCACAGGCACGATTCCCGCTGACTGACACTTGATTAGCTACGGCAAAAAGACCATGTCCATCGCACGCATCATCCCGCAGACCACGCCGACGGTAAACGTCACCATCCCCTCCCCCACGCTCTGGGGGCTGGACTTTGCGCGCCTGCACGACCACATGTGGGCCAGCCTGGGCGTGCAGGTCGTTCGCCTGGGCGCCGCCCGACCGATCGAGCCCAAGGCGCAGCGGTACCTGCTGCTCGAGCCCAACGACCTGACGCTCTTCAAAGTCAAGGAAGCCGACAACAACCACGACGCCCTCAAGCCCACGTTCCGCGTGGTCCGTGTCCGCGACGCGCGCAAGCACGGCTACCGCGAGATGGTGATGGCCGACAGCGACGACAACTTCATCGGTTTCAAGCGTGAATACAAGAGGCCGATACACGACCTGCGGGCGATCCTGACCAACGACCGCTGCGCCGCGCAGCTCTGGTCGATCTCCAACGACGCCGTGGGCATCTGGAGGCAGCTCCGCCGACTCATCCCGCGTCCGAGGCGCAGCGCGTGCAGCGTGGCGGGCAGGCAGTACTCGCTTGCGAACCACGGCGAGTGCATGCAGATGGCGCACGATCTTGTGCGTTTCTGGAAATCGCCCGAACAGGGCATCGGCTCGGTGAGGAAGATCGGCAGGGGCGTGTGGGGTGATTCCCGCGCGGATGTGGAATTCGGCTCGACGGTCGTCGGGCCGGTCTGGATCGGCAGCGGACGGAGGATCGCCGCGGGGCAGAGCGTCGCGGGCCCGGTCATCCTGTGGGACGCACCCAGCCATCGGCCCGACCCTCAGCCGTTCCAATGGGATCGCACGACCGACACGACGCGCTTCGACTTCGAGGCCCCCACACCCAAGATCAAGGCCAAAACGATCAAGGGCAAACGCGCGTTCGATATCGTGGTCAGCCTCATCGCGCTGGCGGTCACGCTGCCGTTCTACCCGGTCATCATGTTCCTGATCTGGCTCGAAGACGGTCGGCCGTTCTTTTTCAGCCACGAACGTGAGACCGTCGGGGGCAGGACGTTCGGCTGCGTAAAGTTCCGCTCGATGCGGCGCGACGCCGAGCAGATCAAGGCGCGTCTGCAGCGGGTCAACAAAGCCGACGGCCCGCAGTTCTACATGGAAGACGACCCCCGCCTCACGCGCATCGGCCGGCTCATCCGCAAGTGCAATATCGACGAGTTGCCGCAGTTCTTCAACGTGCTGCGTGGCGACATGTCGCTGGTGGGTCCGCGTCCAAGCCCCTACAAAGAGAACCAGTTCTGCCCGGCGTGGCGCGAGGCGAGGTTGAGCGTCCGCCCGGGGATCGCGGGGCTTTGGCAGGTGATGCGCACCCGTGCGGAGGGCTTGGACTTCCAGGAATGGGTGCGGTACGACGTGGAATACATCGAACACATGAGCTGGCGGCAGGACCTGTGGATCATCTACAGCACGGCGCTACTCATCCTTTTGCACAAGAGGCCAAAGAGCCATGACTCGCACGGTTGAACTTCCGGAGCAGGGGTACGAAGCGATGTCCGCTGGAACAGGGGACTTGATCTCGTTGCCACGCGATACCCAACCGCAACCCGACGCGGTTGCGCAGGGGTCGTGGCGTTACCGGTTGGGCTGGTGCCTGGCCGGGGTGCTTGTGCTCGGCGCGTGGCTGCCCTCGCTCTGGGCGATGTATCGGGACTGGGGCTACCCGATCTGGCCCTCGCCGGCCTTCGAGGACGCGGTGCGATTCGGCAGGTTATCACTGCATTACAACACGCTGCCGTTTCTGGCGGTGCTGTGCGTGTGGGTGGCATGGGCGCGGTACCGGGACGTGGGCGTGCCCGTGATGAGGCGGCCATGGAGCACCACCGGGGGCTACGCGCTGCTGCTCGGTGCGCTGTTGTTGCAGGCGTTATCGCTCCGGGCCGTGGTGCTCAGCGTATCGGGCATCGCGTTGGTCGGGACCGTCACCGGCCTGCTCCTGGTGATCGGGGGCGGTCGGTTGCTCTGGGCCTACCGTTGGCCCGTGATCTCGCTGTTCATCCTGGTGCCCCGGCCGCACGTCTGGGCCAATCCGTTTGTCGATGGCTTCAACTTCTGGATGTGCGCCAAGGCGTCGCGGATCGTCGAAGCCTTTACCGGCTGGGTGACGATCCAGGACGACCGATGGGTGTTGATCTCCACATCGGGTCACTCGCAAGGCATCGTGAAGTGGTCGGTGAATGAATTGTCAGCTGGGCACGAATGGTTGATCCTCCTAGCGTCACTGGCGTGGCTGGTGGCGATCAGTTCCCGGGCGACGCGCCTTCGCAAGTGGCTGACGGTGCCGGTGGTGGTGGCGGTGGTGCTGGGGGGGAGTTTCCTGAGAATGGTGGCCCTGATCGTGCTGCGTGGGCAGGGGTGGGCCAACGACGCGCAGAGCGTGGGCACGGCGGTCGCGGTGACGGTGGTCGGGATCGTGACTGTGGCGCTCTTGAACAGGCGGGCCGGCGGGGTCCGTCGTACCGGGCACGTCTATTGCGATGTGGACCACCGGTCTCACGTACCGATGCCCGCGCTGGCGATGCTGGGTATTGCGGCCATCTCCGGGCCTTTTGTTTTGGCCAACGCCAACGAACGCTCGACGACGAACTTCACACGCACCGCCCTTCCGACCACCCTGGAAGTCTGGGGCCAGACACTCTCTTCACACGACATCACACTCGACGAACGGGCGCACCAACTCATCCGCAGCGACGACCTGCTCATGCGGGTTTATGACAGCGAACTCACGGACGCGACCGGCACCGTCTTCCTTGCCCACAGCAACAGCTTCCGCAACGGCGTCCACTCGCCGGAGGCCTGCCTCGAACACGCGATCCTCGAACGCGACGAGATCGTGCTCGATGTCCCCGGGGTCGGTCGTGTGCCCATGAAGGTGCTCATCACGGGCAAGAGCCAGTATGAATGGCTGCACCTGTATGGCTACTACACGCGCTGGGGCTTTACCGACAGCTACCCGTGGCAACAAGTCTCCGCCCTGACACGGGGGGTGTGCCTTGGCGACAGCGAGGGCGGACAGGTGCGGGTGAGCATCCCCGTCAGAAACCTGAACATCGAGACCGCCAGGTCACGTGCATCGGAGCTTGCGGTCGCTGTGGTCTCGTCGCTCAACCGTTCGCTGCACGAGGGCACGACCTACCCGCCAAACCCGGAACCCGACAGGCCTTGACATGCCTACGCATCCCCTGACAAAGCGGTCCGTGATCGTGTGGACGCTCCTGAGCGCCGCGGCGCTGGTTGCGTCCGCCGATGCCTGGGTGGATGTGTGGCGTCTGGCGGGCGAAAACGCGGACTCGGGCCACGTCTATCTCGCGCCGATCATTGCGGCCTGGCTCCTGTGGGTCAGGCGACACCGGCTCAAGGAACTTGACGGCGAGGGCCGATGGGTGGCTTTACCGATTGTCGTCTTCGCCGCGGCGATGAGCCTCGTGGCCTATCACGCTTCGGTGCAGTCGCTGTGGCACCTCTCGTCGGTTCTGCTGCTGGTGTCCTGCGCGGTGGCGGTGATGGGGGTCAAGGCGTTGACGCGGTTTGCCCCGGTGTGGCTGGTGATGTGTTTTGTCGTCCCGACGCCCGGCATCGTGCGCACGCACGTCTCGCTGCCCTTGCAGACCGCCACGGCTCAGGCGACGCAGGCGGTGCTCGGGGCGGTGGGCCTGGACGTGGTCCGCAGCGGCAACCTGCTCTCTTTCAACGGTCAGGCCGTCGCCGTGGCCGAGGCGTGCAACGGCCTGCGGATGGTCACGACACTGGTCCTCGTGGTGCTGGGCTTTGTATTCAGCAGACCGATGCGACCGGGCGCAAGGGCAGCGATGGTCCTGCTCAGCCCGGCCCTGGCGATCGTGTTCAACGTGGCCCGCCTGGCCCCGCTGGTCCTGTTGTATGGCTGGGGTTACAGAGAGTTGGCCTCAACGGTCCACGACATCAGCGGCTACCTCATCCCGATCTTCGCGTTTGCGTTTCTCTGGCTGGGGGTGTGGGGGTTTGATCGAGTGCTGAGCAAACGAACGAACTGGACCGGCGCTCGACACTCAGGCCTGGCAGGGGCGGCTCCATGAAAATACATCTCCCGCTCCAACATCTCGACCGCGCTTCGCCGTGGGTCTGCCTCGCGGTCCTGGTCGGCCTTGGCGCGGTCACGCTCAACCGACCCGGCCAGCTCGCCGCGGCGGCGTACCACAAGCGGGTCCAACTCTCCGCGCAGCACCTCCCGACGCAGCTTGAAGGCTGGCGGTGTGTCGAGCTGCCGATCGCGGCGGAGGAACTGGACATCCTTAAACCCAATGTGATGGTCAGACGGGCCTTTGTCGACAGCGTCACCGGCCGGGCCTTCGAGCTGACCGTGGTGCAATGCCCCGACGCACGGCACATCGAGGGCCACTCGCCGTTGATCTGCTTCATCGCCAACGGGTGGACTCAGAGGCAGACACAAACCGTCCGCGCCCAAGCCGACTTACCCGCTTACACCCGCTACCGTTTCGACCGCACGTTCGAGGGCCAGTACGAATCACTCGTGGTCCTGAACTTCGTCCTCCTGCCCGACGGCACCACGTCGTCCGACGCACGCGGCGCAAACGCCGTGGCCAGCAGCCTCCACGACCGCTGGCTGGGGGCGGCCCAGTACATGCTCGTCTTCGACGACCAGCTCTCAGAAGACGTGCAGCAACGGGCGCTGGCACAGGTCTGGGAGGCCTCGCAAGACTTCGTCCACACCGTGGCCTCGGGCAAGCGGGGCCAGTGAACAACTAACACTTTGTTTGATGTCGGGTTGCGACCAACCCATTTTCCATTGTCCACACTTTTTCTCAAAGGGAGTCTCGAAATGTCCGACCACACTCATGTGTCGTTCTCCAGCCGCCGCGTGTGTTCGCTTGTGGCCGCGGCCGTGGTGGCGCTGCTCGTGCAAACCACCGCACAGGCGATCACCTACGACTTCAAGCTCGCGCCCGGCTCGACGCCCATCGAGATGTACGACCCCGGTCTGGTCATCGCCTCCGAGGGCATTACCATGACCGCCTCGGCCTACCCACGCTTCCTCTACCAGGACGAGAACGGCCTGGGCGTCACGGGCGGATTCATCGCCCCCGGCGACGACCCCGAGATCGACAACGACCCCTTCGGCTTCTCCGAGGGCATCAACTTCACCTTCTCCGAAAAAATCCGACTCGAGAGCATCACCTTCACACAGATCGGCAACGACCTCTCGGGCGACTGGGCACAGGTCAAGGTCGGCGCCGCCACGATCTACATGAACCAGCTGCCCAACGGCAACGCCACCGACACCGGTGTCTACACCCTCGACCTCAACCCCCTGCCCTTCGACGGCCGCGAGGGCACCGTCGTCAACATCAGCGCCTTCAATTGGGTGCCCGGCAGTGATTTCCAGGTCTCCGCGATCACCGTCACCAAGGCCCCGCACATGCCGCTGCCCTCGCCCCTCGGGGCGGGCCTCGCGCTGCTCTCGTGCCTCGGCGGCGTCCACATGATGCGCAGGCCCAACCGCCTGACGCCGACCCTCGACTGAACCCACTGACCCCAAAGCAACCCGACTCGACATCAATCAGACTCCCCACCGCGGGCTGGGAGGCTTCGGCCTCCTGGCCCTTTTTTATGCGCTCAACTTTTCCAAACACGTTCCCACAAAACCGTCGGAAGTCGTATCATGCCTGTCATGAGTCAAGCACCCATCAAAGTCGGCATCATCGGGGGGTCGGGCGTCGAGGAAGCTTTGGGTGTCGAAGACGGCGAGCACGTCACCGTTGACACGCCCTTCGGCCCCGCGGCTTCGCCCATCACGCTTGCAAAATGGCACAAGACCGACGTGGCCATCCTCAAGCGTCACGGCCCGGGACACGTCTTCAACCCCTCGCAGGTCCCCTACCGTGCCAACATCTTTGCCCTCAAGAAACTCGGCGTCACCCACGTCATTGCCACCGGCGCGACCGGCTCGCTCCGTGAACAGGTCCACCCCGGTCAACTCGTCATCCCCGACCAGGTCATCGACAAAACCCACAAGCGCGAGCAGACCTTCTTCGACCACGCCGCTGTGCACGTCGAAATGGCTGAGCCTTTCTGTCCGGTGGTCCGCCGGTGGCTGATCGAATCCGCCAACAAGATCGACGGCGCGAAGGTCCACGCCAAGGGGACCTACGTCTGCATGGAGGGGCCGGCCTTCTCGACCAAGGCCGAATCGCTGATGCACCGCGCCTGGGGCGGCGACGTGATCGGCATGACCTGCATGCCCGAGGCCAAGCTTGCCAAGGAAGCCGAGATCGCCTACGCCCTCGTCGTGTTGCCCACCGACTACGACTGCTGGAAGCCGCACCAGGAGGGCGTCTCGCAGCAGGATTTGCTCTCCGAGATCATCGGCAACCTGCGCATGGCCACGACGCGAGGCATCGAACTCGTCAAGGCTGCGCTCGAAGACACCTCGATCCTCAGGAAAAACCCAAGCCCCTCGCACACCGCGCTCAAACTCGGCATCTGGAGCGACAAGTCGAAGATCGACCGCAAAGAGGTCGAACGCCTGGACGTGCTCTGGGGCAGGTATTTCTGAACACGAATACCACATCTAACATATTGAAAGGGTCCGGTGATGATGAACACAATCAAGCGTCTCGGCATGATGGGCGTGATCCTCGGTGCGACGGCGTGTGCCCTCCCCGCGATGGCGGCGGGTGCCAAGCCGATCAAGGTTTACATCCTCGCAGGCCAGTCGAACATGCAGGGCCACGCCGCGGTCACCACCTTCCCGCACATCGGCATGGACCCCAAGACCGCGCCCATGCTCAGAGACATGACCGATGACAAGGGCGATCCGATCACCGTGCCCAACGTCTGGATCGCGGAGATCGGCAGCGGCCCCAACCCCAGTGAACCCCGCACAGGTCCGCTCAATGCGACCTACGGCGTGACGCGCAGCGTGGCGAACATCGGCCCGGAATACACCTTCGGCATCTACATGCACAAGCACGACCCCGACCAGCCGATCCTACTTATCAAAACCGCCTGGGGCGGCAAGAGCCTCAACACCGACTTCCGCCCGCCCAGCGCCGGCGTCTACGACAACTGGATCAACCCCGAAAGCGTGGACGATCAGAAAAAGAAAGAGCGAGCCGACGCCTCGGGGGTCTACTACCGAAAGATGATCGAGTTCGTCAAGAGTGTGCTTGCCGACCCCGGCCAGGCGTGCCCGGCTTACAACAAAGAAGCGGGCTACGAGATCGCCGGTTTCGTCTGGTTCCAGGGCTGGAACGACATGGTCGACTCAGGCACCTACCCCAACCGCAACAAGATCGATGGCTACGCGCTCTACACCAAGCTGATGGTGGCTTTCATCAAAGACGTCCGCAAGGAACTCGATGTGCCAAAGATGCCATTCGTGATCGGGGTAATCGGCGTCGGTGGAATCCCCACTCCCGAAACGGAAGCCGCCGCCGCGCCACGCTACCGGGGTATCAAGCCCGCGATCCAGAAGGCCATGTCCGATCCAGCCAACCTGCCCGAGTTCAAGGGCAATGTCGCCGCCGTGCTGACGGGCCAATACTGGGACGCTGAACTCGACGCGGCGATTGAAAAGTACAACCAGAAAGTCAATGGCTCGTTCAAAGAACTGACGAAAGACAAAAAGCTCAGTCGAGAGGAACAGGACGCGCTGCGGAAAAAACTCGAACAGGAAAACATGACCCCACGCGAGCTGCAGATCCTTGTCGGTAAATCAAACCAGGGCTTCCACTACAACGGCAGCGCGAAAATCCTCGGCGGCATCGGCAAGGGATTTGCCGAGGCCATGATCCATCTCGAAGAAACGGGACCCAAACCGTAGCTGAACACCGACCAAACCGTGGCTCCACCGATCGATTGCACGCTTAAACGACTCCCTCGATATCACCTCCACCATGACAAGAACTCTCCGAATCGGCGTGATCGGTGCCGGCGGCAACACCCGCCGAAAGCATATCCCCAAGCTGCTGGAGCAGGAAGACGTTGCCATCGTGGGCGTGTGCAACCGCACCGTGGCCTCGGCCCGGGTCGTGTGCGATGAGTTCGACATCCCCCACGCCGTCGAACGGCCGCAGCAACTCATCGACGACCCGGCCATCGACGTGATCGTGATCGGCACCTGGCCTTACATACACTGCGAATACACGCTGGCCGCCCTGGCCGCGGGCAAGCACGTGATGTGCGAGGCCCGCATGGCTATGAACGCCACCGAAGCCCAGCGCATGGTCGACGCCGCCCGACAGAGGCCCGACCTGATCGCCCAGATCGTGCCCGCTCCTTTCACACTGGCGGTCGACGCCAAGATGCGAAAAATCGTCGACGAGCAGATTGGAAGGCTGCTCGCGGTGCGGATGGAACTGATCGCCAAACCCGACACCGACGAACCGCCCAAGCGTACCTGGCGACGCGACCGATCGCTCAGTGGAAACAACATCATGGGCATCGGTATCTATTACGAGTCTCTGATGCGATGGGTCGGCCCGGTCGCCGCGGTACACGCCGAGCTGCGCATCAGCCGATCCCTCGGTGTCGACCCGGTCACAGGTGCTCAAGCCGTCATCGATGTGCCCGACCACGTCGAGGCCGTCGGTTCGATGCCCTGCGGCGCCGCGTTTAGCATGACCGCATCAAGCATCGCCGTCGGCTCGGCCCCGGGTACCCGCATACACATCGCCGGCTCCGAAGGCGTGCTGAGCGCGATCGACTCCGACGTGTCGTTCACCCCCAAAGGGGGCACACCGATCCCGATCACGCCGGACCCCGCCCTGGGCTGGCGCGTAGAGGAGGAGTTCATCAACGCCATCCGCGGCCGCGAGCCGATCCGCCTGACCGATTTCGACACCGGCCTGCTCTACATGCGCTTCACCGACGCGCTGCACGAAAGCCACCGCCTGGGCCAGCTGGTCCGTGCAAACTGACGCACTCCAAGCGGAAGGTCCCGACTGCTGACAACAAAAAAAATCCAGCAAGCCTCGATCACACTCGTCGGGTGGCGGACGCAATGCGCAAGCGCCACACCGGGTAACATGTCGCTCTACCCGTCATGACCCAGACGCTCAAGACCCCGCACCCGCCCAGCGCACACCAGCACGCGATGCGGGTGGCGGGGATGTTGCTCGTTGTCGCCTTCCACAGCGGGGTGCCCTACTTCTCTCACCCCGTCGTCGGCCTGCTCTGGGCGATCCGTGAGCAGACACCCTCCACACCCCCGCGGGGAGATTGGCTCTTTTTACTGGGTTACACGGTGGTCTTGCCGTTGTTCTTTGCCATGGCCGGTTGCGGCGCGGAATACACCGTCCACCGCTTCGGGCTTGGCCGATTTGTGCAAACCCGTTGGCGCAGCCTCGTCGTGGTCTTTCTGATATCGCTGGTGATATTGCTGCCATTGATGTACCTGCTCTGGGGCATCGGCATGAAGCTCGACGGCCGCGCGACCTGGCGTCAGTGGTGGCGCATGCAATACGACAAATCTCTGGTCAACAAGAACGACCTGCTCGGGCTGGCGCACCTCTGGTTCATGAGCTACCTCATCGTCAGCAGCGCCGCGTATGCCCTCATCCGCGCAGCGATTTGTCGGCCACCTTTGAAGCGATTGATGCAACGC
The DNA here is from genome assembly GCA_016125215.1 of Phycisphaera sp. Classification (GTDB taxonomy): domain Bacteria; phylum Planctomycetota; class Phycisphaerae; order Phycisphaerales; family Phycisphaeraceae; genus RI-382. The sequence goes on from WGMF01000006.1 coordinate 75,842, forward strand.
ATCGGCAAGCTCAATCCACGCGTCCTGTGTGTGCTGTTTTTCACACTCGTGCCACTGGCGACCGCCGGGGTGCTGGTTTGGGATGACAGCGTCGTCATGCGTTTCTACAACACTTTCTTCCCGCGGCTGGCTCAGGCGTGTTACTTCACCTGTGCATTTCTCACAGGCACGGGGGTGTATCACCTGTTGCGACGGTCACCACGCTGGACCCGGTTTTGGCCGATGCTGTTCGGCTTGGGTGCGGCTGCGTTGTATTTGGGTTTGCCGTGGATCAATTCGCAGCTCGACGGGTTGTCGCAACACGCCCGCGTGACCACAAGCATGAGCGACCGCATCGTGCTGGCTGTATGCCTGTCCGTCGGTGGATGGGGCATCGCCTTGGGCGCATGGGGGCTGGCTGCGACACGCTTGGCACACCCCGACCGCGCCACGCTGCACTTCAGCGCTTCGGCGTTCTGGGTCTACCTCGTCCACGTGCCCATCGTGGTGATGCTGCAGATCGGCTTGTTCGCGTTGGAACGCAGCCTGGGCCTGGCCTGGCCGGAGATGTTGAAGTGGGGTCTGGTTTTTGCTGGGGGACTGGGGTTGAGTGTGGCCAGTGAAGTGAGATTGAAAGACCTTCCCATCGTGAGGGATTTGCGCATTCGATTGAGAGGTTGAGATGTCTGACCGACTCAGCCCACGACGAACCACGACAGGTCGTTGACGGTGGGCAGGCCGACCCATGCGAGGCGGGTGGTGCCGGACATCGTCCAGATGCCCAGTTGGCCGGTCGTGGCGTGACGCCAGAGGATGTCCGTCTGTTTGTCGTTGTTGATGTCGAGCAGCGCGACGACCTGCCAGTGGGTGTCGGCGACGGAGGGCAGTGCGAGCACGGATGTGCGTGTGGCCCCGTTCATGGCCCAGACGAGATTTTGTCCGGTGGAATTGTTTCGCCAGAGGATGTCAGTCTTGTGGTCGTTGTTGAAGTCTGCCAGTCCGACGATTTGCCAATGGGTGTCGGCGACGGTGGCAATGGGGGCAAAGCCGGTCCTGCTCGTGCCGTTCATGTACCAAACGATCGTGGCGCCGGTGGCCTCGTGGTGCCAGAGCAGGTCGGGCTTGTCGTCGGAGTTGAAATCGGCGCTGCCGACGATGCGCCACTGCGTATCGGCGACGGTGGGGACGGAGGCCTCGGTGTGGTTGAGGTTGGTGTCGAGCAGCCAGACGAGGTTTTGACCGGAGGTCTGGTTGCGCCAGAGCAGGTCGGTCATGCCGTCGCTGTTGAAGTCGTTGAGTGCGACGATCTGCCAGGTGTTGTCGCGGACGGTGCCGAGGTAGGACGTGCCGGAGCGGGTCGAGCCGTTGAAGTACCAGACGAGCAGGTCGCCTGTGGCGGTGTTTCGCCAGAGGATGTCAACGGTGCCGTTGTCGTCGAAGTCGGCTTTGAAGACGGCGGGCGGGATCGTGACGCTGAACGAATCGCTTGCGGGCGAGGCCAGCGCGTTGCCCGCGAGGTCGGTGATGTCCGAGGTCTGGAGCGTGAGCGTGTACTGACCGGTGGCGTCGGTCACGGTGGAGAGGTCGAGGGTGTAGGTCGAGGCGTTGACCTGCGTGACCGACAGGCCCGCGAGGCTCAGAGCGGAGTTGTTAATTGTAAGGGCAAAGTCGGTGATATCGACGTTCTGCACGTCTTCACTGAACTGGACGGTGACGGTGCCGACGGCGGTGTTACGCGGGTCGGGGGTGATGTCGAGGATGTCGGCTGTCGGCGCGGTGTGGTCGACCATCTGGGGCGTGAAGTCGAGCTTGACGTTCTGACCGCTGACGACGATCTCCTGGACGACGACGGTCCCGCCGAGTTGGCCGCCAGTCGCGGTGACGGTGTAGGTGCCGTTGGGCAGCGCGATCTTGTAGGCACCCGCGTCCCAGACGGTGGCGTTGTAGACCGCGTTGTTGGATTGGCGGACGGCTTGGATCGTGACACCGGAAAGGCCCTCGCCGACGGTGTAGAAGTTGTCATGCAGGACCGTGTCGTTGTAGATCACGCCGGTGATGAAATAGCCCGACCCGCTCTTGGCAAAATCGTTGGTCGCCATGACCGCGTTGTAATTGTGGTTGGAGGTGAAGACTCCCTGAACGATGCCGACGCCGACTTCACGGTAGTTGGCGTAGAGCAGGTTGGTGCGGTGTCCGCGGTCGGGATAATCCGTGTCCACAAAAAGGTTTTCGTGGAGGTCGGTGACGTAGTTGGTGACGTTGGGCGTACCGGTGGTGCCTTGCCAGGCGAGGTTCTCACCCCACGCCCACGAGCCTGTGAAACTGTAGCCTGCCGCGGTCATGCGGTCGCCGGGGCTTGAGCCGTTCTCCCCGTAGTGGTCGAAGATGTCGTTGTCGATCATCCACTGGCTGTGCTGCTGTGCGGCGTCGTTGAGGTAGACGTTGAAGGCCAGCGGTTGCTTGGGGTCGGTGGTGATGGTTTCGTTGGAGGGCACGCCCTCGTTGAGGTCGATGCCGAAGAGCGCCGCCTCGGCCGCGGGGTTGGCGCGGGCGCGGTTGATAAGTTCAAGCATGTAGACTTCGTAGGCGTCGGGGGCGACCGCGGAAAGCAACAGCCGCTCTTCCAAAGGTTCGAGGCCGAGATGGTTGCCGGGTGCGCCCCATCCCCAACCCTTCCCCCGAAAGGGTCCGTCATGTCGGCTGCTGGTCGTCATCGTCATGCGCCCTGTCTCGACCCGTCCAGAATCAATTTATCACACCTTGCCCGATCCACTGGTTTTCCGTGTTGATCGTAGCCGACTCAAATCAATCCTTCGACACCGAGGGTAAAGATCGGCCACACCGTCCACCCGGATCAACATTGACCACGCACACCGCCGTAACCGGGCGGGGCTGGGGTGGCGTGACAGTTATCACCGACACACACCGACCGTGATCCCGAAATCGCCGGCCAAGGCAAGTCCCTAAGTTTGGCGCACGATCGGGAAAATGCAAAAAAAACCACCCGATTTCTCGGGTGGTCTGTGAGGGTTGCATGGAAGGTAAAGCCCGGGACGGTCAATCGGCATCAGCCCGATGGTGTGGGGTCCAATCAGACCACAGCCTGCCAGACCGCGTTGACCGAGACGCTGCCGGTGACGCTGCTGCGGCTGCCGGCACCGTCGTAATTCCAGATGACGGTGGCGCCGGTCATGGTGTTTCGCCAGAGGATGTCGGCTTTGCCGTCGGTATTGGAATCGAAGAGTCCTGCGATCTGCCAGTTGCCGTTGGCGGGCGGGATGCCGATGGTGCTCGAACGGGTGTTGCCGTCCATGAGCCAAGCCAGGTTGCCGCCGGTGGTCTGGTTACGCCAGAGCAGGTCGGGCTTGTCGTCCTCGTTGAGGTCGGCGACGCCGACGATATCCCACTGGGTGTTGGGCACCGCGGGCAGGCCCAGAGCGCCGATCTTGGTTGTGCCGTTCATGGTCCAGACGAGGTTGCCGCCGTTGAAGTTGTTACGCCAGACGAGGTCGAGGTTGCCATCGGCGTTGAAGTCGCCGGTGCCGACCAGGTCAAATGTCGGTGTCACGGCTGGCAGGCCGACGACGCTGGTGCGTGTGGTGCCGTTCATGAGCCAGATGAGGTTCTGGCCGTTGGAGGTGTTATGCCAGACGAGGTCGGGGTGGGTGTCTTTGTTGAGGTCGCCGACCGCGCCGATGACCCAGTTGGTGTCCGCTACGGTGTTGAGGCCACCGCTGCCGGTCTTCGAGCCGTTGTCCATGTACCAGACGACGTTGAGGCCGTTGTTCTGGTTACGGTAGACGATGTCGTTCTTGCCGTCGCCGTTGAAGTCCTTGGTGTCGATGGGGACGACGTTGATGGTGACCAGGCCTGTGTCGGTGTCGGTGCCGTCGTCGACCTGCACGGTCAGGGTGAAGGAGGTGGCGTTGTCGTAATCGATGGCGGTGTGGTCGTTGACGGTGATCTCGCCTGTGCTGGCGTTGATGGCAAAGGCGCTGCCGGTGTTGCCTGCGGTGATGGAGTAGGTCAGGCTGTCCATGTCGGCGTCGGTGGCAATGACGGTGCCGACGGACGCGCCGTTGCTTGCGTTTTCGTTGATTTTGCCGAGGGTCTGGTCCTCGATGACGGGGGCGGTGTTGGAGCCGGAGGAGGTGGTCATGTTGGCGGTGCCGGCGGATTCGGCGTTGGCTCCACCCTGGTCTTGGGTCAGGAAGTTGAGTGAATCGTTGGCCTGATCTGCGGGCACGACCCAGGCAATGCTGGAGAAGTCCTGAACACTGTCGGTGCGGTAGGTGCCGAATTCAACACCTGCGCCGGGGCCGGACGCATTGGCACTGTAAGGCGTGTTGTACCAAACGAGCATCATGTTGTGACCTGTAAGTCCATTGACATCGGCGACGATAGGGAAAGCAACCGAACCGGGCCCGGCTGAGTCATCGGTGGCAAACCGCGCAAGAACGACATCATTCGCATCTCCGAGGAAGGTTGATGTCGCGGCCGTCAGGTCGCCAAAGCCATTGTCGTTCGCATCGACGAGTACAACGACCGTACTCCCCAAGGGCAACGCGGTCGAACCATCCGCCTGGTAGAGATTGGCGGCTCCGAGGTTGATCGTCGCGGTCAAGTATGACCGCTCTTCGAGTTGCTCGAAGAGTGGCTTGGTAAAAGCGTCGTCCGACAGCTTGCTTACCGAACCGGCCGGATCATTCTTCTGGCCGATCAATTTGAACCACCGAGTCTTACGCTTGCTCATAGCTTTGTTCCTTTAAGTAACTGAGAGTGCCACTTGCTGTTTCTTAAGTCTTTAGTCTGACGGACAAACGACAACACATTCATTCACCCCACAACACGCGAACCCAATCGATCCATGGGCATAACTTTGTAACGACTGCCACTTGATGCAGAGATTCACACAAACCACCAATGGCACCAAACGGCTGGTCCAAACCCCTTAACCCCCCCCGGGGAGACACTTCGAATCGCCTAGGTTCTGTTGGGCGCGGGGCATCCTACCTGATCCACTCGATACAATACAGCACATGTTGTTAGCGATTCGTTATATCCTGCGGAATTCAAGGTTATTTGAAAATTATTAACCAATCCCTAACAATCAATGCTCTCTATTCAACTCCTCGATCCACGGACCTTGTGAACGAGATTGACTCTGATAGGCTTTGTGATTCGACCCAATGCGTACCCATGGGCGGGATCATCTCAACATCAATCCAACTCCAACCCAACTCCTCCTTACCATGCCCAAACCCTCCGACACCCCCGTCTTCATCCTCTGCGGTGGGCTGGGGACTCGACTCAAGGAAGAGACCGAGTTCCGACCCAAGCCGATGGTCCCCGTCGGCAACCACCCGATCCTCTGGCACATCATGCGCTCCTACGCGCAGCACGGCTTCAGGAAATTCGTCCTCTGCCTCGGGTTCAAAGCCGAGGTCGTCAAGAGCTACTTCCTCAACTACGCTTCCATGAACAGCGACTTCACCGTCGAGCTGGCCACCAACAACACCACCGTCCACTCCATCGACCACGCGGAAGACTGGACCGTCACCCTTGCGGACACCGGCGAAGCCACGATGACCGGCGGTCGTGTCGCCCGTGCGGCGCAGCGTTACCTCGGCAACGCCCAACACTTCGCGGTCACCTATGGCGATGGGCTGACCGATGCCGACCTGGCGTCCGAACTGAACTTTCATGTCGAGCACAACCGCATCGGCACCGTGCTGGGCGTCAACCCGCCCTCACGCTTCGGCGAACTCAAGACCGACAATGCCCTCGTCACCGAGTTCGACGAGAAACCCGAGTTCGAGGACGCCTGGATCAACGGCGGGTACTTCTTCTTCAAACGCGACTTCCTCAAATACCTGAGCACCGATGAGTCGTGCATCCTCGAACGCTCGCCCCTGGTCAACCTCGCGCGCGACAAACAACTGTCCATCTACAAACACCCCGGCTTCTGGCACTGCATGGACACCCAGCGCGACCGCGACAACCTCCAGAAACTCTGGCACAGCGGCGACGCGCCGTGGGCCCCCAAACACGGAGCTTGACGGGATCACCGGATCGAGCGGGGTTGACGTGTTCAGGGGGGTTCAGTCGACATTCAAAATCCTGTTATCCTGTCGGGCCTATGAACATTTTTGTCACAGGCCACCTCGGCTACATCGGCGTACACCTGGTTGAGCTGCTCAAGAAAGCGGGGCACAGCGTCACCGGCAGCGACCTCGGGCTTTTCGAGGGCTGCGAGTGGGAACCCCTGCCCAAACCCGACCGCGACCTGCGCAAGGACGTTCGTGATCTTGAAGAAAGCGACCTGCGTGGGCACGACGCCGTCTGCCACCTCGCCGCCATCTCCAACGACCCGATGGGCGAACTCGACCCGACCCTCACGCAGCGCGTCAACCGCGACGCCTCCGTCCGTCTGGCAGAACTTGCCAAAGCCGCCAAAGTCAAACGCTTCCTCTTCTCCAGCAGTTGCTCGGTCTACGGCGGGGGCGGTGACAAGGCGCTCGACGAAACCGCGCCGCTCGACCCGCTTACCGAGTACGCCCGATCAAAAATCGAAACCGAACAGCAGGTCGCCAAGCTGGCCGACGACCGCTTCACCTGCGCCTACCTCCGCAACGCCACAGCTTATGGCCACTCACCCATGCTCCGCATCGACCTAGTCGTCAACAACCTCCTGGCCTGTGCCGTCTCGACCAACGAGGTCCGCATCATGAGCGACGGCTCACCGTGGCGGCCGCTCATCCACTGCCGCGACATCGCACGCGCTTTCGTCGCCTTCCTCAACGCCCCCACGCAAGCCATTCAGAACCAGGCCATCAACGTCGGCGGCAACACCGAAAACTTCCGTGTCCGCGACGTGGCAGACCAGGTCCAGAAACTCGTCCCCTCCGCAAAAATCCGATACACCGGCGAGGTCGGACACGACCCGCGCAACTACCGCGTGAGCTTCGACAAGCTCAACCGCCTGATCCCCGACTTCAAGCTCCATTACACGCTGGCCTCGGGCATGAGGGAACTCCACGCCAAACTCCTCGACCACCGCTTCTCCATCGACGACTTCACCGGCGACCAGTTCACCCGCCTGCGAACACTCAAAAACCGCACACACCTGCTCGGGCTGACCCCCACCACAAAATGATCTTCCACCCCACACCGCTCCAAGACGCCTACACCATCGACCCCGAAAAACGCGGCGACGACCGCGGCTTCTTTGCCCGTGTCTTCTGCGAAAAAGAGTTTGCCCAGCACAAACTCGTCTCACACTTCGTCCAGGTCAACAACTCCCTCTCACGCGACAAGGGCACACTCCGCGGGATGCACTACCAGCTTGCCCCCGCCGCTGAGGTCAAACTCGTGCGCTGCATCCGCGGCGCGCTGCACGATGTCATCCTCGACCTGCGAACCGGCTCGCCCACGTTCGGCCGATCGTTCGGCGCGGACCTGACCGCTGAGAACCGCACGATGATGTACGTCCCCGAGGGCTTTGCGCACGGCTTTATCACGCTGACCGACGACACCGAGGCCCTCTACCTCGTCTCGGCGTTCTACGCCCCCGACCTGGAGCGCGGCGTCCGATGGAACGACCCACGCTTCAACATCTCCTGGCCCATCCAACCCACCACCCTCTCCGACAAAGACGCCCACCAACGCGACTTCGACGAGGCCTGGCACTTGGGAACGAAGTAGCCGCAGATGGACGCGGATGAACGCGGATGGGTTCGGGTGGCGTCAGTTCCACAAAATATTCTCGTTCAGTGTCAATCGATAAAATGACCCATCCAATGATGACATCCATGCCCCTTCACCATTCCTGGTTTTATCTGCGTTCATCTGCGTTCATCTGCGGCTAATTCAGATCGATCGGTGGTCATGTATGTCCGCATTTCTTAAAAAACTCTCGCAGCCACGCATCCTCAAGCGGGTGCTTGTTGAGCGGCTGAGCGAACCTCTGCACCTGAACCTGCTCACGCTGCCGGTCGCGGTGTTCGGGTCGCTGCGGTGGAAGGTCGAGTTCGATCTTGTGCTGCGTCCCTACCACGCCTACGGCTTGCTCAGCGCCGCGGACCGGGCTGCGAAGTTGGGCTTGCCCGCGATCAAAGCGGTCGAGTTCGGCGTCGCGGCTGGGGCGGGCTTGATGAACATGGCGCACATAGCCCAACAGGTGACACGTGCCACCGGTGTGAAGATCAACATCTACGGTTTCGATACCGGTCAGGGGATGCCCCCGCCCGTGGACCACCGCGACCACCCCGACCTCTACTGGGAGGGCTGCTTCCCGATGGACCACGACGCGCTGCGTGCAAAATTGCCCGCACACGCGCACCTGATCCTGGGCGACCTCGACGAAACCGTGCCCGGCTTCGTGAACACCCTCACGCCCGATGCCCCCTTGGGCTACGCAAGCATCGACGTGGACTACTACTCCTCGACGGTCAAGGCCCTGCGCCTCTTCACCGGGCCGGCCGAAACATGCCTGCCCTGCACCTATCTTTATCTTGACGACATCATGAAGGTCGAACACAACCACGCCTGCGGGGAACTGCTGGCTGTGGACGAGTTCAACGCCCAGCACCCGTTGCGACGGATCGAGCCCGAACGCTTCATCCGCTCCCGACGCATCTTCAAAAAGGCTCCCTGGCTGGACCAGATTTTTATCCTGCACACTCTCGATCACCCGTCCCGCGCGTCGACCGCCCCGCGCGGGGAGAAGCAGGTCCTTGAAAATCCCTACCTGTGACCGTTCCTAATCAAGTGTCAGGTTGTAGAAGTCGTCGGGCTTACGCTCTTCGCGGAGCAGGGCCAGGTTGTCCTCGCGGACTTGTTCGAGGAACCACCGTTTCACCGCGGGGTCCCACGCCGGCTCGGTCGGGATGGGGCGTGTGAAAGTCGTCTTGAAAATGGCGCGGACGGAGTGGGGAGCAAATACGGACCGCAGCGCGGTATAACCCGGCAGTCGGCGGAGAGTGCGGAGCACCCCCCCGTCCTCGCGCTTGCCCACGCGCTCGTTACGAGTGCTTTGCGATTCATCAAGAGGCACGTCGGCATCCAACCCGAGAAACCCAAACGCCCCGCGCACCACCGCAAGAGGGTTGACCACAAAGTCCTCGAAGAAGATCACCCTCACCCGGTCACGACCCAGCGCCTCGCGGTACGCACACACCGCCCGGTGGTACAGCCCCGAATCGACAAACCGGGTGTCGTGTCTCACCGCCTCGTTGAACGACAACCGTAACCCCCCCGCCTCGCTGCGCCATTCGATCCACTGTGACTCGATGCGAGCGATCGGCTCGCGCACGATCATGATCGCCCGGGCCTGCGGGTTGAAGCCGGCGATGCGCTGGGCCACACCGGAATATGTGCCGACCATCGCGTAGGTCGTGCTCGCATCGATGAGATGGGGCTTGCTTCTCACATGCTCAAAGCACCCACTGTATTCCCTTAACTTCCGGGGGTCGCCGGTGAGCTTGGAGAAGTAGCCCGGTTCCTTGGGCTGGCTCAGGCCGCACAGAGGGTGCTGGGCCAAAAGCTGGGCAAACGCGGTGGTGCCCGCCTTGTGTGCGCCGATGAGGAAGATGTCGGGTCTGGTGTGGTTCATCGTTCCTGAAGCGTTCGCGGGTTCATCGGAACAAGGCGTGTTTGCTCGACCGCTTATCATGCGATAACTTCCTGCCTCTTCCCACACTTTTCACCTAAGCCGGACGGCCTTGCTGACCAGACTTTACCACCGTTTGCTGACGTTCCTGAGCCTGCCCGCGATTCTGGGCGAGTTTTTCGATGGCTCGACCGGAAGAGCCTACGGTTTGACGTTAAGCCGAAAGGTCCTGCTGGTCTGGACCTTTTTACGTAACACCAAACGGGTGACCACCGCATCGCATTTCCTCGAACACCTTGTGATGGCCACACGCCTGTTGCGGGTGCCGCCCGAGGTCAAGGGGTGCGTGGTCGAGTGCGGGTGCTACCAGGGCGGGAGCACGACAAACCTCTCGATCCTCTGCGAGATCACCGGGCGTCCGTTGCACGTGTTCGATTCGTTCAAGGGCCTGCCCGCGCCGAGCGAAGCCGACCGCTCCCACGCGCTGCCCGGCCCGGAGGAGGAACACGTTTACGAAGAGGGTGGCTGGGCGGCCAGTCTTGAAACGGTCAAGCGCAACATCGCGGCGCATGGCAAGCTCGAAGTCTGCACGTTTCACGAGGGCTTTTTCGACGCCACGCTGCCGGGCTTCGGTGAGCCTTGCGTGCTGGCGTTCGTGGACGTGGACCTGGTCAGTTCGCTGCAGACCTGCCTGAAGAACCTTTGGCTGACGCTTGTGGAGGGGTCGTGTCTTTTCACGCACGAAGCCCATCACCACGAGATCGCGCTGGCGTTTTTCGACCGCGCATGGTGGCGTGAAAACCTCAAGTGTGAACCGCCGGGGCTTGTCGGGGCGGGCTGCGGCCTGGGCCTGCAACCCAAGGCCGGCGGTTACGGCAGCGCAATCGGTTACGCGGTTAAGAACCTGCGTTCGACGAGGCTCGAGCGCAAGGACGAACGGGGGCTCGAGCAGTGAACGATCATGCTGCCCTACCCGCCGATACTAGATTGCTCGTGCTCGGGTCGGTCAACCAGCGCCCGGAGGACCGCTCCCTCCCACGCGAAAAAATCGAGCCGATGCAACTGGTCGCCGCACAAGGCAACCGGGGCATCGCCTTCTTCCGGGGTTGGGGCGAGTATGGGTTGAGTTCGCTGGCGATCCACCCGCGCGACCCGATGCGGTGGTTCGTCTCGACAGGCAAGGACCTTGTCGAGGTCGACCTGCAAACCGGCCGCTCGAAGCCGTTTGCCTTGACGGGATTGCTGGACGTTCACGAGATGGACTTCATCGACGGCAGGCTCTGGCTGTCGAACACCGGCACGGACGAGGCCATCGCGGTGGACGTGGACTCTCAAACCATCACGCAGAGCATCGTCCTGTCCCTCTTCCGGGGCAACGTCTGGGTCGACCACAACGCGATCACCGATGACGGCCGGCAAGGCACGGTCGAGGCCACCGACCGCTTCCACATCAATCAGGTCTTCGATGCGATGGACGGCTCGCTCATGGCGCTGGTCCATCACGTCTCGGGTAGGCAGTTCATGCGTCGCGTGGCGTCGAAACTCGTGAAGGTCCAGGGGACGGGCGGCGTGCTCGACCTCCAAACCGGCAAGGGCCACAACCTCCAACTCACCGGGCCACACAGCGTTCGCGTGGTGGGCGAGGAATACTGGGTCTGCGACAGCGGCCGTGCGTGCGTGCGTGTGTTCGACAAAAACTGGCAACCCCTCACGACGATCCCGACGCGCGGCTGGGGTCGGGGCGCGGTGGTGATGGAGGTTGCGCAAGGCGACCGACTCGTCGCCATCGGCATCTCCGCCACGCGCAAGCGTTACCTGCACCTGATCCCCGGCAAACAACAGGCCCCCAACATGGTCGAACTCTTCGACCCCCGGAAGCACGAGCCGATCGCGTCCAGGCTCCTGGACCATATCGAGCAGGTGAACAACCTCTATGTCGTGACCGAAGACCAGGCCGCTGCGCTCGATAAGTTGTCGTAGCGGTCTCGGCGGACCTTACACATTGTAAGTCTCAGAGCGTCTGGCCGATCGCGTAGATCGCCTCGGCGTCGAGCGTCTTGTCGTTGCTCTCGAAGAGCGAGCGGATCGCCGCTTTGTGGATCTTCATCTTCAGGCCGCCCACGCCGATCGCGCCGTAACAGACGATACCGTGGCGCTCCTTGGCTTTGTCCATCACGTCGATGCCCTCGATACCCGCGGGGGGGACGGCGTTGAGGTCGATGGCGGCCTTGATCGATCCCGCACCGGTCAGTTGTTCCTGCGAGAGCAGTTTCACACCCGCGGCACCGGCGGCGACGAGAAGCGACACGCCCTTGAGTGCCTGTGCGGTGTTGTCGTGGTTGTAGGCTTCGACGCCGGTGACACGCGGGTGCCCGAGGGTTTGATTGACCTGGGCCGCGGTGTCTTTGGCGCGTTGGGCGCTGCGGCTGGCCAGGCGAACGGTCGCGCCCTCCTTGCCGAGCAACATGGCCACCCTTTGGCCGACCGGCCCCGTGCCGCCGAGCACCAGAGCCGTCGCACCCTCGAGCGGGGTGTGCTTCTTGGCGGCGATGACCGCGGCGGCGGCGGTGGTGTTGGCGCCGTTGGCGTCGAGCATGACACTCACACGCATCGGACCGAAGAACGTCGCCAGCAGACGGCGCAGAAGCGCTTCGCCCTGCGTGACATCGGTGCCGCCGATGAAGATGGCGGTGTGCCTAAGGTCCTCTTGTCCGCGTGTGAAGATCGCGCCGTGGACGAGCGGTTCGACCTGATCGGGGGTGACGCTGTGGTGTGAAAAGATCACCTCGGCACCGGCGTCGACCGCAACGACACGGTCGAATGTCGAGGCCTGCGCGTCGGGGTCGAGTTGGATGAGGATGTTTCGCTTGTCAGTCATGGGGAGGAAGTGACGGGTGAGGGGTGAGGGGTGAGGGGTGAGGGGTGAGGGGTGAGGGGTGAGGGGTGAGGGGTTGGGAAACGGGGTTGGGCGTCAGGCTAGTTCTCTGGTTTTTTCATGCCCGCGAGTTGCTGACGGGCCCAGATGAGCCAGTCGGGTCGTTTGTCTTCTTTGATGACCTGTTCGAGCAGCAGTCGGACCTCCTCGGTTCGGTCGCCGCGTTTGACGAGGGCACGCACGAGGTTGCCGCGGAATTCGGTGTTGTCGGGCTCGAGCGTGGTGGCTTCACGGTATTTCTCGACGGCGCGGTCGAGTTCGCCGGCCTGTTCGAGCACGAGGGCCAGGTTGTTCAGAGGCTCGGCCCGGCGGGGCATGAGCGTGGCGGCGGAGTCGAACTCGATCGCGGCACGGTACCAGTCTTTGCTGTGGTAGTAGACCTTGCCAAGGTTGTTGTGCGCAGGGCCGAACTCGACGTCGGCTGACAACGCACGGCGGAGCGTCTGGGCCGCGTCGTCCCACTTGCCCTCGTCCATCAAGCGGTAGCCCTCGTCGTTGAGCCTGCGGGCTTCGTCGGTGTTGCGGTTGGGCTGGGCGGTGACGGTGGCGTAATTGGGCTCGGTCTGTCGTACGCCCTTTTTCCCCGCACATGCGCACAAGCCCGCGACCGATACGATCAGGACCATCGTGGTAAGAGACTGGAAGGGTGAGGGGAATCTCAACGCGGTCGCTCCTTGGAACTTTCGGGCACGTAGATCAGGTAAGTCAGCGTGACCTGGGCGTTCCACAGGCGTCCGGTGGTGTCGACTGGGGGTGGCTGAAGTCGCAGGTCCGTCACGGTCATGCCCGAGCCTTGCGTGAGATGATAGAGCATCGGCAGGAGTTGCGTGAGGTCGACGCCGTCGAAGCTCATAAAGATCGGTTTACGCAGGTAAGGCGAGTTTTCGATGCGTCGGGCGTCGCGTGTGGGGTCGACCTGCACGATCTGCTGCCGTGGCAGGTTGCTAGCCTGCGAGGCACGGTCGATCAGGTCACCCAGGTCCTTTTGGCCCATCTCCACGTCACCCGCAAGCGAGGGCCGTTTGCGCAGTTCCGTGATGCGGGCAGACAGTGCGCTGCAATACTCAAGGTCCGCGGCCGCCCGCTGCGCAGCCGTGCGCTGCGAACGCATGTAACCCACGTTCCACCACGTCACAACCAGCAGCATCGCCAGCATCGCGGTGACGAGCCACTGTTTGCGTGTGACCTGCCTGAGAGATTGCATCACGGCTCACCCCCCGGGGTTGGGTCGGTTTGGCCGCGAGAGATATACCTGGCCTCCCTGCGTTTTGCGGTGAAGGCAAAGCTCACAACATCCTGTTTGAGCGTCTGCGTCCGCGGCGCGTCCACGTCGTACCAACCCGAGGCGCGCAGGGCGATGGCGATCTTCTCCGCGTCGGCAAAGCTCTTGGCCATCCCCTCGACGCGCACCTCTCGGGTGTCGATCGAGATGTCGGTGATCCGGTAACGCACGTTGGCGGGGAGGAACTGGAGCACGGTGGCCAACTGGTCAAGGGCCGGTGTGAGCTGCAACGGTATGTCGTCTTTCGTGTTCATGGCGGCGCCGCCCAGGCCCTCGTAGCGTCGCATCTCGCTCTCCATTCGGCCCGCGATGTAAGCCGGCACACGCCGCTGGTCGGGGAAGGTTTTCTTGTAAAGCTCGGCCTGCTGGTCGCCGAAGCTGTTGGCAAGAACCGCATACGCCCTGCCACGCCACTGCGCCACCGCCATGACACTGAGCATGAACAAAACCATCGCCACGACGAGGGCAAACATCGGCGCTTTCGTCAGCGCCCTTCGTCGCGGCGCCGCCAGCGCATCCCGTCGAAGGTCGATCCACGCCTCCAAGTCACCCCGGAGCACGTCGGCACCGGCCTTGGCGGCCAGGGTCATCGCGTCGTCGCCGGCGTGTTGAGTGGTGCGAACGCAATGGCCCTCGGGCAGGCATAAATCCCCGGCAAAACCCGTCGTGACCAGGTGACTTTCCTGGCGGACCTCACCGACCCATTCTTGCAAGGCTGCGCTCAGTGACGTGTCATCGGGCAACCATCGCCACGCCGCCGGTCGGCCTTCGGTGAACGCCAGAAGGTCGCAAACCGACCCCTCGTGGTCACGGATCAAGATTCCGTCGGCCCCCGGTGTCGCTCGTATCAGGTGTTGACCGGTGAGCATGGCGAACGGACAGATGTGTTCCACCAGCAGACCCGCACGCTCAGCGGCAACCACCGCGCCCTTGAGTCGATCCCCCGCGGCGCACACGCCCAGCGTGCGTTGTGTTGTTGAACCCTTGGCGGAGAGGTCGAGATAGTCCGCAACAAAGTTTTCCGTGGAGAGGGGCAGCTGCTCTTCAAGTAAATAGCCCATCGCTTTTCGGCGACCGCTGCGCTCGAGGCCCGCGGTATCGATCACCGCGCAGAGCGACCACGACGAGGGGATCGCCAGCACCGTCGGTGCGTCTTCACAGGCATTGGCTTCGACAACACCGCGCAGCGCGTCAGACAGCCCAGCGTCAGGCAATTGGCCCCCGCCCGTTGCCGAGTCGCTCGCAACCGTCTCGACCGTCACGTTCTCATCCGTGATGATCGCCAGTCGCCAGACTGATCCGCCGACCGATAGCACGCAGCGCTTGGGTGTCACGGTTGACCCTCCAGGCCCTGCGGACGCGGCACTTCGAGTTGATACCGGTTGCCCGACTGCGCAACCGTGACCCGTTCGAGATCGATACTCTCTACAGTGAATCCACCCTGGGGTAGTTCCAACGACTCGCCCACGGCACAGACCGCGACCAGGCCATCTGGCCTCTGGAAGATCGCCATCGAGTGGTCTTTTTCAAAGACCGTGCCGATGAGTTGCACGCCGAGTTGATCGGGGGCGACCTGCGTCGGTTGTGTGTCGGGGACCGTGGTCGTCGGCTGGGGCGGGTCTTCGAGCGTCCTGCGCAGGTCGAGCGCCGCCAATTGCATCAAGGTATCGAGCGAGGCGTGGGCTTGCGTCGAAGCTTCGGTGTTGGCTGAACCCTTGTGGTTCGACCTCAACCCGTTCAGGCGGGCGTCCTCACCGTGGGCTTGCACACGCACCGGCTGTGCCCAACCCACAACGCACAGGACCACCGCGACCGTCACCGTCAGGCCGGCTGTGACCCAAGTCCACATGCGTCTCTGGCGAACGGTCATCTTACCACTCAAACTCCATGCGTCGGTAGAGCTTCATCGTCGGCGGAAACGGGTCGAGGGTCTTGCGCTGCACGGAGCCGACCGCCTTCGCAGCCGATTCGTATTTCTGTTTGAGTTTTTCATCCACGGACCCAAGCCCGATGGTAAGGGCGTAGTCGGTCTTCTGTCTGCCGTGGGCGATCACCCACAAACCGACGCAACCGGGGCTGTCGGTGAGCATCGCTTTGGCTCGCCGATCATCATCTTCAGTAAGCGAGCCGACCGTGGCAAGCCAATCGGCAAGCTGGCCGTCGGGCTTCTTGTCCCGCGCGTCGATGACCGCTGCCACAAGGCGCGGGCCGAGTTCCCGTTCGCAGGCTTGCTCGATGACCCGCCTCGGTGCCCAGCGGACATCGACCTTCCCGTTGCCCCAGCAGGTGACGAAGTCCGCAAGGCCGGGCCTGTTTCGCTCCCCCACCAGCGTGCGGACATCGACCGATGGATCGAACACCTGACCGTACGACCCAATCGGAGAGAGGCCGGCGTGCTTGAGTTCCCGCAGGGTCCGCTCGTCCACCGGTCGCAGGCGGACGCTGCCCGCGCCGAGGTACGGGTCCGCGACATCTCGCAACAGCGTCGCGGTGTCCGCTTCCGCAGCGCCGAGGCTGCGTTGACTCAGCAGGCGGTTCACGTTCACTTTGGCCTGTTCGTCGGTGACGATCAGTTCGTAATCCGTGTCGTTGAGTTGACACGTCAGGCGGACCTGCGTGAAGTGGGCCTCGGGCTTGGCGGGGTCCTGCGCCGCTTCGAGGATGCTCACCGCCTTGGGCAGGAGCGTCTCAGTCAGGCTCGTGCGGGTCCAGCGCTGCTGGAGGTCTTCCAGCGCGGTCTTCGTACGCAGCGCATCGGTCAGGCTGCGCTGGGCGGTCCGTGTCAGCGCGACCGCCGCCAGCATGACGAGCACCAGTGTCATGATGAGCGCAAAAGCCCCGGACCTTGGGCGTGTTTTCATGGCAAAGCCCCCCGTTGCACGAGGATCGCCCGATCCACCACGGGCGGCTGGGCGGGGCCGGTCCACAAACGCAATCGCCAGGCGAAGGTCGGCTGATTCTTGCCCGTCTGAGCCGCTCCGTCCGTCGAGTCCACACCCGATGTCAGACTCTGCGCATCCTCATCCGCAGACACTGGGCGGGAAGCGGTTGCAACAGGATTGGGCAACGTCCGTAACTGCACAAGCCCGTCGTTCACATTCAGTTCAACCGTCGGCTCAAGCGGCACGGGATCAAGCCCGCTCTCCTGTTTGCACAGCTCGATGCGATCGATCCCTGAACACACAAGCTCGCGTTGTGGTCGGATGCCTTGCGTGGTGTCCAGCACGGTCTGCTCCCGGATCAACCAGGGCGTGCTCGAGACGCGCTCGAACCGATAGACCACACGGACCGGCCTGCGTGTGTGAGCCAGCGTGTCGCCGACCAAGCCCATGTACCCCGTGAGCACAAGCCCGCCTGTTGTCGCCGAGTCGATCGCCGTCGCATGGGTCAGGTCATCATGCAGGAGTTCAACCACCCTGTCGAGCGTCCGGTCGATTGCGGGCCTTTCGTCAGCTCCCCTGACTATGGAGTCTCTACCTGACTCACCCCCACGCGGCGCGACACGCACGATCACCGCCATCACGCCGACCATCAGCATCGCCGAGATCACCGTTGCCAGAAGCAACTCAAGAAGCGTCATGCCCCGCGCGTATCTCATCGCACACCCCCCGATCCCGCATCCTCTCGAAAGCCCGCCGGCTCAGGTAGCGGCAGCACAAGGTCCACGGAGACGAGCGGTTGTTCTTCTAAATCCTCCTGCTGAATTTCTTGTGGTCTTACCTCGACGCGCACGACCCTCGCACCGAGCTTTTCAATTTCGGTGTTGGGCACTTCTCGCGTCTGCCACTCGAACGACGCCTGCCCGTCACCGGCGGACATCTCCCCCGATTGACCAATGGGGACACCATCATCACCCGCCCACCACTGCGCGATGAGTTCATCGGTGGCGCGGACAGCGCGCTCGGTGCGCAGCGTATCCGCCGACTGCCGCGTGAAGCGTGCGCGGGCCATCACGATGCCGACAAGCAGCGTGCCGAGGATCGCCACCGCGGCGACGACCTCAATCAGCGTCAGCCCGACCGGTCGCCAGGAGCGAGAAGATGTTCTTGACCGTTTTGTCATCCGTTTGTGTGTCGGTCTGCCCGGTCAGACCCGAGAAAACCACCCATTGTTTTTCATCTCCCGTAGACAAGAGCACCGCGTAGCTCGGGCTGCGCCCATGACGGGAATATACGATTTCAACAACACCCGACTCATCCGCGTGGACCACGCCGTCGTCCGCAAACACCCATGACTCATCGGGTTGTTCCACGGTGAGCACACGCTCGACGCGCTGGCCCTCAGGCAGCGTCACCGTCTGCCGATCCACCTCACGCCCGTCCGTGTCGGTGAGTGTCCGCGTGATCGTTTGCTTATCCAGATCGATATCAAGTGTGCTGCGCTGCCCCGTGCGACTGCCCGCGACCCGAGCCAGACGATCCGCAAAGACCAGGCGTGACCGTGCCAGATCACGGTTGCCGCGCCGGGCGGTGCCCGCCATCGTCCACGCCGTGGCACAGGCGAGCAGGCCCATCACGACGACGACCGCCATAACCTCGATCAGGGTGAACGCGCCGCGTCGCAAGGTTTACTTGCCCTCCTTCTGCTCCAACCCGTCCGAGGAGATGTCGGCGTTGATCCCGTCCCCGCCCGGCCGACCGTCCGCGCCGAGGCTGATAACCTCGAACGGCCCGTTACGCCCGGGGCTGTTGTATTCATACGGCCTGCCCCAGGGGTCTTTGGTGTTCTTGAGTGGCAGCCCGCTCAGCCCCTCGTCGTTGGTCGGGTACCGGCTCTTGGACAGGTACTCAGCCTCGATCGCGTCGACGATCGTGGCAATATCCGACTTGGCACGGTTGACTTTGGCGGTGTCCATGTAGCCCGTGACCTTGATCGCCACCGCACCGGCCAGAAGCCCGATGATGACCACCACGACCATCACCTCGATGAGGGAGAAGCCTGCACGGATGGGGTTACGTCTAATCATGTGTATGTCAGAGTACATCGCCGGCCTCCAAAATGGGAAGGATCGTGGCAAACGCGATGAAACCCACCGAGATTGCCAGGAAGATCATCATGAGCGGTTCGAGCATGGCGGTGAGCCTGCCCGCCGTGATATCGACATGGGCGTCGTAGTCCGTGGCCAGATTTTCCAGCATCTCCTCGAGCCGACCGGAAGCCTGGCCCACCGCGAAGACCTGGATCACCAGCGGCGGGAAGGCGTGGGTCTTCTCCAGCGCGACCGAGATGTCCCGGCCGGCCGTCACCGCTGTCTCGCACGCTTCGAGCGCATCTCGCAGCACCGTGTTTGTCACCGTGTTTCGCACGATCCGCAGGCTTTTAGCAAAGACCACGTCGCTCTTGAGCAGGGTCGCCATCATCATCGACAGCCGCGCGATCGACTGCTTACGGATGAGTTCACCGATGAGTGGGATTCTCAGTTGCATCCGGTCCCACGCCCGTTTGCCGCGCTCGGTCTTCAGGACGCTGCTCACCAACGAGGTCGAACCAACGACGACGAGAAGGATCGCCCACCACCAGCCGGTGATGAGGTTGCTCAGGCCCTGGATGACGCGCGTGGCAAAGGGCAGCGTCTTGCCGCTCTGCGTGAGCACTTCGAGCAGGTTGGGCACGACGAAGGTCATCAGGAACACGCTCACCGCCACGCCGACGCACAGCACGATGGCGGGGTAGATCATCGCGGAGGTCACGCGGTTCTTGAGCCTGGCGTTGCGCCTTCGGAACTCGACGAGCCTTGCGAGTGAACTGTCGAGAGTGCCGGCGTTCTCACCAACCTCGACGATGCTGATGCACAGGCTGTCAAAGAGCAGCGGCTGCTTGGACATCGCATCGGCCAACCCCCCGCCCGCGGCCACGTGGTCGCGCAGCAGCAGGATCGCCTGTTTCATTCGGCCCTCGTGTTGACGCGCGATGGTGTCGAGCGCTTCGAGCAGCGGGATGCCGGCGGCCAGGAGCGTGGACATCTCCTGCAAGAGCGTCGTGGTCTGCGACGCCAGCCGTCGCCAGAGGTAGCGTGACCAGGGTGATTGGCCGGCGGTCGCTTTCTGTTCAATGACCTCGCGCACGACCAGCCCGCGCGCGCGGAGCTGGTCCCGCGCCTGGCGTGGCGAGTCGGCGGTGATCGTGCCTTTCATCGGGGCCGAGACCGATGCCCCGTCGCCCGTTGCGATGTATGCGTAGACCGCCATCAGAGGTCCGCCCTCATGGAGACGCGCATGACTTCTTCCAATGTCGTGGTGCCCTGGCCGACCTTGATTAAGCCGTCGTCGCACAGGCTCCTCATACCGGCGCGGCGGGCGGCGTCGTTGATCTGCGCCGCGGTGGCGTGGGTCTGGATCAGGCTGCGCACCTCCGAGCCGATGGTCAGCAATTCGAAGCACCCGGCTCGCCCGTGATACCCGGTGCCGCGGCAGTGATCGCAACCGGTGCCCTTACGAAAACGCTTACGCTCTTCGTCCGTCGGGGCAAAGCACAGCGAGGTCAACTCATCGGAAGTCGGCGTGTCATGTTTGGCGCAGTGTCGGCAGACCCGGCGGACAAGCCGCTGCGCGAGCACACCGACAAGCGAGCTGCCGATGAGGTAAGGCTCGATACCCAGGTCGAGCAGTCGCGTCACGGCACTGGCGGCGTCGTTGGTGTGCAGCGTGCTGAACACGAGGTGGCCCGTGAGCGCAGCCTGGATCGCCATCACCGCGGTCTCGCGGTCGCGGATCTCGCCGATCATCACGATGTCGGGGTCCTGCCGCAGCACGCTCCGCAGGCCGCTGGCAAAGGTCATACCCTTCTTGTCGCTGATCTGGATCTGGCTGATGCCGTCGAGCTGGTACTCGATCGGGTCTTCGAGGGTGATGATGTTGCGTTGCGTGGAGTTGATCTGCCCGAGCGCGGCGTAGAGCGTGGTGCTCTTACCCGAGCCGGTCGGCCCGGTGACGAGGATCAGGCCGTGCTCGACATTGATGAGTTTGGCAAAACGCGCGAGGTCTCGCCGGTCCATGCCCAGTTCGTCGAGGGTGTAGAGCCGTGCGCTCTTGTCGAGCAAACGGATGACGACACGCTCACCGTGCGAAGCGGGCACGGTCGAGACGCGCAGGTCGATCACTCGGTCGCCGACCTGCACGGTGGCGCGGCCGTCCTGCGGCAGGCGTTTCTCGGCGATGTTCATCTTCGCCATCACCTTCACCCGGCTGACGACCTCTTCCTGAACTCCCAGGGGCAGGTCGAAGATGTCAAAGAGCACGCCGTCGATCCGCATGCGCACGACGAGCCGGCTCTCGTAGGGTTGGATGTGGATGTCGGAGGCCTGTTGTTGCACAGCCTCGAACAGGACCAGGTTGACGAGCTTGATGACCGGGGCGCGGTCGGCGTTGTTGAGCAGGTCCTCCCGGCTTTCGAGGCTGCGGACCTCTTCGATCACGCTCTGGCTGTCGAGGGATTCGACAAACTCGTGCGCTGCGCCGGTCTGCTGGCCGTAGGCCTGGTTGATCGAGAGCAGGACCTGCTTTTCATCAGCCTCGAAGGGTTCGATCCGGCAGCCGAGGAATCGGCGGAGCACGTCGAAGGTCTGGTGGTCCGTGACATCCGCGGCGGCCAGGGGGATCGAACCGTGGTCGCTCGCAAGGCCGAGCACCTTCTTGTTGCGTGCGAACTCGATGGGGACGCTCTTGATGAACTGTGCCGAGGCGTGGGCCTTGCCCCAGTCGACGCCCCCGGGCTGCGGGATACCAACAGGTTGTAAGTCCGTATCACTCACAATGACGCCCCGTGGGTGGGTCGGGTCCGCGTCGTTCAAACGCTCATCCGGCTGCACACGTGATTGGTTGGATATCGTGGCCATGCTTCTCCCCTCCCGGTTATTTGATCGACACGGGCGAGCTCTGCGGGAAGTCGCCGACTACGCCGGCTTGTCCCGCCGCGGTGCCCGAGAGGACCTTGAGGTCGGCAAATTCATCGTCACGCAGGATCACCGCGCGGATGAAGACAAAGAGCGTCTGCTTCGTCTTGCTGTTGCTCCGGCTGGAAAAGAGGTATTCCAGAAGCGGGACGCGCCCGAGGAACGGCACACGGTCGACCGCGTCGGAGAGGGTCTCGCGTGTGAGGCCGCCAACGATGATCGTGTACCCGTCGGGGATTGTGGCAATGCTGGCCAGGGAGTTGGTCTGCCTTGCCGGGGGCAGCGGCGTGTCCGCGGTGGTGGTGGCCTCGGTGAAGCTGCTGAGAGTGATCGAGTAATCGAGCTTGAGGTGGTCGCCCTCGCTGATCTGCGGGGTGATCTTGATGCGTGTGCCTGCCGAGGCAAAACCGCCGAAACTGGTGGTGGCGCCGGCGACGCCCGAGGCGTTGGTCGTGGCGTAAGGCTCTTCGCGTTCACTGATGAGTTCGCCGACGGCGTTGTCGTTGACGAGGACGCTTGGGCGGGAGACGACCTTGGCGTGTGTGTCGGACTCGAGGGCGCGGATGACGATGTTGGCAATGTCGGCGCTGACAAGTGTGCCGTTGAAACCCAGGCCGGGCTTGATCGTCAGTTCCCCCGTGCCCGCGTCCACGGTGCTCAGACCGAAGGAACTGAAGTTGAGCACCTTGCCCTTGGAGCCGTTGACTTTTTCATTGCTCGAAATCTCGACGCCCAGCGAGAAGCCGTCGGTCGTGTCGAGGACGACGACCGTGGCTTCGATGAGCACCTGTGGCCGACGGACATCGAGCCGTTTGATGAGCTTCTCATAGAGCACCTGTCGCTCCGGCTCGGCGATGATGATGATCGTGTTGGACTCCTTGTCGGCGATCAGCCGCGCATCGGGCAGGGTGACGGAGCCGCCGGTCTGCGAGTGACCGGAGTCGTTGCCCGGTTGCGTGAGTCCCGGGGTCACATTCTGTTGGGTCGGGCCGGCGTAGACCGTGTCGCGGTTGGCGTCGGTGTTGCCTCGGGATTGTGGGGCCAGGCCCTGCGCGGTGACGCCATCCACGCTGACCGATCCAAGACCGCTCTGTCCCTCGATGCTCGAGAGAGTGGAGAGGACGTCCGTGGCCTTGGCGTTCTGAAGCTTGTAGAAGCGGATCGGGCTTTGCGACTCGGAGCGGGGAGCGTCCATCGACTCGACGACGGCTTGAGTGCGTTCAAGGATTTCGGGCGTCGCGGTCACGATGAGCATGTTGGATTCACGCACGACGACCGACTTGTAGAGACGATCCACGACCGTCTCGCCGAGCGTTCTCTTGATCGCGTCATCGATCTGCTGGGCGCCGACGGATTTGACGGCGTAGGCTCGGGTCTGCAAGTTCAGGTTGATATCGATGGACCGCAATAGACCCAGTGCGTTTTCGATCTGTTCCTCTTTGCCGATGAGCACGAGCCGATTGGTGCGGTCGTCGGTGGTGACGGTGGGCAGGAGAGCCTGGGCTTCGGGTGTGTTGCCCTTGGCCTTGACCTGGGCCGAGAGAAGGTCGTTGAGCCGTTTCTGCGCGTCGCCGACGGAGAGGTTGACGACGGGAACAAACCGCATCTCGGGCGGCTTGCCGGGCTGGTCGGCCAGCGCGATCATCTTCTCGATGCCGACCATGTTGGAGGCGTAATCGGTGATGACCATCGTGCCCAGGTCGGCCATGGAAATCACGTTGGCGTTAGGCCCGGAGAGGAAGGGACCGATCAACTGCTCGATACGCTGCGTGGTGGTGTTCTTGAGGCGGATCACCCGCGTGACGGCGGAAGCCAAGCGCTCCTGGCCCTTGACCGTGTTGTCCTGCCCCGGCCCCGCCGAAGCCGCGACGAGCGATGTGAGCTGCGTCACACGCATCATGCCCGGCACCTCGGTGGGCACGATCACAAGGCCTTTGATCTTCATCGCGCTGTCGAGCAACGTCATCAGTGACGAAACGGGGATCGGCTCGTTGGTCTTGATCGTGATCCGTCGGCCGGTGATCTGCTCGTCGTAGATGAAATTGATGCCCAGGCGCTTGCCGACGTACTCCGCAAGGGCCTGGACCTCCATGTTGTCGGGGAAGTTGAGTGTGACGAGCTCATCACCGGTTGCGTTCGGAGCCGGTGCGTCATCCGCCGCAGCGACGCCCGACCAGAGCGCGCCGATGAGTATCACCGCTATTGCGATGTGCCGCGTCAATGGGTATCGGGGGGGTTGTGCTGTCATTGCTGTCTCCTCTCCCCTGATGGTTTGCCATCGATACGCTCCCCCGCTTCACCCGTCAGTTGGACTTGGCTGCACGCTCGACCTGGTCGAGGAACTTCTGCACGTTTTCGCGCGGCTTGAGCTGCTGGGCGCTGCGCAGCAGGATCAGCGCGTCGTCGTATTTGCCCATGCCCACGAGCAGCTGCGCGTGACGGACCTTGGCGTCGGCCTCGAAGCTGGGCAGGTTTTCCGCACGCTGGTAGAGGAGGATCGCCTCTTCCGGTTTGTTGTTGCGGGCCTTGTATTGACCGAGCAGGATCAAGGCCTCCCCGTCCTGCGGGTCGAGGTCGATCGTCTCCTGAAGGACCTTGGCCTCCTCCTCACCCGCGCCCTCGGCGACGGCCAGGCGGGCACGGAGCTTGAGCAGGTCTTTCTTGTCGCTGTCCTTGAGCTTGTCGCCACGCAGTTCGTAGATGCTCGCCAGCATGTCCCTGGTCTGACCGTTGGCACCGCGGGCCGCGAGCACCTTGGCGGCGCGGATCGCCCGCTCGGGGCCGACCCGCTCACTCATCTTCATCGCGCGGGTGTAGTCCGTCACCGCGAGGTCGAACAGTTCATTGTTGATGTAGATGTCGGCCAGGGTGTTGAGGCTCTCGGGCGTGGACTTGCCCAACTGGTCGACGACCTCGTAGTTCTCGGCGGCCTTCATGGGCTGGCCCATGCCGATGTAGGCGTTGGCCTGGAAGAGCCAGAACGTGGCGTTGGACTTGTCGTCCTCGATGAACTGCCCGAACAACGTCGCGGCCTCGGCGAAGCGCTGCTGCTTGAAGAGCGCCTGCGCCAGGCCCATCTTCCAGTCCTGCGTCTTGGGGTCGAGCAGGATCGCCATCCGGTAAGCGGTCTCAGCCGAGAGGGGCTTTTCCGTCTGCGAGTAGCAGTAACCCAGAAGCCCGAACATCAGCGAGTCCCCCCCGCCGAGTTCGACGACGCGCGTCAGGGCCGGCAGGGCCTCGGCGTATTGGTTGAGACGGATGTAACAGATCGCCATGTTCTGCCAGGCACGCTGGAATCGGGGGAAGCCGTCGGGCGGGTCGCTGACCGCTTTCTTGTATTCCGTCAAAGCCTCTTCCCACTTGCCGTCAGCAAAGTGGATGTTGCCCAGATAGAAATCGACCGCGGGACTCGAGGCTTTGGTTCGGCTCTTGATGAGCAGGTCCTGCGCCTCCTGCAGTTTGTTTTCCTGTTGCAGCTTGTTGAACGCCTGGAGCGTTTTCTTGTCTTCCTCGGTGAGGCGCGGTTCGACGTCGCTGACGGAGATGAAGCTCTCCATGAAGCGCTTCTGGAAAGCCGGGCTGTTCCACATGTCCAGCGACATGAGCGGGGGCGTGGCCTGCGTGTAAGGCACGGTCGGCTGGGCGGAGTCCTGGGCCTTGAGCGTCGTTGACCCCAGCGCGAGCAGAGCCGCGGCGCAGGCAACGGTAAACGTGTTGGGAATCGAGGAGTCGTTTTTGCTGTTCATCGCTAGTTCTCTTTGGGGAACGTGATGGGCACGCGCATGCGGAAGCGGACCGGCTGCCCGTTGCGCTTGCCCGGCTCGAAGCGCCACTGCTTGACGGCGTTGAGGGCCGGGTCGTTGAATAACGGGTTGGAACTTTTCTGCACGATCGGGCTTTCGACTCGGCCCTGCGCGTTGACGAGGAAGATGACGTAGACCGTGGCCGGCGATTTTTTCCGCAGGTCGTTGGTCAGTTGCGGGCCGGGCTGATAGATCACGCGCGGCTGCTGGTCGAGGTCGGAGAGGGAGAAGATCGAATCGACCTCCGAGCCGCTGGCTACGTCCGTGGGCAGCTTGACCATGGTGTCGCCGTCGAGCGAGCCGACGCCGCCGGTGCCGACGTTGAGCGCCAGCTCGATCTGTGACAGGTCCAGAGGCGTGACCTCTTCCTGCAGCTCTGGGGGTTCCTCTTGTTTTTCTTCTTCCTTGGGCGGCTCTTCCGGGGGAGGCGGGGGCGGCGGCGGGATGTTCGCGGTATCCACCGCCTGCACGACGAGGTCCGTCGCGGGTTTCTGGCTGATCGCCTGCATCAAAGGCAGCACCATGAAGAGCACCAGAGTCAACGACACCGCCGCGAGCATGACGATGATGCCGTGGACCAGTTCACCCAGGATGCTTCGCCGACGTTTCATAACCTTGAGTTCAACCTTTGGGCTTGAGGCTTGCGAGGCTCACCTTCACCGCGCCGGCGAGCTTGGCTTCGTCGATCACTCGCACGAGCAGGCCCGATTGCGAGTGCTGGTCAGCCTGGATAATCACGGGGATGTCTTCTTTCTGGAGCATCCGCTTGACGAGGGGCTGCACACCGCTGATGCCGATCTCGCGCCCGCCGTAGACGACCTCGCCCTTGGCGGTCAGCGCGATGAGGATGCTGTTCTTCTCCAGCCGTTGCGAGGAGGCGGCCTGCGGCTTGTCGACCTCGACGCCGGTCTCCTCGACGAACGTCGTGGTCACGATGAAGAAGATCAGCAGGATGAAGACGCAGTCGATCATGGGCGACATGTCGATGCCGCCCTCGCCGCCGTCGTCACCGCCTGAATCTCTGAACCGTGCCATGGGGTATCTCCTGTGTGCCTGGGGTCAGGCTGCGGACTTCGTGTTGAGGCTCTTTCGGTAAAGGGTCTGTGTGCAGATCGATTCGAGGTGCGCCAGGAAGGCGACGTAGCGGTCGTATTTTCGAGTCATCTGGTAGCTGAAGAACAAGCCGGGCAGCGCGACGACGAGGCCGGTCTCGGTCGTGATGAGGGCTTCGGAGATGCCCTTGGCAATCATGGCCATGGTCTTGTCGCCGCCGGAGCCTGTGGCCAAAGCGTTGAAGGTGGCGAGCATGCCGGTGACGGTCCCGAACAGGCCCAGGAGCGGCGCGACGGTGACGCAGATCTTCATCAGGCGCAGGTCGCGTTTGAACGGGGCAATTTCGGTGGTCTGCAGGCCGTTGAAAACATCGGACATCTCGGCGACCGAGTGGGCGCTGAAAAGCGAGTTGAGCAGGTCGCCGACCGGGCCGCGGCGCTGCGACGGATCGTCCACCCACCCGCGGAGCTTCCTGTCGTTGAGCGATAAGAAGCCCTTCTCACGGAAGCGCAGCTGGATGTGGAACCCGAAGACAAAAAGGATCAGCGCATCGAGGGCGATGGCGATCATGGCTGGTCCGCCGTCGACCCAGATGCGCTGAGCCTGGTGCAGGAGGTGTTCAAGATAGATCGGGATCTGGTCCACGTGGGTCTCGTATGGCTTGTGCGATAGTCGATTCACTTACACGCAAATCAGGCGGCTTTTTCCATCTCGGCCATCGGGGTCTTGGTGAGCTGGTTGAGGTATGCGATGGCGGCCTTTTCCATCTGGTCCACGATGCTCTTGGCCCTGCGTGAGAGGAAGGCGTAGATCAGCAGGGAGGGGATCGCCACCATCAGGCCGTATTCGGTCGTGATGAGGGCTTCGGAGATCCCGCTGGAGAGGGTCTTGACGTCGCCGGTGCCGAACACGGTGATGAGGGTGAAGGTGTTCATGATGCCCGTCACGGTCCCGAGCAGGCCGAAGAGCGGCGCCGCGGAGGAGGTGATGGCAATCATGGGCAGGAACCTGTTGAGGCTCAGGCGTGTCGAGAGGACCTGTTCGTACATGACCTCTTCGATAAGGTCCTTGGGTTCTTTGATGTGCTCAGCCCCGACGGTGAGCATCTTGCCGGTCGGCCCACTCATGGCCTTGGCCTTCTGCAGCGCGCCGCCGGCGTCCTTGCGGGCAACCGCCGCGATGAACTCTTCGATCCTGCGGTTGCTCGGCGATCGGACCAGCGACATGGTGATGAGCTTGAACAACGCCACGAGCAGCGCGATCCCCGCGAGGATGAAGATCGGGATCATGACCGGGCCACCCTTCTTGATGTGCTGCATCAGGGTGTCCTTGGTCGAGGCGATCACGTGGGCGTTGCCCAGCGAAGGGTCGAAGGGAAAGGTCTTGCCGGAGCCTTGGACCAGGGCGTCGGCGGCCTGGGTGTCCTCGGGTTTTTCGTAGGGGATGACGTTGGGTTCGAGCGAACCGAGGCGTTGCTCGGCACTGCCGATGGCGTGGCCATCCTTGGCACGGAAGATGGCCGACGGGCCGATGAGCACGAACGTGCCGTCGGTGACCAGACCGGTCGAGTCGACCGCCTTGCCGTCAAACCGTGTCCCGCCCAGCGCGTCTTCCAATCGGTCGAGCGACGTGGTGAGCAGCTTGACCTGCTGGGCAAAGACCTCCTGCGCGGTGAGCGATTCGTTCTCAGCCGCGAGCTTGGCCTCGTCGACCGCGTTCTGGAAACGCTGCAGTTCGGAGATGTGCAGGCCGGCCTCGAAGTTGCGGATGTATTCGCTGATGAGGTTCGAGAGGTAGGTCGCCTCTTCCTGGCGCGATTTGATCTGGCTGTTGAGGTTGCCCTTGTCGAGCGTTCGGCTGACCAAAAGCCTGTCGGCCTGCTGGTATTCCTGTCGCACCGAGATCAGCTCGGCTTCGAGCTTGCTGAGTTCCTGGCTTCGCGGCAGCAGGTCGTCGTTCTTCTTCCTGGACAGCTCTTCGAGGTCTTTGATGCTCTTTTCAAGCTGCTGCTTGATCGACAACGTGACGCTGTCGAACGAGGTGTCGGGCTTGACCTCGCTGGGGATCACGGGGGACTGCTCCGCAGCGTCGCCGGCGGGTCCGGGGGCGTCTTGTGCCACAGCGACAGCGGTGAAGGCCAGGGCTAAGCCGAGGGTCGGGATCAGGAGATTGCGTTTCATGGTGATGGGCCTTGGTATCGGATTTCGTTTTCAGTTGAGTTCGACCGGGAGGTTGACGTAGGTGGCGACCTGTTCGTTCTTGAAGATGGCAATGGCTTTGGCAATGCGGTCGGCCGCGTCGTCAGCCGGGGTCCACTTCCAGCCCTCGTCGGTCGCGGTGCCCACGCCGGCGTGCTGGTTGTTGCCGCTGACGTAGTAGCCCTGGCCGAGGCCGACGTACAGGGCCGTCACCTCGACCACCGAGCCGTCCGCCAGTGTGCGGACCTCGCTCGTCACCGTGATCTCACGGTCGAGCTTGTTCAGAGCGTTGAGCACGCCGACCACGTTCTGGAAACGCAGCGACAGCGAGAGCGTCGTCTCATCGGGGTTGGTCGGGATGCTCTGGCTCAGCACACGGACCTTCTCGCGCACCGCGTCGGGCAGGCGGGTGAGCATCTTGAGCGTGCGCTTCTCGAGCGTGGCAATCGTGCCGGTCAGTGAGTCGGCCGCGGCCTTGAGCTTCTCGTTTTCGTCGATAAGCTTTTGCCGCTGGGTGTCCGCCTCGGTGATGTTCGACTGCGTCTCCTTGATCTTTTCACACAGGCCCTCGATGTCGCGCTTGACCAGACCGATCTGCTGGTCGAGCAGCTCGCGTGAGGATTCCCACTGCTCTTTTTCCTTGGTGATGAGCTGGCTGTTCTCGACCCACTTCTGGAGCATGGTGCGTGTGGTGTCGATCTCGCCCTCACCGTCACCGACCGCGACGACGGCGGGCAGGAGCAACGCCACAGCGACGAGCAGGCACAGGGTCAGCCGGGTGCGTCGTGGGTTTGTCCGACCGGTCCGGGCCGTGACGGGGGTGCGTTGGGTGGATGGGTGCATGGTTTTCCTCTCGGGTCGTGTGCTTGTGTGGTGAGGGTTAAAACTCGAAATCCGCGCTGAAACTCAGGGACAGGTCGATGCCCTTGGTGTAGGAGGTATGGACCACGTCACCGGCGTTGAACTCGCCGCGGTAGACGCGCTGGATCATGGGGTCGGTCAGGTTCTTGGCCTGGAACTTGAGCTTGAAGTGCTCGCCGATCTTCTGCGAGACGCTCAGGTTCAAGGTGCCGTATTCTTTTTCGTAGAGGTCGGGGATGAAGAGTCCGCCGTTGCCGATCGCCGAGCCGGCCACGAGTGTGTCCCCGCGGACGGTGTAGAAGATGGAAAACTCCGTGCCCGTGTCGGGGATGGCGTAGATCATGTAGATGTTGTAGAGCAGCTCGGGGGCGTTGGTGGCGTCGCGGGTCGTGCGACGGGGAAAGCCGAACAATACCGACTGGTCCTGCTCGTACTCGGGGATCGAGACCTCCGAGGTGATAAGGGTGGCGTTGCCGCCGAAGCTCAGGCCCTGGAGGTTGTCATCGAAAGCCGCGAGGTCCTGGCGTAGTTCGAGTTCCCACCCGCGGATCTTGCCCTCGGGGTAGTTGACCGCGGTGGTGAAGGTGCCCGTGCCGGAGAAGTAGCGCTGGATGTATTCGATCGGGCGCTGGATGTCTTTGAGGAAGTAAGACACGGAAAAGAACGTGCCGCTGCGGGGCTGGAAATCCAGACGCAGGTCGTAGTTCTCCAGCGCAGACATCTGCAGTGTGTTGTTGCCGACAAAGATGTCGCCGCCCAGGTAATCCTGCTGCTGGATCGGCGAAAGTTCACGGAAGGTCTGTCTGGCCACGGTCTGCGTGTAGGACCCGCGGAGGGAAATCTCCGGGACGGGGTTGAGGACGAACGAGAGCGCCGGCAGGATGTCGTCCTGGCTGAAATGGGCGTCGGCGACGTCGGCTGGATTCAGAAGCACCTGCGAGGTCACCAGCGGGGGCGGCGGCGGGATGTAAAACGCGCGGATGAATTCCCTGCCGCTGCGGACCTCGACGTAGGGCGAGACATCGGTGGAGATCTCGGTGCTCTCGAAACGGGCCCCGCCGATGAGCTTGAACCACGAGGTCAGCGGCAGGTCCATCATCGCGTAGAAGGCGTTGACCTCGAACTTGCCGGTGTAATCGACGTCGATTCGGGAGAGCACGGTGCGGTGTGCCTGCGAGGGCCAGACCGTGCTCCACAGGTCGGTAAACGGCCCGTAGTAAACCTGGTTGCTGTCGAGTACGCTGGGGTTGGTGAAGGAGTCCTGGTTGTATTTTCGATCCACCATGTCGCTGAAAATGCCCAGCTTCAGGTATCCCTCGGTGTTGCTCCACTGAGTAAAAGGCAGCTTCAGGTTGACCTGGTACTGCGTGTCGTCTTCCCGGATGTCGCGGAAGATGCGTTGCAGGTTGCCGAGGTTGGAGTTGCCCGAACCGGAGTAGACGATGTGCCGACCGAGGCTGAACGGCGAGGGGTCGCTGGGGTTGCCGGGGACCCAGATCGTGCTGAGAAACCTCTTGTCAGGCTCGAAAAACGTGGCGTCGTTGAGGGAAAAAGTCCAGTCGAACTCGGGCTTCTTCAGGTCGAACCACGAGTCGGATTCCTCGTCAAAAATCGGGAGCTTGTGCTGGCCGCTGAACTGGAAGCTCTGCGTCGTACGCTCGGTGTAAGCCAGGCTTTCATCGCGGCGGTAGGGCGCGGAGAAGGTGGAGGTCCAACCGTTGGACGTGGGGTCAGCCGGATCGTAACCGGGATAGAAGTAGGCCTTGCCCCGCGTGTCCTCGGCCAGCGTGGCAGTGTCTTCAGCCGCACGGGTATAGAGGTAGACAAACTTGAGCTTCTGCTCTGCCCACTCCAGACCCACGACACTCAACCCGCCCCACTTGACCTCCGACGACGACTGGCTCTCGTCGAACAGCGAGGTGTAACCGTCGTTGCTGACGTTCTTGACCAGGGGGATGAACGTGCCGCTGGGGTCCTGGCTGTACTGGTCGTTGATCCCGTTCTGATAAGACGAGCTGTCGCGTTCGTAGAAGAAGCTGAAGAGTGCGCCGAGCTTCACGTCGTTCTCGAAGCTGTGACTGCCGCCGACCGTGAAGCCGAGCTTGTAATCCACCGGGGCCTCGCCGCGCGTCACACCGACCGCCCCCGCGTTCATGCCGTCGTTCGCGCTGGTCCTGTCGAACCACTTCGACTGGACCTGCCTTGTGTTCGAGGGGTTGAACCCGAACAGGTTCACCCCGCCGCCCTCGTAGGTCAGAAAATCGCTGCGACCGGTCGTCTGCGTGTTGTAGCCGATCGACGCGTTGAACTGGAAGATGTTCTGATCCGGGATGCCCTTGAGGATGAGGTTCACCGCGCCGCCCGAGGCGTCGCCCTGCTGGTCGGGCGTGAAGGTCTTGCTGATCTGGATGCTCTCGATGACCGCGGAGGGGAACTGGTCAAGCTCGACGGCTCGGGTCTTGTCGTCAGCCGACGGCAGGCGGACGCCGTTGAGCTGGGAGTTGACATAGCGGTCGGGCAGGCCACGGATCACCGCGAACTTGCCGTCCTGCACGGTGGCGCCCGAAACGAGTGTCAGAGCATCCGCGGCATTGCCCCGGCCAGACTTGCCGATCAGCTCCGAACCGATCGAGTTGAGGAACTGCGGGCTGTTGAGCTGCAGGTTGAGCAGCCCCGCTTCCGTCGGACCGCCGATCTGGAAATCGGGGACGACAAACTCGTCCATGTCGGTGAAATCGCCCGAGAGCAGGACCTCCACCTCGGTGAGTTGCCCCTCGCTGACGACGACGTTCGACCGCGGCGTGCTGGTGTAACCGTCTTTTGAGAAGACCAGGTTGTAAGTGCCGGGGGGAAGTTGGATCGAGTAAGCCCCCTGCTCGTTGGCGGCAGCCTTCTCGCCGGTCTCCGCGACAGTGACCACGGCCCCGGCCAGCGGCGCCTGGAAGTCCTTGTCATAGACAACGCCACGGATCGAGCCCATCTGCTGCGCCCACACGGTCGCAGCGATGAACATCGCCGTGCCCCCACTGACCCACCGCCAGAGCCGACGTTTTACCATGGATCGCCCAGGCCTCGTTTGATTTCACCGATCCGCGTCCACATCTGTGAGTCCGGCTCCAGCCCCTGCAATGCCAGTGAAAGACACGTCGCCACAAGGTCCTCCGCGCGGCAACGGGCGTTGGGGTTGATCGCGCCGACCTCAATGACCTTGCGATAGACCTCCAGGCTCCTGCCCGGATCAGACATCTGGAGGTAAGACTCCGCCACCGGACGCAGCGCTCCCGCCTGGTCGAACGTCATGATGTCGCCGTGCTTCTCGTCAAACATCCTGACCATCGCGTCGGCCTGCTCACGCGCTTTGTCCACGTCCCCGCAGCGTGCCCGCGCGCCCGCCAGCCGACCGATCATCGGGATGTAGTATTCCGTGTCCCACGCGACGGAGTCGATCTTCACCTGCGCCTGATTGACGAAGCCCAGGCCGTGCGCCGGGTCGCCGCTCTGGGCGCAGACGGCCGACATCTCGAGCAGGATGTCGATCTGCTTGATGAGCGGGATCGCCTCGAACTTGCCCAGCACCTGCTCTTCGATCTCTTTTCTGCGCTGATCGTCGTGGTAGTTAGCGCGGTAGATTTCGAGATAAGAACCCATCGCGCTCATGACCGTGTCGAAGACCGTGAGGTTCCCCGTTACCGACGCGAGGGCCTGCATCTGCGCACGGTAAGAATCTTCGCCCGGCTTAGTGGCCATGTCGCTGGCGACACCGCCCTGGTGCATGGGTTCAATGGCGTCGGTCTGATCTTTGATCGCCTGCTCTTTCTGCCCTAAAAGAATCCTGGCCTTGACGCACTTCGAGACGATCTCACTCTTGCGCCAATCCTGGTCGGCCGCGAGCGAAATCACCTGCGCATCCTGGATGAGTTTTTCGACCCCCTCATGGCTTCCATGTTGGAGGCGGTAGATCGCCAGGTCCGCCATGACCGAACCACGACGCCAATTCTCAATCTTGAGCAGGCTCTTCTCGACCGGCTGGGTTTGACCAAGCTGGAGACAAGCCTGCGTGACAAGGTATTGCATCCGTGAACGGGTTTTGATGTGCGGATAGGCTGGGATCTCGGTTGCGGTCTCGAACGCAACGGTCAACAGTTTCTTTCGGTACTCATCGAGAGGCTGGTCAGACAAAGCGTTTGAGCCTTGTGCCATTTCCACCGTCACCTGCGGGGGAGTTACGGGATGCTTGACCGTATCGTCGCGCGATTCGGAGCCAGCTTGAACACCAACCGCAAGGCCGATCGACATAGCACAAGCTGCAAAAATGATTGGGCGTTTCATGGTCATGATGGTAACGGCCTTATGTTGTTATGACTTGGTTAGTTATTTGTAAAGACCCGGTGATGGGATTCACCCCACCACCGGGTCGAAGTTGAGTCAGGATAAGTTTTTAGGATTATCCTTGGGTTCGAATTACATCGGGGTGACACGGTAGATCTTGCCCGCCACCAGAGCCGAGGTGTCGGTGTAGGTCTGCGTGTTCCCGTCGCCGGAGATCGTGGTCAGGGTGTTCCAACCGCTGCCCGTGTTGTATTCGATCACGTAATCGCAACCGGGCTCGGTGTCGAAGGTGATCGTGGAGGTCAGGTAGATGTTGGCGTTGGGGTCGGGGACGTTGGCACCGTAGGTGGTGGTGTCAAGCAAGCCGAACTGGGACGCCGCGGTCCAACCCACGAGCCAGTTGCAGTTGGCGCTGAACGCACCACGGTACATGGCCTGCGAGAAGAAGCCGTCGGACGGGGCCGCGGAGTGGCTGACCGTCTGGGCATCACGGGTCGTGTTGATACGCGGGTCGA
Organism: Phycisphaera sp.; assembly: GCA_016125215.1. Taxonomy (GTDB): domain Bacteria; phylum Planctomycetota; class Phycisphaerae; order Phycisphaerales; family Phycisphaeraceae; genus RI-382. Next base: position 110,298 of record WGMF01000006.1, read on the forward strand.
AGTGCACAACGTTGGCCATGACGGTGTCCGTGTTGACGAACACGGTGCCGTAGGTCAGCACGTTGATCGGCAGGTCGGAGCTGTCGCCGTATCGGCTGGTCTGGCCGGAGCGGACCACGTTGGCCTTACCTGCGTTGGTCGCGCCGCTGCTGGTCACGCCCACCGAGTCGGACTTGGTATAAGCCGAGCCCGCACGGTTGTTGTAGAACAGCGAGTCGGTGACTTCACAGAGATAGCCCTGGCCGATCGTGCCGTCGCCGGCCGACTGGGACTGGTACATGGTCTTGAGTTCAGCGACCGACATGGCCACGCCGCTGCCGAGGTAGTTGGTGCATGAAGCGTTGCCGCCGGTGAGGCTGTTGGTGGTGTCCCACTCGGCGGTGTAACGCAGGCCCCAGACGCCGTTGGCGGCGTTGGTGAAAGCCGGGGTGGTGTTGAAGGGAGCAACTGTGCCCTGGCCGTACCGCCAGAGGTCGGTGAAACCGTTCTCGGAGGATTCCTCGCGGACCAGCTCGGCACCGCCGTTGAGGACGAGGATGTTGCGGTACTGGACGTGGGCGTTGTCACGGTAGGTAAAGACATGGTCGCTGCCGGCACCCGCGCCACCGTTCTGGCCGTCGGGCTGACCGATCACGGTCGCGTTGTAGATGGTCGCACAGGTGTGGGGCACCGCGTTGTTGGCTTCAGCGCCGTCGATCTCGAAGGCGTTGTCGCCGGCACCCGAACCCTGCTTGGCGGTGGCGCCGTAACCCTGCACGATGCAGATGAACTGGGCCTTGCCGCGCCAGCCCTGGTCGACGTCGAACGAGTCGTCGCCGATGTTCCAGATGCTGATGTACTTGTAGTTGACGGTGCCGCCCCAGGTCTCGATGCCGTCGTCGATGTTGGAGAAGATGTCGATGTGGTTGACGTCGGTCTCACGGCCGATGCCGCCCATGGACAGACCGTTGAGTTCGTACTCGACGGTGGCCACCGAGCCGCCGAACCGCAGCGAGACGTACTGGAGAGTGCCGCTGTCGTCGTTGTCGTTGGTACCGCCGTAGATCACGCGGGGGTCGCCGGCTGGGCTGGCGAGCAGGCCTTCCATGGCGGCCTTGTTCAGACCGCTGGGAACGGCGGTGTTGGCGTAAGGCGAAGCGCTGGTGCCGTCCTGGACGTTGTCAATACCTGAACCGTTAGCGATGTACTGGTGGCCGATGAGGCCCTTACCCATGATGGTCACGTTACCCCATTCGTTGACCGCGTAGCGCTGGCTGCCGGTGTCGTTGGTGGAGGTGAAGACGATGGGAGCGGCCTTGGTGCCCAGGGCCATGATCTTCGAGCCACGGGTGATGGCCAGGGCGCCTTCGTCGCCCGGATCGCTGGCGATGCGGGTGCCGGCTTCGATGGTCAGGGTCGCGCCGTTGGAGACGTAGATCTGACCGACGAGGTTGTAGGTGTTGCTGGCGGTCCAGGTGGTGGACTCGGTGATGTCCGCGACCACCGCGACGTTGGCGGCGTAGGCGCCGGCCGAAGCCAGGCCCATCGTTGCGCCAACCAGAGTCATCTTAAGAGCATTCTTCATGATTCAGAATCCTTTGTTTAATCGTGAGTGAGTAACAGTCTTCATGGATGGGCCTTGATCCGATCAAGCCCCATATATCGATTCATGCGAAACATTGGCACACAAACTCAGGCCTGACGACGGCGACGGGCCACGAGAGCGGTCGCACCGAGGGCGAGAACCGCAAAGGAAGCGGGCTCGGGAACCTCGGGTGTGGTCCCCGCAGTCGCTGCGCCGGCGGAATCAGAACTCGCACCACCGTATGATTCGGTGAGGAAATTGAGGGCGCCGTTGAACTGGTCAGCGGGAACCACCCATGCGGTGTCAGAGAAATCCTGGACGAGGTCGGTGCGGTACATGCCGTAGTCCGTACCCGCCCCGGGGGTACTGCCGGTGGTGTCAAACCAGTAAAGCTTCATCTGCTTGCCGATGAGGCCGGTCACATCGATCACCAGGGGAGCTGCGATTTCACCCTCGAATGAAGTGAAGGAATACACCACGTCGCCGGAGTCGTCCGAAATCGCGGCGGCGGTGGGTGTGCCGAAACCGTTCATGTTGGCGTCGATCACCAGCGCGGCGAGGGAGCTGGCGGGAAGTGGGGTGGTGCCGTCAGCCTTGGTGAGAAAGCCAGCCCCAAGGTTGACGGTCGCGGTCGCGAAAGCAGCAGCGGGGGAGAGAGCGAGTGCCACGAGGGCAACGGAAAGAATCTTTTTCACGAGACTACTCCTAAGAAAAGTTGAGTGTTGTAAACAGGAAGTTTGAAGACACATATCGAATCAATCTTTCAATAACCGGGAGAGGGCTGCGACCAGAACGTCGTGGCATCAGCCGTTCCTTTTTGGCGGATAATCAGCGTAGCGCCGGGGGGCAACGGCTGGGTATCGAAGTTCGTTGCACCCGCACCAAACTTGCGCCAGTGACCACTCACGGTGTAGTAGGTCGCAGACGCGGACTTGTTAAAGCTGTTGACAGTGTTGTCGTAGACGTAAAGCGCACTGATGAGGTTAAACTGGCTGGTGCTGTCGGAGAAAGCCGAAGTGCCGGCAAGGTTCAAGCCCGCGAGAGTCGTGGGCAACGCGTTGTCGGCGGAAAGAATGTTGTCGTTATCAGTCGACACGGAACGGACAATCTTCACCTGCTTGGCGTTGTTTTCCACGTCACCGAGTGAGTAATAGGTGATCGGGGTGGTCGTGGCACGGATGATGAACTGATACTGGGGCGGGATGACCACGTTGTCCTTGTTGGCAGTACCCGCACCGAACTGACGCCACTGGCTGGCGCTGTTGAGAAAGTAGTAGGTCGCGGCTGCCGATTTGTTCTTCCCGATTGTGGTGGGGAGGAAATAAACAGCCGTGTCCAGCGCGAACTGCGAGTTGGACCCGGCGAAGGAAATGCCCTTCATGTTGTCGGGGAAGACGCTGGCGAGGGTGTTGTGGGGGATGATGCAGAACTTGTCACCAGCGGTCAGACCGGTCAGGATCGCGGTGTCCGCGAAGGTGATGGTGGTGCTGCTGGTGGTGTTGTTGGAGATGGTGCTCCACTTGCCGGCGTTGGTACCGGAGGTGAAGCGGACGTAGTAGAGGGTTGCGTAGTTAGCACTCAGGGGGCTGGCAACGGTGACACCGCTGCCGGTGACCGTGGCCACGGTGAACTCGCCGACCTTGTCCTGTGTGAATGGAACGCACAGGTAGACGTCGGTGCCGGCGGGTACCGAAAGGCTGTTGTAGCCGACGACGTTGTCCGCGCTGCTGACCGAGGCCAGGGCGAGGGACAACGAGGCGGCGGCCATCCATGCTCTTGCTCGAAGTTTCATTGGGTCTCCTTGATAGAGGCGATTACACGATTGTCTTGATCGAAACAGTTGATTAACAGATACAGATGCTCTCTCTTTTTGCTTTCTTAGCCCTGCCTCCTTTCACGCTTGGCGCTGTGGGTGTTGCCTTCGCCCCGATCGCACGGTGACGATCAAGACCTCTCCGATACTCCGTTAATCCCCTCACAGGGTTTTCTTCTGCCGACTCCCGGCTTGGCGGTCTCTCTCTTTTTTCCCTCTCAGGTTGCTGGCCTGAATCTGAAAACCGCACGTCCCTTGAGCGGTCGGCCCGATGCTTTCTCTCTTCTGCCTCCCCGAACACAAGCGCGAGCAGAGTTCTCGCAGGCAGCAGGTGACCTCTGACGGGGGCATACGGTAAGGCACCCGTGTGTTGATCTGATTGGGATCAAATTTGTTTCTTGTTAAAACAGACTTTGGCCAGGAGACACAATGTCAGCGGAGCGTTAATGTTGTGGCGCTCACTCCGCGAAGTGTTGCGTATTACGGTGTTATGCGGGATAGCCGGTCGACGGACTCACCGACGCGGGAACACGAGATGCGAAAAAAAAATTTGCGCCTATCACATTGTTATGCACAGACGCTCAGTATCGCCGAATCAAAATCCAATCACACAACAACAAAAAACCCGCGGTTTCGCAGGGCAATCCGCGCCGAACAAAAACCATTCTGAAATACACCCGTGCAAACACGACCACACGACACGGATGCCGATCGGCTTGGGATGGTCACACCTGTAACACGCAGCAACCAGAGGTCGCAACGCAACAACCGGCGTCTCGCACTTGAACGAACACCCACACGAACACCGATGCCCGGGGAAAAGTGCCAATCATGTCGTGGGATAACCCGCGCCACGGCATGTTCAATTTCTTCTCCCTGATTGAAATTCAATTCTTTATGGCAATCCAACCGAGCCTGGGGCGCACCGCGCGTCGGCCGACATCATGCGAAATTGGAAGCGGATCAACACGGACTCCGCAACCCAAAGGTGTTTGACTTTCAGTGTGTGTTCTGAAGTCGACCCCACACAGAAACGACAAAATGCACCGTCAAGGCAGGTGACGCTAGCGTGATCCAAACATTAATCGCACACAACCGTCACGCAGGCTGTGGAGTTTTGTACCCATCGGGGCGTCAACGTGCGCGGTGTGGCGTGGCGTGCCGGTCCGAGCGGTGTGGACCACGGGCTTGCCGGGATGTTTCGGGGTGTTCAGGGTTACCAACCGAAGCGCGGAGGCTCGTTGAGCCCCATCCGCAGCCACTGCACCGTGACGATCCGCCACTGGCCGTGCGACGCACCCGGTTCGGTTTTGATTTCCCATGTCAGCAGCCATGTGGTAGGCAACGTGGAGAGGCCATTGGATTCATCGAGCTTCGTCGTCACACGCAAGAGCGTCTGTGCATGACCGTCGCTCAGAACCTGTGCCTGGATGTCGCGGATGTTCTGTTCCTTGATGCCCATGCGCTTGGCGGTCTCCTCGACTTTTTCAGGCATCCCCTCGAATGTCATCCATGTCTCTCCCGTAGGCCCGACCAGCTCCGCGCCGGGATCGAAGAACCCCCGGAAGCGGGTCATGTCCACCGGGCAGGTGCTCGCGACCAGCCCGCGCGTGATTTGCGTCACACGCTCGCGTTGTGTGGTCACGAAAGTTCCTAACCCATAGACCCCCACCGCCAGCAGCGCACAAACCCCCGCAACCCTCTTAGGCCCCTTCGCTCCCCGCTGCCTGCCGACCAGAAACATCACGAACCCGACGATCAAAAGCGACACCGTCAACGCGAGCGGTTCTTCCAATACCAGGTGCTCGACCATCGGCGGCGGGGGCAGATTGATACTGGGCAGTTGGGCCAGGGATGTTGCGATCATCACGATCATGGTAGGTATTGTTGATCGTAGCCCGTCTTCGCTCAAGCCCAGCGACCCCGTGTTCCGATAACCCCCATAATCGGCATGCCAAGCCCAACGGACATCCTCTGCGCCAACCTCAGCGCCCTGGCCCAACGCGACCCCGACCTGGCTCAGCGCATCCGTGATGCCCAGCCCGCGCCGCTCGAATGGGGCCGTTCACGCTCGGGGTTGCCGACCGCCTCGCTGCTCAACCCCTCGCTATCCATCCCACCCATCGCGCTGTGCAGCCGATACGACCCCGTTGCCGAGGCCGACCAGATCATCACCGAACTCGACCCGCGCAGGCACGGCGGCGTCGTGATCCTGGGCCTGGGCCTGGGCTACCACGTCCAGCGTGTCTGCGAGCAGATGCCCGACAACTCCGTCGTCGTCGTCTTCGAGCCGAACCTTGAACTGGTGCGTGCGGTCTTCGGGCGGGTCGACCACAGCAAGTGGCTCTCGCGGGGCAACACCGTCCTGGCTGACACTTCATTTGACCGCTCCGCCCTCCTGCCGCGCATCGAACGCTTTGCCGCGGCGCTGACGCAGGGCACGGTCCTCATCACCCACCCCCCCACCCGGCGACTGCGTGCAGCCGAACTCAACGCCTTCAGCCAGAGCGTCACCGAGGCGCTGGCCTACTGCCGGACCAACATTGCCACCGCGCTGGTCAACGCCTCGCGCACGGTGCGTAACCTCGTGATGAACCTGCCGCACTATGTGGCCGGCTCGCACACCGATGAACTCTTGAACCTCGCAAAAGGCATCCCCGCGGTCTGCGTCGGTGCCGGTCCGAGCCTGGCAAAAAACGCGCACCTGTTGGCGGACCCCGCCGTGCGGTCGAAGGTCATTGTCATCAGCGCCCAGACGACGCTCAAGCCGCTGCTCGACCGCGGGATCGAGCCGGACTTCGTGACCGCGCTGGACTTCCACGAAATCTCCAGGCGCTTCTACGAAAACCTGCCACTCGTCGATGGAAAACTTCCTGGGGCGACTCTCGTGGCCGAGCCGCTGGTCAACAGCGCGGTGCTCGACCACTACCCCGGCGGCATCCGGCTGACCACGCACAAGTACCTTCGCAAGATCATGGGCAAGCGCATGACCCACCCGCAGCCGATCAAGCCCGGCGCGACGGTGGCGCACCTGTCGTTCTATCTTGCCCAGTACCTCGGGTGCGACCCGATCATCCTCATCGGGCAGGACCTGGGCTTCTCCGACGGCCTCTACTACTGCCCCGGCACGGCGATACACGATGTCTGGGCCAACGAACTGGGGCCTTTCAACACCCTCGAAATGATGGAGTGGCAGCGCATCGTCCGCCACCGTGCGCACCTGCAAAAGCTCGAAGATGTCCACGGCAAGGCAATCTACTCCGACGAGCAGATGCTCACCTACCTCAAGCAGTTCGAGCGCGACTTTGCCACCGCGCCTCAGAAAGTCATCGACGCCACCGAGGGCGGCCTGCCCAAGAAATACATAGCCACGATGACGCTCTCTGACGCCCTGCGCGAGTTTGCCACCAAGCCCAAGCCCGCTATCCCCGCAGGCCAATCCACGCTCGACCCGGTCGGCCTCGATAAAGCCAGGCGCATCCTGATTGAGCGATTGACCGGCCTGACCGAGATGCGCCAGAACTGCCAGCTTGCGATGGGCGTGCTCAAACGGATGCTCGACGAGCAACGCAACCCCCGGAAGATGGATGCGCTTTTTGTCGAACTCAACACCATCCAGGCCCGAGTTCAGGAGAACAACGACACCTTCGAGCTGCTCAACGACCTCAACACCATCGGCGCCTTCAAGCGCGACCGGGCCGACCGCGCCATCGACCGTGAGATGAGCGACCCCCTGGCCCAGCAACGCAAACGCATCGAACGCGACATCGATAACATCGACTGGCTCACGCAGGCCTGCGACGAGGCGCTGTCCATCTTCAAAGAGGCCCTGAATCGGACCGAGCGCGTCATCGAACAAAACACCCTGCACCACGCGAACGCGGCCTGATGAATAACAAGAAACGATATGACCATCCGCAAGCACACGGAAAATCGGAAACGGGGAAGTAACCGCAGATTGCGCAGATTTCACAGATCGGATTGGGGATTGGGTCATCTGCCTTGAATCTGTGTGATCTGCGGAATCTGCGGTTTCTGTATCGACTTGACTTTAAGAGTCAGACCCCATTTGGAATCGTTTTGCTCTGAACACTTAGCCCTCTCCCCTCGATCCATGCCGCGCACCCTCGCCCTCATCCCGACCGATACGCAAGTCAGTCGGCTTGGCCTGCCCGCGCGGCTGCACGAGAAATTCGACGGCAAAACCGTGCTGGCCCACACCGTCGAACGCGTCGCCATGACCCGCAACATCGACGCCATCGTGATCCTCCACCCCGAAGACCGCGACCCCGCGCCGCTCATAACCCAGGTGAAGCCCGCGCAGCCGCTGCACTTTTTCCCGATCAAGCCCGGACACTTCAACGACGACCGCACACCGATGCGCATCGCCGCTCGCAAGTGGTCGCTCACCGCCTGGCGCGGGGGCATCGGAGGGATGACCTGCTACGACGAACTGTTGCCCGCTAAACCTCTTGCCGAAGCGCTGCACCATTTTCAAGGCGATTCCGCCCTGCTCGTCGGCCCCGACTGGCCCAGCGTCGACCCCGAGCTGTGCAGCAAGGTGTTAGCCCTGCACCTGACCGACCCCGTCGCTCTCAAGATGACCTTCAGCCTCGCGCCGCCGGGCCTGTGTGGCGTGGCGATTGCCTCGACGCTTCTCGACGAAATGGCCCAGCAACCCGACGCGACGTTCGGCCGAATGCTGGCCTACAACCCGACCCACCCCCAGCCCGACCCGATCGGACGCGATGTGTGTGTCCAGGTCGAAGCCTCGATCCGAAGCCTCCCCCACCGCTATATCCATGACACCCCCGGGAGTATGATCCGCGGGCACGAAGGCGATGACGCTCACCAAGCCCTGCCCCAGCAGACCACGCTCGAACTCACGCCGCGCCGAGCTGTCACAGGCCCGGTCACACCCCAACACCATGTCACACTCGACAGGCCCGACCTCGAGACCGCGCTGGCCATGCGGGTCATCGATCAACTGGCCACCCGTCCAGACGTGGCCCTGACACTCGGCGGACTCGGCGACGCGCTGCTCCACCCCGAGTGGCACAGGATCGTCGAACATGCGCACAACGCCGGCGTGCTGGGCATAGCTGTTGAGACAGACCTGCTCTGCGATGAAACGGACATTGAACGCCTGCTCTCGCTCCCCATCGACGCGGTGATCGTCAACCTCAACGCCGACCGGGCGGTGACCTATGAAATCGCCATGGGCGGCGACCGCTTCAACGTGGCCATTGCCAACCTGGAAAAACTCCTCAACGGCCGGGCACACTCCAGCCGACCGCCGAATTTGCCTTGGGTCGTGCCGAGGATCGTTAAATCAAAACTCACCCTCGACGACATGGAATCCTTTTTCGACCGCTGGACGCATTTTGCGGGCCACGCGATCATTCAACCCGCAACGGACGGTTGTGGCCTGATCCCCCCCGGCAGCGAAATCCTCGGCCCCGTGGACATGACCCCACCCGCGCGCAAGCCCTGCCGACAGGTCGGACAGCGCATGACCATCCACAGCGACGGCCGCGTCGCGCTGTGCGACCAGGACTGGCTCAGCCAAGGCGCGATCGGCGACGCCCGGACGCAAAGCCTCACCGAAATCTGGCAAGCTGCGCTGAAGCATAAAGCAACCCACCAGCGTGGTGAATGGGCAACCCTGACACCTTGTAAGTCCTGCAAAGAGTGGCACCGACCTTGATTGCGAACCGCGATGTCTAAAACCCTGCCATCCCGGCCCACTGTCATGGCTGTCGTGATCGCGCGTGGCGGGAGCAAAGGCCTGCCGGGGAAAAACCTGCGCCCGCTCGGGGGCAAACCGCTTGTGCAGTGGTCGATCGAGCACGCGCTGGCAAGCCAAATGGTGACGCACACCGTCGTGAGCAGTGACAGCCCAGAGATTCTCGAACTGGCAACGTCTATGGGTGTGGGGGCTATCCATCGACCACCCGAGCTGGCCAACGACACCGCGACAGTCGACAGCGCCGTGCGCCACGCCGTTGAACAGTGGGAGCACATGACGGGTGCCACTGGCGGCTTGCCCGCCAGTGAAACAACTCACCGTTCAAGCACTGGCGGTCAAGCCGCCAGTGGCACACCGACAAGTGACCTATCGCCGCAGGGAGTTGACGCCATGGTGATCCTCTACGGCTGCGTCGCGATCCGCCCGCCAGACCTGATCGACCGCGCAATCGAAAAGCTCAACGCGACACAGTGCGACAGCGTCCAGAGCGTTTACCCCGTCGGCAAGACGCACCCGTACTGGATGAAGCGCCTCGTGGGGCACGATGGGGATCAACTCGAAGCCTACACGCCCAACACCGTCTACCGTAGGCAGGAGTTGCCGCCCGTCTACATGCTCAACTCGGGCGTGCTCGCGGTGTCTCGCAAGAGCCTCTTCACGGTCGACCCGGCACAACCGCACGCTTTTCTCGGCACGGACCGCCGTGCGATCGTGACCGGTGCGGATGAGGTCGTCGACATCGACGACGAACTGGACCTTGCGCTGGCACAGGCGATCCTGGACAAACGCACGCAGGGGAGATCGGGATGACGAGTAAAAAGAAAAAGCGTATCGCGGTCGTCACGGGCAGCCGTTCTGACTTTGGTTTGCTTGAGCCTGTGATGAGGGCGATCAGCAAACACAAGCAACTCGATCTGCGCGTGATCGTCGCGGGGTTACACCTTGTGATGGGCACGGACCGTGACGTGGCCGAGGCGGGCGTGGGCATCGACACACTCGTGCCGATGCAGCGACCGGGCGAGTCGGGAAGGTCAGCCGACGTGACCGCGCTGGGCGTGGGTGTCGTGGGCATGGGCGCAGCGTTCGAGAGGCTCAGTCCCGATGTCGTCGTCGTGCTGGGCGACCGCATCGAGGCACTGGCCGGGGCGCTGGCGGCGCAGGTCGGCGGGATTCATTTGGCCCACCTGCACGGCGGCGACCGGGCCGAGGGCGTGGCGGATGAATCGATGCGACACGCGATCACCAAGCTGGCGCACCTGCACTTCCCCGGCTGTGCGTCGAGTAAACGCCGACTCGTCCGCATGGGCGAAGACCCACGATTCATCTACTCGCTCGGCTCACCCGCCGTCGACGGGATGACGAAAATCCAACCCGACCCCGATGCGCCGGACCTCGTCATCGTCCAACACCCCATCGGGGGCAACGACCGTGATGAAGAAAAGTGGATGACCGCCACGCTCCGCGCCACCCAGCGTTACACACGGATCATCCTGGCCCCCAACCACGACCCCGGCCACGAGGGCATCCGTCATGCGGTCAACAAAGCCGGTCTGTCTTTCACGGTCCACCTGCCGCACAAAAAGTTCCGCACGGTGCTGGCGGGCTGCCGTGCGATCGTGGGCAATTCCTCGTCAGGTCTGATCGAAGCCGCGGTGCTTAAAAAACCCTGCGTGAACGTCGGCCCACGCCAGAACGGACGCGAAAAACCCCGCAACGTGATCGACTGCGATAACAGCGAAAAATCCATCCGCGCCGCGCTCGACCGCGCTTTGTCACTCAAACTCGCCCGCATGACCCACCCGTACGGCCAAGACGGCGCGGGCAAACATATCGCCGGCAAACTCGCGTCGATCAATCTCGCATCGGTGCCCCTGCGCAAACGCAATCGCTACTGAAAGCATGAAAAAGTCAAAGCTCCGAAACAGAAACCGCAGATTTCGCAGATGGCGCAGATTTAAGACAGATTTTTCGATCCTCAATCTGTATCAATCTGTGATATCTGCGCAATCTGCGGTTGCTTCTTCGCGCTCGTTAGGCATGATCGTGTTGGGTCAAACAGCCGGTTCTTCGCGCGGAGTTTCAACAGCGGGTTGGGCGGCGAGGGAGAGCATGCGGTTCATGGCAACCAGCGACCAGCGTTTGACCTGGGGGTGGACTTCGATGCGGTTGACGACCTTGCCCTGCGCGAGGTTGTCGAGCACCCAGAGCAGGTGCGGCGGGTCGATGCGGTACATCGTGGTACACAGGCACTGACAGCTTGAGAGGATGCGGGCCTCGACGCCGCGCGTCGCCGCCTCACGGCAGAGACGGTTGACGAGGTGGACCTCCGTGCCGATGGCCCAGCGCGAACCGGACCTGGCTCTATGCAAGTGTTGGATGATGCCCTCGGTCGAGCCGGCGATGTCGGCCTTCTGCACGACTTCATACGCACATTCGGGGTGGACGATCACCGTGACATCGGGCCAGTCGGCCCTGACCTGGTCGACGTGTTCAGGCCGAAAGAGCTTGTGGACCGAGCAGTGGCCCTTCCACAGAACAAACGTCGAGCGGGTGATCGCGTCTTCGTCGCAGCCGCCGAGCGTGCCCGTGTCTTTGGGGTCCCACAGGCACATGTCGCTGTGGATGTCATATCCCATCGAAGCGGCGGTGTTGCGTCCGAGGTGCTGATCGGGGAGGAAGAGAATCTTGATCTCTTCATCGTCGCGTCGCGGCTCGGTCCCGCCGGCCAAGGCCCACTCGAAGACCCGTGCACAGTTGGAGCTTGTGCAGACCGCCCCGCCCCGCTCACCGCAGAAAGCCTTGATCGCGGCTGAGCAGTTCATGTAACAGATCGGGATCACTCTCCCCTTAAAGCCTGATTGATCGAGCGTCTGGTGGATTTGATCCCACGCGTCGCGCGCCTGGTCGAAGTCGGCCATGTCGGCCATCGAGCAGCCCGCGCCGAGGTCGGGGAGGATCACCTGCACGCCCTGGGGCGCAAGGATGTCGGCACTCTCGGCCATGAAGTGGACGCCGCAGAAGACGACGTACTTCGCGCCGGTTTCTTTGACGCGCTCAGCGGCGAGTTGCGAGAGTTTGAACGAATCGCCGGTGAAGTCGGCAAAGCGGATGATGTCATCCTGCTGGTAGTGGTGGCCGAGGACCACGACATCTTTGCCTAGTTCTTTCTTGCGCGCGGTGATGGCGTCGACGAGTTGGCCGTCGGTCATCGTGGTGTAGCGATCAGGGATCGCGGGCTGCCAGAGGACGGTCGTTTCCATGGAACTGAATTATAGGGGTCAGCCGGGAGACCGTCGCGTGGCGTGCAGGATTACAGGCTGGGTTTCCACACCGAAGCCACGGAGGGCAGGCCGACGCTGCCGGTCTTGCTCGTGCCGTCCATGGTCCAGACGAGCAGGGCGTTGAGCGTGTCGTTCCGCCAGAGGATGTCGAGGTCGCCGTCGTTGTCGTGGTGGAACAGGCCGACGATCGACCACGAGGTATCGACGACGGCGGGCAGGCCGACGCTCCCGGTCTTGGTGCTGCCATTCATGGTCCAGAGGATGTTGTTGCCAGTGGTCGCGTGACGCCAGAGCAGGTCGTTCTGGCTGTCGCGGTTGAGGTCGCCGACGCCGACGATCATCCAGTTGGTGTCCGCCACGGTGGGCAGGCCGACGCTCCCGGACTTGGCCGTGCCGTTCATGGTCCAGACGATGTTGAGGCCCGAGGACATGTTTCGCCAGACCAGGTCGTTCTTGCCGTCGCCGTTCAGGTCGGCTACGCCTGCGATCTTCCAGTTGTTTTCCGCCACGGTGGGCAGGCCGACGCTCCCGGTCTTGGTGCTGCCGTTCATGGTCCAGACGATGTTTCCGCCATTGGTCGCGTGTCGCCAGACGAGGTCGGGTTGACCGTCGCCGTTCATGTCGGCAATACCGGCGATCTGCCAGTCGGCGTCGGCCACGGTGGGCAGGGCCGGCGAGGAAAGTTTCATCGAGCCTTGCATGTACCAGGCGGTGTTCAGGCCGGTCGACTGGTTGCGGAAGATGATGTCGTCGTAGCCGTCGTTGTTGAAGTCGTGGAGCGTCTGGGCGTTGGGCATGAGCTTGACGAGTAACGCGTCGAGGTCGCCGCTGAACGTGTTGTCGTTTTGACCCGAGACCCAGCCCGATGAGAAGGTGTCCCCGCCCACGAGCACCGCGCCCCAGGTGTCGACCGCGATGCCGTAGCTCTCTTCGTCGCTGTCACCGCCGACATAGGTGCCCCAGAGCGGGACGCTGTCTGACGAGAGCTTGAGGACAAAGACATCCTTGTCGCCGCCGAGTGAAAGGTCCGGCCCGTTGGAGAGCCAACTGTTCGAGAGGGTGAATCCGGTGATGTAGGCGTTGCCCGTGGTGTCGACCGCGACGCCCGTGGCCCGGTCGTCGGACGATCCGCCGAGGTAGGTGCTCCAGAGGTGCGAGCCCATTGAATCGAACTTGGTGACGAAGCCGTCTTCGTTGCCGTTGATGGAGGTGTCGTAGCCGCCCGAAACCCAGGTGTCCGCCGAGGTGTGGCCTGCGACAAAGATGTTGTCCCACGCATCGATGGCGACGCCCAGCGCCTCGTCCTGCCCGGTGGAACCGAGGTAGGTGCTCCACTGGTGAACGCCCAGCGCGTTGTATTGCACCACAAAGCCGTCCTGGAACCCGTCGTAGACCGAGTCCCACCCACCGCTGACCAGCAACGCCGACGCGGTGCTGCCGACGACCACCACGTTGTCGGACGAGTCGACCGCGACGCCATACGCCAGGTCGACACCGTCGCCGCCGAAGTAGGTGCTCTTGAGGAACCCGCCGTTGGAGTTGAGCTTGAAGACAAAGCCGTCGCGGTTCCCGCCGTAGGTCGTGTCGGCCCCGCCGGAGACCCAGCCGCTCGAATCGGTGTAGCCGACGACATACACGTTGTTAGAGGAATCCAGCGCGAGATCGTACGCCCCGTCGGCCTCGGAGCCCCCGAGGTAGGTGCTCCACATGAGCGAGCCGGACGAGTTGAGTTTGGCTGCGAAGGCGTCGCCGTTGCCGTTGTAGCTCGAGTCGTAGCCGCCCGAGACCCACCCGCTGGACTCGGTGTAGCCCGAGACGTAGACATTGCCCGACGTATCGACCGCCAGACCGGTGACGCTGTTGTCGTAGGTCGTCCCGCCGAGGAAGGTGCTCCACTGCAGCACGCCGTCGGAACTGAACTTGGCCACGAAGGCGTCTTCGTCGCCGTTGAAGGACGTGTCGCCGCCGCCCGTGACCCATGACTCGGTCGAGCTGGTCCTGCCCGAGACGTAGACGTTGCCGTTGGTGTCGGTCGCAACCGCGCCGCCGCCGTCGTAGGACGTGCCGCCGATGTAGGTGCTCCAGGCAAACTCGGCTGCGCTCAGAAACAGCCGTGGCTCGAGGGGCTCGACGCCCGGATATCCGTTCATGCTCCCGGACGCGGTGTGGATCGTGGTGTCATGCGATCGGCGGGGGCCGGCGGAAAGGCGGCGATACGGGCGTCGCGTGGGCATCGTGTCAATCTCCCATGAGTGGTTGATACCCCCGCACCACAACGCGACGGCCCCAAAAAAATACAACACAAACCCCTTTTAGTAAAGGAAAATTTTCATCCCCGCACAAAACACACACCGTCCGCCTGACTGAGGAAGAAGGGTAAAATCGGGCTTGCTGTTCGCTCCACCCCGGGCCATCGCAGTAGACTAGCGCGTATGGTGACGATGCTCGGTGGCATGGAGTTTGTCACGGGGACGCCGATGCGACTGACGGCGCCGCCGGAGACGGTGGAGTCGTCACCGTTGCGTCTGCGTTGCCCGCAGCGGCCGGAGGTCGTGGCCGGTCAGGTGGTCAAACGGGGGGACTACCTCGTGCGACCGGGGCGGGAGAGCGTCTCGTGTTATGTCAGCCCGATCACGGGGACGGTGCGTCGCGTGGCCGCGGCCGAGGGTCCGGGCGGGTCGAGTGCTGTGAGGGGTTACGATGTCACGATCGAGCCGGCCCACCCGACGGTGAGCACCGCGCTGGAGACCCCGCCGCCGCGCGGGCGCAAACTCGACGCCTGGTTCACCGCGATGCGGCACATCGGCCCGTGGAACGACCGCGACGGCAACGTGGGCCTGATCGCGCAGCTCGAAGCGGCGCGCAACACGCAGATCGACACGCTCATCTGTGTCGGCCTCGACGAGTACCCGCCCTTTGCCGACCGCAGCAGCCTGCTCATGAGTTTCCCCGACGATGCGGTGCTCGGCACGCTCGTGCTTGCCGACCTGTTGGGCGTCGAGAACGTGAGCATGTTGTGCTCGAAGATCGCACCGGTGCTCGGCAGGCTCAGGCCCTGCTGCAAGAACTACCGCTTGAGATTGACCGCGCAGCACAACACCTACCCCAGCGCCGACCCGACGCTCGTCCTTCACAGGCACAGCCGGGGCAAGCGCAGGCTCACGCACGGGTCCAACCCGGTGTCGCAGCGCGCGGTGATCGTGACACCCTGGACCGCGATCCGCATCGGGCGGTGGTACACGTTACGGAAGTTCGACCTGGTTCGGCCGGTGCTCATTGCCTCGGCGGTCCCCGGTGCGCCGCTTTTGTTGCGCTACGCCTTCCCGGGTCAACCGCTTGCCACGCTCGACCGTGAACTGGCACGAGTGCTGCGTGAAGCGCCCGGCCGGGTGATTGTGGGGAACCCGATCACGGGCCGGGGCGTGGTGGTGACACACCGCGACAAAGCCATCGAGGGCGAGGCCCCGTACGCGGCCGAACCGGTCACGCCGGAGGACTTACATCTTGTGAGTATCCTGGACCACGTGCCCGCGCCGCACCCGACGGACTGCATCTCGTGCGCGTGGTGCGCGCAGGTCTGCCCGACGGGGCTGCAGCCGATCCGGCTGGTGGAGTGGGCCACGCAGCGGCGTAACGACGAGAGGCTGCTCGACCACCTGCCGTGGTGCATCGACTGCGGCCTTTGCAGCCACGTGTGTCCCTCGTCGCTGCCGCTTGCGCAGACGATCCGCGTGACGGTGTCCGAGATGGGGGGCGGGTCGTGATGGCGGGAGACCCTCACAACGTGTTACACGGCGCGGGGCCGACCGCCTCAAGCCAGGGGTTTGGCCCTCCGTGGTTAGGTGTGGTGCGACACCGTACGGAGCTGGACCTCCACTGGATGCTGACCGCGCTGGCGATGCTGGTCGCGGCGCTGGTGTTTTTCGGGTGGCGTGCGATGGGGGCCGTGTGCGTGACGGCGGTGCTGAGCGTGGGGGTGTTTGTGCTTGGCCGACTCGCGGTGACGCTGTTGCGTCCGGGCGGCCCACGCGACACGAGCCTGCACGCGCTGGTCATGGGTATGTTTACGGGGCTGTCGCTTCCGATGCTCGAATCACTGACGCCGGCGGTGTTGGCGGGCGTGTTCACGGGGCTGCTGCTGGTGGTGGGCGGTCGATCGCATCGGCTGCGCGTCCACGCCTGCGCAGCGGTCATCGCGGGGCTGTGGGTCCTGCCCGTCGTGCTGGTTCCGTGGGACACCTCGGCCCTGCACCGCCCGGGGTTTGCCACGGTCGAGGCGGTGCTCAAACCCAACCACGCGGTGATCGGCGACGTGCTCGACCACAGCCCGCGCAACAGCGAGAAATCCTGGTTCAACTCGGCGATCGGCCCGACCGCCGCGGTGTCACGACCCGACGCCGGCGCACTGTTTCTGCACGACGCCCAGGCCATGCTGCTCAACAGGCAACTGCTGCTCGACCGCTTGAGCGACGGCGAACTGCCCCGGCTGACGCAACTGCTCATCGGCGCGACGCCCGGCCCGATCGGCGCGACAAGCCCGCTGCTCTTGATCTTCCTGGGACTGTGCGCGGTCTATCGCAGACAGTCCTGGTGGGGGCTGACGCTGTGGGCGCTTGTGGCGTCTTTGGCCACGCTCATGGTGATGCCGATGCCCGGCTACTCGGGGTGGACGGTGGTGGCCCCCAAGCTCTGGGCGCTCGGGCCCGCCGCGGCGATCACGTACCTGGCTTACTTCATCCTCACCACGCCGTGGCTCCTGATCGTGATGATCCTCTCGCCGATGACCGCGCCGATGAGCGCGTGGGGCAGGCGGGTCTATGCGCTGCTCATCGGTTGTGCGTTCACACTGACGGTGTGGTTCACACTCAGCCCGTCGGCGTCGATGGCGGGCCTGGTCATCGCTGGGGTCCTGAGCAGGCCGCTGGACCGGTTGCACCGCAGCCCGTTCGTACGCGTGGAGTGAAGTGTGATCCCGATCAATCCCGCAGTGGATTGGCCAGTTCGTTGAGCACGTCGGCGCGGGGGTTGAGGGCGCGGACGGCGTCGAGCATTTTGCGTGCCTGGGTTTTGTTGCCAGCCTTGAGCCAGTAACGCGCAGCCTCGGCGGGGAGTTCCCACTTGAGCGGCTGCGCGGCAAAAGCCTGCTCGTACATCTTCGCGGCCTCTTCCGGTTTGCCGGCTTGCTGCCAGGACTTCGCAGCCGACTCAAGCACGTCGAGCCGACCACGGTCCGCGGCGCTCAGGCCCGAGAGCAGGAGCAGCGCCTGGTCGGGCTGGTGTTCGATGCGGAGCAATTCAGCCTTGATGAGCGTGTAGTTCCGCCGGGCTGTGAGGTCCGCGGGCGTGGTGCTGTCAACGAGCAGTGTGATCGCCTTGTCGATCTGTTCCATGGCGAGCGTTGTCTGTCCCTGTTTTTTGTAGAGGTCGCAGAGCATCGCGTGGGCGGCGTGGCGGGAAGAGTCCGCGGCGAGTGATCGTTCGAGGATAGCCCGGGCTTCGTCGTACTGCCCGACCTGGATCAACGCGCCGGCCAGGTGCAAGGCGTAGCGCGGGTTGTCGGGTTCGAGTGAAAGCGCTGTGCGGTAGTGCGCCACGGCAGCGTCATAACGACCAAGCTCAAACGCGGCTGTCCCGGTGAGCAGGCACAGCTCGGGCTGATGGGGATCGATCTCGAGGCTCTTGGTCCACTCATCGTAAGCGCGCTCCCGCCGACCCAGCGACGCCATCCACTGCCCCATCAACCGGTGGGGCTGGGGGAACTTCGGATGATTGACGATGGCGTCTTCGACTTCCTTGACCAGCGGCGGCCCGACCGTGCCTACGAGCATGGCCTGCTCGAACCGCTGTTCGAGGGATTGCACCTCGGCCAGCGCCGCATCGTGCCGCGTGGTGTCACGGTCCGCCGCCTCGCGGGCTTTCACGACGGCGTGGCCCTGGTAGGTCCACCACGTCACGCTGACCGCGGCGGCGGTGGCACCAAAGAGCACCATCACCAGGACAACGGTGATACCTCTCCACGTCTTCGACGGACGGTCTACAACATCCATGCAAAAAGCGTAGCGTCTTGGCCCCTCGCGGGGAAGTCGCGCATCGACCATGTTGACGGTGGGTTGGCGCGGACAGTGGAATCGGGCCTCAGCCCTGCGAATCGGACCGGGGCCTGTGTGGTTGACGCACCGTGTCGATGGGGGTCGGCGAATGTAACAACGACTCCCGGCAAGGGTGATCGTCGCGCGTGAGCAGGTCATCCAGAACGGGCTGGACCTGGGCAGGCCTGAGCGAACGGACCTCGCCGGGTTCCTTGAAATTGGCTGAGGCGTCGGGCCAGAACGAACCGAGCGTCCCCGCCATCAGCAGGCCCACATACACCGCCACGCCATACCGCACCCAACTGGGCATGTTCAGCCTCTCTTTCAATTCGGCGCACCACGCGCCGCAACAAATCAACAATTCAGCCCCCCGCCGGGCCACCCCCGGAAGGGGGAAGAACGGGCGTGGTCGGTTGGGTTCTCGTTACAGACCGCAAAGGCCGTCTAATCGGGGGTAAGTGATATACGACCAACACGGTGACGAGGCGCTATAATCCACGCCCATGGTCGAGCTGAGCCGAACCGTCCGATTCTGTCTGAACGACGCCTGCGAGGGGGAGAATTCCTTTCAGACGCCGCGCGACAACACGTTCTCAGCCTGGCCGGCGATGCGGGGGCTTGGACGATACTACGAATTGCACGTCGAGTGCCGCGGCGAAGCGGACCCCGTCACCGGTTACTTCATGAACATCACGCAGATCGACGCGGCGGTGCGCGATCACGCCCTGCCGATGTTGGAAAAAGCAGTCCGTGACCCCAGCCGGGGACCAACGGACATGGGCACGCTGATGCGATCGCTGCTCCACACCCTCCGCAAGCCGCTCGACGGCCACGTCCACCGCGTCACACTCAACCTCACGCCCAGCCTGAGCCTGACTATCGGGAACGATCCCATGCCCAACAGCGCAACACCCTCGAACGCGACCGTCATCATCAAGCAGGCCTTCGAGTTCGCCGCCGCCCACCGCCTGCACGTCGACAGACTCAGCGACGACGAGAACCGCAAGGTCTTCGGCAAGTGCAACAACCCCGCCGGCCACGGGCACAACTACCGCCTCGAAGTCGCGGTGCGTCTGCCCATCTCACCCGACGGGGGCGTCCTCCAACCCGAGCAGCTCGACGCGTGGGTCAACCGAAACGTGATCGAAGTCTTCGACCACAAACACCTCAACACCGACCTGCCCGCGTTCAAAGACCGCAACCCCTCGGTCGAAAACATCGCCGACGTGATCCACAAGACGCTCAGCGAACACACCTCTGAACTCGGTGAAAGCGTCGCGCTCGACTCGGTCAGCGTCTGGGAGACGAGCAAGACCGTCTGCACCGTGCGCGGGTGAATAGGCATCCGATCCCGATAGGCCACCGGCGAGGATTTCAACCCCGATGCCGATCACGGTCGGCCTCGTCATTGACGTTGTCGATCCACGCGCTGAAGCGTGCCCAGGTCCATCGGCTCAGCCTCACGCCGACGAGGGTCAGGACCAACGCGAGGACCAGGCCGATTGCCAGGCTCCACGTGTCACCCACCAGCCACGGGCCGATGAAGACACACCAGACCGTGAGCGGCAGAAAGACGAAGACGAGGTTGAACGAGATCGCCCCCGTCATCTCGCCGTGGCGGTCTTCTTTCCCCGGGGCCGCGGCGTATTGGGGTTCTCGGCGTGGCGGTGTTTGAGGGCTGCTGGGCATGGTCGTTATCAAAAATCCAGCGCCACGCGTCGAAGCCACGGTGCCGGCGGGAAAGAGGGCAATGGAAAGCGATTGCATTTAGAGTCTAACCCGGTCGGTCGGATGCGCCAACAGAAAATCCCCACTCTCGGACGACCAATCGTTGCCCGGTGTCACCCCGATATCCCGGTTGGCTTACCCGAGGCGCGGACCTGTGACGGGCTTTGGCCGACTATCCTGCGGATGAGCTTGTTGAAGTGTTGCGGGTCGGGGACGCCGACGCGCGAGCCGATCTCCTTGATGGGCAGGTCGCTCGTGGTCAGGAGCTTGACCGCCAGCTCGACGCGGCGCGACAGCGCGTAACCGGGCAGCGTCTGGCCGTATTGTTTTTTGAAACAGCGGGCAAGGTAGTTCTGACTCAGCCCGACCCTTTGCGCCAAGCGCGGGATGGGGATGGGCGTGTGCAGGTTCTCTTCGATGTGGCGTGCCGCCTGCGTGACAGCCCGTCGGCTGTGCAGTTCTCCGCGCGGCGTCGTGGCCGGGTCCGTGCGTCGGCCAAGCCACAGCAACAACTCAACCAGCACCGCCGACGCCGAGAGCGCATAGGTGGGGTGCGTGTGCCTGGCGCCGTGGTGTCGGGCGACGCGCCAGATCATCTCAGCCGCCTCGTGCGACTCTCGGCCAAGGTGAGCGTGCAAAGGAATCGCCAGGCCCTGCCCTCCGCCTGCGACCGGTGCCTTGAAATGGATGCACAGGTGGTGGCCTCGCTGCGGGAGGTCGTACCACGAGGGGACCCCTGCGGGCGTGACCGTGGCATCGCCGGGGGACAGTTCGAGCGTGCGTCGGCCAAGCCTCATCAGCGCGCGGTAGTCGTGCAGGTGCAGCGCGTGGGTGACGCTGTGGTACCGTGTCGAATAGTGACTGTCCGCCAGCGCGAACCGGCCGGCCACGTCCACAACCGGGAGGGGTTCAACAACCACACGAACGGTCAGGCGGGTCGATTTCATAGTTGTTTTTATACCACTTGTTGTTGAGCCGATCCAATGGATTTTGGCAAGTAAGCACGTAAAATTGACGCATCTTCCAGGAACACCCTGCAATCGCATTCAAATGCATTCTAGTTTTATCACCACACCCCGCGAGGACGACTTCATGCTCTCACCACAGGACATCGCCTTCTATCACGAGCACGGCTACCTGCACATCCCCGGCGTCTTCACGCCCGAAGAGGTCAAGGCCATGCACAACGACCTCGACTGGATGATCGAGACCTGGGCTGACAAGGAGGCCGGTTGGAGCGGGCCGTGGCGGAAGAAATACATGGACGCCGAGACGGAGAAAAAGTCCAAGCTCATTGCGATGCACGACCTCTACTTCTATGCGCAGTCGTGGATGCGCGCGGTCACCAAGCCCAATCTCTGCGAGGCGATGGGCGATCTGATCGCCGGCCCGGTGGAGGTCCACCACTCCACCATGCACGTCAAGCCCCCCGAGACCGGCCACCCCTTCCCCATGCATCAGGACAACGCCTTCTACGAACACACCGACAACCGCTACGTCGACGTGCTCGTCCACCTCGACGACACCTGCCACGAGAACGGAGAGATCCGCTTCCTGGCCGGCTCGCACAAGAACGGCTACCTCCCCCACGTGACCAAGAATGAAGACGGCACCGGTTGCACGCCCCACCTGCCCACGGACGAGTATCGGCTCGCCGACACGGTCGCTGTCCCCGCCAAGGCGGGCGACGTGGTCTGCTTCAACATCTTCACGGTCCACGGCTCACACATCAACACGACCCATGAACACCGTCGGATCGTGCGCGTGGGCTACCGACACCCGGAAAACAAACAGATCGGCGGGCAATCGAAGGGTCGGCCGGGCCTGATGGTCATCGGACGACGCGACCGCACGGAGGGCGCACAACTCTTCAGCAACGACGGCCCACCGTCGCAGGCGATGCTCAAGGAGCTTCGCGAGCTGCGGCAGATGAAGCGCAGCATGGAGGTGAAGGTCTAATCTTGTGTTATACCGTTGGCCGACGTGCGCCGGGGACCCTCAAGACCGGCTTCTTTTGCCCCTGTGTCATCGGGTCGGCGGGCGGGTGGAGCCGATTGGCGATCTGGTCGACAAGCGACGCGACGCTGGAGCAAAGGGCGATGGCCCGGTCGTCCATCAGGAGCTCGACCGATCCGTCGGGGTGTTCAACGAAAACAGCCGGCAACCGCACACGCGCCTGCCCCTCGTGCTCGATGCGGAACTCGTCACGGTAGAGCGTCCGGACCCTGACTTTCAAGCCGACCGCCAACTCCCGCCACCGTGTGGACAGCCCCAGCGGCGCTCGGATCAAACGCGATAAGGGGCAACCGATCCGCCCCGGCCACCAGCGGCAACGAAGCATAAACACCAAACGGCTGAGCAACCCCGCGTCGTCATCGAAGACCAGCAACACCGCAGAAGCATGAAGATCGACCATCATCCGATTCACCCCGATCAGCCGACTGTTGGCTCGACGATCACCCCAACACTCTAACAACCCCAGGCCCCTCGCGTGACCGACCCCACACCCCGACAACGTTTCATCGCCGCACTCGAACGCAGGCCCCTGACCGGGCGCGTGCCCCACTTTGAGCTGGTCTTCTTCCTCACCATGGAAGTGCTCGGCAAGGTCCACCCCAGCCACCGCAACTACCACCAGTGGCTGCAGATGACCGAACACGAACGCGAACTCCACCGCACCGACGCCGCCAGAATCTACATCGACATCGCCCAGCGCTACGACCACAGCGCCCTGTTCCTCCACCCCAACCCCGGGGATACCGCCGAGACGATCCGCCTGATCGAAAAAGTCAGGGAACTCTCGGGCGACAGGTATTTTCTCATGATCCACGGCGACGCGACCTACTCGATCCCCAACGGCAAGCGGATGGAAGAGATGTCGCTGCAGATGGCCGAGGAACCCGACGCCGTCGAAGCGCAGGCGGCCAAGTGGGTAGACCAGTCGATCCAGCGCGCCGAGCAGTTGCGCGAACACTTCGGCAATACCCCCGGGCTGGACGGCATGGCGCTGTGCAGCGACTACTGTTTCAACTCCGGCCCGTTCCTGCCGATGAGCTGGTTCGACCGATTCGTGACGCCCTACCTCCACCGGCTGACCCGGGCTTACAAAGAGTTAGGGTTCTATGTCATCAAGCACACCGACGGCAACATCATGCCCATCCTCGACAGGCTCGTGCCCGAGGACGAAGCGATCCGGCCGCACGCGCTGCACTCGCTCGACCCGCAGGGCGGCGTGGACATGGCCGACGTGGTCGACCGGATCGCCGACAAGGTCGCGCTGTGCGGCAACGTGAACTGCGGCCTGCTCCAGACCGGGACCGAAGAACAATCCATCGGGTCGGCCAGGTATTCGATCAAGCACGGCCTGCGTGCCCCGGGGTATGTCTTCTGCACAAGCAACTGCGTCTACACCGGCATGCCCCTGGACCGCTACGAACTGATCCAACGGGTCTGGCACAACGAAGCGATCCGCCCCTGACCCGGCGATCGGGTAGCGAGGGGTGCCGCTTCATACCACAGCGTGAGAATCACGGTGACTCCGCGGCGGCGAGCGCAGCCTGGGCCGAGAGCCGTGTACCCGTCGCGGGCTCGAATGTCACCACGAGTGTCGCCCCTGTCTGCGCGGTGGAACGGTCTTCGAGCTTGAGCCTGAAGAGGTACGAACGCGTGATCGGGTCGTAGTAGAGCTTCTGCGAGACCAGGTCCTTGACGGGGACATCCCATCCATACAGCTTGCGTCCGTCGCCGGCTTGCGAGGCGCGCTCGGGGGTATACAACTCGAACCGGTAGACCCCCACGCCCTTGACCGAGTCGCCCATCTGGTCGAGCAGTTCGATCCGGGCACGCAGCACGGTGTCGCCGCCCTCGTTCATGAACTTGGACGAGGGGTAGACCCGCATCGCCACCGGCTCGATCATGAACTGACCTTCCGGATAAACATGCACAGACCCCCGAGATGAAAACGGCCCCTTGCCCCCCTTCCACTCGCAACCCGCGAACGCAATGAGCCACATCGCAAGAGCCACGGCCAGGTGAGAGCGCGTCAGTCTCATGCCATCAGCATAGAACCGGACCGTGTGTCCAGGCAAGCGTTTGTTTCACAGGCCCAGCGCCACAGCGACGGCACGCTCAATTGTCGCCAGCACCCGTGAAATGGCTCCGAGTTGGGCTTCGTCGAGGTCGGCCTCGCGCATCGCCTTGATGTACTCGGGGTTGCGTCGGAGGTTGTCGATGGTTGTGTCGATGAGGTTCACCCGGTCGATCGCCCGGGCAAGGTTCGGGTGCTCGCGGGAGAAAGAATCCCACTGGAGGTTCAAACGCTGGGCCACGAGGTCACGCAGGGGTTGGGGAGGGGTTGGGGTCATGGGTTGTTTCCTTGTGATAGGGTGGGTTGAATCGTTGGCGTGGGCGTGGGCGCAAGCAGCATCCGTCCGAGCGACCAGCCCTCGGTGCCCAGGACGCTGATGAGTAATTGGTCCTGCTGGTCGAGCAGTCCGATCGCGTGTTGCTGGGCCTCGACTGAGGCCAGCAGGTTTTCGATTCGCTGCGTGCGTGACGCGGTGAGCCTGGCGTCTTGAAGCACGACCTGCTCCCGCGCAGCGGTGTAGGCGCGCGTCGCGTCGAGCACCCACTGCGGATCGAGGGACCCCCGCTCACGCAGGTCTTTTTCAAAAGCCGACTCGAGTGTGTCCAGCACGAGCGCGGTGTGCTGTGATTGGAGCTGTGTGTCGTGTTCGAGATAGCCCGCTTCCTGTTCGAGGGATTGCTGGACCATCCTCATCAGCGGCGTGACCGATGGCGGGGCTGCGCAGCCGGTGCAAACCACCGACAAGATCAGGGCTGACATGGCGAGCAGTGGATTACGGGTTGTGCTTGACGATTTCATCGCGCATCTTCTCCAGGAGGTTGATGGCGGAGGTCAGCGCCTGGTCGAAACGCTGGACCGCCTGGGTGTTTCTTTCCACGAGTTGGACCAGCACGCTCAGGCCCTCACGGTCTTTGAGGATGCGTTCGTGCGCCTCGGTGAGCTGGGTCTCGCGCTTGGCGCTGGTCCGCCGTTCCCAGATCCAAAGCACGCACATCAGTCCCGCCAGGCCGAATTGGGCAAGAGGTTCGAGGTTTTCCACGGGCATCGGTTCTCCTTGATCTTGAAGTGGTGAGGTTTCATCGCGGGTCTTCGACCGTGGCC
Source organism: Phycisphaera sp. (assembly GCA_016125215.1). GTDB lineage: Bacteria > Planctomycetota > Phycisphaerae > Phycisphaerales > Phycisphaeraceae > RI-382. The sequence goes on from WGMF01000006.1 coordinate 135,710, forward strand.
TCCACCACGGTGATCGGCCCGGCAAACGAGCGTGACCCCGGCTTGAGCCAATCCGTGCGCACCGAAGCGACCACGGCGTTGTGCGGGTTGATCGCCTGCGGCCCGGTGTTCGCATCAAGACCGGGGCCGGCCGCGTGATGGATCACGTCCCCCGGTAAGAGTGTGGGCCAGGCGTCGCTGAGCGTGAGTCGCAGTGTGCGCGACTGCCCCACGGACGCATCCCGGTTCACCCGCTTGGTCAGCCAGGAGGTCATCGGCGGTGTGTCGTCACGTTCGAGCGAACCCAGCGCACCCGAAGTGACCGCCGACCGGTGGATGCTCGTAGGATCGATGCGCTCAAACACGAACGCGGACCCCAGCTCGATCACGTTGACGGGCTGCACATCGATGAACGGGTTGCCGACCCATCGGCTCACCTCAACGGGCAGAGGGCTCCGGAGGCTTGCGGTGACACGGACCCGCGCATCACCCGCTTGCGCCGCGGCAAGAAACGCCGCGGGCAACGTGGCGCTGTCGAGATAAACACCCGCTCGATCGCCAAGCGCCTGGTCGCTGCCGTCGTAGCTCGCCCAAGTGGAGCCCGCGTCGGTGCTGACTTCGACGCTGAAGGGTTTACGCCGACCGGTTGTGTCGAGTGTGACGCAGGGCAACAACCGCAGCGGGTCACTGGGCACACTCAAGCCGACCCCGATGGAACCGAAGAATGCCTGGATGTCGAACGCGGGTTGATCGAACGGCTCACCAGAAAATGCCCCGTCTTCGTTGAGCACCCAGAGGCGGTAGACATCGCGGTAGGTCTCGAAGTCGCTGTTGCCTGATCGGCTGTAGGTCGCGTCGCTCTGGCCCTCGAGCGAGGGGTCCCAGCCGTGCGCAAGGTTGAACGTTCCTTCGACGCGCCATCCCTGCGCCCGGGCGACCCACTGGCGCGAACCGGCCCCTTGGCCTGACCTTTCAATCTTCATCACGGGATGTTGGGTGCCGGGCTTTTGAAGCCCCGGCAGGACGGTTTTGTTTCGCGATGGGTCACCTGTGACGGTGCGGGTCTCGTGGAATCGGCCGTTGACAAACTCGATCATCCTGCGGATGGATAAGCCGTAGCGATGAATGATCCGCATAAGCGCATCGCGCACGGACAGGCCCAGGGCGACGGGCGATACGAGGGGTTCATCCAATGTTGAAGTCGCCAACGGGTCCAACACCAGGTCCAGGCCACTCACAGCCGACCAATACGAGAGCGCTTGCCCAACGGTCCAGGTCTGGCCCTGATCGATGGGGACGTAAACCTCGCGGCCGGCAATCTCGTGGGTTTGTTCGGATCGATTGGCGTTGGAACCGACGCCGAGTGTGACGCTTTCGGGCAAGACCGCGGTGAGCGTGGCCTCGGTTAGGATAAACGCCCGTTCGAGCGAGGAGTTTAACTGTTGGGTCCACTGTTCTTCGATCGCAAAGGCCCGCGAGTCGATACCGATAGACGTGTCTTGCGCGGGGACGGAGAGTTTGCCGACGCCATGCACGATCCATTTGACCGTGTCGTCCACAAGACGCATCGGTGAAGCGATCGCGCACCTGGCCCGGAGCCAGCGGTCGATCAGAGAGCCGTCGATCAAACGAGAGTCGCAGGTCATGGTCGCGGTGCGCTCATCCAACGGACCCATGACACGGAGGGTTTGCACGTTCAGCCGACTCTCCGGGCAACCGTCGATAAACACGACCGGCCCACGGGCAAACCTTGTGGAAGACCCGGTGTGTGGAGCCAACGTGGCACAGGCTTTCATGGTTTGGCCTCCAGGAGTTTGAGAGTGGTGGTCGTCACCGACACCGGCTCGACGGATTCCGACCACGGCGTTTGTTTCGCGTAGCCGTCGGCGGAGGTGTAACGCCAGGCGTATTGCGTGGGCAGCGTCGGGTGGGCGATGCCGGCGATGATTTCGTGTTGAAGTGGCGCGCGTTTGACGGTGAGCACGACATGGGTGGCCAACGGTTCGCCCGAACGCGCGAGCAGCTCCACGATGGCCACCCGACTCGATTCAAGCGAACGTTCCCACGTCACGGTCAGTTTCAACGCGCCGTCCTCGCGATCAACCCGCCACAACGGATGCGTCGGCCAGACAGGATCGCAAGGGACCGCGGCCACAACACTGTAAGAATTGGCCACACGCACGTGTGTGACGCCCGCTTCCGAGCGACCCGCGTCGTCGAGCCTGCGGACGACGTAGATCGCTTGCTCACCCTCGGCCGGCTGATTGCCCGTGGACAACGGCAACGCCAACTCATCCGACCGCATCGCCAACATCGGGGTGTCGGGGTCGAGTTCTTCCAGCGTCGCCATCGGCCCGAACACGTCCCACCCCGATCGCGGCAAAGGCACACGCATGAGCGGATCGCCCACGAGAAACAACCCGTCCCGCAGGATCGGCAGCGCACTGAACCACGCCTCGCCGAGCGTCCAACCCAACCGCAGCGCCTCGAAGAACCGCTTCACACTCGGGATCACACTGACGGAAAACGCCCGCGGTGAGCCGGCGGCACTTGCGTAACCCGACGCCAGCGCCACGCCTACCCAGTCCGTCGGTGATCCGCTGCGCAACGTAGGCCCGGTCGCACCGATGTTGGACCACTGCCCCGCAAACACCCGGCTGCCCGAGGGCGATGCGAAAAACCCCGTCGGCGGTAAAGCCTCCGACCAGCCCCAGAAAAATCCGTCGTGCGCGATCGAATCAAAACCCACCTCCGCGCCCGGATCGCTCTGCGCACTAAGCTCAATCGGCAACCTCGTCCGCATCCGATCAAGGCTGCCCGACCAGGCCACCATCTCCTCGATCACCGCGTCCACCGTGCCGCCCGGTGTGGTGTAGGGATCAAGAAAGATCGTGCTCTGTTTCCCATCACCGATACTGCCCTGCGAGACCGCGTCTACGCAGTCGAGTTGTGCCAGCGCGGTCGCAAGGTCCGGCGCATCCAGCCTCGCGGTCAAACGCCTCCCCAATAGATTCCCCGCCGTCGGCCTCGCCATCGGCCAACACGAATTGAGCGGGTTGGTCGACGCCCCGCGCACGGCCGAGTCGTTGTGCAACAGGTCGGGCACCGCTTCGAGCAGCAGCCCCGTTCCCTCGAAGTCGACATACCCCGGCACACCGAAGCCCGTGAGCACACCGATACATTGCCCCCACAGCCCGTTGTCGGTGAGATAACCCTTGATCGCAGCCACCATGTCGGCAAACTGTGCGGCGCTGAGGGTTTCACTTGTGGGCAGATTCAAGCCGATCAGGTTGGCATACGGCACACCACGCGATGCGCGATACGCATCCGCCCATGTGATCGAATCGCTGTCATCGGCGTTGTAGACCACGCCCCAGCGCGCGGGGTCGTCCGCAAACTCGCTCGACGGTTCAACCCCAACAGGCCCGATGTATGCCGTGTCAATCGCAAACTCATCCAGGTCGAACGTACCTGTCGCGGCGCTGTCTTTGAGCGGGACACCAAAGTGGATGCCTCGCGCCGCCAGTCCCGCGAAACTCGCGCTTGCCGAGTCGGCCTCGATGCCGTTGACCCACAGCCTCGCGGTGCCCGTGTCGGTGTCGAGCGCCGCTTCGACGCAGTGCCAAGACAGGCCTTGCGTGAACGATGCGCTAAGCTGCGTGCCCCCTGCCACGTCCATCACCACCGTGCCCGTGACAGGTTCGACCGTCACGCGCCAGGCCTGGCTCAAGGCGTTGTCCAAAACCCGCACCACGGTGGCCGACCCGCCCGACACCGCGACGTGGCCGACCACGAAACGCACGTGTAAAACGGGGATCGCCTGCGTGTAAACCTGCTCAAAGTACGACCCGTCCGTCCCGTTTGTCAGCGTGGCACGCACACCCAGTCCGTTTGTGCCGGACCTGCGTCGGTCGGGAAACGCGGCTGACTCGGATTGAGCCAATGCCACGTCTTCACCCTGCACGGGAGCGCTCGCCCACTCGCCCCACTGGGGGACTTCAAAGTCGAATCGTCGAGATCGGAACGCCACCGGCGGTGACGACGGAGTCGTGACCACCGAGGGCACGGTGAACACCGCGCGGTGGGTCAGGACACGGTAGTGCTCGAACGGGTTGCGGAAGAACTCGACCCGCTCTTCGCTGCTGACGGCACGTGCGAGCAGGATAACCTCGGCGATCTGCCCGGTGAAGTGCCAGGTGCGGTTGCTGCCGTTGCCACGACAACCGATCGCCACCGCCGCCGCGGTGATGTTGTGGGTCGGCGTCGTGGCCTGACCGCCCACCCCGTCGTTGAGGTAGACAGCCAGGTCTGTCGTGCTTTTGGCCACGATGCAGCCGAGGTTCCAATCGTTGACCGTGCATGAAGTAGCCGAGTCAGCCGAATAGGTCGATGGGTTGACCGCGTAGAAGCGCAGCTTGCCGCTGACCGTGCGGGCCGCGTAGTAGTGATCGCTGTCGGCGGTGGCGAACAGACTCAATGGACTGTCATTGTTAGTGGTCGTGGGGTAATACCAGAACAACGCTGTGAACGGTGGCACCAGCACGGGGGACGGGCCGGCGTCCGCGTATTGCAACGAGGCGGAGTTGAATGACATTGCTCGACCGAAACGGCGTGCCCCGTTGATCGTCGGCGAGCCGTAGACCGCCATGTCGGTCGCGCCCCGCTCCGAGCGGTCGAAGACCTTGAGGTTGGTCGATTGCAACCACAGAGGCCACATGCCCGCCAAGGCTGCAAGGCGCGGGTGCTGAAGCTCGACGGGCTGCGCGGAGTCCACGTCGGCCGGTCGCGGCCAGACCGTGTGAATGGTTCGATGGGGATTCACTTATTGAACCTCGTTGTTGCTGGTGTAGAGCCTGACCGTCGAACCGGACGCGGGGAAGGCCTGACCGCTCTTGTTGAGCAGGATGAACTTCACCTTCGCGGGGGGCAGCAGGAACAGGCCGCTCGTCAGGCGCTGCGCCGAGGTCGTGGCGCGAACGGGGATTTCAAGCAGGCGTTTGTGGTTGCCGGGGTCGACGCTGGACGAGCCGTCGTCGTAGTTGGACCCGTCGGGGGCCTGGAGCAAATAGAGTTGCACGTACCCCCCGGAAGCCGGGCTTGAAGCAAAAGTGACGTTGAGTTCGATCAGGGCAAACTGGTCGAGGTTCGCGCTGTTATCGACCTCGGCACCGGCGTTGGTGCGGGCGTCGTTGGCCAGCGTGTTGAGCTCGGTGGTGAGTACGTCGCCCCGGCTGACCCAGGCTTGTTGCCATTGAATAGAGTTGGGCATGGTGGTGTCCTTACAAGGTGTGAGTAGGAATCATGCAGACATCAGCCCCGCAGATCGCAGTGCCGAGAGGATCGCGTCGACCTTGTCACTGATCGCCTGCACCTCTGACTGTGTGGGCGGGTTGGAAACGGTGAGCGACAGGTCCGCGATGGCGGTCGCTTTTTGATGGGACAAGAGCGACTCGAACCGCAGGTCGGTGATCTGGGTGATGACGCCGGTTTGCAACGTGACCGACGCAAGGCGGATATGCGGGGAGTCGGGGAAACCATTCGTCAAGGCGTCGATGCCCAGCGATGGGGACCCCGCGCCGTCTTCGATCCACAGGATGGCGGTGTCGTTGTTGTAAGACGAGAGGTCCTGCGTAGCGCCGGGGTAATCCAGCGCGACACCGTTGAGCGTACACCGGCCCGGTGCGATGCGGACGGTCGTGTCGTTGGCGTCGTCGCGCTCCACGCGCAGGACCCCTGCCGATGACTGAGCCAGGCGGTTGAGCGATCTCACGAGCCACGGGTAATACGGGACCAGGCCCTGGGGCGGGTATTCGATGCCGGTGGCCGCGTCACGGCTGCCGACGAGCGATTCGATTTCCGAAGGTGTGAGGTCGATATGGGCCATTGGGAAACTCCCGGGGGGTTACATCGGTTGCGTGGCACGGATCACGACCATCACGACGACGTTGTGGGCTTCGGTGGAGACCGTGCCCGCCGCGGTGCGTGTGAGGTCGACGGTGAGCAGTGAGCCGCGTGTGACGTTCTGTGTGCCGTCGGTCCTGATGACCGAAGCGGTCCCGTGGCCCTGCGCGGTGCAGCGGAAGCCCGAGCCGGCTGATGAGGTGATGGCCGGGTGCGTGGTGGTGAGTGTCGAGCCGTTGACGGACGCGGTGGCGGTGACGCCGTCGGTCCCCGTCGATGAGACGATGTTGGTCCCGACGCTGAGGACGATCGACTCGACGACACCGGTGACGGGGACCACGCCGATGAGTTTGCCGGTCTGGGATGCGGTGAGGTCGCCCTCGTGCCGGTAGCTTGGGTGTGTGGCGGCGACCATGTGGTAGCTCTGCGCCCCGACGCGCTGCACGAGGAACCCGTTTGCCAGGTCGCGCAGGAGCACGAGGTCGTCGAGCAACACGTTGGGGTTACTCAGCACCAGCGCCGCGTTGGGGGTCGCCGAGGTGGTCGAGCAGCGGGGTCTCGTAGGCGCTGACGATGCCGATGATGTCGGAAACGTCTTCCGCGATCTCGGGCAGCGAGGCGCCGGCGGCGTAGGTGGATTTACCGGTGAATGACATAGGGGGTTCCTTGTGGTGAGGGGTGAGTGATTAGTGACTGGTGACTGGTGACTGGTGACTGATGACTGGTGACTGGTGAAAACGCACGATGTTTTGAGGGACGGAGCCGGGCTGTCTACGGAGCCGGGCTGTCTCAGCCCGGTTGATCTCAAACAATCCGCGACTTGTTTACGCCCCCGGCTTTCGTCGCAGACGCAGGTAGCGCAGCAGGTCACGGCGGTTGCCGGTGTTCACCGCATCGTCCGCCGCCTGGCGGAGTGTGTGGTGCGTGTGCTCCGCATCGCTTCGTGCGGGCATGGCCAGCGCGTGGCCGTTGGATCGCTTGCGGAAGAGATAGGGCTTGTGGCGCTTGAGTTCGTCCACAGCGAGTTGGATGTCGGGGTCGTCCATCTGCTCGACCGCGATCTCGGTCAGCAGCCGTGCCGCCTGGGCGTCGATGGTGTCGGAGTCGGAGAGCAGTTCGTCGATCTTCCGCCTGCGTTCGAGCTGGTCGATGGTCTGGCGGGCGTCGTCGAGTTGCGACGTGAGGGCGTCGAACTTCTGCCGCAGGTCCTGCAGCGATTGCTCGGCGTTCTGCGCACGTCGGCGGTAACGGATCGCCTCGGAGACGGGGACGAGCTTGTCCGGCGCTTCGGGTTCGCGTGTGACGACGGTGGAGTCGTGGTCGGCCTGGGCTTCGGCGGGCGAGGTGTCGTGCGGGGTTGGGTCGGTGGTTTCGGGCATGAGGGTGTTCCTAATCAAGTGTGAGTATGTGGGCGGATACAGCGGCTTGTCGGGTTACGCAATGGGGAGGTCTTTGAGGCAGTCGGCGTAACCCAGTTCGGTGAGCACGCGCTCTCTGGGCACACCGAGTTCGAGTTTGATCTGGGCGTCCTTGAGTTTTTGCGAGGGGTCGTCGGGGATGCTCGGGGGCCAGTCGAGACGGACACGGCGTTCGTCGGGCGTGTTGGGGAAGAGACCGGTCACGTCGGCGGCGTGGAGGACCAGTTCGCAGATGCGTTCGATGCCCGCCCCGTAGGTGACGCGCTTCTTGGCGGTACGTGCGAGCAGGCCCATGAGCACGATGCGAAGGGCGTTTTCACTGGTGAGGTTGCCGACCTTGTCACGGATCACACCGGCCGCGACGGGGCTGACACCGCTGGTCTTGTCCAGGGCCTCTCTGATCTCGGCAATGTGGGCGTCTTCGGAGGGGCTGGCGGCGTCTCCGCCGAACTCCTCAATGGTCGCGTCGGGGTTATCGCTGGCCCACATCTGACCGGGGCCGACGGGGTGGTCGGTGAATTTCTCGATGCCCTTGCCCAGGTACATCTTGAAGCTCTGGAACGTGACACGGTTGGCACGGTCGGAGAGGCGGATGTTCAATTCATCCTGCAAAGGCAAGAGCGGCTCGACCTCGCTCAGGCCCTCGTAGTGGAAGGGTTGCGGGAGGTTCTGGATATGGACGACGGGGATGCGACCGAGGCGGTTGACCTCTTGCGTGTCGGGCAGCCGATGGTGGACCGGGCCGATGGTGGACTCAAAACTTCCGGGGGTCCAGATGAGGGTGCGTTCGATCACACGGCGACGGGTGTTTATCGATCCGCCCCAGACACTATTTCGCAGGCGTGACGCAAAACTCTGGGTCTGGACCTCGTTGAGTTGTTGCGGGTAGTGGACGATGAAGGCCACAACTTTGCGGTAATCACCGGGATCGAGCACGGGTACTGCACGGGGCGCTTCGATGAGTTCGAGTCGGATGTGTTCGCCTGCTTGTGAAGGGTCGAGCGGGCGGGAGAAGCTGCGCTCGGGTTCGCGCACCACCACGTCGGCGTAGCCATACACCGCGCCGAGCAGGGCCAGGTCCTGGTAGAACGACACCCCGCCGGCGGCGTTGATGACACTTTGTAAGAGTCCCTCGATCTGTCGGGCGCGGTCGGCATCGGGTGCGCAACTCTGCACCTTGACCGGTTCGCTGAACATGAAGTCGACCAGGGCGTGTATCCGCCAGCCGATGTCGTTTTCGATGACAACTTCACGGGACGAACGGGCGCTGTCGGTGCCGAGTGCGGTAAACCGTGCGGGCAGGCCGCGCTCCTGGGCGAGGCGTGTGCGGGGGGATCGGGGACTTTCGCGATCGTTCTGAGGCGGGTTCCGAAAGTAGTCCCAGAGCTTCCTCAGTCTTGGCACGCGATCGGATAGGTGCTCTTCGAGGAGCAGGTCGACAAGGTCATCCGAGAGGGCGGGGGTCGAGACTGTGTCGTGGGTCTGGGGCATCGTGCTTCGGCTCCGGTTGGCGGATGTGGGCCACCAACCTCGGTCGAAGTGACGTTTTTGTGCGCTGCGGGGTGGCTGGGATGTGCTGGATGGCCGTATAAAGGCACGAAGTTCAATAGTTTTTGAATTTCAATGGCTGCGCAACACTCTCGAATCCGCCATGACAGAGCGTGCGGTGGGAGTATTGAAGGTCTTGCCAAGCCGACAAATTGGTGATTAAATAGTCACTCAATGACACGCGCTGAACAGGAATTAGACATTCTCGAAGGCGTTAGCCAAATTCTTGGCGAAACTTTGGAGTTAAGCCAAGTCTTTCAACGCGCTATGTCCCTGTTCAGCGAAAGTCTGGGCGTTGAACGGGCGTCGCTCGTCCTCAACGACGAAGCCTCCGACGTCCTGCGGATCGTCGCAGCGGTAGGGTTATCCCACGAAGAGATGCAACGCGGTCGCTACGGTCTTGGCGAAGGGGTCACCGGCCAGGTCATCGCAACCGGCAAACCCCAGATCATCCCCGACATCACCAAGCACCCCGAGTTCCTCAACCGCACGGGCAGCCGATCGCTCAAAGACGCCGCCCCCGGCAAAGCCTCGCCCACCAGCTTCATCTGCGTCCCCGTGCGCGACGGCGAACGCTACGTCGGCGCCATCAGCGTGGACAAACCCTTCATCGACCAGCCCACCCTCGAAGCCGACGCCAGGCTCCTGACGATTTTTGCAGGCTCGATTGCCCAGACCATCCGCATCCACCACCAGGTCCAGCTTGAAAAGACCCAGTGGCTCGAAGAGAACAAGCAACTCAAAGAGAACCTGCACTCCAAATACAAGTTCGACAACATCATCGGCTCAAGCCCCGCGATGCTCGACGTGCTCTCGGTCATCGCGCAGGTGGCCTCCTCCCGCGCCACCGTGCTCCTGCTCGGCGAGACGGGCGTCGGCAAGGAACTCATTGCCAAGGCGGTCCACTACAACTCACCACGCCGCGAGAAGCCGCTCATCCGCGTCAACTGCGGCGCACTGTCGCAGCACCTGCTCGAGTCCGAACTCTTCGGCCACATCAAAGGCGCCTTCACCGGCGCGGTGCGCGACAAGGTTGGACGCTTCGAGGCGGCGGACGGCGGGTCGATCTTCCTCGACGAGGTCGGCACGCTCGACCCTCAACTCCAAGTCAAACTCCTGCGCGTCCTCCAGGAACGCGAGTTCGAGCGCGTCGGCGACCACAGGACCGTCAAGGTCGACGTGCGCGTGATTGCCGCCACCAACCTCTCGCTCGAAGACGAGGTCCGCAAGGGCACCTTCCGAGAAGACCTCTACTATCGGCTCAACGTCGTCACGGTGAACATCCCCCCGCTGCGTTCACGCCGTGAAGACATCCCCCGCCTGATCGACTTCTTCCTCGACCGCTACAACCGTGAGAACAACCGCTCCCTACGCAAGATCAGCCGAGATGTGCTCAACACGCTCCTTCGCTACCCCTGGCCCGGCAACGTGCGCGAGCTGGAAAACACCGTCGAACGCGCGGTAGTGATGAGCAGCGGCGAGGAGTTCAACGAAGACCTCTTGCCCCTGCAGATCAGGCTCTTTGCCCACCAGGTGCGCTCGCAGGCCACGGACGAATCGATTGAATCCATCGCAGCCAACCTCGCCTCGCACGCCATCCGCCAGTACCAGGCCAACGAGGGCGAGGTCTATCAACTTGTTGTGAATGAACTGGAAAAACACCTGATCCGCGAGGCGCTGGGCCACAACGGCGGGGTCAAAACCCGCACCGCCGACTTCCTGGGCATCAACCGCAACACGCTGAACAAAAAAGTCAAAGACCTGGGCATCGACACGGCGGATTGAGCGGGCAGTCACAAGTCACGAGGTAAGCCAACCGCTCGGTCCCTGCGTAGGGTGGGCCAAGTCTGCGCGGCCCACCACTCACACACAAGCGTCACACGTAGTCTCGCATATCTCAAGGCCCGCGCGGTATTGTGTTTGATAAATATCCGGTTTGAAATATACATACGTAAACCACCAGGCCGGAGGGTCGTGTGTTTGCAAACCGAACGGACTGACGTACGCTCAATGGTGGGCCGCGCAGACTTGGCCCACCCTACCCCGGTCACCCCGGCCCGTGCTGCTTGCTGGGCATCAACCGCAACACGCTGAACAAAAAAGTCAAAGACCTGGGCATCGACACGGCGGATTGATTTGAGTCTGAAAGATTTACACCTCTTCTTCGCGCTGCTTGCGAAGGTGGGCGCGGTGGCGTTCGCGGTAGCGACGTTTCAATTCACGGTAGCGCAGCACGCCCCACTTGACGATGAAGTAGGACGGGATCGCGGTGAGGACGCCGATGAGCACGCCGCCGATGACCATCGGCATGATCATCTCTTTGCCGAGCTTGAGGACCTCCTCGAACTGGCCTTGCAGTTCGTAGAAGTTGTGGCGGGCCACGTTGTGCATCACTTCTTCAAGCACCTGCCTTGCGTGGCTCATCGGGCGGGTCGGTGTCGGCCAGAAAAAGCAACCGACGTAGTACGTGAAGGCAAAGATCGGCGGGATGGTCAGCGGGTTGGTGATGAAGATCGGCAGCACCGCGGCCGGTCGGGAGAGGTTGAAGAGTGTGGCCAACAGCGCCGCGAGGACCAGTTGCAACCCGATCGTCGGCGTGAAGGAGATGAAGACCCCCAGTGCAAAGCCCAGCGCGATCTGCCACGGTTCGCCGTGCAGCGAGACCACGGAGTGCCACGCGCGGCTCCACCAGGATTTTTTGCGCGATGCGTCCTGCGCGGGCCTGATGCCGTCGTCGGGTTGGGGGTCGGGTGGGGCTTTATCCACGCCAGTGCTCGATCATGCGGACCAGCAGGCGGACACCGAAGCCCGTCGGCCCTTTGGGGTAGGGCGGTGAATCCGACTTGGCATCCGCGACGCCGGCGATGTCCAGGTGTGCCCACGGCTGCTCGTTCCAGCGTGTGTGGTCGCTGTCTTTGGAGATGAAGTAGGAAAGGAACGCGGCGCCCTGGATCGGGTGGGCCTCGCGGCCGGCGGAGTTGACGAGGTCGCCGTGGACGCCTTTCATCTGTTGGCGGTGCTCGTCCCAGAGCGGCAGGTGCCACAGGCGATCCCCGGTCATCTCGCCTGCGTCGAAGAGTTGGCTGCGGAGAAGGGTGTCGTGACAGAAGCAGCCGGCACAGTAGGAACCCAGCGCGGTGACGACGCCGCCGGTGAGTGTGGCCAGGTCGACGATGGCGCTGGGCTTGTAGGTCTTGCAACCATACGACAGTGCATCGGCGAGGATCAGGCGTCCCTCTGCGTCGGTGTTGGTGACTTCGACGGTCACGCCGTTGTGGAGTGTGATGATGTCGCCGGGGCGGTAGGCTTTTTCGCTGACCATGTTCTCCGCGGTGGGGACGAGGCCGACGACGTGGATGGGGAGTTTGAGCTGGGCAATGGCTTGCATCGCGCCGATCACGGCCATGCCGCCACACTTGTCGTACTTCATCCCGTCCATCGATGCGGCGGGTTTGAGCGAGTAACCTCCGGTGTCGAAGGTGACGGCCTTGCCCACGAGCAGGACCGGGCCGGCGGTTTTTTTTGCGTTGCGTGGCTTGTGTTCCATGACGATGATCGCGGGCGGTGTCGAGCCTGCGCTGCCCACCGCGAGCAGGCCGCCCATCTTGAGTTGCTTGGCACGGGCTTCATCGATCACAGAAAACTTCAGGCCAACCTTTTTGGACATAGCGCGGCAGTGGTTCACAAGGTAGCGCGGGTTGGCGACGTTTGGCGGCGTGGCGGCGAGGCTGCGCGCGGTGTTGACGCCCAAGCCGACGGTCAGGCTGCGCGACGCGGCGGTACGGACCGAGCCTTCCAATAAGACGGTCAGGTCACGCGCCGGGCTTGAGGTTGAATCGGTTTTGGATTTGGATTTGGAAAGGTCGCTCTTGAAGGCATCGAACGTGAGTTGGCCGATGGACAGCCCCTCGCCCAGCGCGGACCCCGCGTCGGCGTGGGTGAGTTTGAGTTTGGGGATGGTGTCCAGGGCCGGGGTGAGGTGGATGGCCAGGCTCTTGACACCTGCGCTGTCGCACGCACGGACCAGGGCGGATGCGGCGTTGCGGATAGCGTCGAGCGGGCGCTTGTCGGGTTGGCCAAGACCAAGAAGATAAAGGCGCTGGGTTGCGCCGTGGATCGGCGTCACCACCCCGGCTGCACGAGAGACCTCGGACCGCGCCAAGGCACGGTCCAGCGCCTGGACCGTTGAAGCCTCCAGGGTGGCCAGGTCTTTGGGCTTTTTCCCGGCTGTGTCGAATACCGCCACTGCCACGGCATCGACCGCGTAGCGTGATCCAAGGTTGCTGGTCTTGATGTTTTTATACATAAGGTTTCTCTGCCAGGATGCTCTTGAATCCGGGGTCAGCCTGCCCATCGTATGCGAAGGGCGGTCGGTCATGATCGCAGCGCAAAGATCGGTCCGCAAATGATGGATTGATTCACAAAGTCTTCGAGCAAATAGGTTTGACATGCCCGGATGGGGGTGGTAACGTCACCGATTGCTTACGGTTCACAAAACGGCGGTGAGTCAGGTGGGTAGACCCGGTTGCGACCTCAAAACGCGATCGGAAGTGTGTCGGCAAGTGCCGCGACACCGCATTCGGGTATCCCACGCGGGAATGTCTCTCGTCCCACAAGCTGTCAGGACAATTCAGAGTCACGGAGTGAGTCGGATGTCAACCCCCTCCCGCCCCTGCACCTTGGCCAACTCCACGACCCAAACACGACCCACGATGAGCCGATCGATCTTCCGCGTTGCGATGTGTCTGATCATCGCCGGGCTTGTGAGCGTATCGGCGGCGCGTGCCCAGGGTCTTGCGAGTGAGATCGTCGAGTCGGCTGCGCAGCTCGACAGCGCCCAACGCTCGCAGGTCGATGGCTTTGTCCAGTCGCTCGTGACAACACTGACAACCAGTGACGACGATCAGGCCATCGCCGGTGCCAGGCGGAGCCTGATCGCGGAATTCAGCAAGAACCCGAAGGAGCCTTTCCTCCGGGCATACTCGAACGCCATCGTGAACCAGGTGGTGGCGCAGCGCGGTTTGGAGAGCGACCGCAACCCGGTGAATCGGCTCAATACTCTCATTGTGCTCAACGAGGTCTATTCCCCGATGGCGGCCGGGCCGATTGCGACGGTGCTGTCGAGCAACTCCCCCGCCGACCGTTACTGGGCCGGCCGCGCGGCAAACAACCTTGCCACCCGCAAGATCGCGGGCAACCCGGTCCTGGCCAAAGAGGAATCCACGACACTGGACCAGGCGCTGGCGCAAGCCATTGCCCATGAATCGCAGCACGCGGTCCGGGCGCAGATGCTCAAGGCCCTGGCCTCATTGACAAACGCCGGCAACGCCAAGCTCTTCATGGACGCCATCAGCACCACCGTGCCCCGCCACCTTGAAGACCCTGCATTACCCATGCAGACCGAGATGGACACGTTCCTCAAGGTCATCCAGGAATTGATCCGAAACGCGCAGGGCACGAACAAACCCCAGATCGACGTGCTCCGCTCCGTGGCCAGGACCAGTTGGCGTTTCTACGAACTCACCGCCACGCTGCTCCGCGACCACAGCCAGACGCTGCCCCCAAACACCGCAACAGACCTGACCAAGATGCTCCGCAACTGCGACACCACCCTCCGCTGGAGTGTGAAGGAAATCGAACCCAAACTTGAAAAAGACTTCCCCGCCGTCATCGACAACGAAGCCGCCTCGGGCCAGTGGGCCCTGGTGCTCGTCCGCAGCGCCAACTGGCTGGACATGCTCACCAAGCCCCCGCTCAACTTCGCAAGCGATAACCTCGACATCAAAAAGCCCTGATGCCCTCGGTCGGCATCGAGCCGTCTCAACGCCCGGGCTGGCCGCCGCCGGCGGACGGCGCGCTCACCGCCTGACCCTCGATCGCCTCGTCCACGCTCCGCATCAGGTCGAGGTAATCCATCTGTGCCACCTGAAAGTCCCGCAGCACCTTGCTGGCCATCATCGCCTTCTGCAGCCGCTCCAGCTCACGCTTGTCCGCGACCTCGATAGGCTTGCCCGTCGCTTCCTTCTCACCGATCTTGCCGATCTGCCTTTCGTAATCCGTCATCACCCGCTGAGCCTCGATGTCGCCCTGCAACGCCTTGGCGGCGGCTTCGAGTTTCTGCACCGTACTGTCCTTGGCGATCAAGTCCCCCAGCGACCGCGCCGCCTTGAGTATTTCATCCCTGCTGGCCATAGTGTGTCCTTGAAAAGTCTAAAGAGTGCGATTCCCTGTTGGGGTAGCATAGTCTCTGTCTGACCGGACACAATCCCCCCCCGGAAGTTTCCTCGAAAGAGAAGACCCTCCGGTCAAGTAACAACACGACATATCAACCGAAAACCCATATGCCCAACGACAACCCCGACCGACTGACCCAACGCATCCTCCACCACATCGCCGACAAGCGCTACCAACCCAGGCAAGCCGACGAGCTTGCCCGTGAACTGAACATCGAGAGCGACGCCTACGACGACTTCAAACGCTCCGTCCAACACCTCATCGACAGCGGGCAGGTCATCCACAGCGCGACCCAGACCCTCACGCTCCCCCCGCCCGGCCGAATCATGGTCGGCGTATTCCGGCTCAACCCGCGCGGCTTCGGGTTCATCCAACCCGCCTCACCCACCGAGCACGGCGACCTCTTCGTCCCCGAAGGCTCCACCGCAGGCGCTCTCACAGGCGACCACGTCCGCGCACGGGTCATCCATCAGCCCCGCCGCGCCGGGTCCGGCGACCGATCGCCCTTCGTCGGCAAAATCATCGAGATCATCCAACGCGCGGACAACCGCTACGTCGGCAACCTCACCAAGCGCGGCTCGCAGTGGATCGTCGTCGTCGACGGAAAGACCCTCGCGCAGCCCGTCGTCATCCGCGACCCGCACGCCAAAGACGCCAAGGCAGGCGACAAGGTCGTCATCGAACTCATCGAATACCCCAGCGACAACGAACTGGCTGAGGGCGTCATCACCGAGGTGCTCGGCGAACAGGGCGAGCCCGAGGTCGAGACCCTCGCCGTCATGCGAGCCTTCGGCCTACCCGACAAGTTCGACCAGAAAGTCATCGATGAAGCCCGCCGGGTCTCCTCTCACGACTTCGGCTTCGACCCGCACAACGTCCCCCCCAACCGCGAAGACCTGACCACCCAATACATCTGCACCATCGACCCGCCCGACGCACGCGACTACGACGACGCCATCAGCATCGAACGCAACGATCAGGGTTTCGAGCTGGGCGTCCACATCGCGGACGTTTCCTTCTTCGTCACGCCCGGTTCGCCACTGGATGTCGAGGCCAAAGAGCGCGGCAACAGTTGTTACCTGCCGCGCAAGGTTATTCCTATGCTGCCCGAGGTGCTCTCCAACGGCGTGTGCTCGCTGCAGGAGGGCGTCAACCGTTACACCAAGTCGTGCTTCATCCGCTACGACCGCGGGGCCAAGGTCCTCGGTGCCCGTTTTGCCAAGACCGTGATCCGCTCCGCCAAACGGCTGACCTACCTCGAAGCGCAGGCGCTGATCGACCGCGACATCCGTGAGGCCCGCAAACACAGCAAGAGCGAATCGAAATACAACGACACGCTCTTCGAGAAGCTCGCGCTGATGGACGAACTGGCCAAACTCATCCGCACACGCAGGCAAAAACAAGGCATGATCGAGCTGGCGCTGCCGGAGGTGGACCTGGTCTTCGACGACTCTGGCCGTGTGGTCGATGCCCAACCCGAGGACGACGCCTTCACGCACAAGCTCATCGAGATGTTCATGGTCGAGGCCAACGAGGCCGCGGCCAGGGTGTTCAACAACCTCAACATCCCCATGATCCGACGAACGCACCCCGACCCGCCGTCGCACGACCTGTCCGACCTGCGGCGCTTTGCGCGGGTGGCGGGCTTCAACGTGCCCTCCCACCCCTCACGCCACGAGTTGCAGGCCCTGCTCGAATCGGTGCGCGGCAAGCCGGCTGAATACGCGGTGCATCTTGCGGTGCTCCAGACCCTGAGCAAGGCCGAGTATTCCCCCGACCTCGTCGGCCACTTCGCACTGGCCAGCGAACACTACACCCACTTCACCAGCCCGATCCGCCGATACCCCGACCTGATCGTCCACCGCGGCCTCGACGCCTACATCGAAGCCTCCAAGCAACACGACTCCAAACAGGCCGTCGCCCGTGCAATGGCCGACGACCCGCGCATCCCCAGCGAAGACGAACTTCATCAACTCGGTTCGCAGTGTTCCTCCACCGAACGCAACGCCGAGGCCGCCGAGCGGAACCTGCGCTACTACTTCGTCCTCGACCTGTTGAGCAGCAAGCTCGGCGAAGACTTCGACGCCACCGTCACCGGGATCACAGGGTCGGGCATCTTCCTCCAGATCGACCGCTTCCTCGTGGACGGCTTCATCCGCATCTCCGAGTTGCCCTCCTCCGAGCGCGACGTGTGGAGGCTCAACCGCACCACCGGCGCCCTCGTCGCTCAGCGCTCGGGCAAGACCATCTCCATCGGCGACCGCTTCGTCGTCCGCATCGCCAAGGTCCGACCCGAGGGCCGACTGCTCGAACTGGTCATCATCAGCGCTAAACGCACCGGCACCCCGCCCCCGGAAGTTCAGAACAAGCCGCGTGAACAACGGGGCGTTAAAAAACCCCACCGCCAACCCAAAGGGGCCGCCAAGGCCCACGAGAAAACCAAAAACTTCAAGCAACAAAGCAGCAAACGCAACAAACGGAACAAACGCAAGCGATGATTGCCACGCTCGCCGTCTACATCCACGACATCGACCCCTTCGTCTTCCGCTTCCCGGATGTGGGCTTTCTGCCCGAGGGCATCCGTTGGTACGGGCTGTCCTACCTCGTGGGCTTCATCCTGGCTTACCTGCTCATCCGCAGGGTCACACGCGTCGGGCGTTCGTCGCTGGCCCCCGAAAAAGTCGCGGACTTCGTCGTCACCATCGCCATCGGCACCGTCATCGGCGGACGGTTGGGTTACGTCCTGTTCTACGAGCCGTCGCTGGCTTACACCTGGTTAGACGGACCGCCTTACTGGGGCGTGCTCGCGATCAACCACGGCGGGATGGCCAGCCACGGCGGGATCATCGGCATGGTCCTGGGCGCCCTCTTCTTCGCAAGGCGCTACAAGCACCCTTGGGGACACCTGCTCGACCTGATCGCCTTTGCCGCCGGGCCGGGCATCTTCTGCGGCCGCATTGCCAACTTCATCAACGGCGAACTCGTCGGCCGCGCGCTGCCCGCCGGCTCGCGCCCGTGGTGGGGCATCTTCTACCCGCAGGAACTCTACGAGTTGCCCGAAAAATCCCAACTCGACATCGTCAGCGCATTGCCCGGTCGGCTCATCAAACCCGTCACCGAGAGCGACGTGCTGGTCGACACCGTCTACGCGGCTCGGCACCACGACGGCGAGGTGCTCCGCATCCTTGAGCAATACATCCCCGTGCGTTACCCCTCGCAACTCATCGCCGCGGGCGTCGAGGGGCTGCTCTTGTTCATCGTGCTCGCCTGGCTGTGGCGAAAGCCGCGCAAACCCTTCCTCATCACCGGGGCCGGCGTCATCACCTACGCGATCGCCCGCATCAGCGACGAGTTCTTCCGTCGCCCCGATGTCCAGATCGCCAACCAGGAGTTTGCCCACTTCGGCGTCACACGCGGGCAACTGCTCAGCGCCGTGATGCTCCTCGTCGGCGCCGCCGTGATCCTCTTCGCCCGGCACCGCAAGGCCGACCCCATGGGCGGGTGGCTCAATTCCAACAAAGTGTAAGTTTATGCCGTGTGCCACTGGCGGCTTGCCCGCCAGTGATCCAAACGAACGGCTTTTTCACTGGCGGGCAAGCCGCCAGTGGCACACCGTGCTTCAATGAACACATCAACCCGTTACCCCGCGCCAACCTCGACACCCGGCAGCATCGTGCCGTGGTCCATCAGGTTCAGGTGCATCTCGAAGCACTTGCGCAGGTCGTGGGGGATGTGTCCCTGCGGGGCGGCGGCGAGATAGTGGTGCAGGTAGTCGCGGTAGGCCGGGTGGGCACAGACATTGATGATGCGTTTGGCGCGTTCGCGCGGACCCAGGCCGCGCAGGTCCGCAAGACCCTGCTCGGTGACGAAGACCTGCGTAGAGTGTTCGTTGTGATCGACGTGCGAGCACATCGGGACGATGGCCGAGATCTTGCCGCCCTTGGCGACCGACGGGGCGACGAGGATCGAGAGATAGGCGTTACGGACAAAGTCGCCCGAGCCGCCGACGCCGTTCATCAGTTGCGAGCCGCAGACGTGCGTCGAGTTGGCACAGCCGAACATGTCGAACTCGAGCACGGTGTTGATGGCGATGACGCCTAGCCTTCGGACGACGCCGGGGTTGTTGGAAAGCTCCTGCGGGCGCAGGACGATCCTGCGTGAGAAGAGGTCCATGTGTTCGTAGACGCGCTGGAGCTGCTCTTCGCTGAGCGTGAGGCTCGTGGCGCTGGCGCCGGTGAGCTTGCCGTCGAACATCAGGTCGACCAGCGAATCCTGGAAGACCTCGGAATACATGGTGAAGGGCGGGATGTCGGGGTTGAGGCCCAGGCCGGCCATGACCGCGTTGGCGATGTTGCCCACGCCCGACTGCAGCGGGAGGAAGGTCGTGGGCAATCGGCCGGCCCTGATCTCGTCAAGCAGGAACTTGACGACGTGCTGCGCGATGCGGTTGCTCACCTCGTCGGGCGCATCGAAGGCCGAGACGCCGTCGGGCTCGTCGGTCTCGACGATGCCCACGACCCTGGACGGATCGACCGAGGCGTAGGGCGTGCCGATCTTGGACAGGGCGTGCTGGATGGCGATCGGGTGTCGGTGCGGGGGCGGGGGGAGGATGAGCACGTCGTGCATCTCGGCCAGGCGGCGCGAGTGGTGACGGTTGACCTCGATGATGACCTTGTCGGCGTGACGCAACACGCTGGGCGCGATGCCGGAGGAGGTGGAGAGGTAGACGCGGCCGTCGTCGGTGATGTCGACGGCTTCGATGACCGCGAAGTCGATGTGCCCGAGGAACCCGAACTCGATCATCTGAGGCACGTGCGAGAGGTGCATGTCGAGGAACTCGGTGTCCTGCGAGTTGATGCGTTTACGCAGGTTTTTCGAGGACTGGTAGGGCGCCCGCCAGGAGACGGCGTTGGCCTCGGCCAGGGCGTCGTCGATGGCCGAGCCTGTCGAGGCCCCGGTGAGGATGCGGACGCGCATCGGCTCACCCTTTTCGTGCATGGCTTTGGCACGTTTGGCCAAAGCGCGCGGGGTGGCTTTGGCGGCGCCGGCGGGGGTGAAGGCGGAGAAGCCGATCGTCGCGCCGTCGTGGATCATCGCGGCGGCTTCGTCAGCGGTCAGTCGTGGGTAGCTTTTTCCCGTGCCCATGTGGGGGATTCCTTTTTGAACTCAAGTGATGATGTAGAACAATTCACAACAACCGGGCGGAGCCTGCGGACCTCTCCGCCCTCGAATTTCAAGGCGCCCTGTTTCGTGTCCAGCACAAGTCGGCCCTGTTGATCGATACCGGCCAGCGTGCCCGTGGAGGTGTGCTCGCCCCGTTCGACCGAGACGGCCTCACCCCGCCAGGCCAGGGCGCGGGCCAGACCCTCACGCATGTCCTCGGTCAGCCCGTGTTGCAAGAACACGGGCAACAGCTTCTCAATACGACCGACGCACATCGAAATCACATCGCTGACGGTCGGCGGGTCGGGCAGGTGTTGTGCGAGGCTGGCCCATTGATCCTGCACAGGATTGGTGACGTTGATGCCCACGCCGATGACCACGGCACGTCCGTTGAGGTTTTCACAGAGGACGCCCGCGAGCTTGTGGTCGCCGACTAACACATCGTTAGGCCACTTGATCGCCGAGGGCACGCCCAGCCCTTCGATCACACCCCGCACAGCCAGACCGACGACGAGCGGCAAGGCGGTGGCCTCGACACCGGCCCGGTCAAGCGGGCAGACGATGCTGAACCACGCGCCGCCGACCGGGGATTGCCACAACCGTCCGCTGCGTCCCCGGCCGCGCGTCTGCGATGTGGCGGTGACGAGCAGTTCCTGAAAAGGATTTAATCGGTGCAGGCGTCCGGCTATATCGCTCGTTGACGTGACGGTTCCATAGTCGAAGCGGATCATTGCACACCTGTCAGTCGGCCACAAGGGCCTGTCAACTCACCAACGCCAGTTTGCTCAGCAGCACGCCCGCGGCGACCGCCGAGCCGATCACACCCGCGACGTTCGGGCCCATCGCCTGTTCGAGCAGGTAATTCTGCGGGTCTTCCTTGTTGGCGACAACCTGCACGACACGCGCCGCCATCGGCACCGCGCTGACACCCGCCGCGCCGATGAGCGGGTTGATCGGTTCCTCGCTGACCCAGTTCATGATCTTGCCAAACAACACGCCCCCCGCCGTCGCCACCGCGAACGCCGTCGCCCCGAGGACGAAGACACCCAGCGTCTGCCACGTGAGGAAGTTCGAGGCTGTCGTCGTGGCGCCGACGGTCATGCCCAGGAGGATCGTCACGATGTCGATCATCGCGGTGCGTGCGGTTTTGGCCAACCGCTCGGTGACCATCGTTTCCTTGAGCAGATTGCCAAAGAAGAGCATGGCCAGGAGTGCGAGTCCACCCGGTGCGATGAATGCGGTGAGCAGGAACCCGACGAGCGGGAACATGACCTTGACGTTCTTGGAGACCTTCTTGGGCGGGTTCATGCGGATGAGGCGTTCCTGCTTGGTCGTGAGCAGTTTCATGACCGGCGGCTGGATGATGGGGACCAGCGCCATGTAGGAATAGGCAGCCAGCGCGATGGCACCGAGCATGTCGGGCGCAAGCCGCGCGGTGACGAAGATGGCGGTCGGTCCGTCCGCGCCGCCGATGATCCCGATGCTCGCGGCCTGTTCTGGAGTAAATCCCAGGAGCAAAGCGAGGAAGAGCGCCGCGAAGATGCCGACCTGCGCCGCAGCGCCGAGCAGGAACAGCTTGGGATTGCCCAACAGACACGAGAAGTCGGTCATCGCGCCGATGCCCAGGAAGATGAGCGCCGGGTAGAAGCCCCATTTCACCCCGCGATAGAGGAACCAGAAGACACCCGCGTTCCAGGGGTTCATGTCTGCTTTACGGATGATGAGGCTGAAGCTGGGGGAATCCTTTTTCAGGTGTGCGGCGAGCTGCGCATCATCGGTGACGGCGACCGGGTTGCCGTCATCATCGGTGTAGGAGTAGTTGCGCATGTCCGCGAGGCAGATACGACCCTGCGGCAGGCGGACGACCACCACGTCGCCCAGATGCAGCGAGTCGCTGCGCATGTCGACCTTTTCCTCGGGCGTGAAGCGGTAGGCGTAGGGCTTCTGCGCGAAGGTTTTTGTGTCTTTGGGTTGATAGACCGGAAGCGATCGTTTGGCGTTGCCGGGGAACGCGTGGCCGTGGACGGCGTCGGTGAAGGTATAGGGCGGTGGGAAAGAACCGTCGGGTTGGATTTCGAGTTTGTCGGACGGGAAAAAATCTTTCGCGGGCAAGCGGACGTAATAAGGCTCTCCACCGTCCATGCGGACGAGGACGGTTTCGGGCAACCAGACTTTCTGCGTATAAGCCGGGTCGGGCGGCCCGTCGTAGACGCCGATCGACATCTGGCTGGTGAGGTACGGGATGTTGCCGACGATCATGCCAAAGCCGATCGGCACGAGGAGCAACGGCTCGAAGCCGCGCCGCACCGCGAGGTAGATGAAGAGCAACCCGATACAGATCATCACGAGGTTGCCCCACTCCCACTGGCCGAAGCCCGAGGTCTGGTAGTAGGTGACGAGTGTGTTGAGGAGGGATTGCATAGGGATTACTGGCTTAAGCGGTCAACGGGCACAAACGCGCCTTGTGGCAAACGGGGACACGATACAGGAACCGCAGATTTCACAGATTGCTCAGATGAGAGAGTGTGATTCCTTGGGTTGATTCTGAATCTGCGTCATCTGCGAATCTGCGGTTTCGGATCGAACGTTCGGATATCGATGATGGAATTGAACTCCATCACAATCGGACTCACGCGAACTTCACGAGGACCTGGCTGTGCGTGACGGTGTCGCCGACCTTCACGGGGATTTCTTTGACGACGCCGGCCACGGGCGAGGCGATGTTGGATTCCATCTTCATCGCTTCGAGCACGAGCAGCGTGTCGTTGACCTTGACGGTGTCGCCGGGCTTGACACGGATATCAAAGACGGTGCCGGCGATGGGGCTTTTGACTTCCTTGGCACCCCCGGGCGTGGGTGCGGAGGACGGTGCGGCGGCGGCGGGTCGGGACGGCGGCGCGGCGGGTGAAGGGGTCGAGGGTGCCGCCGACACCGGGGCCGGCGCGGGCGCGGGAGCCCCAGCGTCATCGAGCACCTGGACATCGACTTCGTACTGCGATCCTTGCACGGTAATGAGCAGTTTCATGGGGGTGATCCGATCGTCTATGAGGGGTGGTGGGTCGGGTTAAGGGTCGGGGAAGAAAGTTTCAGAATTCGGGCTGTTGCGTTTCATCGTCCGCGTGGCCGGGGTCGGTGCGATGTCATGATGACGCTGCGTCCCTCTTGTTTCCAGCTCTCGCCGCGGTCGGAGGGTCCAAGGAAGCGGACCCTGTGGACACGCACGGATTTCTGAAGGACCGTCGAGGCGGCGGCGGCGAGCACGACGATGAGGTGGTCGTCGATGCGTGGCCCGATCGGGGCGGCCTCGGGCACCGCGGCCTTGTCCTTTGATACGACCGCCTGGGCCGACCGAGCGGACATCCACTCGTCCAACCGGCGCAGTCCCGCGATGACCAGTGACGTAACGGACAGGGCAAAGAAGACCACGAGCATGCCGACCAGCGCCAACTCGACGCCGTCTTCGATGATGGCCTGCCAGTTGAGATGGATCATTGCCAGTGTTGGGGTCATACTCGGTATCTCGATTCGAAGCTCGCGATGTTGATGGATTGAACAGGTTAGCGAAACACGGGCCGATCAACCAACCCGCGATTCTTTTTACAGCGGGATCAGGCCGTGCTTCTTCTCGGGGCGCAACTCGCGCTTGGTGGTGAGTGATTCGAGGGACAGCGCGAGGTAACGCCTTGTCATGGCCGGCTCGATGATGTCGTCGACCATGCGCCTTGCGCCGGCGACGTAAGGCGTCGAGAACGTCTCGCGGTAGAGCTTGATGAGTTCAGCCTTTTTGGCCTGCTTGTCCTCGGCGGCTTCGATCTCCTTACGGAAGACGACCTCGGCGGCACCCTCGGCTCCCATGACGGCGATCTCGGCGGTGGGCCATGCGGCAACGCGGTCGGCCCCGAGGTCCTTGGCGCACATCGCCAGGTACGCCCCGCCGTACGCCTTGCGGAGGATCACGGTGATCTTGGGCACGGTCGCGGCCGAGTAGGCGAACAGCATCTTCGCGCCGTGGCGGATGATGCCCGAGTACTCCTGCTGCACGCCGGGCATGAACCCGGGCACGTCGACGAACGTCACGATCGGGATGTTGAACGCGTTGCAGAAGCGGATGAACCGCGAGGCCTTGTCGGACGAGTCGATGTCCAAAACGCCGGCCTTGTGCATGGGGTTGTTGCCGACGATGCCGACCGTCCTGCCCGTGATGCGGCCGAAGCCGATGATGATGTTCTGCGCGAACTGCGGTTGGACTTCGAGGAAGTCGCGGTGGTCGACGACGTGGTGGATCACGTCGTGCATGTCGAACGCGGCGCGGGGGTTGTCGGGGATGATCGTGTCGAGCGCGGGGTTGTCGCTGACGGTGTCCTTGTAAGGCTCCATCGGCGGGTCTTCGAGGTTGTTCGACGGCAGGAACGACAACAACCGTTTGCACAGCAGCATGGCCTCGCGGTCGTTGTCGGCTACAAAATGGACGACGCCGGAGTAGTGCATCTGCGCCTCGGGGCCGCCGAGTTGTTCGGGCGTGACATCCTCGCCGGTGACCTGCTTGATAACGGAAGGCCCGGTGATGAACATCTGGGCGTGGCGGGTCTGGATGATGAAGTCCGTCAGCGCGGGGGAATACGCTGCGCCGCCGGCACACGGGCCGCAGATGAGCGAGACCTGCGGGACCACGCCCGAGAGCAGCGTGTTGTGGTAGAAGATCCGCCCGTAAGCCGCGAGGGAGTCGATACCCTCCTGGATGCGTGCGCCGCCCGAGTCGTTGATGAAGACGAAGGGTGAGCCGGTCTTGAGGCTGTTCTTCATCATCTCGACGATCTTGTCGCCGTGGACCTCGCCTGCCGCGCCACCGACGACGGTAAAGTCCTGGCTGGCCAGGTGGACGAGCCTGCCGTTGACCGCGCCGCAACCGGTGACGACGCCGTCGGCGGGGAGGTCTTTCTTCTCCATGCCGAACAACGTGCAGCGGTGGTTGGCAAAGCCGTACATCTCCTGAAACGAGCCCTCATCGAGGAGGGATGCGATGCGTTCACGCGCGGTGAGCTTGCCGGCCTTGCGTTGCTTGTCGAGGCGTTCCTTGCCGCCGCCGAGCGCGAGTTCGGCTTTCTTCTGACGCAGCTCGGTGATGAGTTCCGACATGGGTCGGCCGGAGGGGAGTACGGACTTCGCAGGCTTCTTACTGTCGTTGGGTTTGGGGTCAGCCATGATTCTTATGCTTTCTTCGGTTGGCACAGCTCGGTGAGGACGCCGTGCGAGCTCTTGGGGTGGAGGAAGGCGATCTGGGTGTGGTGGGCGCCGGGGCGCGGGGTCTCGTCGATCAGGCGCAGGCCCGAGGCCTTGAGGTCGTCGAGGCGCTTCTGGATGTCGTCGACGGTGTAGGCGACGTGGTGCAGCCCGCCGTGGGGGTTCTTTTCGAGGTACTTGGCAATGGGCGAGTCGGGCGCGGTGGGTTCGAGCAGCTCAAGCCGGACCTGTGCGCCCTCTGGCCCAAGAAGAAAGAAGCCGACCTTGACCTTCTGGTCCGCGACGGTTTCGCAGCCCTCGAACTTGGCGCCGAGGGTCTTCTCATAGAACTCGCGCTGGGCGTCGATGTTGGGCACAGCGATCCCGATGTGGTTGATGGCGCGGGCGTGGATCATGGGTTGGATTCCTTAAAGCGGAGGGATGGCCATCCCTCCGCTTTGCCTTTAATAACATCCTGTTAGTTAAACGACTCGGTGTATTCCCCGTAAACCTCCTGCAGGGTCTTGCAGACCTCCCCGATGCTCGCGTAGGCCTTGACCGCTTCGAGGATCACGGGCATGAGGTTGTCCGTGCCCTGCGCAGCCTTCTTCACCGCTGCGAGCGCCTGCTCGACCTTCCGGGGGTCGCGTTTGTCACGCACGGCTTTCAGGCCATCGACCTGCTTCTTCGTCGTCTCGGGGGGCACGGTGAAGATCTCGCAGTTGGGCGCTTCATCGGTCTGGAACTTGTTGACACCGACCACCGTGCGCTCGCCCTTCTCGACGGACTGGCCGTAGCGGTAGGCGGATTCTTCGATCTGGCGTTGGACGTAGCCGGTCTCGATGGCGTGGACCATGCCGCCCATCTCGTCGATCTTTTTGATGTATTGCATCGCCTGCTCTTCGATCTGGTCGGTGAGTTTTTCGATGGCGTAGCTGCCGCCGAGCGGGTCGATGGTGTTGGCCACGCCCGACTCGTAGGCGATGACCTGCTGCGTGCGCAGCGCGACGCGGACGGACTCTTCCGTGGGCAGGGCAAGGGCTTCGTCCTTGGAGTTGGTGTGCAGCGATTGGGTCCCGCCGAGCACCGCCGAGAGCGCCTGGAGCGTGACACGGATGACGTTGTTGTCGGGCTGCTGCGCGGTGAGGGTGACGCCGCCGGTCTGCGTGTGGAAGCGGAGCATCCAGCTCTTGGGGTTGCCGGCGTTGAACCGCTCTTTCATGATGCGGGCGTATAGGCGACGGGCCGCGCGGAACTTGGCAACCTCTTCGAGCACGTCCGTATGGGCGGCAAAGAAGAACGCCAACCGCGGGGCAAAGTCGTCAATGCTCAACCCCGCTTTGGTCGCCGTCTCGACATAACAGATCGCGTCCGCCAGGGTGAAGGCGACCTCCTGCGCCGCGGTCGAGCCGGCCTCGCGGATGTGGTAGCCCGAGATCGAGATGGTGTTCCAACTCGGCACGTGCTTCGTGCAGTACGCAAAGATGTCGCTGATGATGCGCAACGACGGTTTGGGCGGGAAGCGGTACGTCCCGCGTGCGATGTATTCCTTGAGGATGTCGTTCTGGATGGTGCCCTCGAGCTTCTCCGGGGGCACGCCCTGCTTCTCGCCGACGGCGATATACATCGCCAGCAGGATCGCGGCGGTCGAGTTGATGGTCATCGAGGTCGAGACCTTGTCGAGCGGGATCGAGTCGAAGAGTTTTTCCATGTCAGCCAGCGTGTCGATGGCGACGCCGACTTTGCCGACCTCGCCCGCGGACATCGGGTCGTCCGAGTCGTAACCGATCTGAGTGGGCAAATCGAATGCGACACTCAAGCCCGTCGAGCCTTGTTCGAGGAGGTAGCGGTAGCGTTTGTTGGATTCCTCGGCCGTCGAGAAACCCGCGTACTGGCGCATGGTCCAGAAGCGCCCGCGGTACATGGTGGGCTGGACGCCGCGCGTGAAGGGGTACTGGCCGGGGAACCCGAGCTTGTCGAGGTAGCCGTCCTCAACGCCGTCGGGAAGATACAGCCGATCGACCGGCACACCGGAGACGGTGGTGAACTCTTTCTCCCGCTCGGGAAAACGGGCGATGGTCTTGTTGACGAGCTTGTCTTCCCACTGCTTGTGGGCGTGGCTAACACTTTGTGAGTCGGTCATGTGATAGGCTCCTGTCTGTCGGCGGCTCGGCGGATGAGCTTGGCCGCCACACTTTGTACCGTTTCTCCACCGGCGAGGATGTGCCTGACGTGTTCGGACACCGTGCCGTTGGTCCCCAGCGTCGTGCTGAGTCGGTCCCGCGCCTCTTCGAGGATGGCGTCACGGATGTCGTCGTGGATGCGTTGGCGTCTTTGGCTGCGCCACGTCTGACCGAACGTCGCGGCGCGGTACTCCAGGGCGTCGGCCAGCTTTTCGATGCCGTGGCTCTCGAGCGCGCTGACCAGCAGCACGTCGGGTTGCATCAGGTGATACGCGCTGACCTCGGTCTTCTGCGCACCGGGTTCGTCGTGACCGGGCTCGCCCCCGTGGGCCTGGCACTGATCGAGAAGCGACACGCCCCCGTGCGGCGTATGGGCCTGCACCGGCCGCAATGACAGCGTTGAAAGGATCTGGTGATAGAGCGCGTCAGCGCCATCGCGGTCGGCTTTATTCACGACGAAAAGGTCGCCCGCCTCCATCAGGCCGGCTTTAAGAAGTTGCACACTGTCGCCCATGCCCGGGGCAAAAACGATGGCCACCAGGTCCGCCACGCGCGCAACCTCGACCTCGCTCTGGCCGACGCCAACGGTCTCGATGAGCACCCGCTTGCAACCGATGACGGACATCACCCGCAGCACACCGCGCACGCCCAGCGCCAAACCGCCCAGGTGCCCGCGCGAAGCCAGCGACCGGATGAAGACCCCGTCGTCCAATGCGTGGTCCATCATGCGGACCCGATCGCCCAGCACCGCGCCGCCGGTGAAAGGCGACGACGGATCAACCGCGATGACGCCGATGCGCTCGTCGGGGTAACGCTTGCGGAACTCGGCGACAAGCCGATTGGTCAATGTGCTCTTGCCCGCGCCCGGCGGACCGGTGATGCCGAGCACCATGTCGGGTTCGGGGGTGTCCGCTTCATCCGGCGCGACGGCCAGCAACTCCGAGAGTCGCTGCGGCTGGTTGTCGAGCAGGCTCATCAATCTGCCGGCTGCGCGCGTGGCGGTCGGCCCCTCACGGCGTGCGTCCTGCACAAGTTGGCCTATCGTGCTCGTCACAAAAACCCCTGAACCTCACGCTCCCACAGCGGTAATCTTGTCTAATTTTTCAATGATCGAAGCGGCGCTCGAGCCCGGCGTAAACACGGCGGCCACACCCATCGCTTCGAGCCTGGGCACGTCGGCCGGCGGGATCGTCCCACCCCCGAACACGGCGATGTCCGACGCACCACGCCCCTTGAGCAACTCCAGCACGCGCCCGAAGAGCTCGATGTGCGCGCCCGACAACACCGACAACCCGATGGCGGCCACGTCTTCCTGCACCGCGGCGGCGACGATCTGCTCCGGGCTGCGACGGATGCCGGTGTAGATCACCTCGAACCCCGCGTCACGCAGGATGTGGGCGACATACTTCGCGCCCCGGTCGTGGCCGTCAAGACCGGGCTTGGCAATGAGGATGCGTGCTTTGTGGGTGACTTGATTCATGATGAAACCTCCCTGAGTCGCGGTCGGTCGGCGACCGTCCACGGCGACGTTCAGAAGTTTTGCGGGCACCGCCCCCGATCCCCCGGAAGACCGGACTCCCGGACACCCGGGGCCTGGGAGTTCAGCCGATGCTTCGGCTGATGCATCCCTGACCCGCCATCTAAGGATGCTAAAATCCCATTATAAAACATCGGCCCGGATTGTCCAACGCATGAGACCAACAACCGTCTGATAACCTAAGCGATCTCGATGCGCGGGTCGAACCACGCATACGATACGTCCACAACCAGATTGAACACCACCAGCAGCGTGGCGTAAACCAACACCACGCCCAGCACGAGGAACTGGTCCTTGTTGAGCACCGCGTTAACGAAGTGCTCGCCCATGCCGGGGATGTTGAAAACTTTTTCCACCACGAACGAACCCGTGGCCACCAGCGCCGCGGTCGGTCCGAGAAAACTCAGCACCGGCAGGAACGCGATCTTGAAGGCGTGATGGAAGAGCGCACCGCTGCGCGAGCGCCCCTTGGCCAAAGCGGTGCGGACGTAGTCGCTGGCCATCACGTCCGCCAGACCCAGACGGATCAGCCTGGCAATGTACGCCGCGGGTCCCAGGCCCAGCGTGATCGCGGGGAGCACAAAATGTTCCGCCCTGCCCCACCCGCCGATCGGCATGAGGTGGAGTAACCCACCAAAGATCACCAGCAGCAACGACGCCACCACGAACGACGGCAGACTCACCCCAGCCAGTGCCACCGCAAGACTCCCCCTGTCCAGCCACGATCCGGGCCAGAGCGCCCCGATCACCCCTGCGCTCAATCCCAACACCAGCGACACAAACATCGCCGCCGCGCCCAGCGCCGCGCTCACGGGCAAACCATTGAGCAAAATGTCATTGACCGACTGGTCACGGTATTGCAAACTCGGCCCGAAATACGGCGGCGCGTGCCCCGACGCGCCGACGGCCAGACCGGTGACATAACTTTTCAAAAACGACCACGGGCTATCCATGTGATAGGCCCGCAACATCGCCTCCTGCACCTCGGCCGGCGGCCGCTTGCCCTCGGGCAACTCGAGCGGGTTGCCGGGCAAGACCCACACCATCGTGAACGTCACAAAAAAAATCACCCCAAGGATGATGGGCAACTGCACCAGACGCGCAAGGATCAGGCGGGACATCAAGCCCCAGCATAACTCATCTTGGGTTACATCTTCCCCAGCGCCTCGGCATTCTCGCGCTTCCGACCGAGAGGGTCGGTGGGTTCGCCACAGCCGGGGCAGGTGTCGGGCAGAACTCTACCCAAAGGTCGAAAGTCATATCGACACGCTTTGCAAAAATGGGGGTTGCGTCGGCTGACCACGCGGTAGCTTTGAAGTCGTTGCTCCAAACACCACACGATAAAAGCCAACACACCTGTGGCAATGAGTCGGGGAATCAAACCAAGACTGCCGAAATAGTGTGGAACCTCCACGAGAGGAAGAACCGTCAACATGTAGAACCAAGACAGCCAGTGCGGGCAACGATCGAGGATCGATTGGCAATTCGGGCAAGACCACCGCCCGTCCTTGAGCCGATTCGCCTCGGTGCGCCAGACCAGGATCGACTCACCACACACGGGGCAGTCGCGTCCGACTGACGATATGGCGCTACTGCGAGTCATGTCAGCATGCTATCGGTAAGACCGGGCTGGGGACAGCCCGGCTCGGTGGGACAGCCCGGCTCGGAAGGACAGCCCGGCAACCGAGCCGGCGTGTCCCCACGCCGGTCTTCTTCAAACCGGTCTTCAAACCCACGGCAGTGCCCGCTGCTTGCGGATGTATTCAAACACGTTCTGGAAATACCCCTCGTCCCACACCCACTTCACACTCCCACCCTCCGACCACCACGACTGCTCCGGCGCGAGCGGCCACTTGATGCTCACTGCCTGACCAAGCCATCGCTTGAGCACCTTGCGTGCAGCCTGCGGGTCGTGTTCGGTTGAGAGAAGTACATGAACGTGATCCGGTTGTGCCGCGGTGATGTGCAGGGACCAGCCGCCACGCTCCGCGATGCCGGGCAAAGCCGTTTCGATCTCGCTTCGCTGCGGTTGGGTCAAGATCACAGGCTCGAATCGCAGGAGATTTTTTTCAATCGCTTGCCACTTGTCGTCCCGTCCAATGATCGGGTCACCCGGCTGGTTCATCGAGCGATGCACGGTACCGCGTGTGTCGCCGTGCAGGCGTGTGCCGTAGGTCCCGAATGTGATGTGGTATGCCAGGGGGCGGTCGGGCATGTAGGAATGGTAATAGGAAGACCGGGCTGGGGACAGCCCGGCTCGGTGGGACAGCCCGGCATCCGAGCCGGCGTGTCCCCACGCCGGTCCTGTCTTCAAATCTGCAAGATCATCCGCATCACATGTAATCCATCCGCTTCACCGGTTGCGTCGCCGATTCGAGATTCACCACGAGGTAACGCAGCGCGTCGCACACGTGGTCCGGGCCGTCCTTGATCGGGGCGTCGCGCCAGGGGCGGTCGGGGTCGAAGTGGTACGAAGACAGACCCTCGATCAGGCGCGGGCATTTCGACAAGATCAGGAGTGAGCCGTGGTCGAGCCTTCGTCGGACGCGGTCGATGCCCTCGTGCAACGATGAGGCGCGGTAGCGCACGACGTAACCCCGCTTGCGGAGCACGTCGATATCCGACACTCCCGTGTGGCTGTTGCGTTGTGCCCCGGCGGGGTCCACAGCTAACCACCTGGGCAGAGCGGAATGTTGCGCAGCGATGCGGTCGAGGTTCGCGTCGAGTGTCAGGTCGGACTGGACATACTCATCGGTGACAATGATCCTGCGCTGCTCGAGGGGTTGACCCTCGTCGATGAGTTTAGCCCGCAGCATCACGAGTGGGCTACGCACGCCAAAGTCCATACCGGCCACGGTGGGCACGCCATTAAAATCGAAGGCAGACACCTCTTCCACGACGTGTTTCTCCACGCGGAACGCGGGATACACGCACTGGTCCCTCCGGGGGCGCAGGCACATCATCTCGCTCTCCCACGTCTCGTCGCTGGTACGCCCGCGCTGCGTCACCAGGTCGTCGATGGCCACAAAACCCTGAGCCTCTTAAGCCCGGCCCCCGCAATCCTTCCACAGGTTGCACGCCTGACAATCCCGCTCAGACGGGCAACGCTCAGCCACGTCGATCGCGCACCAGCGGAAGACAGTCACCCCCCTGCCCGGCGAGGTCAGCTCGCTCATCAAGCCGAACGGCTGGTGCATGGTCGAGAGGGTCTCGATGCTACCCCGGACAAAGACGTTGCCGCACAACCCCGAACGTGTCACGAGCTGCGCCGCCCGCCAGACGGCTCGATCAAAGAGCTCCACTTCGTCGCACCGCAGCTTGTGGACACGCAGCCCGCGCACCGCACGCTCCGACTGTGCCAGCACCTCGACACTGCTGCCATTGAACAGGGTCACGCGCCGCTGCGTAGGCTCGTCAAACAGGAACGGTCGGACGACCTTGAGCGAAACCAACCCGAGCAGGTAGCGGTGCATTCGGCTGGATTGTTCGAGGCTGCCGCCGAGCACGCGCACCTGGATGCCGGGCTTGAACAACATATCCAGCAGCGTTGCCACCGCGCCGAGCATCGTCTTGCCCCCGCCCCGGCTGGCCCAGACCACGCAATCGCCCCGCTCGAAAAAAGCGTGCGACAGGTAATCCATCGGCGAACGGTTGCCCTCGATGACGGGTCTGTCGGGCACGCGCAGACCCAGCACCCGCTCGACAAACGAGGCCAGTTGAGCCGGGCAGCGCGGACGCACCGCGTCGAGGCGTTCGATCAGTGTGGGTTTTTTCAAGACCCCTCACCCCCAAACGGGCCATCGGCGTCGACCGCCCGCTCTCCCGGGGAGATGACGTTTTGACGCCCGAGCAGTTGCCAGAGGTCTTGTCCCGCTTCGTCATCGGATGATCCATCATCAACCGACCGCAATCCGGGTTTGAGGTCCAGCCGTAATAAATCGACACACGCACGCCGCGCCAGGTCCTTGCTCCGCGTGTCGTCGGCTTCGAGCGTGGCCAGTTTGATCAGTCGGCCGGCCGCAAGCAGGCGGTATCGGCTGAGCAGCACCTGCGTCTGCAAATACGCCAGCCGACACAGACCCTCCAGTGCGGTCACGCCCTCGTCGTGCGCCGCCCAGTCCGACAGCGCCTCGAGCGTCACCTTGTGCCGCTGTGCCAGCGCCACCACGTCCTGCCTGGCCGCGACGAGGTCCGTAAGCATCTGTTCACGTTTGTCTTTGCCGATCTTCCTCACGCCCCCTCCTTCACGCCGCCCAACACACAGCGAAGCAAGGCTTCTTCACGGTTCGGGCCGACCTCGTGCAGCCTGCGTTCGAGCCGAGTGCGCTGGTCGAGTCTGAGAAAGAAATGGACCGCTAGGGGCATGTCTTCGAGGTCGAGCGGTTCACGCACCTGCGGCGGGTGGTTGATTTCCACGAGCTTTTGCAGGGCGTCCGCGTCCTCGGGAAGGAGTGAAGCCAGCGTGTCGACATCGAAGTGCTGCTGCAATTCTTCGACCAAAGAAGCCCGCTTCCGGGGGTCGTCGCGGCCCTGCAGACGGTTGAGCGTGGCCAGCAGGACCAGGGCTTCGTCATCGCCCACGTCCCAGACCACGCACCGTGCCTCGGTTTGGTTGAGCCTCCGCAGCGCCTCGGCACGGTGGTGCCCGTCGAGCACCTGGTACCCCGCGTCGTGTGGTCGAACGATCAACGGCGGGTAGCGGTCCGTTCGGCCGATGTGTTCCACGAGCTTGGCCACCATCGGCTCGGGCATCACGTTCGAGTTCGACGGGTGCGCGTGGAGTTGATCAAGCGGGATCACCTGAAATGAAGTGGCGGGTGTGTCGCTCACGATGGGCTGGCTCCTGGTGAGGGGTGTGAGGCGTGGTCAAACAGGTAGTAGACCGGCTCGCACAGGAGGCGTTGCCTCGCCAGTTCGAGCTGGGTGGTGAGTGTGGACTCAATGCGCGAGGTTCGGTGGGTGCGGGCAAACCAGGTGCGGACTTCGCGGACAAACCACCTGCGTGCGTGCTCGGGCATGTTGTCAATCTTCGTGCCGAGTGGCCCGATGGCGGCCAGTTCGACGGGGTTGATACCCGCGCTGCTGAACGCGTCGCGCAGCCGCTGGTCGAAGGGGTGCGGCGGGCGGGGGTACGCCCTCATCCCCGCGACCTCGAAGAAGGGGTTGACGTGCCCCATCGCGGCGATGGCCTCGGTGTAGCGCGTGACTGGATTTTCGAGGGTAGCCCTGACGAGCCGCACCGCCAGCCCCAAACCGCGCCACTGCGGGTGGACGACGACTCGGCTGACCACACGCAGCTCATCACACAACAACCGCGCCCGGGCACGCACGTCCGTGATCGAACGGTAACGCTCGTGCAGCGCCCAGTCTCGCATGCGACAGGCCAGACTCGGCAGTGATTCGACAAGCACGCCCGCCACGGATTGCGAACCCTCACGACCGGCAAACCGCGCAGCGGACGAGAGGTGATCGTGGCGCAGCACCCAGACGCGCGTCGCGGTGCCGGGGTGTTGTGACCGGTAATGGAACTCGGCCAGCGCGTGGTAATCCCGCATCGAGCCGACCTCAAGCCGCAGCCCATCACCGGCGAGGATTTTTACGTGGGTCTGACGCATCCGGTCGAACCTCTGCGTGACTGATAGTTTGTTAGAGTCACGGGCGTTCATGGCTTGGGGCTGGTTAGGGTTGGGTTGCGTTCAAGGACCTCGACGCTCTCGCCCAGGCCTTTTTCGATGAGTGTGTCGGGTTCGAGCGGCTCGAGCAGGTCGTCGTGCGTGGTCGCGGCGACGAAACACACGGGCGTGAGGCACCTGCTGACCCACCGACGGATGTTGCGTGCGATGACGGTGGCGGTCAGGCGGTCGAGTGTGGCACCGAACTCGTCAGCCAGCACGACCATGAGTGGGCCCTGTCCGTTGCTCGCGGGATGACCGGGTTGTTCTTCCGCCATCGCCATGACCTGCGCCAGTCGCAGCCGGTAGCGCTGGCCATCGGAGAGTTCGCTGGGTCTGCGCAGCATGACGAAGGCGTCGCCCAGCCCCGCGAGGCTCAACACACGCACAGCCCGTTCGAGGGGCAGGTGATCGAACACATCGACGAGCGGTCGTTCAGCCGGCTCGGGCAGGTGGTGGAACGCCATCACCCGGACGCGGGTGTCGTGCAGCAATTGATTAGAGATCAGCCGAAGGATCGAACTCTTCCCCCCGCCGCTCGGCCCGGTGATGAAAACGACC
The DNA here is from genome assembly GCA_016125215.1 of Phycisphaera sp. Lineage (GTDB taxonomy): Bacteria > Planctomycetota > Phycisphaerae > Phycisphaerales > Phycisphaeraceae > RI-382. The sequence continues at coordinate 171,126 of WGMF01000006.1, forward strand.
TGCCCCGGTCGCAGAGTGAGTTTGATGGGGGGCACGACGCGCACGTCCCGCCCACCCTCGACGCCCAGACCGAACATGGCCGCGACCCGCATGACGCGGGGCGAGGGATCGACATCGGTACGCACGGTCCATTGCAATTGCAGGGGCAGACAGGTTTCACCCACGGTTTATTTCCTTTTGAACTTTGACGATGAAGGGCACAATCGGCTCAGGGCATGGCTTGAAGCAGTCGGCGGGCATCGAGGGCGTGTCTGCGGACCTGGTAGATCGACAATCGGCAGTGTCGGGCGGCTTGGCGGTAGCTTTGTTTGCGGATGAATAGCGCCTGGGCGACCTTTCGGGTGGGGGTGGGCAAGACGTGGCCGTGCAGGACCATCCGGCGGTACAACGGGCTTTTCAAGTGACTGACCAGGCTATGGATGCGCCGTTTCACCCGCACCGGGGCCTGGCCGGTCAGCCTGCCGATGTCCGTGAAGGTCAGCCCGTTCTTGTAGACCTGCTCCAGCAGGAGGCGTTCAGCGGGGTCAAGATGCTGGGCCAGGGCCAGGATGGTCTCGACCGCGTCGCGCTGCTCGACCCGGCGGGCTTGCTGTTCCACGGTGGTTTTTGATGCCATGTCACTCACGGGGCACCCCCTTGCTTGTAAGGTTTATGTTTGGTATTCTACAAGAGGTTCAATTGTTATTCAACCCCGTCGGTGCCACAATATCACCGCCTGTCAAAACCGCGGTCGGTCGGGCCGATCGAGCCCCGCGGTTCAAGTGACCGCTAAGGAAGGTGCCTTATGCTCAAATCCATCGGACAGATCGTGCGCGAACGCCGGGAGGCGCTGGGCCTGACGCTCTCGGCCCTGGCGGAGGAGGTCGGCTCGACCAAGAGCTACCTCTCGATGATCGAGAACCACCGCGTGGCCAACCCGCCCTCCCGGCCGCTCGTCGCGGCGCTCGAACGGGCGCTGCGGATCAAAGATGGCGAGCTGTCGCGTGCCGCCGACTGGCACCTCACGCCGGCCAAGGTGAAAAAAGAAATCGCCCGCCTGAGCGACCGAGCCGACGCCGGCCGAAAGCTGGCCCGCTGGCTCGCCGATTCCGCCAAGCGGCGCGGCGACGGGGCGCGCAGTCTCGACGAACTCTTCAGGACCGGCGAACTCGAAGACCGCATCGTGGCCGCGCTGGGTTCGGATGATCCCGACACACCCACCCGTCCCCGGAACTCGCTCGACGCCTTTGTGCCCGTGCACATCCACGTCCCCCTGATCAACAACGTGGCTGCGGGCTACCCCACCGGTTTTACCGACCTCGACTACCCCGCGCAGGTGGCAGATGAATACGTCTCCTGCCCTGACCTGGGCGACCCGACCGCTTTTGCAGCGCGCGTCGTCGGCGATTCGATGATGCCCGACTACCGCGAGGGCGACGTCGTCATCTTCTCCCCGCAGGCCAAAGTCGCCGACGGGAACGATTGCTTCATCCGCCTCGAACCCCACCACGAGACGACCTTCAAGCGCGTCTACTTCGAGGGCGGGGGCTTGATCCGCATGCAGCCGCTCAACCCGCGATTTGCCCCGCGCACCGTCGAACGCACAGACGTGGCCGGCCTCTACCGCGCCGTCTGGCGGATGCAGCAACTCGGTTAGGTCGTGGGGTGATCGCATGTCATCGGCGTCCGGGGGCAGGGAGTTCCGTGCCTACCCTTGGGCACACCGACGCTTTTGTGCGCGCGGGGGAAAACAGATCGTGCGCAGGTTAAAACCGCTGCCTGTAAGACCTGGCACCAGATCACAGAAATACGGGAGCGGGGAAGTAACCGCAGATTACACAGATTTCACAGATCGATACAGATTAAGGAGCGGAAAAATCTGTCTTGAATCTGCGTCATCTGCGGAATGTGCGGTTTCTGTATCGGCTCATCATATGTGCCAGTACCGCACAAGTTCATTTTTGGATGCAGTGCTTAATCAGGAATGGATCAGTGCCGTCACGCGCAGGACCTCGGCGACGGACCACGCCTGCGCCATGCAGCCGACGGGGCGATGAGGTTCGGCCGCTTCGTGGATCTCGTAGAGCTGGCCCAGCGCGGGGAATCGGCCACCGCCGAGAATCATCTCGACGAGCGACGCAATGGCTTGGCCGGCTTTCTCTCGTGCAGGCTCGGAGAACTTGCCCACACGCAGGACCGCCTCGGCGTAAGGCCCGATGAGCCACGGCCAGACGGTGCCCTGGTGGTAGGCCTCGTCGCGCCCGAAGGCCGGCCCGGTGTAGCGCGGGTGGTAGTGCGGGTCGTCCGGCGGCAGCGTCCGCAGGCCAAACGGCGTGAGCAGGTTCTTCTCCACCGCGGCAAGCACAAGCTTCTGCTTAGTCAAAGGCAGCGGGGAGTTCGGCAGCGAACAGACAAAAATCTGGTTGGGGCGGATGGACGTGTCCCGGTGCTCGCGGTTCTGGTCGTCGGTGTAGACGTGGTCGACGAGGTAATCCCCCGGGTCCCAGAAGACCTTGGCAAAGGAGCGTTTGATGCGGGCTAACAACTTGTTGTAGTGGCCGGCCGCCTGCTTGTCGGAAGACTTGAGCATCTCGGCCAGCGACGAGAGGGCGCTAAACCACAGCGCGTTGATCTCGACGGCCTTGCCGTGGCGCGGCGTGAAGACGACGCCGTTGCAGGCCGCGTCCATCCACGTGAGCTGCGTGCCGGGGTTGCCGGCGGTGATCAGTCCGTCGCCCGCCATGCGAATCTCTTCATCGGTCCCACGGATGTAGGCGTCGACAATCGATCGGCAGGCCTCGCACAGGAAACTGTCCCAGCTCTTCGAGTCGCCCGAGGCCTTGACATACTCGACCGCCGCGTGGACGTACCACAGGCTGGCGTCGACGGTGTTGTAGTGCGCAGCGTCCTCGCTGTAGTCGTCGAAGCGGTTGGGCACCAGGCCGTTGCGGATCGAGCCGGCAAAGACGCGCAGCACCTCGAGCGCCTCGTCAAACCGGCCCGTGGTCAGCAGCAAGCCGGGCAGCGCGATGAAGGTGTCGCGCCCCCAGTCGCTGAACCACGGGTAGCCCGCGAGGATCGTCGAGAGCTTCTGGCCCTTGAGCGAGCGGTCGACGACGAAATCATCCGCGGCGATGGCCAGCGTCCGCGCCTGTCGGGTGAGGTCGGCTTTAGGCAGCGACTTGTCGAGTTGGCCGATGATGTGCTGGGCAATGGGCTTGAGGTGCGCGATGCGATCGGCTGTCCACCGGCCGGCGTCGTCCACCACGGCGGGCTCTTCGCCGAGCGCCGCGGTCAGTGTGACGCTGTGCTCCTGCGAGGGGTCGCCGGTGGGCAGCGTCACCTCGAACCAGCCGGGCACGAAGTGGTCTTCAAGACATTCCTGGCCACGCTCCTGGTCGAAGGCGTAAAAAATGTTGTGCCACCACTCGTCCGACCTCGCGTAATCCACTTTGCCCCCGGGCGACTGGCAGGAAAACGTGGCGTGCGTGGTGTTGCGCTCGACGGTGATGCGCCCCTTCTTCCCCGCGACGCTCTGGTTCCACCACCCCGCGTCGACGCGCTTGAGCACGCTGTGGAAGTCACGCAGCGTCAGCATCGGCGCCAGGCGGAGCTTGGCCTTGCGCGCGGCCTTGGCGTCCAGGCCTTGCACGGTGTAAGTCAGCGCAGCGGACTGCCCCTTCCACGCCAGCGCGAGTCTGCGGGTGAACGTCACCTTGCCCCAGCGGTAGGTCCACACCGCGTCGACGCCCTTGTCGAACGACACGAGCATCGATTGCCCCTCGGGCGCGTAGACCGTCTGCCCCCGGTCGTCCCGGAAGGCCAGCGAGGCAAACTGGAGCACCTGCGTCGCGTCCGAGTGGTGGAGCACGAGCTGTTCGAGGACGTTGTTGAGCACGGCGATGCGGCCCACGGGCGGGTGGCCGGCGGCGACGAGGTAGGCGTGGTACCGGCGCTGGTGTACGCCCGCCGCGGTGCCCATCGCGTAGGTGCCGCTGCCGTTGCTCAGCACCCACTCGCGCTCACGCAGCGATTGCAAACCGCTGTCCGTATCCACGTGGTGCGTGTGCCAGGAGTCGATCGCGCTGGGGGTCATGCGTGTCATGTTACCCTCTGATGCCAAGGTCGATAGCCGGGTGACAGAATCTCAACACAACACATTTTCATCGCTGGGCCTTGAGCGCCTCAAGTTTCTCGGCCACGCGCTGGGCGTGACCCTTGGGGATGACCTCCGGCCAGTGCCACGCGATCTTGCCCCCGGGGTCGATCAGGAAGGTCGAACGGATGACGCGCTGCTCGTGGAGGCCCGCGATGGTGGTATCGACAAACGCCCCGTACTGCGACATGACCTTGTGGTCGGTGTCGCTGAGCAGTTCGATCTCCAGGGCGTATTGCTTGCGGAAGTGGGCGTGGGCGTTGGGCGCGTCGCTGCTGATGCCGACCACGGAAGCGTCGAGGTTGTGGAAGTAATAGAGCAGAGAGGTGAACTCGGTCGCCTGACAGGTGCAACCGGGCGTGTCGTCGGCGGGATAAAAATAAAGCACCAGCCACCCCCGCCCCCGGAAGTCTCGCAACGAGCGCATCTGGCCGTTGTCGTCGGGCAGTGTGAAATCGGGCGCCATTCTGCCGATCACCTTCGAGCGTGACGACGCGGCCTCTTCCATCGCGCTGGCGTCGAGCGGCTGGCCCCTTGCATCCCGGGCAACCGGCTCTGGCTGGCCAACACAACCGACTAGACAAATCACCGCACCACACATCCACACGACCGCGGCGGTTTTTGCCGCAGAGAGCGCAGAGGACGCAGAGAAGAGTTTGGACAATTGAATCGGGATGTTTGCGTTCATACTTCTATGGCTTTCTCTGCGCACTCTGCGCTCTCTGCGGTGAATGCCTTAATCCGTTCTCCACGCGGGGCGGTAGCTCAAACCCAGGCTGACGATGCGTGCCATGAGTTGTTCGTAGTTTATCCCCGCGGCCTCGGCGGCCTCGGCGAAGTCCTCGCCGTAGGCTAACTGCGGGTTGGGGTTGGCCTCAATGAGGTAGACCTTTTCATCGGCGTCCACGCGCAGGTCCATACGCGCATAGCCCGTGAGGTTCAGGAGTTTGTAGGCCCGCTTGGAGACGTTGAGGATTTTCTGCCGAAGGGCGTCGGTGATGTCTTTGGCCTCGCCGGTGTGGACGCCGACGCGCTGTTGATACTTGTAGTCCCACTTGACCCTGGAGGTGGCAATGGCGGCGGAGTCGTCGGGCAGGTTGTCGAACCCCAGCTCCCACACGGGCAGGGTCATGAGCCTCTGGTTGCCGATGATCCCGACGTAAAACTCACGGCCCTCGATGTATTGTTCGACCAGCGCGTCGGTGCCGATGCTGTTGTGGATGAAGCGGACGCGTTCGACGAGCTTGTCGTCGTCGTAGACGATCGACGCCTGCGAGATGCCGACCGACCCCTCCTCGGTCAGCGACTTGACCAGCAGCGGGTAGGCCAGCTTCGCGGGCTTGCGGACCTTGCGCCCGACGGGGAAGACGGCAAAATCGGGCACGGGGACGCGGTGGTAGGAGAGGATCGACTTGGAGAGCGCCTTGTCGTGCGCGAGCATCAGCCCGCGCGGGTTGCAGCCGGTGTAGGGCTTTTTCATCAGTTCGAGGTAGCTCACGACGCTGTGGTCGTAGACCGCCACGCCGTGGAACTCTTCCAACAGGTTGAAAGTGATGTGGGGCTTGAAGTCTTCGATGGCGTCGCGGATGACGCCCAGGTCGTCGTAGACGCCGAGTTTCTTCACGTCGTGCCCGGCGTTGCACAGGCCGGCCCACACGTCGTACTCCGTCTTCCACGGTTGCATCTGTTCCTCGCTCACGCCGTCGATCGAGTCGGGCGGGACGAGGTCCACGTGCATCAGGAGTAGGACACGCAGCGGTTTCATAGCGCCAGCCTGTGGTGGCCCTCGTGGAGGTAGTTCATGGTCTGCACCGCGACGAGCAGGGCCGCGTCCATGCGTGCCTGCTCCGGAGAGACGGCCAGGCGGAGTTGTAGTTCCCGGCAGCGGTCGATCATATCGATGAGCACCTGGTCGATGGTGTACTGGTAGGCCCCGGTCCAGCGAGCGACCATCCTGCGCAGCTCGGGCCTGGCGTGGCCGAGGAACCGCGCGGCGGTGATGCTCTTGCGGTACCGCGGATCGTCGGAGAAAAGTTTGCGCAGGTCGCGGTCGTAGAAGTCGGGCCACTCCTCGCCGTAGCGCATGCGTTTGACACGGTAGTGCTCGCGCAACGTGGTGCGGAGCCTGCCCGTGGGGTCGATGGTGCGGGTATTGTGGACGAGCGGCTTTTTGCCCGCGATCTCGTGCATGAGTTCGTCGACATACTCGAGCTTGCGCATGGCGGGCCAGGTCTTGTATCGGCTCTTCCACCGCGACCCGGGCGTGAGCCAGACGGCAAACGTCTCGGCAAAGTCCTCCGACGGGTGCGCCTGGGCGTACCACATATCAAGATGTAAGACGTAGCTCCGACTGTAAGGCTTGGGCTGGTAGTAGTCGGGATAGGGGTCGGTGAAGCGCCCGAAGTGCGTGCGCCACTTGCGTCGGCGGTGCAGGCGGTAGGCGTTGTCGATGGCGTGCCCGACCTCGTGGCGGAGGATGCGCATGCACCAGTCCTCCGACCCGCCCTCGACCTCGAGCATCATCTTGCGCTCGAGTTTTTTCAGCCGCGGGTGGGCCAGGTAGAACGGGATCGCCACACCGGGCACCCCGTCGGGCGTGAACCACTCGTCACTGACCCAGAAGTGCGGATCGAAGGCCATGCCCTTGGCTTGAAGTTCGTCCCGCACCCTGCGCACCCGGCGTTTAAGCTCGGGGAACTTTTCGACGCTCAGACCCAGGTCACAAAACCGCAGGTCCAGGAGCTGATCGTCGGGCAACCGTGCCCACATCCTGTGAGAGGGTCGAGTCATCGATGAGCGGATTATAAGAGCATCCGTCGAGATGAACCACAGAGACACAGAGGCGGGGAGAGAAGATATGGGGATTTCATTCCGGGCTGGCGAGGAAGCGTGCAGCGAACATCGGGAACGGGGAGGCAACCGCAGATAGCGCAGATTTCACAGATCGATACAGATTTTGGATCGGGAGTATCTGTCTTAAATCAGCGTCATCTGCGAAATCTGCGGTTTCTGTATCGGCACTCGATTTCTTCGTAAGCGTGCCGATCTAAACCCCGTAGCGTTCGAGCAACTCGTCCCATCGGCCCTGTTGTTTGAGGATGTGGTCGACCGCTTCACGCACCGCGCCGCGACCGCCGGGGGCTTGCGTGACATACTTTGCCACCTCACGCACCTCCTCGACCGCGTCGGCCACCGCCATCGGGTAGCCGCATCGCATGAGCGCCGGCAGGTCGATCAGGTCGTCGCCGAGATAAGCCGACTGCGACAGGTCCACGCCCGCCCTCTGGCAGAGCGTCTCGAGCGCGATGCGCTTGTCGTGCTGGCCCTGCATGACGAGGCTGACGCCTAGCTCTTCAAGCCGATGGTTCACGCACCGGCTGCTCCGCCCCGTGATGACGCCGACCTGGATGCCCATCGACATCGCGGCCCGGATCGCAAACCCGTCTCGCACGAAAAATCGTTTCGTCTCCTGCCCAAGGTCGTTGACGATGATCGACCCGTCGGTCAGGACGCCGTCGACATCGAGGCAAATGAGTTTGACTGCGGTTGCACTCACCACTCACCCCTCAATCACCTTCAGTGCCATCAAATCCTGCACGTCGATCAGACCCACAACCACGCTCTTGGCGTCCACCACCGGCAGTTCGTCGATCCTGTGTTCGCGGATGAGTTGCACCGCATCACGGACGAGCGCGGTCGAAGCGAGCCTCCGGGGGTTCTGCGTCATGAAGCCTTCGATCGGCTTTGTCAGGGCGTCGCGTCCGTGTGTGAAGACGAGCCTGCGGAGGTCGCCGTCGGTGAGGATGCCGGCCAGAGTTCGGTCCTTGTTGACAATGATTAGAGCGCCCGCCCTGCGGAGGTCCCCCTTCTGCTCGTCCGCGATCTGGTACGCCCGTTCCACGCTGACGCCCACGGGGATCAAAGGCAGGTTGGGCTGATCGCCCGCCGCCTTGAACCGCATCACGTCGACCACAGGCAAGAGTTGCCTGCCCAGTGCCCCGCCGGGGTGGACCTTGCGGAAATCATCCGCATCGAAGTTCCGCCGTTGACTGACACACAGCGCCAGCGCATCGCCCAAGGCGAGCATGGCGGTGGTGCTGGCGGTCGGCGCGAGGTTGAGCGGGCAGGCCTCGGTGACGTCGCCGATGGTCAGAGTCTCAGTGGCCAGGCGCGAAAGTTCACTGCCCGGCCGGCCGACGATCGCGATCACCGGGACGGCGTCTTGCCGGAGTATGGTGGCCAGCGTGACCACTTCCTCGGTGTTGCCGCCGTAGGAAAGCAGCAGCACCACGTCGTTTTTGCGTACCCGGCCGAGGTCGCCGTGCATCGCCTCGACGGGGTGGAGAAAATGCGAGTGCGTCCCGGTCGAAGCAAACGTAGCCGAGAGCTTCTGGCCGATGAGTCCGCTCTTGCCCAGACCCGAGACGACGACGCTTCCGCCGTGCTGATCGGATGACGCGGTGCTGTTGAGGATCAACTCGACCGCGCGGTGGAAACGCTCGTCGATCCCGACGCGGCTGATGGCCTCGGACTCGGTGCGTAAAACTTGCTCGGCCAGGGCCTGTTGCGAGGCCCGTTGGCTTGGGGAAATCTTCGGTGTGGCAGGGTCGGGGGCTTTATTCATGGATGGGGCGTCGTTAAGCTATGGCATTATCAGACAGCCCGACGCATCCAGCAACCCCCCCCGGAAGTGAAGACCGGTAGTGAAGACCGGCAGTGAAGACCGGAAGTCGAACATGACGCGTCAGAAAAATACTCCGAGTATTGATTGAAGACATGACCGCCACACCCCACCGCATCACGCAGGAAGACTACCGCGTCCAACTCGACGCCTACGCGGGACCGCTGGACCTGTTGCTCTACCTCGTCAAGCGCGACGAGATCGACCTGCACGACATCCCCATCGCTCGCCTGACCGAGCAATACCTCGAACACCTCAAGCTCATCCAGCAGATCGACATCGACCTGGCAGGCGAGTTCCTCGTCATGGCCGCGACCCTGCTCGAAATCAAGAGCGCGATGCTCGCGCCGCCCCTCCCGAACGGTGGTGGCGAGGGCGACGAGACACCCTCGGGCACAAACCCCCTCGACCCGCGTTACGAACTCGTCCAGCAACTGCTGGCCTACAAGCGCTTCAAGGACGCCGCCTACGACCTCGAAGACCGCTACGACGATTGGCGCGATCGCTTTGCCCATCAGCCCGGCAAGCCCGCATCACCCGACAACGCCGACGGTGAAGACGACGATCAGGCGGTCGAGATCGACCTCGAAGACGCGCACGTGCTCGACCTGTGCGAAGCTTTTGCACGCATCCTCGAGACCGTCGGCCAAGGCCCGGGTCGGCACGAAGTCGTCTACGACGACACGCCGATCTCCCTGCACGCAGAGGACCTGCTCGACCGCCTGCAGCGCGAAACCGCGGAGGGCAAACCGACAATGACACTCCAGCAGGTCTTCGTTGGTCGCAAGACGCGCGTGGAGATGATCGGCCTGTTCCTCGCGGTGCTCGAACTGACCCGGCAACGCAAGATCAAAGTCGTGCAGGACAAGGTCGGTGGAGAGATCCGGCTGGAACTTGTCAACGCCTCAGCCGAACCGGAAACAACCGACAAGCCCGACTGGCGCAACCCGCAGACGGGCGAGGTGGAATACGATTGGCCAAGCGAAGAAGCCCGCAAACGCGCGGAGCGCCGGGCACAACTGCGTCTTGCCCGCGCGCGGGGTCAACAGGTGGACGACGACGAAGATGACGCCGACCCTATCCCATCGGCCGAGAGCGATGCGCCGCCGGCTGCCGCTGAATAATTATTCACACAATCCTCATCCCGTGCCGATTGACCGCGGGTGGTAGAGTAAGCGACTACTCCCCTCATCGACCGAGGCCATCATGGGCGGGCGGAAGGATCACCCACACGAAAAGCCAGCCGGATCGGTTGAAAAGACACCGGCTGCAAATGCCCACAGCTCAGGCCCGCTGGACCGGGTCAAGCCCCGGCACCTCTATGTCGTTCTGGTTCTGGTCTGTCTCGGGGTCTGGTCGAGTTCACTCGAAGGCAAGTTCACTTTCGACGACGACCGCACCATCCTCATGCGCGGGGACCACTGGGGGCATGAGTCGTTCTGGTCGAACCTGACCGAGCACCGCCCGCTGATCTCCGCGTCGCTCTGGCTGAACTTCAACATCAACCGCGCGCTGGGCCGGGACGGCTTCGATGTCACGGGATATCACGTGTGGAATATCACGGCCCACACGCTTTCCGCCGTGCTGCTCATGGCGCTGGTGGTCGGCTCGTTGCGGATTCGGTTGAACGCTTCGCGGGTTGACGAGACACGGTCAACCCGGACGCAACGCCAATCGCTCTGGATCGGTTTTGTCTGCGCGTTGCTCTGGGCGCTGCACCCGCTGCAGACCCAGGCAGTGACCTACATCATCCAGCGCTGCGAATCGATGATGGGCCTGTTCCTGCTGCTTGCGATGTTTGGCTTTTACCGAGTGGCAATGTCACAAAACTTCAACAGCAACGCGCCGCAATCGTCAACGCCACGCTTTGCAAAATGGGCGTGGGGCACGGTCGTTGTCATTGCGACGCTGGCAAGCCTGGGTTGCAAAGAAGTCGCGGTGGTGATCCCGGCCCTGCTGCCGCTCTATGACCGCGTCTTTGTGGCAAAGCGTTGGCGCGATGTCGTGGTCAAACGGGGCTTGCTCCACGTCGCGGTGTGGCTGGTCGTTCTGCCGACGGTGCTGACGAACATGCCCGTCACCGGCCCGTGGATTCAAAGCCTGATGAACAGCCGGACAACGACGGCAACACCCGACCTTACCCCGACCACAACGCCCCAGTTCCAGGTCTCGGCCGGCTTCTCCGTGCCGGGCATGAGTGCCAGGAGCTACGCGATCTCCCAGCCGGCGGTCATCCTGCACTACCTCAAGCTCTCCTTCTGGCCGCGCGGCCAGAACATCGATTACATGTGGCTGCAATCCACCGGCCTGGGCCAGTCGTGGCCGTCGGTCGCGTTGATCGTCGTGTTGCTGGGCGTCACCGCTGTGGCGCTGTGGCGCTGGCCGCGGGCGGGATTCTGTGCCGCGTCGTTTTTTATCGTGCTGGCACCGACGTCGAGCATCGTGCCCATCGCCGACCTGGCCATGGAGCACAGAATGTATATCCCGCTCGCGGCGGTGGTCGTGTTGGGCGTGACGGGGGCGGCCCGACTCCTTGCGAACATCCGTGCAAACAAGCCCCGGCTGATCCTGGCTGCGCTGTTTGTGCTGGCTTTATCGGTCGGTCTGACAGCCACAACCGTGCAACGCAACACGCTCTACCACGACCCGCTCAACCTCTGGCAGGACTCGGTTGCTCAGAACCCACGCAACGCAAGAGCGAGTTATTACGTCGGTATCGAGCTGGCCAAACGCAACAACATCGAGGGCGCGCTCGACGCTTTTGCCGCGTCGCTCAACCTCGATCCGACCCGACCCGAGGTCCGCCGGGACTACGCCACCACCGTCGCACGCATGGGTTTCATCGCGGAAGCCACCAGGCAGTTTCAACTCGCACTCGCGGGCAACCCCAACGACCCGATGACACTCTCGGCTCTGGGTCGGCTGTACCTCGACGAGCGGCGTTTTGCCGAGGCACGTGACATGCTTGTGCGTTGCGTGCAACTGCGTCCCGACCATGCGGACGACTTCATGCGACTGGGCTACGCCTGCCTTCAACTGGGCACGCCATCGGACGCCGCAGCGGCGCTGAAGCGCGCGATCGATCTCGGTGGCGGTGACTCGCAGACGCATAACCTGCTGGGCCTTGCCTTGAGCCGAATGGATCAATATGCACAAGCCGCGCTGGAATTCCGGGCTGCGCTGCAGCTCGACCCGAACAACGCCGACGCCGCCCGCAACCTCGCCATCGCCCAAGCCGAACTGACCCGCCTGGGAACCCCCGCCCCATAAACCCATGCTCCGTTGCACATCCGCGGGAGTGACCTAAAATGCACGCAACCATGCGGGCGTAACTCAATGGTAGAGTGTCAGCCTTCCAAGCTGAATGTTGAGGGTTCGAGTCCCTTCGCCCGCTTTCTCGCATCTCTTCGCACCGCGACGCATTATGGCGTGTTTTCCTGCTGATTTTGAAGATTTTTGATCACGACCTGTTAGTCGCTCCGGACGGGCTTCATCGCGCGCAGTCGCACCCAATACCCCCTGTTTCGCGCTGCCGTTGCTGCTTTGTGTTGCTAACGCCTCGCCCGGGTGGTCCCCCTCTTCCGTAGGCTCGGCTCCAACATTCTCTTTCTCACCTGGGAGTGCGACATCGGGAAGCGCCGCGACCGCCTTCCTGGTGTCCGCGATCTGGAGCGCGGTGTAGTGGGAGAGTGTCGTGCGGTAGTCGCTGTGACGCATGAGCTTCTGGGCGAGCTGCGGGGCGACCCCTTTCCGGGCCAGTTGCGTGCCGAGGGTCGTACGAAGAGCGTGGAAGTCCACGCAGCGCCCCTCCGCATCACGGGTGTCATATTTGACCCTGACCTTGTAGCCTTGCTCACGAAGCTCCCCGGCTTGCGTCGGCGTGACCTCCTGGTCCTCGGGCCCGTAGAGCACCCTTCTGGCCAGGCCTGCCCTGTGCAGGTCTTTGAGCACGGTCAGCGTTGTCACCTGCTTCGGAAAGACAGGCATCTGGCCGATCGTGTCGGGGTGTGGCGATGTCGGCCGGATCGTCCGCAGCGCCTCGATGGCCTGGGGATGAAGTGGAAGGATATCCTCACGCCGGGCTTTACCGACATGGACACGTATGGTGAGTGTGTCGTTCTCGAGGTCGACATCGGACCACTTGAGCCCACACAGATCGCCTCGCCGTAGACCCGCAAAATAGGCCACGATGTAGTACGCCCCACGCCCATGTGCGCAGGCAACCTTGAATAGCCTTTCGAGTTCTTCTTCATTCAGAGCACGGCGGACACGCCGGCGATCGCGTCGCTCGTCCAGCTTGGGCACGATGCTTAAGGGGTTCTGGGCCACCCGGCCGTATTTATTGCACCAGTTCATGAAGGCCACGGCGGACTGCCTGCAGAAGTTCGCGGTTCGGGCGCTGTGGTCGGTATCGAGAAGACGCTTCATTTCGCCGGAGAGGACCTCCACGGTCAGATCGCCCAGGTGTTCAATACCCGTGACATCCACGAGCCTCATGAGGTGGCGTTGTTTTTCGTTGATAGCGCGGGGGGCCTGATCGTGAAGACGGCAATCCTCCAGATACTCACGGATGTGGTCGGCGATGGGGCGCTTGCCCGCGGCGGTGTAGGCGTCGGTATTCGCGTCGACCAGCCCCAGCCTGCGCTGGGCGACTTCGTCGAGTTTCCTGGCCAGGTACTGCTGGGCAGTGGCCTTGTCCGTGGTCCTGGTGTTTTTCGTTTTCCGCTTGCCGACATGGTCGACCCACGCCACCCACCAGGGGCCGGTGCCCCGGCGTTTGTAGAGACTCCCCTCACCGTTGGATCGTTTTCTTTTAGCCATAGATTTATCACTCCAATCGAGCCCGGGGGACCAATTTTGTGACTCAGTGAGTCAAGTGACTCAGATTCCCGCCCGTGTATATTTCTCATTCACCAATCTCTATCAATTTTTTTCGCGCGTGGGGTAGGAAACCTGAATCACTGAGTCACTGAGTCACCGAGTCACCGAGTCACCGATCCGATTTTTCGGGTTCGGGTTTTTCAGGCGGCGTCAGCCGCCCTTTGTGGATTGGATGCCACTTCTTCTAAACGCCACATCGCGCCGTGACTGTTCCTGGGCGCATCGACCTTGACCAGACGGGCACCTCCGACATTGCGCCCCCGGATTCGTTTGAACAGAGCCCCGACCTGCCGCGCTGCAGGTGCTATCCCCGGCTTTGTATTGGTCAGAGACTCCAGCGCCGATCGCAAAGCAGACGTTGCGGGCCTGGGATAGGTGCAGTGCATAGTTCCCGGGTACAGATCCTTGAGTAGGATATTGACCAGGATGCCTTCGTTGTCGGGGTCGTAGGCCTTCAAGGCCTCAAACAAATCGCCGATCGCGTCCACGTCACTATCCGTGGCGGCGATCAGGCTACCCGTAGTTTCGCAGGGATCGGGGTAACCCAACCACACCACGGCTTGCCGTACCAGTCCCGACCACCCTTCGAAGCTGCCAAACGAAGGCAGAAACTTTCGGGGGTTGCCAGCAGCGCAGTATGCGCGGAGGACGGTCAAAGCACTCACCAAGAGCTCATCACGGTGCGCGTGGACATAGTCAATCAGGTCCGGGTGTTTGAAGCCAGATCTCAGCTCGGGCCTTTCCTCCAGCGCGTCGAGACGGATGTGAATGCACCTACGCCCCAGGTCGGCCCCGACGGAGACGTTGTTCCCGGTCGCGTACCAGGTCATCCCAAGAGGCACGGTCACTTGGCGGTTCTGCCCAAGCAGGCGGTCACTCCATTCGTCGGAGGTTAGCGCCCGGTCCAGGGCGTCGTTGCCGAACCTGCCCACCACGTTGTCGAGCAGGACCATGCTGGTGCCGCTCATGGCGAGCGTGGTGATCTTCTTACGCATCTCTTCGCTTTCATGGGCGTAGCCCGAAACAGGGAGCGACCGTCCGAGGACGATCTGACCAATCACCTGCGCGAGCAGGCTCTTGCCCGCGCCGCGGACGTTGGCGTCAATCAAGAACAAGGGGACGGGTCCGGAGAAGGCGCAGCGGGACAGCGGAGTCAACAGGGCGGCGAGATAAGCAGCCTTGTGGGTGTCATTCTCGAAATGAAAATCCCCCACGACATCCAGCAGCTTCGCCGCGGCGGCCTGGGCCTGTGCCTGCGTGGGCTGTACCGGAATTGACGGGAAGTCGTTGGCGATCTCCATCATCATCCCCGTTCCGGCGTCATATCCGCGTTGGTCGGCAACGGTGCCGTCGGAACGCAGCAGGGGTGAGGTGGAGATTCCGTTGAGCCGACGGATGTTTGGCCATTCCCCACGAGCCATGAGGCCCTTGGTCAGCCAGGTCGGCGGGTGCTTGGGGACGAGCGTATAGGGGTCGTAGAGGACCGCGTGTCGGGTGAGGTGCTCACTGAGCGTTTCAGGGGCCACGGGTTCTATGACGCCCCTGCCCTGAGACTGGGCGTTGGATGGGCCGGTGCCGTCGTTGGGGTGAGTGATTCTGACAAGCACCCCACCGCGTTGATAGAGTTCTTCGTCCATCTGTAAGGCGTTGACGGTCTGGTCAATCACCTCGTGCTCTTCGGTCGTCAACGGGATCGCGGGCCGTGGATCATCCGGAAGACCGCGTGTAACCTTCTTCTCGGCGTCTCTAATTCGTTGGATGATCTCCTGGTCAGACCACTTTTTTGGAAATGGCCTCGTCTTCTCATATTCTCGGATGGCTTTGAGAGCGTGCTCGTCATCGAGGTCGTGTTCGACGGTCCTGCAGGCGGCGGCATACAAGCGCTTAGACCCGTCGTTGTGGTCCTCGATTCTCATGGCCACCATGGACCGGACGCAGCGTTTTACCTTGTCACATGCATCGTCTGACGAACGTGTGGCCGGCGTTGTTGTGCTCGTAGCCACCGCCGTAGCGGGGTACGTTTCCCACAGGCTCCGCATCGTATCCGTGGTGTACAGGCGGTCGGCGTGGTGCTCATCGAGTGTCACCGGCACGGCGGGATCGGTTTTATGGTTCATGGTCCCCGCGAGGCGCAGGATGCGAGCCAGGTCGAAGACGGAGTCGAGTTTGAAACCCCTGGACTTCGCGCGCTCTTGCACATAGCCCTTCCATCCCTCGGCCAGGCTCTTTGCTGCTTCCAGGTCCGTCACGGGGTCCTGCAGCACCCAGTACGGGTGCATGCCGTGACCGCTGCACACGACCATCGTGGGCGGGAGCGGGACAAGCTGTAGAAGTAGGTCCTTGGCTGCGTTAAGGTCGGCGGGCATACCGGGCTTGCCCACGTCCAGGTCGATGTAGAGTGCGGGCAGCACCGCGGTGTCGTCCGCCTTCCCCCTGCCCGACTCCGGCCTCGTCGCCATGGGTGTCACCCGGATCCACACGTCAAGGTCATGGAGCTCTTCGGCGCGGGCGACAAGCCGGTCCATAGCGTCGAGCGTAAAGAACTCTGACAAAAACCCGCTGCTTTCGCCTTTGAAGTTCAGAGCGACCAAGAGATTGCGGTCCTGGACCTGCCCCCACAAAAAGTGCAGTTGCTCCAGGGCGGGGCTTGTCGGTTTGGCTTCAACGTTCATCGTCGGCTCCTCTCGCCAGCTCATCAAGCCAGCGTTGGAGGGCAAGTACGGGGTAAACCACGGCTCGTCCGAGCCGGGCGTGAGGGATCTCTCCACTTGCGGTCAAGCTCCACAAGAGCCGCTCTCCGATGCCCAGGGCCTTGGCCGCCTCGTCAGCACGCAGTGCGAGGCGTGGGGTACCTTGTTCGTGGTCGTGGCCAACGCCGTGGTTGGTGCTTTCGTTTGTATTCTTGTGGCTCATGGTGTCATACTTATCTTGCTACGCCAGGATTGGGCAACGGACTGTTGTCACATGCACATCACGCCTTCTTTGTGAGCCACTTTGAACTGCGTTTACTTTTCCTTCGCTCACGTTCCTCTCGATCGACCTGCCTGTCGTATTTCTGAAGAATATCAATCAGAAGTGGCTCTGGTGGGCACTTAATGGACGGGTTCCTCTGCCTGAACTTGTCCACCTCGATGGTGATCCAGTAGATGGTTTCGAGGCCGTAGTGCTTCATCCCGCCCAGGGCCAGGGCGACGCAGGCGGTAAACAGCAGCACCGCCATCAGCGGCGGCATGGACACCACGAACTGGTGCCAGATTACCGGGGTGGGGAAGAGTTGGACGGTGTGTAGCAGGCCAAACAGGGACATGGCGGCGCCGATCAGCGCGGCCAACAGGGGCTGCATGAGTTGTAACATGATGGGTTCTCCAGGTTGGTTGGTGCGGATAAACAGATACAGATCGAAGTGGGGACGGGGCGATAGACCCGGGTACGAGACCACGGTGATCGTTTGGTCCTGGTTGACACAGATTGAAGTGAGTGAGCCGGATCGGAAAGGAGCAACAGAGGAGAATTGGAATACTCCAATTCCCCTCTATGCACCCCCGGATTGGCTCAGTTCCACTCCGGCCGACCCGAGCGCACCGCCGGCTCCAGCGCCAGCGCGTAGGCACGCTGCTTGATCTCGTGCGAGCTGCCGAACCAGGCGCTGTGCAGGCGGTTCTCGGCGCGTTGCCGGTCGTCCTTGCCACGGAACGGCCTCTGGTGGTCTGCCCACTCGCTCACCGCGTTGTACCCCGCCCAGGCCGTCCCGCGCACCCCCGGGAGGGTGTTGCTCTGGTTCTCGAAGTTTACGTGGAACTGGTCGAGGGTCTGGGCGTGGTTGTGACGCTGCCGGTCGCTGGCATCCGCCGGCATGGGCAACACCCCCCGGAAGTAGCCGTCGAGGCCGGCGCTGGTCATGGGAATGGCAAGCATGCGGTGCAGCTCCTCGTCGAAGCGGTCGAACCGCGCGGCCACGATCCCCAGCTTCTGCCGTGCTTCCTTCACACGCTCGTCCAGGCTGGGCAGGTGGCGGATGGAAAGCCCCTCACCCGAGCCCCCGGAAGTTGCCGCGCGACCCAGCGCGAGGTTGAGCGTGTTCTGACAAACCACCCGCACGGTGGTGGGGATCATGCGCAGGGCTGCGCTGCCGTCGTGGGTATTGACCAGCAAAACGTAGGGGTGGATCACGTCGTTCGGGGTGACGCGGTACTCGCTGGGGATGCGGGCGAGCATCCACACACGTCGGCCGCCCTTGAGCGCGCCGGCGGTCTCGTACATCGCCAGCCTGTCGCCGACGATGGCGTCCATGAAGTCGAAGGCCTCGCGGTTCTGGAAGACGTGGTAGCCCTTGCCGACCACGCCGAGCACAGCCTTGGTGTCGGTGCGGACATTGGCAACGTGCTGCTCGACCCGGCTGGCGCCCCAGTGGTTGGGGTTGGCCGCGGTGAGCGGCCACTGTTCGACGTTCCAGTCGAGATGGGCAAGTCGGATCGCCTCGGTGCTGCGCGTGGCTTGCTTGATGACGGTGCCCAAGCCATGCCAGGGCGGGCCGCCGGAAGTTTCAGTCACGAAGATGGCCGGTTGGCCGGTGGTGGTGTCGATCTCGTGGGGCATGATGGAGTCTCCTGATGAATAGAGGTTGACATGAGGCCCTGACACACGAGTGTCAGAGTTCGGGGAAAACCGATGAGTTTGGAAGGTGCCACAGGTCGTCAGAACCTGTGCGAGGCTGATCGTCAGCGCGACGGGCTGATAGACGCGGTGGTGTGTGATCGGAGGTGGGCGCGCAGCGCATGTTTGATCGCCGACGCCTGGAACCCCCGGCCGATGCAGCTCGGGTAGGTCACGCCCAGCGCCCCGGCCAGGAAGACCAGCAGGTCCAGGCCATACACCCCACGCACGGAGGCCACGGGCTGGCCGTCGTGGAAGATCGTGGACTTGGGCGAGGCGGTGTCCGACTCATGCGTCACGGTGAGCTGCTCGACCAGTTCGATCGGCAGACCCGCTTGGATGAAGGCTTCGGGGGCGAGGATGGAGTGGCCGTCGCAGAGGTCCGCCGACCGGAGGATCACCTCCGGGTCCAGCGCACGGACGAGAGAGGACGGATCAGTTTTGGTTGGCATGGTGAAGGTCTCGGGAGGGTTGTGCACGGACGCGCGTGCGGGTCTTGGGTGAGAGCAGACGCTCCGACTCGACCACGAGTTGGCGGAGCTTGCGGTAGTAGGTGGCGCTGCGTTCGGGCTTGAGAGGCATCACCACGCCGACGCCCTCGACGCCAGCCTCGGCGGTAGCGGGGCATACACACACGGGACGTTCCACCACCGGGAGTTCCTGTTCGCTGGAGGTCTTGCCCGGGTGGGATTTGTCCGGTAACGGGATCAACAGTGTGAGCTTGGTGGTGCCCAGAGCCAGCGCCTGTTTGCGGAAGAACTCCGCGTCGAGCGCCAGCACGATGTGCGTGCCGGTGTGACCGTTGCCGTTGAGCGGGCCGGTGGATGTGTGGGGGATCACATCGGGCAGCACGTCGGCGATGGGCGGGAACGATCCCTCTTCCACAGCCGGGGCCAGCTTGCCCTCGGACGATTCCCAGCGATCGCGTTCGAGGCGGACGGTCACGGGTTGTGTGGGCTTGCGAGTCGGCAGGACCTGCGTCGGGACCAGCACGGACCCCTTGGCCATGTGCCCGGGTTCGACCACACACACGGCTTGGTGCCCGTCGGTGGCCTGCAGGATCACACGCTCGCCGTCGGGCGCGGGTAATGCCCGGACCTTGTCGGAGGCGTAACGGCCGGACGATCCGGCCGACTGGGCGATGCGCGAGGAGACCTTGAAGACCACGCCGTGGGAGGCGCCGCGACGGGCGGGCATGGTGTCGGTCGGGGTGTTCGTGGGTTCGGGTTGTTGGCGGCGGCTGAAGATCATGGGCGTGCTCCTTGTGATGAGGAAGGCATAGCGGGGTCATTCGTGAAATCGTGTTTGACGGGGAGAGTCGGTTACTGGATCGGGTTGTAAGGCCCGGCCGTGTCGAGGGAGTCGTCGTCGGGATTGACTTCCCCCACAGCCCCGAGCGACCGTCGGACAGCCGGTTCGAGGTGGTGCAGGTCGCGCCGGCTCCAGCCATGCAGCGCGCGCTTAGATCGCACGAGATCGGTGACGGTGGGCCCGAGGTACGCCAGGTCGGAAGCGGAGAGCATGGAAGCGGGGACGAGGGTCATGTCGAGGCTCCTGTGAAAGGGGTGAAGGGAAAAATGAGCGCAACAAAAAACCCGACCGGCGGGGGCCGATCGGGTCGTGTTCAGCGAGGATGCCTGATCTGATGCTGTCAGACCAGTCGGTCGGGAGTGTCTGGCAGCATCATTTGATATGCAGGACACGTTGGGCGAATACCGCTTCAACCGCGTGATCATAAAGGCGGCCGGCGACGTCTACGTGTATGAGTTCGTCAAGGGTGATGACGCGAAAGATGTCGTCTGGAGTCGCCTGTCTGCCTACCGGCCGCACCAACGAGACCGGTGACAATCCCACCAAGAGCATCATGCTGGGTGTGCCTTCCAAGCCTGTCTGGGCCGTTGCAATGGCAACCGCGGAGGGCAAGCCCGCAGATGCGGTCGTGGAGGATGGTCCGGAAGGCAAAATTTTGGTAACTGTGTCGGAGTCACCCGTCTATCTGCATATGAAACTGAAATAACCATCACTAGGGAGTATCAACATGATGCGCGTGCTATCCATCCTCGTTCTACTGGCTTTGACGGCATCTTTTGTGGCGGCCGAAGAGCAGGCCAAGAATGTCAAAGTCAAACCATTGATGAAAGACTTCATCGGCCTCAACGGCCACACCGTGAACTTCAAGCCCAAGTTCTATGCCCCCGTGGCCCGGCTGGTGCGCGACTACCACGGGATGAACTGGGATACCGGCGTGGACAGTACGTCGCGCAAGACCACGTTCCCCATGGCGCACAACAAGGTGAACTGGCTGGGGATGTACCAAAGCTGGATCGACGAAGGCTTTGAGATCGATGCCTGCCTCATGTTCGGCGGCTTCAAGGCCGATCAGTGGGATGACCCCTACGAGGACGCGTACCGGTACGGCAAGGCGTTTGCGGAGTACTTCGGGCCGACCAACGGCAAGGGGCTGGTGACCTCAGCCGAGGTCGGCAACGAGCCGGCGGGGCAGAATCGCTATACACCCGAGCAGTACGCGCCGATTTTTGAAGGCATGGCCAAGGGCCTCCGCGAGGGTGACCCGGCCCTGAAAATCCTCACCTGCACGACCGTAGGCGGCAAGCCGGACCGCTACTCGATGCCGGCGAGCATGTTCCGCAACAGGCTGGATCTGTTCGACGTGTTCAATGTGCATACTTACTCGCTCGTGACCGGCTGGCCCACCTGGGAGCGCAGTTATCCGGAAGATCCCGCCATCGACTATCTCAAGCGCGTGCAGCAGACCATCAACTTCCGGAACACATTCGCCAAGGGCAAGGAAGTGTGGGTCACCGAGTTCGGCTTTGATGCCTGCACCAAGCCGGCGCCGAAGGAGGGCACGTTCAAAGATTGGATGGACGTCTCCGATGAAGTCCAAGCCCAGTGGCTGATCCGCTCATTCCTGGTCTTCTCGGAGATGGATGTCGAGCGGGCCTACATGTTCTTCTTCAACGACAACGACACGCCGCAGTTCCACGGTTCATCGGGCCTGACGCGCGAGTATGTGCCGAAGATGGCCTATTGGGCGCAGAAGCACCTCTACCAGACGACGGGCGAGTATCGCTTCAGCAAGGCCGTGATGAAGAAGGTCGGCGACCTGTACGTATACGAATACGTGCGGGGCGATGATCCCAGGGATCGTATCTACGTCGCCTGGTCGCCCACCGGCGGCCAGAACTCCGACGGTGCCTCGCGCGAGGTGGAAAAGACGCTGGAGATCGCCGGAGACATCAAGGGCGTTGAGCGGATGCCCATGGCCGACGGCCCCGCACCGCAGGTGGAATACGAAGTCGCAGGCGGCAAGGTGAAGCTCACCATCGACGAATCCCCCGTTTACATCCACGTGATTCTGCCGTAGTTAACCCCTCACCCCCCAAGCCCCCGATCCCGGCCCGCCTGGAATCAAATTTCCTATCAACCTGAGTTTTGGATAAGGCAAGAAAAAGGCGGCCTCCTGCCGAAGGGATAGTTGTGTACCGCAAGCCCAACGGCAAGGAGGCCACGGTGGATTTTACCGCAACCTATGTGGATGTGGACGATTTCTGGCAAACCTTTCGGGAATCCTATCATCAGCAACAAATCACCGACGGCCGGCGTCATCGCCGCCGCGCCGCGGAACTGAGCGTCAGCGAGATGATGACCATCCTCATCGCCTTCCAGTCCAGCAACTTCCGCACATTCAAGCACTTCTATCTATATCTGCTGCACTATCACCGCAAGGATTTTCCAACGCTGGTCAGCTACAGTCGATTCATTCAGTGGATGCCTCGCGTAACGATGCCGCTGTTCGCCTACCTGGTCTGCCGCTGTCGCGGGCCGGTCACCGGCGTCAGCTTCATCGACTCCACCGCCCTGAAAGTCTGCGGCAATAAACGCATCCGACGCCACCGCGTCTTCCGGGGCCTGGCACAAATCGGCAAGACCAC
Organism: Phycisphaera sp.; assembly: GCA_016125215.1. Classification (GTDB taxonomy): domain Bacteria; phylum Planctomycetota; class Phycisphaerae; order Phycisphaerales; family Phycisphaeraceae; genus RI-382. Next base: position 193,432 of record WGMF01000006.1, read on the forward strand.
CATGGGCTGGTTCTATGGCTTCAAGCTGCATCTGGTCATCAACGACCGCGGCGATCCGCTGGCCTTCACCCTCACGCCCGGCAACGTCGATGATCGAGTTCCGGTCGAACAACTGGCCCGCGATCTGTGGGGCAAACTCTTCGCCGACAAGGGTTACATCAGCCGGACGCTGTGCGAGCGACTGTACCAGCGTGGCGTCAAACTCGTCACGAATCTCCGTAAAAACATGGCCAACACGCTGATGGACGCCACGGAGAAACTGCTGCTACGCAAGCGTTCGCTGATCGAGACGGTCAGTGGCCGTGGGGACACTTCTACACCGACGTCAGTCATCGCGCGTTGCTTGCGGGGGAACTTGCGGGCACCGCCGGGCCGGCTCCGTAATCCCATGACAACCCGATTGGCCGCATGGGGGTAAGGGGACGGTGCGCGCCCATCGACGGTTCCACAGCCCTCGCCATGACATCCCGCGCCGAACCACCGCCCGACCTGCATCTATGAATAATCCGGGTTAACGGAACGGGGGTGACATGGGGCATGACAAAGTGTGGCTACACAACTTGAACGGTGCGGATTATGCCCTAGTCGGTGCTCCATCATGCGTCTCGCTGGATACATTCGTTTCTTGTTTATCCCCCAAGCGTTTTCAGGGGCTGGTTTGCTTGGGCTGGGGTTTGATACCGGATTGAAGCGAGTGAAGGGCAACGGTTTGCGTTATATCGATATAATTTGCGTTCTATCGCATTGACGTTGGCTTTTCGCGTGGGATACTCATTCAATTTGAAAGACTATTGGGGTGGATGTTCAGTGGAAGCGGGTATCACGCAGTATCGGCTACCGCGTTTCCCACATGACGAGTCCGGAACGGCACCATTGCGGCGGAGCGTTGCCTCCGGCAATCCATCACAGATCAAAGGTGTGTACCCATGCGTGTATTGTCGAAACAAGTCGTGATCGTTGTCGTCGCAGTCATTTCCCTGACCAGCGCGGCCTGGGCGGGCAAGCCGCTGAAGATATTCATCCTCGCCGGGCAATCGAACATGCAGGGAGCTGCGAGCATTTCCACCTTCCCCGCAATCGGGCTTGACCCCAAGACCGCGCCGATGCTCAAGGACATGGTGACTGCCGACGGCTCGCCGGTCGAGTGCAAGGACATGGACATCGTACAGTTCACCGGCAAGCCCGGCGACCCGTCGAAAGAGCATCACGGCAAACTGACCGCCGGGTATGGGATGAACGGGGGCAAGATCGGCCCGGAGTTCACGTTCGGCATCTACATGCAGAAGGCGCTCAACGAACCGATCCTCATCATCAAGACCGCATGGGGCGGCAAAAGTCTCCAGGGCAATTTCCGACCGCCGAGCGCCGGCCTTCTACCCGACACTGCCAGCGACGCGCAGAAGGCGGAAGCCGGCAAGTACTACGAACTGATGATGCAGTGCATCAAAGAGGTGCTCGCCGATCCCGGCAAGTATTGCCCGAACTACAACAAGGCGGACGGCTACGAACTGGCCGGCTTCGTCTGGTTTCAGGGATTCAACGACTACGTCGGCGACTATCCGCGGATCGATGAGTCCAAGGGAAAGAAGAGTCCGAAGGACTACGCCGAGTACACCCGGTTGCAGGCGTGCCTGATCCGCGATGTCCGCAAGGCACTGAACGCGCCGAAGATGCCGGTCGTGATCGGCGTGTTCGGCCTGCAGGGAAAGGATGCCGACGAACGGATCGTCAGCTTCCGCAAGGGCCAGGCCGCCACCGCAGAGATGCCCGAGTTCAAGGGCAACGTCTTCAACGTGTTCACGGAAAACTTCTGGCCGGCGAATCTCGCGGCTTTGAAGGAGCGATATTCCGACGTGATGAGCGGCAAGCTGGATCGCGGCCCCGAAGTCACCAAGCTCGTCGGGGAGTATCGAACCTTGCGGAAAAACTTCGACAAACCCACGCTGGGGCTCAGCCGCAAGGACGCCTGGCACAAACGCAACGCACTGGAAAACCAGATTGCGGATGCCATCTTCACTCCCGAGGAGCGGAAAGAATTCGACGGCGCGTCCAGTTTCGACTTCCACTACTGGGGTTCGGCCAAGTTCTACGCCCAGGCCGGTAAGGCATTCGCCGAGGCGCTGGCCGCGCCGGTGCAAAACCATGCCGAATAGCAATGTAAACCACCGGGATCGAACCACCATCGCTTGCGATGTATTGCCATGGAGCGGTCCATCGCATCCGTGGTCGCGGCATCGATCGATGCTGAGCATCGTATGCAGCATGTTGCTCTCCGTGCTGTGTGCGTCTTCCATTCGTGCGGCAGTCAACCCGCATGGTCTGTTTCAGGATCACATGGTCGTGCAGGCAGACGCGCCGATTGCAGTCTGGGGTTCGGCCGATCCCGGGGAGCGTGTCACGGTGACACTCGTTGACAAGACCGCGCAGACCGTCACGGGGGCCAATGGCAAATGGCGCGTTGAACTTGCGCCCCTTGATACGACCGATCAGCCGCAGGTGCTGACCATCCAGGGCACGAACACCGTCACGATCCACGATGTGCTGATCGGCGATGTGTGGCTCTGCTCCGGGCAATCGAACATGGAGTTCGGCATCTTCAACGTCATCAGGGACCAAACGCAGCGCAACGCTGCGATCGACCCGCAGGTCCGCACTTTTTGTGTGCCCAAGTACGCGCCCCAGTCGCCCATGGACGAGATGTCCTACTCGAAGGAACTGGATAAGGATGAACGCATCGGATACTGGCAGAAGGACACCGCGGCCGGCCGGTGGGGCGGGTTTTCCGCGGTCGGCTATCTCTTCGGCAAAGAAATCCACGCCTTCACCGGCAAGCCCGTCGGTTTGATCGCCAGTCACTGGGGCGCTACGCCCGTGCAGGATTGGATGAGTCTGGATTCCCTGAAAAACAATCCCGCCACCGCCGATGTTGCTGCCGATTTCCAGAGGCGGCCGAAGACGATGGCCACGAAGCTCTACAACGGCATGATCCATCCGCTGGTCCCGTTCCGGATCAAGGGCGTCCTCTGGTATCAGGGGGAGCAGAACGGCGGTACAAAAAATTACGACGTGCTCTTCAAGTCCATGATCACGGATTGGCGCAGTCGCTGGGGACAAGGCGATTTTCCCTTCCTGTTCGTCCAGCTTGCCGGTTACGAGGGGCGTGGCAGGGACTGGGCGATGGTCCGCGATCTGCAACGCCGCGCCCTGGAACTGCCCAACACCGCCATGGCCGTGGGGATCGACGTGGGCGATCCGAAAAACATTCATCCGCAAAACAAGTTCACTGTCGCGCATCGCCTCGCGCTTGCGGCTGAGCACATCGCCTACGGCAAAGATGTCATTTACCAAGGCCCCACCTTCGATAGCTTGCGGGTGGATGGTCGCAACATCGTGATCCATTTCATCCACACCGGATCGGGACTGGCCAACCTGCCCGCGCCGCAGATGCCCGGCACGCCGGCGCTGCCCGCTCCGACTTCGCTGCAAGGTTTTGAGCTTGCCGGTCCGGACGGTCAATGGTTTGCAGCGACGGCCAAGATCGATGGCGATGACGTGACGCTCCGCAGCGACCACGTCGAAAAACCCACCTCCGTCCGCTACGCCTGGGGCCCTTGCCCGCCCTGCGGCCTGTACAACAAGCAAGGCCTCCCCGCCGTTCCCTTCAATGCCGCCGTGAAATAACGTGACCTCGAACAACTCGTAACAGAGGCCTAACCCCCGGCTACGGTTGAGCGGCGACTCCCGAGAAGCAGGTTAGTACTTAGCGGTTCTATATCAGCCGCAGCTTCCGAGCTGCGCGTCTTCATCTTCAACGTCACGATATAGACGCGCAGCGAGGGCGCTGCGGCTGGAACCTCATACAACCACAGGGGCACTCAAATGCTGGAGCAGCCAGCGTCAATATGCTCAGTTGATCTGCCAGGGCGGATTTGACCGGCGAGGGGCGGGTTATGGCCGTTCATCGTCGGGGGTGCGTCGGGCCCAGGGGTTGTTTCGCAGGGGGGCGGTGTGTTGTTGGCGGTACTGGCCGGGGGGGAGGCCGGTGTGGTGTTTAAAGGTGACGCAGAAACTGTTTTGGCTACGGAAGCCGCAGGTCCGCGAGACTTGGCCCATCGTCAGATCGGATTCGATGAGCAACTTCTTAGCCCGCTCAATTTGCGCCCGGGTGATCGCAACCTGTGGCGTGTAACCGACAGAACGTTTCATGCGATATTCCAGACTCCGGCGGGAGATGCGCACCACATCCAGCACATCCTCCACGGTGATGCCTTCGAGGCAATGCTCGCGGATATATCGCAGCGCCTCGCTGACCACCGTATCGTCGGCCAGCATGATGTCCGTGCTCCGCCGGGTCACGACGCCCAGCGGTCGAATCCACTGCGGAGGCGGCGCGGGTTGTCCGGCCATCAGGTCGTCGAGCAATTTCGCGGCCCGGTAGCCGATCAGCCGCCCATCCGGCGCGACGCTGGAGATCGGCGTGCGCGTCATCAGGATCACCCACCGGTAGTTGTCCACCCCCAGCACCGCCACATCGTCGGGCACGCGCAGGCCCAGTTCCTCCGCGACGGTCACCGCGATCCCGGCGAGGTGATCGTTCGAGGTCATCACCGCAATCGGTTTGGGCAGTTGGCTGAGCCAGTCGCGAATCTCGACCCGCATCGGTTTGGCTCCCTCGCCGCCACATTCATACCAGTGACATTCCCGCCGGGCCTGGCGTTCGATGATGTCACGAAACCCCTCACCCCGTTGGCGGCTGAACCAATACCCGTGCTCGCCGAGGTAGCCGAATTGGGCGAACCCGCGCTCCAGCAGATGGGCCGCTCCCATCCGACCGATCGCCAGGTCGTCGTTGCCGACACGAGGCAACTGCAAGTCGGCCAGGGCATTGGAAAGGTTCACCACGGCCACCCCCGCCTTGATCAGCGGCTCGATCGATTGGGTCGTGGCATACGAACCGATGACACCATCAATCCGGGCGGGGTCCAATTCCCCCTCCCGCAGAAAAAATCGGTCGCCTGCGGTGACGAACTGCCAGTGGTTGATGTGCTCACAGTAGTCGAATACGCCGAGCACAAACTCGTAATTATTGTCGGAGCTGAGCGAGTGCGCCAGGCCGACCCGATGGATGAGGGGCTTGCCAGACATGATGGTCATGATAACAGAATTGCGTTTAATGTGAAAAGATTGCGTTCAATCGCATTGACTCTGTGAAATAGCGTGGCATACTGAAGTGTCAGCCGGGCGGTTTGGGACATGGGTGTCCATGTCGCGTCCGGTTTGGGAGCGAGACAACTCGAAAACGGTCACTCTTTAAAGGAGGTTCGAAACATGAATCTCAGAAGCACATCACTGGGTATCTTCACAGCGGTCGCCTTGGTCGTGGCATTCACGAGCGCGGCCCACGCCGGGCTGATCGCCTATTACGTCAACGGCTCGTCCGCCGATGCCGCGGCGATGGCCAATCTGACCTCGCCGTCGGGATACACGGCATCATCCCTCAGCAGCACGGGGTTACGTGCAGCCGTCGATTACACATCCAACAATGGCACCGGCTTCGGCCCGACCACCCCGGCGGGGCCGACTGCCGGTAGCAGCGCGGGCTCCGAGTGGTTGGTTGCCACTTGCGACACGGTGAGCAGTTCTCCGGTTTCGACCGATGACTATTACCAGTTCACCGTCGCCGGCACCGGCGGTAACACGATCGATCCGACCTCGCTGACATTCGACTGGCAGGGGTGGGTACACAGTGCCACGGGTACCGTGACTTTCACCTATCAGCTTTTCGCCTCCACGGACGGGAGCACTTTCTCCGCAGTGGGTTCGGCAGGCAGTAAGACCATAACGAATCCACTGGCTGGTGTTGATACCGTCACCGCAGTCACCACGGAGAACATTGATCTGACTTCGCTGGCCGCAGCCGGTTCCTACACCTTCCGTATCGCGTTGGGCGACAACAGCTCATCGAATAAGAAAGGCAATTTCTTCCAGGCTATCCAGCTCAACGCTGAGGTGACGCCTGCTCCCGAACCGGCATCGTTGATGCTGATGGGGCTGGGCGGTTTGATGATTGCCAAACGCCGCCGTGCGTAAGGCGAATCCATGGGCCTCAAGACTCAGGCCTCACGCCTCAAGACTTGTATGATTCCTCCTCCGACGGCTGCGCGAGAAATGATGACGCGCAGCCTTTTGTTGACCCGGTCCCAACGAGTCCGACACCAGCGAAGCGGAATCCTGATATGTCTTACTCGACGCAACGCCGAACCGGCTTTACCCTTGTGGAGCTTTTAGTGGTGGTGGCCATCATCGCGGTGCTGATCGCGATTCTGCTGCCGTCGCTCAATCGCGCCAGGTATCAGGCCAAGCTCGTGGTGTGCAAGAGCCAGATGCACCAACAGTGCATCGGCGTCACATCGTATGGCACGGATTATGAAGGGTTTTACCCGGAGGCCCCGGCCCAGGACCCCAGCGTGAAACTGCGCGGACGCGGGGACCTTTACACCATCGCCAGCCGTTTCAACCACTATGACTTGCGGGACTCTTTGCGGCCCTATCTCGGATCGCAACTGAACAAAATCCTCAAGTGCCCGCTTGCCAGCGATGTCTGGCTGGACAACAACGACGGCTGGACGGGCGATGCGCAATACACCAATATCGACAGGCCCTTTGACAAGGGATACGGCAAGTTCAGGATGACGTATGGCTGGTATTTCGGGGAGAGTTACAATTCGGACTACGCCACGCTGCCGTTCCTGGAGCAATCCGGTTGCTGGTTGATCAAAGCAAGGAAGAAGTTGGGGGAAAACTTCGTGCCCAACAAGGGCACCGCCGCGGGACGGGAGGTGCGGGTGTTGGTCTCTGATTACAACTCCAAAGCGAATCTGACCAGCGCATCCACCGCCCATCGGGGATACACAGCCGACTTACCGGAGGGCGGGAACTGGGATTTGGGTGAAATGGGTTATCTGCTGAATGATGTGGCGCAAGCCGTCACGACCGTGAATTATTGTCTGGACGACGGCAGCACGACGAGCTACCAGATCGGCACGTACATGCAGCCGTCGGGTTGGTATTCAAGTAAAAGCACGACGCTGTTCTCCGGCCTGCTGTTTCCGCCGGACTCGGTGCGATAGTGCCCACCGCAACGCCGATGTGCCGGTTGGGCCTCGGCTATGTCAGTCAAGGAATATTGTTTATGAATCGCATCGTCAAGCTCGGCACATCGGTCGCTTTATTGAGCGTGTGCCTGTTGGTGATTCCCGCCAATGCTGCCAACAAGACCCCGCCGGTCAATCCGGACTTAACCCAAGGCGAATCGGTTCCCGGTGGGGTCAAGCACGATATCACGCTCGGCGCCACCGGGGCGCGCGGCTGGATGTTCACCGAGAATCTTTCCACCGAAGATGCCCGCCAGATTTACATCACGCAGGTCGCCAAGGGTTCACCGGCCGACGGAGTGCTGAAGGTGGGCGATGTCATTCTCGGCGTGGCGGATAAGCCGTTTTCCTACGATGCACGCATCGAGTTCGCCAAGGCGCTGACCGTGGCGGAGACCGAAGCGACCAGCGGAAAACTCGAACTCATCCGTTGGCGCGGCGGCCAGCAGGAGCGTGTCATCGTCAAGCTGGCGGTGCTCGGCAGCTACAGCGACACCGCGCCCTACGACAGTGAAAAATCCAGGCGCATCCTCGAACGGGGCTGCGAAGCGCTGGCCAAACGCATCCAGTCCCCGGACTATTCCGAGAACCCGATCACGCGCTCGCTCAACGCGCTGGCGCTATTGGCCAGCGGCGATCCGAAGTACCTGCCGATCGTGAAAAAAGAGGCCCAATGGGCCTCGCAATACCACGTCGAAAGCATGGCGACCTGGTACTACGGCTACGTCATCATGCTGCTGTCGGAATACCAGATGGCGAGCGGCGATCAATCCTTCATGCCCGGTCTTCGCCGGCTGGCGCTCGAGGCGGCCGACGGTCAGAGCGCCGTCGGTTCGTGGGGCCACAAGTTCGCCGGTCCCGATGGTCGCCTCCAGGGTTACGGCATGATGAACGCTGCGGGTCTGCCGCTCACCATCGCGCTGGTGCTGGCGCGCGATGCCGGCGTCGATGACCCCAAGGTCGAGCGGGCCATCCAACGCAGCGCCACCTTGCTGCGATTCTTCATCGACAAGGGCACCATCCCCTACGGCGACAACGGCCCCTGGATGGGAAGCCACGACAGCAACGGTCGAAACAGCATGGCCGCCGTGTTGTTCAACCTGCTCGATGATCCGCACGGCGCGGAATACTTTTCCCACATGGCGCTCGCCAGTCTCCGCCCCGAGCGCGACACCGGCCACACCGGGAATTTCTGGGGCATCACATGGGCCATGCTCGGCATCGCGCAATCCGGCCCGCAAGCCACCGGCGCATGGATGAAGGAATTCGGAAGCTGGTACTTCGATCTCGCCCGCCAATGGGACGGCACCTTCGTCCATCAGGGCCCGCCCCAGAACTCACCCGATCACACGTCTCACTGGGACGCCACCGGTGCTTACCTGCTGGCCTACGCCTTGCCGCTGAAGAAGATTTATCTCACCGGCAAGCATCCGAGCAAAGTGCATCTGGTCGATGCCGCCGAAGTGGACAAATACATCAGCGCAGGTCGCACCTGGTCCAAGGTCGAAGACGACAATGCGTACTACCAGTGCAGTCAGGAGCAACTGCTCCAACTGCTTTCCAGTTGGTCGCCGATCGTGCGTGAGCGAGCGGCCCAGGCGCTTAATCATCTCGACAAGGCACCGATCCCCGCGTTGGTAAAAATGCTGGATTCATCCAGCCGCGAAGCCCGCCTTGGTGCTTGTCAGGCCCTGGACATGCTCGGAGACAAAGCTGCGCCCGCGGTTCCCGATCTTCGCAAGGCACTGCACTCGGATGACATGTGGCTGCGCGTGCTGGCTGCACAGGCGCTGGGCGACATTGGCGAACCAGCCATGCCCGCGTTTGCCGACCTTGTCGCGCTGATCACCAAAGGCCCGTCGGCGGAAGACCCCCGGGGCATGGAGCAACGCTTCGTCAGCATTGCGGTGTTCCATCATCTGCTCACAAAACTGCCGAAGGATTTGGATCGCGATCTGCTCCGCAAGGCCGTTGTGGCTGCGCTGCAGAATCAGGACGGGCAGGCACGCGCTTCAACGGCCAAGATATATGACAAGCTCACCTACGAGGAACTCAAGCCGCTGTTGCCCGCCATGGTCGAATCGATCCGCAACCCCGCGATGAGCGGCATCATGTCCATGGATGGCTCACGCGAACTGGCCGTCCAAGCCCTCGCCAAACACCACATCAGGGAAGGCATTCCGCTGTCGGTTTCATTCCTCGATTGCATCGGCGACGACGGTCGCTGGGGCGCCAATGGCCGGGTACCGAAATGTCTCGACGCGCTGGCCGAGTACGGCTCCGCCGCCAAGGCCATGCTCCCCATGCTGCTCGAACTGCAAAAGCAACTGCCCCTCGACCGCCGCACCAAGCAGCCCACGCGTATCGGACTGATGGTACAGGAAACCATCAAAAAGATCGAAGAAAGCAAAAGCAGTCCTCCTCTGCGGAGCATAGGCGATTTCTAGCCCAATCTATGGCACCAGCCACGATCTCCATTGGTTCGCGCAGAGATGCGACATCCTCGATACGCTCAAGCATCGGCTGGACGAGATGCGATACAAGGCATTCCCCGGCAGCGCTCTGGCGGGCAATGGCGGCCAGAACATCGTCGCGGGAAGCATCCGAGACTTTCGTCGGAACGTCGCCGAGTCGCTCGGGCGGGAGTTGGGTTTGAAGGTCGAGGCCCAGGACGTGATCGAGACCTCGAAGGCGGGCTACCGCCTCAACGCCCGAATTGCCGTCAAGGACATGCGGGTTAGTGGGTCACGCCCGGAGGTGAATAGTCGACTAAACGCCTGCCATGACCCGGTAAACAGTGGGTCAGACGACCCAGCAATCGAGCGGCAAGATCAGATCATCGCGTTGATTCGTGCTGGCGAGCGTCTGCGTGTACCCGGATTCGCCGAAAAGATGGGCTGTTATCTTTGATCGGAAGGTCATAACGCAGCACCGTTGCGAACTGGCGCATTTACGATTTGTTCAAACAATGGCTTACGCGCAATCACCCAGAATCGAATCGAGAAATCGCCCGATGATCTGTTCTATACCATGTGTGGGACTCCGATTCTTTGCTCAACTCTGCGATGTTTCCGGGAAGTTACGGCGGATACAACGAGATCACGACCTTCTCCCGATCGGGGGGGCAGGTTTCGATTTTGCGAATATTCAGGGCGATCAATTTCTCATTCACGGCAGCGACACACGGTCAATTACCGCGCCTGAATCCATTGCACGGATTTTCAGCACGTGTTTGCCGATGGCCAACCCCGGCAGCTGCACATGGGCCCGGACATCGTTGCTCTGAACCGCGTTACTGCGGATCGTGCCGCGTTCATTCTCCTGACCACTGGAACCGGGCACTTCAACGATGACCGGCGGCTGATCGTCGGTGCAGACTGCAACGCGCAGCTTCATTCCCGGATAGATGCGGAATGTGGGCAAGAATGTAATGACGGCTTCCGCATCCCCCCCGGCATACTGAAAATCGTATTCAAGCGTCGGTGCGCTATGGTCGGTTTCGGACCACTTGGATTTCAGACCGGCCGGCAAGAGTGCCATGGCATTTCCGGAATGTCCGAGACCTTCCACCGCTTCCCAACGCGCATCGGCCTTACCCGTCTGGCGGTCGGCGGATGCGGCGTCGCGCCATTTCCGCGCGGGATCATCCGGGATTGCTGGGTGTTGCGCGCGGGTCTTACCGGATGGTTTGCCCCAAGGCCATCGCACTTGGCTGTTCCATCTCGCGAGGTCCTTACCGGTCACGGCCCCGGGCATCATGCCATTCCATTTCCCGGCGGCAATTGTGGTGTTGTAGTGCGCCACGTCGGCATCTAGTTCTCGGCGCAAACGGGCGATCATCTCTTGATTGGCAAGGGTGTCAGTGCCTGTCTGGATTTTGCGATCGGCCATGAAGATCAAGCCCGTTTTCGCCAGCACGTAGACAGGAAAGCCCACGAGTTCCGTGTAGGCATCGCGCGCGTCTGCGGGGATTTCGGATGCGAGCGCCTGTTCGTCGGCCAGCAGGCGATCGTAATCCTCAGTCAATTGTGCCGCACGGGCCGGAGTCAGCGACATCGCCCATTCGCGACTCATCAGTTCCGGTTTGCGGATGGTTCCCAACTGATAGAACTTCATGAGCAATTCGCTCGCCGGCTGGGCGAACTTCTCGCCGAGGTTTTCCTCAGCGAAGCCGCGCAGGAATTCGCGCTGACCTGCGAGTTTGAATCCCTCGGTGTTCCATGACAGTTTCGAGAAGTAGTCAATCCCGATCTCCCCCGGCTTGATGTCGCCGACATTGAGCACCCACAGCCGACGGGCGTCATTTTCCCATGCTTTGTGGAGTTCCTCCCACATGAACGCCGGGGCGGTGGTGTTGATCCAGAGGTAGGAATGCGGGCCTCCGTAGTAGGACATATGCCAGTAAACCCCAGCTCCGCCGCTGCGCTGACGTTCCGCAGGCGAGCTGAGCCGGCGGAGGTAGCCGAAATTGTCGTCCACCCACACGAGCGTCACATCGTCGGGAACCTTCAATCCGGCGTCGTATATCGCGAGTGCTTCCTTGTACGGTACAAAACACTGCGCGACCGCCCCATATTGCCTGGTCACATATCGATCCAGCAGTTCCCGCTGGTCACGGAAAATCTTCTCTATCAGGCTGATCCGGTCCGGTATGTCGTGCGGGGGTGCCTCCATCGCCGCGTCATGGATTCCACGCATGCCAACAGTCCATACGGCTTCGTACCGTCCGCGTGCCTTTACGTTCTGCTCCCAATATTTTTGAATGGTGTCGCGGTTAAGGCTGTAGTTCCAGGGTCCATTTTTCTGCCGGTCCCAGTGGACGTTGTTGCAGAGCATCGGCTCACAATGCGAAGACCCGACGACGATGCCATACCGGTCGGCGAGAACACTGTTTTCAGGAACGGAGCCGAACTCACTCGAACAGGAATGCATCGCGGGCCAGATGTAATTCAGCCTCAACCGGAGCATCAGTTGGAACACTTTTTCGTAGGTTTTCGGGCCGATGTTTTTGAATTCCGGGTCGAAGGTATTTGCCGCCCACGGTTTCAATCCCCAGTCCTCGTCATTGATGAAGAAGCCGCGATATTTCACGGCAGGAAGAGCCATCGGTTCCTCGCCGATCGAAAGATGAAGTTCTGACCGCTTTTTGACGGGGACATCCGCCCACCAGCACCATGGCGAGACGCCTATACGACGAGAGATCTCAAATATACCGAACGCAAGCCCACGACGGTCAGAACCCGCGATCGTCAGTGCATTGGGGCTCGCGGACAACCGGTAGGCCTCCCATTGGCCGGTTAGTCCGGGCGGCGCGAGAACCAGTTCCACCTGTGGCTTGTTGTTGTCGCGCTGCGCCACGAGCACTTTCGGCTTGATCCCCGTAACCACCGCAATGTCGCTCGCGAGACTCTCCGCCGCGATTTTCACCACCTCGGGGGCGTTGGGAGGCAGGATGATCGGTGCCGCAACACCGTCAGCCACGAGCCAGAAGCTGCGGTCAGCGTCATTGGTGAGCGTCACACCTGCGAAAAGATGCTGGGCAAAAACAACAGTACCCAACACAATAAGGACCGACATACGCACTAGGTTTATTGTTTTCATTTGAGGCCACCTCTATAAATTTGCGTTTCAAGTCGTTGTGATGATTTTCTGCGGGGCTGGCGAGTTCGGTTCGGGGATTCGTGGCAAAGTTGCGGTCCGTTGTGGACACCGATGTCGGTTGGACGCGGCCAGCCGCAGCCGTCAGGCGACCAGCCGGGCGTAGCGGTCGAAGTTGTAAACCAGATTGCGCAGGCCAATCATAGCGTGTGCCCGCGTGATGCCGATGCATCGCAGCAATGTCCGGCCCAGACAGCAGCCGAACTGTGACTGCCGGCCGAACACATGCTCGACACGCGCACGCACCTTGGACTTTTGGTGATTCGCCCGCCGGCTGCGTTCACACAGCGGGCCGGCGCGGTTGCCTTTGCGGTGAATGCGGTCGCGGTGGCCGTGCGATTCGAGCATCTCGGTGATCGCAGCGCTGCGATAGGCGCTGTCGGCGTACACGTCCTTGTTGGCGTTGTCCTCGTCCAGCAGGTCGTCCATCACCTGAGTGTCGTGTGTGGCGGCGTCGGTGACGGCGTACTTGCGAATCAGCTTGTGCTCGGCGTCCACGTTGATGTGATTCTTGTAGCCGAAGTGCGTCACGCCATGCTTGGTCAACCAACGCGCGTCGGTGTCCTTCTGCCTGCCTTTGCAGGGGTTTTGATCGAACGACGCAGGTCGCTCGCCCGCCTTGATTTGCGCATTGTCCTCCCGGCTGTTGCGCTGGCGCGGTGCCGACACGATGCTCGCATCGATGATGCTGCCCCTGCGAGCGGCGAACCCCGCCCCGGTCGTGTTCGGCGCGGTGGGATTTGAAACCACCGCGCCCGCTACCGCCGTGGCGGTCACCGAGGCGAGGCATCGCGGGCTGGACAACTTCTCCGTGCTTGTCAGCCACAAGCGTGTCGTGCCAGCCATGATGGGCCTGCTCGCGGCGCCCGAGCGGCCGGCGAGGCTCGACGGGTTCCTCTGCCCCGGCCACGTCAGCGTGATCATCGGCTCCAACGCCTACGCGCCGATTGTCGATCAGCACCGCCTGCCCCGCGTGATCGGAGGGTTCGAGGAGTTCCTCATGGCCGAAGCGCTGGCTGCGCTGGCCGAACAGATTGTCACCGGCGAACCGGCGCTGGTGAACCTGTATCCCGAAGCGGTCAGCGCCGCGGGTAACACCGTCGCGCAACGACTGCTCGACGAGGTGTTCAAGCCGGCAAGCGTTCGTTGGCGCGGGCTGGGCGTGATCCCCGACAGCGGTCTGGTCTTGCGCGACGCACTGGCGCCGTTCGACGCCGAGCGAAAGTACGGTTTGGTCAAGCCCAACGACCTCGAACCGAAGGGGTGTATTTGCGGCGACGTGATCGCCGACCGCGCCGCACCCGACCAGTGCTCACTGTTCGCTCGTGGCTGCACGCCGATCAGTCCGATCGGCCCCTGCATGGTGTCCAGCGAAGGCACCTGTCAGGCGTGGTTCAAGTACCGCCGCGCCGGATCAACCGGCCCGAAGGGAGTCTTTTGATGACCACCGCGACAACGATTGCAAATGGCAACATGATCATGCTCGCCCACGGCGGGGGCGGGCAGTTGACCGACGAACTGATCCAGCAGTCGATCCTGCCGCGGCTCGGTAATAAGGTGCTCGGGCAACTGCTCGACGCGGGAATTGTCGAGCCGTTTGGCGAGGATGCACCGGCGATCACGATCGACAGCTACGTCGTCAGCCCGTGGCGCTTCCCCGGCGGTGACATCGGCTATCTCAGCGTGTGCGGCACGGTTAACGACTTGGCGGTGTGCGGGGCCGAACCGATGGGCATCGCGCTTGGGCTGATCATCGCCGAAGGATTTGCCCGGCGTGACCTCGAGGCGGTGCTCGACTCGGTCGCCGCCGCGTCGAAACTGGCCGGTGTGCCCGTAGTCACCGGCGACACCAAGGTCGTCGGCCACAACCAGGGCGACGGCGTGTATATCACCACCGCCGGTATAGGCCGTCGGCCTAAGGGAGTGAATCTCAGCCCCGGGCGGGTCCGACCGGGCGATCTGCTGGTGGTCAAGCGCCTGCTGACTCACGAGCATGTGCATATCAAACAGGTCCCCAAACAAGTCGGGTTCGGTACGTCCGCGGCGATGCACCTGATCTTTCGGCGTGAACTGGGCATGAGCCCCAGTGAATACCGCAAGAAGTTCGGCTATTGCATCACGCCTCGCCGATCCCAAGCACGAAGAACACAATGATCTGGTCGAATGGTTTGGATGACGACTTCGATCCTAAGGCGTTCGACATCGGCGAGATCAACGACATGCTGGCCGAGTGGCGGGAGAGATGAACATCTGGCGAAGACACCCCAGACACTCCCAGCATTTCTTCAGGTTAGGTGCTGCTGTTTATGGAATTCTTCGATCTCTCTGCTCTTCGCAGGCACGCTGTCTAGGAATATCCCAGTCATCCGTACGCCGGGCACCGCCCTTTAAACGGGTATGTCGAGCACATCATGGGCGACGGCGCCGCGTAGTCGTGGCCGGCTTTGATCGCGGACCACACCTGGCGGACGTTCTCGGTCAGGGCGTTGGCCTCGAGGTCGGCCTGTCCCGTACGGTCTGAACTTCCGGGGGCGCCACTCCCGGGGGCGGGGGTGGGGGCTTTTTTCTGGTCGTCGACAAAGGTGTTGAACCCCCCGATGGCGTCGGAGCGGATGGCGTCCATGGAGCCCGTGCGGTCGAGCAGGAAGGCGAAGTGGGTGAAGTCGGAATCGGTCATGGCAGTACTCCTTAGTTAGTATTGATCCAGACTATCTGGATCAAATAAATCATAAAGATTATGGGTGACAGCACCATGTCAGCCATGTCATAAGTTTCCTGCATCAGATGTCAGACTAAGGGATTACGTGATACGTTTGTGTTTTGAGATCAAATACAATACCGTTCGGCATCGTGCGTGACGCATAACCGAAATATTCTTAGTGATTTTTTTTGATCGGTCATGATATGAAGAAAAAAACTGAACGATCATATTACCCAATTGTCGAGCGGTGGATGAAACGCCATTTCAAGTGCTTCGACAGCCGCATAAATTGTGGCCTGAAATATAGTCGTTGTGACGTAGTAGGAATACGCGATGTTGGAGGCGAACTTTCAGGTGAAACAGAAACGATCTGCATTGAGGTCAAACGGGGAACGGAACCATTCGCAACAGCCAGTGGTCAAGCCTTGGGCTACCGCGTCTATGGGAATAGAGTTTACCTTGCAGATGTGCGGGCAAATAAGTTCAGTAACGACGAATTGGCTATAGCAAGCACGCTTGGGATCGGCTTAATACATATCAGCAAAAAAATGCATTGCACCGAAGTATTATCAAGTCCCTACTATAACCCCATGACTCGGCTGAATTTGCTTTTGCTGCAAAGAATGGCAATTGCTCAATGCCGATTATGCGGTACATTCTTTCGTACAGGTGATGAAAATAATCGCAATAAGTTTGTAACCCGAGAAAATTTGAAGAATGCTATTAAGTACGAAAAAGGCATGATATTCTGGAATTGGGATCTCGGTCAGCGAAAAGCAAAATTAGGTATTGAGCATACGAAAGGTACTACAACTTGGGAGAGGAGGTATATCTGCCCAGATTGTATTTCACGAGTATTGATACAAATTGTTCCGTCAGATTGGACAGAATAAAATGTCAGCTACAGTTGTCTTTAATGCAACAACAAATCCAAATGATCACGCAATAAATATTCTATCATCTGCAAGCTTTACGATTCAAGTGCAGATATATGTGAGATGCAGATTCATAGTCGATTAGATTACACACACTTCGTCGCAAAAGTCTCCTAAAGTTCGGCCACGTCATGGGCCTGCCCATCCGCACCGACCTCGAAAACTCGTGCACCGTGCGGCGCAGGGCTTGTTCGTGACCGTGGTCTACCTCTTCGGGTTTGGGCGGGGCTGGCTTGGACATGTGAGGATTCGCTCCGTCGAACCCGAGGCTAGACCAACCACCTGACCTCAGCGCGTCAGGCGGCTGGTTTTTTTCCCGGTAGTCTTCTGACCGCCACCCCGACTTGTGCCCTTGACTGTTTTATAGCGCACCACCGTGGCTTGGGCTAGTTCCTTCACACGCTCGACCAGTTCCGGGGGCTTCTTCACCTCGCAGTGCGGGCCCATGCTCAGGACCCACCAGACGATCTCGTCCAGGCCGTCGACGTTAAATCGCAACGTGATCGAACCGTCCTCGTGGAACTCGGCCTGCTGGCTGCGGTGCCAGTGGGTGTCCGCGATCGTCTCGGCAAACTCACGGTCGAAGAGGATCTCCACCTCGTACTTCCGGGGGCCACGGATCATCCGCCAGGCGTCGCCGAGGTGGTCCTCGACCTTGAAGTCGTCGGGGATCATGTAGGGCTTGGGTGTCTGCTTGATGTGGGTGAAGCGGTTGAGCTTGAGGTTGCGGATTGCCTTGCGACCACAGTGGTAGCCCACCGCGTACCACGCCCGCTGGGAAAACAGCAACGCATACGGCCGGAACTCAAACACCTCGTCGCCCTTGCCGGTGTCGGTGTGGTTGCCCAGGCTGGTCTCGACCGACTCGTAGCGGCACTCAAGCACCCGCTTGCGGGCGATGGCAAGGCGGACGGTGTCGTAGACATCGCGGATCCCGTCGTGCGGGCCGGCCTTGCCCAACTCGATGGCGATGTGCTTGTCGATCTCGGACAGTTCGTTCTGGATGACCTGCGGCAATTGCCCACGCACCTTGGCAATCGCACGACCAGCGGCGCGTGTGAGGGGCACCTGTTCCTTGCCGCCGATGTGCTCAGCCAGGGCGACCAAGGCCAGGGCCTCGTCCATGGTGAGCTCGACCGGGGGCATGAAGAAGTGCTTGTGGATGCGGTAGCCGTTGGTCTCAGGGTCGTGGAAGTAGGGGATGCCGACGCTCTCGAGGATCTTCATATCGCGGTAGAGCGTGCGGACGGTGCCCGCGGGAGCGCCAGAGTGGGAAACACTCAAGACCAAGATGCGCCCGGGTGACGAATTGCGTGCCTACTCAAGCCCCGATGAGTCGTGGGAGAACCTCGCCGGCCGTGCCGGCATCGCCCTGATCCGCAACGGGCGCGTGATCGACGACATCCTGACGGTGATGAACTGAGGCTCTATGTCTAATACAACTGCAATGGTGACCTACACGATAAAGTCTTGACCGTTTGACACACCACACCCCGGCGTGTGGAATAGCAAGGCCTAGCGCAGCCGACGGGGCGGCTCGTAGTCTCCCATCTCTGCCGGGCGGCATCATCCAGCCCTATACGTGGTCGGGTACGGAAAGCTTATGCAAAACGGACAGCTCAACTGGATCGCCGGGTTTATCTGGAATATCGCGGATGACGTGCTCCGCGACGTATACGTCCGGGGTAAGTACCGCGACGTGATTCTCCCCATGACCGTCATCCGCCGGCTCGACGCCGTGCTGGAACCGACCAAGGAAGCCGTCCTCAAGCTCAACAAGCAACTCGACGACGCAGGCGTGGCCAACAAGCAAGCCGCCCTGTGTCAGGCCTCCGGCAACGCCTTCTACAACGTCTCGCCGTTCACTCTCCGCGACCTCCGCGCCCGCGCCAAACAGCAGCAACTGAAGGCCGACTTCGAGGCCTACCTCGACGGATTCTCGAAGAACGTCCAGGAGATTCTCGACAAGTTCAAGTTCCGCAACCAGATCCCCACACTCGTCGAAGCCGACATCCTCGGCAGCATGATCGAGAAGTTCACCTCCAACGACATCAACCTCGGCCCCAACCCGGTCTACGACCAGGACGGCAAAGTTCGCATGCCCGGCTTGGACAACCACGCAATGGGCACGATCTTCGAGGAGCTGATCCGCCGATTCAACGAGGAGAACAACGAGGAGGCCGGGGAACACTTCACGCCGCGAGATGTCGTTCAGTTGATGACCAACCTGATCTTCTACCCGATCTGGGAAGACATCAAGGACGCCAGCTATCGCGTGTTTGACGGCGCGTGTGGCACAGGCGGCATGCTGACTGTCGCCGAGGAGACCCTCCTGCAACTCGCTAAGGAGCGCGGCAAGGAGATTCAGGTCCACCTATTCGGCCAAGAGGTCAATCCGGAGACATACGCCATCGTCGTGGGCGATCTACTGCTCAAAGGCGAGGGCGCTGCGGCGGACAACATGAAGTACGGCTCCACACTCTCCGCCGACGCCTTCCCGTCGATGGAGTTCGACTTCATGCTCTCCAATCCCCCCTACGGCAAGAGCTGGAAGACCGACCTCGAACGCATGGGCGGCAAGAAAGACCTGTCCGATTCTCGCTTCACCGTCCAGCATCAAGGCGACGAACTCTCGCTCATCACCCGGTCCAGCGACGGCCAGCTCATGTTCCTCGTAAACAAGCTGGCGAAGATGAACCACAACACGCCGTTGGGCAGCCGCATCGCAGAGGTCCACAACGGTTCATCCCTGTTCACCGGTGACGCCGGCCAGGGCGAATCCAACATCCGCCGCTGGATCATCGAGAACGACTGGCTGGAAGCCATCATCGCGTTGCCGCTGAACATGTTCTACAACACCGGCATCGCCACCTACATCTGGGTACTCACCAACCGCAAGCCCGATCTCCGCAAGGGCAAGGTCCAACTCATCGACGCCACCGGTATCTACACCCCGCTGCGCAAAAACCTCGGTAAGAAAAACTGCGAACTCTCGGCCGAGCAGATCAAGCAGATCACCGACTTGTTCCTGGCCTTCGAGGAGACCGAGCAGTCGAAGGTCTTCCCCAACGCCGCCTTCGGCTACTGGAAGATCGTCGTCGAGCGCCCGCTGCGATTGTGCGTTGATTTGTCCACGAGGAAAGTGACTGCGTTCCGCAAGGTCTGCGCAGAGGCCAACGATGAACCACTGGCTAACCTGGTGGACCGCATCGCCCAGAGCCTCGGTCCCGGACCACACATGGACTTCAACGCATTCATGGAGGTCGCCGAGACCGATGCAGAGAAGCACAACGTAAAGTTGCCCGCCAAGCGGGTAAAGCTGCTCCAGACTTCTCTGGCTTCCCGCGATGAAGCCGCCGAGCCCGTTATCAAAAAGAAGACCAAGGACACCATCGAATACGAGCCCGACACCGACCTGCGCGACACCGAACAGGTGCCGCTGCTAGAAGACGGCGGCATCGAGGCGTTCTTCCAGCGCGAGGTCCTGCCGCATGTGCCCGATGCCTGGATCGACCACGCCAAGACGCAGATCGGCTACGAGATCAGCTTCACCCGGCACTTCTACAAGCCCACGCCGCTGCGATCGCTGGATGAGATCAAGGCCGACCTCAAAGCCCTTCAGGACGAGGCCGAGGGATTGCTTGATGAGATCGTTGCGCCTGCTGGCGCGGCCGCCGGGAATGGAGGCGGATCATGAAGCAACTGATCTTCGTCAGCAGCGTTCAGAAGGAGTTGGCGGAGGAGCGCAAAGCGATCCGCGACTTCATCCAAGGCAATCGGCTGCTGGGAAAGCACTTCGATGTGTTCATCTTCGAAGACCTGCCGGCGAAGAGCCGTCGACCCGATGATATGTACCTCGACAAGGTAGAAGCGTGTTCCGTGTTCGTTGCGCTGTTTGCTGCTGAATACGGGTGGGAAGACCCCAAGGACGGCCTGTCCCCCACCGAGCGAGAGTTCAACCTCGCCACTGAACTGGGCCGGCATCGTCTATTCTTCTTGAAGAACGCCGACAAGCACACCAAGCCCCACCCCAAGATGGCGGCGTTGACCAATCGGGCGAAGACTGAACTGATCTACAATCGGTTCAACAGTGCGGCCGACCTGACATCCTTGCTCTACGACAGCCTCATCGAGTATCTCGAAGAGCGCGGCACGATCCAGTCCAAGCCGTTCGACGCCGCGCCATGTCGCGGCGCAGACCTGGCCGACATCGCCGACGCCAGGATCAAATGGTTTCTGCCGATCGCTCGACGGGAACGCAACCTGAACCTGCCTGCGTCCGCGAGCAAGCAGGAGACACTGACGCATCTCAAACTGGCCGACGGCGACGGCGTTACAAACGCTGCGATTCTGCTGTTCGGCACCGATCCGCAGAAGCACGCACCCACCGCCGTCGTCAAATGCGCCCACTACCACGGCACCGAGGTCGCCAAGCCGATCCCTTCGTATCAGGTCTTCGAAGGCACGCTTTTCGAGCAGGTGGATGGTGCGGCTGATTTCGTTATGTCCAAGCTGGCCAGGTCGGTCGGCACACGCGCCGCCAGCGCCTCCGCGCCGGTCAAGTATGAGATGCCCATGGAGGCGATCCGCGAGATCATCGTCAACGCGGTCGCTCACCGTGACTACACCTCTAATGCTTCGGTTCAGGTCTCGGTCTTCGCGGACCGGATCGAAGTCTGGAATCCAGGCAGCCTCCCGCGCGGCCTGCGCCCCGACGACCTGACCAAGCCCCATTCGTCTGAGCCAGCCAATCCCTTGATCGCCCGACCACTCTATCTCGCGCATTACATCGAAAGCCTGGGCACCGGCACGCTCGACGTGATCCGCCATTGCCGCGAATCGGACCTGCCCTTGCCCCAGTTCGAGCAGCGCGGCAACCAGTTCGTGGTGACGTTATGGCGCGACTGGCTGACCGCTGATGTGCTGGCGAGCTTGGACCTGAATGACCGGCAGCGCCAAGCCATCTCATACGTGAAGATCGAAGGCCGCATCGGCAATCTTGAGTACCAGCGAATCACCGGGGCCATCAAGAAGACCGCCACCCGCGACCTCGACGACCTGGTGGCCCAAGACCTGCTGGCCAAAGTCGGCACCACTGGCCGAGGCGTCCACTACGTGCTTGCCCGGAAAGGGGACATAAAGGGGACAAAGGGGACATCCGCCGTTACGACCGACAAAGGGGACACAAAGGAGACAAACGGGACATCGACCGGTGGCCAGACCAATCGTGCCAGAAACGTGCCAAACGGGCCATCCGGCAGCACGAAGACGAAGAAGACCAGCACCAGGAGCAGCAGCACCACCAACGGCAGGACCAGGAAGAAGAAGGCCTCGAAGAAGAGCAAGAAGAAGTGACCACCGACCTGCGGCCCTATCCCGAATACAAGGACTCCGGCCTGCCGTGGCTGGGGCGGATACCGACGCATTGGGGGCATGCACCGATTCGGCGATTCTCTTGTGTATTTGCTGGAGCTACCCCAAGCCGTGCGAATCTTGCATATTGGGATGGAGGATCAATTCCGTGGCTCTCGTCAGGCGATGTCAACAGAAGAAGAATCAAGGCCGCATCTAAATTCATCACTGAGGCGGGCTATGAAGCGTCTAGAGCAAACCTATTCCGTTTGTAGCGTGTACCCACAGTGTCGGTAGCAGTGTGCGGCGTCGTTGGAGGTCACTTGATCGAGCACGGATTGCATTGCTTCCCACAAGGCCTGTCGGGTGCGGCAGGCCAACGACCGCAGC
>WGMF01000052.1 GCA_016125215.1 Phycisphaera sp.
AGTCCTGTGAATACGCTGCGCCCATCCGTTGGCTCCTTGAACACTCGACCGTGAGTGTGAGCACAACGTACACGCAAGCCGCCCAGGGCGCAATACCTAACAAGCGCCGAACGCGCTACGGATGGGTTGGGAATGCTCTAGACCGTTGTCGGGCCTGCTCACCGTGGCGGCCATCCCTCGGCTTTGAGCCGTGCGGGTTTGTCATCCCGCAAAAGTGTTGAATAAAAACACGCTGCGCGCGGGCCGCAGCGTGGTGGAATTGATGTGATGCTGTCGAGTGTATCAGCCGCGATTTACTTGGGGCTGAACGGGTGCTTGGCGCTGTCTTTCTTGCTCACCATTTCGTCGGCGGTGGGTTCGCCCTTCATGGCGCGGGCGATGGCGAGTTTGGTGGCTTCGTAGTTGTAGTTGTAGATCTTGGTGTCGTCCTCGGCCAGCCAGTGGATGAAGACGCCGCAGACGATGACGTACTCTTCGCACTTGCTCTTGGGGATGATGCCCTCGGCCACGGAGTCGGCGACGGCCTTGGCCACGGCGGCTTGGGCTGGGCCGAACATCTGCACGGCCTGCTTGGCACCCTTGATGGTGACCTTGGTGATGAGCACGGTGGCAGGCTTGACCGCGAGGTTGGGCGTGAGCACCGCGAGGAGGTTGGAATGACCGGCTTTCTGGTCGGCGAGGGATTGGGCAAAGGCCGCGCCGACGGGGCCGTCCTTGTCGCCGATGAGAAGGTCGATGTGTGCGATCTCGTTGCCGTCGCCCGCAAGGGCTTCACCGATGAACATGGCCATGTCTCGACTCCTGTGCGTGGGGTTCTGGTCCGGGTGTCGCCCGACATTCGAGCGGAGGTGTGTTTGTATCGGCAAGGCCCGCGGAGTGCAACCCCGTCCCCATCACCGGACGGGATGATCGCCAGAACCCCGCCCGGCCCTGTCCGACCGGTGGATAAGCATTAGAATGCCCCGTCCCGAAAAGGAGTCTTGCCATGCGACAGACGGTTGCGTTCGTTGTTCTGTGTGCCCTTTGCGTCCCCGCCATCACCCGAGCCGACATGACGGTGATCGAAGGTGTCGTCCGCCCGAGCAAGCAGGTCGTGCTCAACGCCCCGATCGAGACGCGCTTGGCCGAGGTCCTCGTCGTCGAAGACCAGACGGTGAAGAAAGACGACCTTTTGGCCAGGATGGACGACGGCATCCAGAAGGTCGCGGTCGAGGCGGCCAAGACCAAGGCCGAGTCGCTGCTCGAAGTCGAGAAGACCCGGCTGGTCATGGAGGAAGCGCAGATCACGCTCGACCGTGTGAAGGAGGCATTCAGCAAGGGCGCCGCCAGCGACTTCGAGGTCCGCAAGAGCAAGCTCGACGTCGACCAGGCTCGCGTCGACCACGAACAGGCGCAGACCAACCACGCGCTCGAGGGCATCAGCCTCCGCATCGAAGAAGAGAAACTCAAACGCTACGAATTGCGTGCCCCCTTTGATGGCCGGGTGGTGCGCATCGAGGCCGAGGCCGGTGCCACGCTCACGACCAACGACCGCGTGATGGGCATCGCTGCGCTCGACCCGCTCGAGGCCTACGTCTTCGTCCCCGCCGGCCTCGTCGGCAAGCTCAAGGTCGGCGACAAGGTCACGCTCCGCCCGCCGGACTACACCGGCGGCGACCTGAGTGGCGAGGTCAAGACCATCGACGCGATGCAGGACACCGCCAGCGAGACCGTCCGCGTGGTCTTCACGATCCCCAACCCCGACCAGAAACTCCGCGCGGGATTCAAGGTTCGGCTGGTGATGGACGTGAAACGATAAATGTCAAGATGAGTTGCACGGGGGGCATATTTCACGCAAAGCCCGCGAAGAGTGCGGGGGTTAGACCCAATTGCTACTTTGAAAACTTCCGGGGGGGCTACCACTTGTCGCCGGCGAAGAAGAACTCTTCGCGGATGAGCATGTCGTCTTTGTTGACGGTGTAGACGGTGATTTCTTCGAGTTGGATGCGCTGGCCGGTGTCCTTGCGGGTGATGTCGAATGTGGTTTGGGTGGCAAAACGGTCCTTGCCGTGGAAGAACGGGCCGACGACTTTCTCGCTGTGGATGGTGACGGTTGCCGCCCACTTGCGGGATTTTTCGATCACGGGCTCTTTGCCCGTGGTGGCGTTGCCCGTGGGTTCGACCGAGACGATGTCGGGTGTGTACATCGTCTCCATGACCTCGAAGTTCTTGAGTTGGTTGCACATCTCGACGACTTTTTTACCAACGCTCTGCAGACTCATCGCAAGCTCCCGGGGTTTGCCCCTGTTGTAGTGTGTTGTCCCGTCACGTGATGGATTGTATGCCGGGAGGGGGTTCATGCGGGGGTCGCGGGGAGCGTTTTCACCGCGGAGAGCGCAGAGGACGCAGAGAAGAATCTTTGTAAAGCCGCGGGCGGTGCCCGCGCGATGTGTTGTGTCACGTGAAGCCAGCGAAGAATTTCAAGGGGACCGTGATGAGGATGTTGCTGCTTGTGCGGGAGGGTTGGATTTCGAACACTTCTTTATCAGCCAACTCATGCAGCGGCGCAACGCAGATACAGAGAAAGCAACACCCAGAGCCAAGGGAATGATCCATAAAGCAAGATCGAAAACGACTGGAATCCAAAGCGGAGGAGGGTTACCGTAGGGACGACTACTACCGCCCATCTCCGGTAAGATAATCCAAAATGCACCGAAGAAAATGCCCGCCGACAAGCCGTCCTCTAGGAGGGCCCACGAACGGTGTTTTTGTCTCCACCGCAATATCGACTCGCCGCTCTTGAAGTGAAAATATGTGACGAACCAGAGTTCGAGGACCAGTATTGGCATCGCGAAGATTAGGAATTCGATCAGCATCTTATCTTGCTTGAAATATGCGGTTGGATCATCCTTTGATTATGACAATCTAAAAGATATAGCCATCCTCTATGTGTATTTTATACCAAAGCCTTGTCGTTGGAAGCATGGTTTTCTCTGCGTTCTCTGCGAACTCTGCGGTCAATAGAGAGGGTTGCAATCGCATAAAAAACCCCGCGTTTTGGGCGGGGTGGGGGTGAGATCCGGAGCGCGGGCATTGCCCGCGGCTTTACAGCCATTACGCGCTGAAGCTTGAGCCGCAGCCGCAGGAGCTGGTGGCGTTGGGGTTCTTGAAGACGAAGCCCCGGCCCATGACCTCGTCTTTGAAGTCGATCTCGGTGCCGTTGAGGTAGAGGTAGCTCTTGGGGTCGCAGACGATTTTTACGCCGTGCTTCTCGAAGGTCTCGTCGGTCTCGCGCTGCTGCTCGGTGAGGTCGAGGAGGTAGGAGAAGCCGGAGCATCCCCCGCCCTTGACGCCGACGCGCAGGCGGACCTTGTTCTTGTCGAGTTCCTGCTGGTCGATGATGGTCTTGATCTCGCGGGCGGCGGTTTCGGTCAGTTCGATGGCCATGTTGCGAATCTCCGGGTATGGGGTGTTTTTCCTTAGCCCCGGGCTCTGCCCGGGGATTGCTGCAAGTTTATGGTGGTCACGTTTGCTATTTCGTATCCCAATGTGTGTCCCCAAGAGCGTCCCCGGGCGGAGCCCGGGGCTAAGGGGTTACGCGTTGACGGCTTGTTCTTCGGTCTTTTTGGCGGCGGCCTTCTTCTGGTAGTCGGCGATCGCGCTCTTGATCGCGTCCTCCGCGAGAACCGAGCAGTGGATCTTCACCGGGGGCAGTGAGAGTTCCTGGACGATCTCGGTGTTCTTGATGGCCATGGCCTGGTCGATGGTCTTGCCCTTGACCCACTCGGTGGCGAGCGAGCTGGAGGCGATGGCCGAGCCGCAGCCGAACGTCTTGAACTTGGCGTCGACGATCTTGCCGGTTTTTTCGTCGACCTTGATCTGGAGCTTCATGACGTCGCCACATTCGGGCGCGCCGACGACGCCGGTGCCGACGGCCGGGTCGTCCTTGGCCAGTGAGCCGACGTTGCGGGGGTGTTCGTAGTGGTCGATGACTTTGGGTGAGTAGGCCATGGTGGACCTCCGTGTGTGATGAGTGACTGTTGAATAGTGACTGGTGACTGGGGGTTAGTAGGCGGCGTTGGGTATGAGTGTTAACTTCCGGGGGTTAATGCGTGGCCCATTGGATTTTTGAGAGGTCGATGCCTTCGAGGACCATCTCGTAGAGCGGGGAGAGTTCGCGGAGTTTGCGAACGCCGGTGACGACGCGGTCGATGGTGTAGTCGATCTCTTCTTCTGTGGTGAAGCGTCCGAGGCCGAAGCGGATGGAGGAGTGGGCCAGGTCGTCGCCGAGGCCCAGGCTTTTGAGGACGTAGCTGGGTTCGAGCGAAGCGCTGGTGCAGGCGGAGCCTGACGAGACGGCGATCTCCTTGATGGCCATCATGAGCGACTCGCCTTCGACGTAGGGGAAGCTGATGTTGGTGGTGTGGGGCAGGCGTTTGTCCTTGTGGCCGTTGACGTAGACGTGATCGAGTTGCGACGTGATGCCGTGCTCGAGCTTGTCACGCAGGGCCTTGAGTCGGATGGCTTCGTCAGCCAGTTCGTTTTTAGCGATCTCGGCCGCGGCCCCCATGCCGACGATCCCCGGGACATTGAGGGTGCCGGAGCGCATGCCACGTTCGTGGCCGCCGCCGTCGAGGATGGGGGAGAGGCGGACGCGGGGTCGGCGACGTCGAACGTAGAGACACCCGACGCCCTTGGGGCCATACATCTTGTGAGCCGACGCGGACAGGAGATCGACACCCGCAGCCTCGACATCGCAGGGGAGCTTGCCGACGTACTGCGTGGCGTCGGTGTGGAAGATGACGCCCTTGTCTTTGCAGAGCTTGCCGATCTGTTCGATCTCGTTGACGGTGCCGATCTCGTTGTTGGCCCACATGACGGTGACGAGAACGGTGTCTTCGCGCATGACCTCGCGGACCTGCTCAGCGTAGATGATGCCGTCCTTGTTGGGGCTGAGGAACGTGACTTCGTAGCCCTCGCGTTGGAGGCGTTTGCAGGGGTCGAGCACGGCCTTGTGCTCGTGGACAGCACTGATGATGTGCTTGCCCTTGTCCTTGTACATGTCGGCGGCGCCTTTGATGGCAAGGTTGTTGGACTCGGTCGAGCCGGAGGTCCAGACGATTTCCTTGGAGTCGGCGCCGATGAGGTCCGCGACCTGCTTGCGCGCGGTGTCGACCGCGTCTTCCGCTTCCCAGCCGAAGTGGTGGTTGCGTGAGGCGGCGTTGCCGAACTTCTCGGTGAAGTAGGGGAGCATGGCCTCGAGCACGCGCGGGTCGACGGGCGTGGTGGCGTTGTTGTCGAGGTAGATGGGCAGCTTGACGGGCATGGTGGACTCCTGATCGGTCTTAGGCCAGTGCAGCGAGGCGCTGCACGGTACCGGGCGTGTGGGGTTGGGCGGTTACGGGATCGTCTTCCATCAGGTCGGCAAGAGTGAGTGAAGCAAAGAAGGTTTCGATACGTTTGTGGAGTTGGCGGATAGGCTGCTTGATGGGGCAACTCTCGGCGATGTCGCAGCCCTGTCCGACGACGGGCAGACCCTCGGTGCAGCGGGCAAAGCGCATCGGGCCCTCGGTTGCGGTGATGACTTCGAGCAGCGTCACTTCGTGCGGGTCGGCCGCGAGGGTGTAACCGCCGTTGGCCCCCCGTGTGGCGTTAACGAGGCGGGCTTGGGCCAGGTCCTTGAGGACGTTCATGAGCAGGGGGACGGGGAGGTAGTATTGCTCAGCGATTGCGCGGGCGCTCTCGGGCTGGTCGGGTGAACCCCCCAGCTTGCCCAGGTGGACCAGGGCAATGAGTGCGTAATCCGTTTTGCGTGTGAGGGTTAGCATCTTGAAAACAACCTGGACCCCGGTCTGGTACCCGGTCTCTGGCATCCGACCAGAAGACTGGCGATGAAACCGGCTCTCAATTTCATCGACATGATATTAGCACCAGTTCAATGCGATATCAAGGGGGGGGTAGTGAATGGTGACTGGTGAATGTTGACTGATGGTCGGTGAATGGATACGAACCAGGCGGGCGTGGACGGTTTGCGGGCGTCGGGTTATCATCCCACATCCGTCGTTTGTCCCCAACGGATAACCCTATGCCGCAACTGCTCTCCATCGCACTCTTCGTCGCCTTCGGGATGGTCTTCGTCGTCGTGAACCTCTTGATCGGCAAGTTCGTCCGACCGGACCTGCCCAACGAAGAGAAGTTGGCGATCTATGAATGTGGCGAGCCGACGATCGGATCGTCGTGGGTGCAGTTCGACCTGCGCTTCTACATCGTGGCCCTGTTCTATCTCGTCTTCGACGTGGAAGTGGCGCTGATCTACCCGTGGGCGGTGGTCTACCGCGATTACACCCTCCCCGCGCTCGTGCTCGGGGCCCCGTTCCTGGGCATCGTCATCATCGGCTATGCCTACGAGTGGTACTCCGGCAGCCTCGACTGGGTCCGCAGTTCGATCAACACGTCCTACAAAGGCACGGCGGGCATCGACATGTCCAAACTCGCCCGCCGCGATCCCAACGCCCTCGAAGACGAAGCCCTGGGCGAGCGGTAAACCGATCCATTCTCGCGAAGGCGCGAAGGACGCGAAGGGGGAAAATGTCTGATGTCTGATTTCTGATGTTCGAACCGATCTATCGATGATTGACGGTTGCTGGTCACAGAATATTTCGTTGAGATTTATAAGCTAGACCCCAGGCCTTTTCCCCTCTTCGCATCCTTCGCGCCTTCGCGAGAACCCGACCCCGCGAGAACCCACACACGGTGACCCATGACTGAACGCTACCGTACCGTCCTGCTCTTCGGCGCGCCCGGCGCGGGCAAGGGGACGCAGGGCAAGATCCTCGGCGCCATCCCCGGGTTCTACCATTTTGCCTGCGGCGACGTGTTCCGCTCGATCGACATCAAGAGCGAGCTTGGCCGAATCTTCTACGACTACTCCTCGCGGGGCGAGCTGGTCCCGGATGAGGTCACGGTCAAGATGTGGGCGCAGAACATCCGTGCCCACACGATCCTCTCCGACTACAAACCCAACGACGACCTGATGATCCTCGACGGCATCCCTCGCACGGTGCCCCAAGCGAAAATCATGGACCAGCACATCGACGTGCTCAAGGTCGTCCACCTGGTCTGCAAAGATCAGGAAAAGATGTTCGAGCGCCTGCGCCGCCGGGCCCTCAAGGAAAACCGCTTCGACGACGCGGACGAAAAAGTGATCCGCCGGCGCTGGGCGGTGTACGAGAAAGAGACCAAACCCGTGCTGGACCACTACCCGGCCGACCGCGTCGTCGAGGTCGATTCGATGGGCTCCCCCGCGCGGGTGATGCACGACATCCTCGAGATCGTCGAGCCGATCCAGACGCAGCACTTCAAGCGCTTCGGGGAAGACGATTAACCGCCAGGACGCCGAGAACGCCAAGAAGAGATTTGACGGGATAACGGGATTGATCGGATCAACAGGATCAGAGCCGGGGGATTTACCGCAGAGAGCGCAGAGGAAGCGGAGATAGTACTTTTTTGTACGACTTGCTCTGTAGAAAACCCACATCATAGGAAGCCCCACCTGGAAAGGTGGGGCTGTGTGTTGGCAAGATCAAACGTTGTACATCAGGAACGCAGCCCCGCATTGCCATGCGGGGCTACCGTGAACGCGGGTGTTCTACAGAGCATGTACGACACGATCCCCTTCATAACCCTGAGATTCATCTGATTCTTTCCTACGTGCCCTGCAACCTCTGTGTTTCAATTCTGATCTTGTTGATCCCGCAAATCCCGTTCTCCCGTCAACTCTCTTCTTGGCGTCCTTGGCGTCTTGGCGGTTAATCCTGTTCCCCAAAAGAAAGCGGGCCACGGCGGTTTTCACCGGCGTGACCCGAAGTTCGCGGCGCTGGGTGCGGTTCCTTCCGCTCGGCTCGTCCCTGGCGCGGCCGCGGTCCGCCGATCCGTGGCGGGGGCGTCGTCTCTTTTCCGTTCCCGATCCTCCAGTGCCTCGGGCCGGTCCGTCGGCTGGTTCAATACACCACGGCGGTCGCGTCTTCGATGGACTCGATGACCTGACGCACGTGGAACGGCTTCTTGAGGTAGCCGTCAAACCCGTTCTGCAGAAGGTGCTGGGCCTGACCGTCCGTGAGCTTGCCGCTCATGGCAATCACCTTGGTCAGTTGAAGGTCGTTGTTGTCGCGCACGAGCTTGAGCACGTTCTGGCCGTTCACGTCGCCCAGGTGCATATCGAGCAGGAGCACGTGCGGACGGAACTTCTCGCACTCGACGCCTGCCGAGAAGCCCGAGTGCGCGGTGTGGACCTCGTAGTTGGCCTGTTCGCTCAGGACCTTCTCGAGCACTTCGACGATCTCGCTCTCGTCGTCGACGATCAGCACACGTGTGCGACCGGACTGCAAACCGTCGAGCGGGATGTTGTGGGCTTTCATGAATCGGATCAGCGCATTGAGGGGGATGCGTCGGTCCTTCGATCCGGGGATGCGGTAGCCCCGCAACTGACCGGAGTCGAACCATTTGCTGACGGTGCGTGGGGCGACATTACAAATTTTCGCCACCTCTCCGGTGGTCAGGATGTCCTTTTGGCGCGGCATATTGTGGGGCCTTTCTCCGTTAAACTCCTCGCCGGGCTGCCCGTGGCAAACCCGACAATGCAGATATCGTCACAAGCCCCCGCCCGCTTAATCATCACCAAACACAAAAGTGGCGCAGGGCTTAACCCGCGCCTGATCGGCGCTTGCGTCGCAAAGCGCAGCGAAAAGTGTTATCCCCCGGAAACCGGCTGGATTATCGCCAATTCGTCGTGGTTTTGGAGGGTGAGGCCGGGGTTGACGTAGACATGGTTTACCGCGAAAGCCAGCGTCCTGCCCGCTTTTGCGATGTCCGGATAATGGGCACACAAAGTCTCGAAAGCGCTTTGCACCGTCGAGCCCCGGTCGAGTTCGAGCGTGACTTCGCGCCGGCCCACCCTAGCCGCCAGAGAGGAAAAAAACAGCACACGGACTTCGATGGATTGACTCACGTCGTGGCCCCCGAGCCGATCAGCCCCAGCCACGGGACACGGGTGTGGCCCGGCACGTCGTCTTGTTGTGGCAAGCGCACGAGGCCCGTTGCGGTCGCGGTGTGCATCAGGTCGCCCGAACCCTGCCAGGGGATCACTTGGGCTTGACCTGTTGAGTCAAGCGTCGCAAAGCGGAAGACCTGTCGCTTGCTGGTGGCTTTGACCGCGTGACCCAGCGTGACCTCGCGCCACGCCAGCGCGGGGTCGAGGCCCATCATCCTCCTGACCACGGGCCAGACGAAGAGATGGAACGTCGCCAGCACGCTCACCGGGTTGCCGGGCAGGCCTAACACAAGCTTAGGGTCGTCCCACTCCGGCGGCACAACCGCGAGCACGGGTCGGCCGGGCTGGATCGCCACGCCCTGCAGGATCGTTTCCATGCCCAGGCGTTGCCAGCACGATGGCAGATAGTCCCGCTGCCCCACGCTCACGCCGCCCACCGTGATGACGAGATGGGAATGTGACAACGCCTCGCGGCAGGCCGCGAGCGTGGCTTCGGGTTCGTCGGGGACGTGGGTGTGCGATTGAAGCCCGATCCCCATCTCAGCCAACAGCGCCCGTACCATCGGGCTGTTCGAGTTGCGTATCTGGCTGGGTTTGAGTTGATCGGTCGGTGTGCGGGGATCGACGACCTCATCGCCGGTGGTGACGAGAGAGACGCGGGGCTTGGGGACAACCTCAGCCTCGCACACCCCCACGGCTGCGCCGATGCCCACTTGTTGCGGACGCAGGCGTGTGCCGCGGGTCATCACAAGCTGACCACGCTTGGCATCGCTGGCACGGCGGTGGACGTTGCACCACGCGGGCATGGAATCCACGAGGAAACTCACGCGATCCCCCTCGACGACGCTCTGTTCGATCGGCACCACCACGTCCGCGCCGTCGGGCAGCGGCGCGCCGGTGGCAATGCGGGCCGTACAACCTTTGGGCAACTCCCCCGTGAACCCCGTCGGCTGCGCACCCGCCGCGATATCGCCCGCAATCCGCCACGTCGCCCCGGCTTCCCAATCACCGCTTCGTAGCGCAAAACCATCCATCGCGCTGCGGTCAAACGGCGGCTGGTCCCGGTCGGCCACAACATCCGCGCTCAGCACACATCCCAACGCATCGTTCAACCCGACCCGCGCAGGCGACAACCTCTCCACACGCGCGAGAACCCGCGCCAGCGCCTCGTCATATCCCGGCAGCGTTTGCTTCATCGTGGCATTTTACAGAGTGCAATGAGCCGCGAATGAACGCAAATAATCTCGAATCAGAGGGTGTTCATGCGGGATTGGCCTTCATCATTAACCAGCCAACACCGTGGATTGTCGCCGGTCAGGTTTGACCATCTCTCTTCATTTGCGTTCATTCGCGTTCATTTGCGGCTATCTCTAAACTGCCCCCATGCCCAGCGCGATCATCTTTGATTTCGACGGCGTCATCGTCGACTCGGAGCGGCTCCACTACCTTGCGTTCCTGCGCGTGATGGAGCGATACGCTTTCACGTTCGACTTCAATCAATACCTGACTCGATACGTCGGCTTCGACGACCGCGACGGGTTCCGCGCCCTGCTCGCCGACGCGGGGCAACGTGAACTGACCCACGACCAGCCTCTCATCCGTGAGCTTTGCCTCGAAAAGGCCCGGGCATTCGAGCGCGTGGTCCACGAGGGCGTGACCGCCATCCCCGGCGCGGTGGAACTGGTCAAAGAGGCCCACGCTCAACAACTGCCCATCGCCATCGCCAGCGGTGCGACGCGAGAAGACATCGACCTGATCCTTCATGCCCTGGCGCTGAAGAACCACTTCCGGGCCATCGTGTCCGCCAACGACGTGGCACGCAGCAAGCCCGACCCGACGACCTACCGCATGGCCCTCGAACGGCTGAACATCACAGCGCACAACGCCGTGGCCCTCGAAGACACCGCGGCGGGGATCGAGTCCGCTCGCGGCGCGGGCCTGCGCGTCCTGGGCGTCGGCACGCTCAACGACCCTTCGCAACTCACCCGTGCGCACCGCTCCGTCCAAGACCTGCGCAGCGTCACGGTATCGAAACTCCGGGAATGGTTCGGTTGATCACGGGTAGAGCACCGGGTTGCGCGGGTCGTCCATCACGCGCCCGACGTGCGTGCCCGGCGTCCACCGCTCCCAGTCCGACCGATGCACGGGCGTGCGCGGCTGCAGACGCATGTGGGCGTCCATGTAGATCACCGTGAAAACTTTCCGTGCCTGAGGCGTGCTGTTGGGCCCGGCCCGGTGGAGCGTCCACCCGTAGTGGTACGACACTTCGCCCAATTCAAACGGCTCGTAGACCTCGTCCAGCCCCTCGCGTTTGACGCCGTCGGCGATGAGCTTTTCACTCTCGTCGCTGATGACCAGGTCTCGGCCGATCTTCTTGAGGTGACTGCCCCGCGCAAAAGAGAGCGGCCCCATCTCGATAGGCACGGCCTGCAGCGGTATCCAGATCGTCACGCACTTTTCCGAATCGAAAGGCCAATACTGCTGGTCGGCGTGCCACGGGGTGAACCCGCCGCTGGCTTCCTTGTAGAGTGCCTGGTCGTGCCACATGCGGACCGACTCGACGCCCAGGAGTTCCGCCGCGGCCCGGGCGGCGCGCTTGCCGAACGCAAAACGCTTCACCGTCTCGTCCGTTTCCCAGATGTTGCTCACCTGGATAAAAGCCTTGTCGTAGGTCGATCGCTTCTCCATCGGCTTGTCACGCAGGCTGTTTTTTTCGAGGGTGTTGCGCGTGATCGCCGGGTCGTAGGCGGCCAGGGCCTCGGCTGAAAAAAAACTCTTGAGCTTGATGAAACCGTCTCTTCGGAATCGTTCAACCTGCTCGCGCGAGAGCGGGTAGGGCGAATCGATATCGACATCGGGCAAGGTCTGCTGCTGGGGCATGGCGGTCTCACGGGTTTGGTCTGCGTCTACTTCGTGTGGATCATCATCTTCAGTTACGCCCGATGAAACAACCCCTTGGACGTGTTGTGTCAATAATCAATACAAAAAACCCCTGCCGTGGTGGGCAAGGGCTTTTTGCAAGACGAAAACTCCCGCTCCGTGCTTTCCCCCCGGCACAACTTTCCCCCCCCGGCACCATCCCCTCCGTAAGTTTTCCCCCCTGGACCCGGGTAACTTTACCCGACGTGTGTTGTCTGCTTGTGCAAATAAAGTCAAGAACACGTGAGCGAATTTGACATCAGGGTACGGCGGTGTGTTGTTGCCATAAAGACGATTTGATGAAAGGTTTACGGGCATGACCCGCCGGGCGGTTTCTCTGGGGCATCACCCGGTAATGGCCCCGTTCCGTGCTGAGTCAAAGATTGGCAAAAGCCTTGTGACTGTGTAAGATACTTAGCTACCCCTAAACGGGAAAGCCCGTTTAGCCGACGCATGAAACGCCCGAAGCGGGTGTAGCTCAGTTGGTAGAGCACCACGTTGCCAACGTGGTTGTCGTGAGTTCGAATCTCATCACCCGCTTTTGCAAACGCCCCGCCGGCCATCCCCGGTGGGGTTTTTGTTTCACGGTCACCCCGGCCGGGCGGTCACCGTTCGGTCGGCGGACAATACCGAGATCAATCCTGTGGGCACGGTCGTGATACGATCTTTCCCATTCACGGCTGGGCTGCGGTCCGTTTCTGGCTGATCCAAACAACGAGGGTGGTATCGATGCGACCATTCAAGCAAGAAGTCGAACAGTTCAATCGAGACAACGTCGTCGTAGCACGCGGGGTGCTCGATGCCCATGACCTGGGCCCGGTCATCGGTGACTTTGAGGTTTTCATTGATGATAAGGCCCGTGAACTCAAAGACTCGGGCAAGATCACGGACCCGGCGGAGGGACTGGACTTCGAGCACCGCGTCGTGGCCCTGTATGCCCAGAACCGCGCGATCCTGGCCGGCATGGACATCATGCAGCGACGAAGCAAGGCCCTGTTTGACTTTTTGCACAACGCACACCTGCTCGACCTCGTCGAATCCTTCATCGGCCCGGAGATCACCTGCAACCCCATCCAGCACGCCCGTGCCAAGATGCCCGCAAGCGTCGACGGCTCAAGCGGGTTCATGAACGTGCCCTGGCATCAGGACATCGGCGTCACCCACGAAGACTCCGACCAGAGCCTGATCCTCACGTTCTGGATGCCGCTCGTGGACGCCACTGTCCAGACCGGCTGCATGGAAGTGATCCCCGGCTGCCGAAGGCTCGGCATGTTCCCGCACGTCTCCGGCAAATACGGCACGGAGATCGACCCCGACCACATGCCCGACATCCCGCCCGTCCCCGCCATCGCCATGAAGGGCGACGTGGTGGTCATGGACAAATACACACCCCACCGCGGCCTGCCGAATCAGTCGGATATTGCAAGGTGGTCGCTGGACCTGCGTTACCAGGTCACGGGCCACCACACCGGTCGATTGGCTCACCCGGACTTTGTCGTCCGCAGCCGAAGCAACCCCAGCTCCGTCAAGCGCGACTACGACGCCTGGTGCCAAGCCTGGGCCCAAGCCCTCGACCCCGCCAACGCCGGCAAGCACGGCCCATTCCACCGCACGAAAGCCAGGAGTATGTGATCCCACGCTCCCGGGAAGGGGGGCGGGTCTAGCATTCGGACAGCTTATTTCCCTCGATATCTCGTTTTCTTGCGGTCGGCGTCGCATAGACTTGCGATACCGTTTTGACTGCCGTTAGAGTTCCCTCTCCATGAGTCAACAGCCCACACCCCCGCGACGTGCCGGCGCGTACTTCGGCCTTCACATCGACCTGCACGCCAACGCCCACGACACCGAGCTCGGTCGGCGGGTGGACGCGAAAATGGTACGCAAGCTCATCCGTGCCACCCGGCCCGATTACATCCAGTACGATTGCAAAGGGCACAACGGCAACCTGGCATACCCGCACTCGAAAATCAGCCAGTCCGCCGGCGGAAAAAACGCCAAAGGCATCATCAAGGACGCGCTGAAAATCTATCGCAAGGTCACACGCGAGGAGGGCGTGCGTCTGCTCGCGCACTTCTCGGGCATCTGGGACGACACCGCGTTGCACGATAACCCTCGCTGGGCGACGCGCGACCACCACGGCAAACGCCGACCCCACGCCA
This sequence comes from Phycisphaera sp., assembly GCA_016125215.1. Lineage (GTDB taxonomy): Bacteria > Planctomycetota > Phycisphaerae > Phycisphaerales > Phycisphaeraceae > RI-382. Next base: position 14,107 of record WGMF01000052.1, read on the forward strand.
CCAGCCCGTGGAGTGATTACGTCACAAAGCGCATGATCCCGCAGATGAAAGAGGTCATCGACCGTTACGACGTGGACGGCTTCTGGGTCGACGGCGACTGCTGGGCGATGCGGGCTGACTATTGCAGGGCTGCGCTCGAAGCGTTCGAGCGCGTCACGGGCGTGAGCCGAACGAAAGTCCCCACTGAGAAAGGCCAACCCCACTGGTCCGCGTGGATGCGCATCCACCGCGACCGCTTCCTGCATTACGTCAAGACCTGGCTCGACGAAATCCACGCCTACAAGCCCGGCATCGAGCTGGCAAGCAACTGGGCTTTTTCCACACAATCGCCCGACCCCGTGAGTTTGCCCGTCGACTTTCTATCGGGTGACTACTCGAGCACCAACGCGGTCAACTCCGCGCGGGTCGATGCCTATTACCTGGCCAACCTCGGTCGGCCGTGGGACCTGATGGCGTGGGGCCACGTCTGGTTCCCCGGCAAGATGGGCAGCATCCCCAAGCCCGCGATCCAACTCATGCAGGAAGCCGTCCCCGTGCTGGCCAAGGGCGGCGGGTTCCAGGTCTACATCCACCCCGACCGCCACGGCCTGGTCACCGACTGGCAGACCCACACCCTCAAGGAGGTCGCCGACTTCTGCCACGAGCGCGAGGCGGTCTGCCACAAGACGCAGCCGATCCCGCAGGTCGCGCTGCTGCTGGACACGACGAGTCTCTACGAGGTCAACGAAGACGTCTTCAACTGCGGTTGGCACGGCGAGTACCGGCCGATGGCCGGCACGCTGCACGCGCTTCTCGAAGCGGGGCACAGCGTCGACATCCTTGCCGAGCACACGCTCCTGCCCCAGCTCGACCGCTGGCCCGTGGTCGTCGTGCCCGAGTGGTCCGCCATGTCGAGAGCGACCGTCAAGGCTCTTGAACAATACGTATACGACGGCGGGTCGCTCCTGCTCGTCGGCCCCGGCGCGGTCAGGCCGTTTGCCAAAGCGCTGGGCGTCCAGCTCAAAGGCCAGCCGACCGTGCGCGACCTCTACCTGAACACGCACAACCTGCCCGGCCGGATCAAGGGTGAGTATCAAACGATCATTTTGAACAAGTCGTCGGGCGTGAAAGTGATCGCAAGCGCGTCACCGAACTATGCAATGGATGAAAATCTCGTGCCCCTGGCCATCGCACGCAAGCTCGGCAAGGGCCGTATCGCCGCGGTCCTCGCACAAGCCGGCAACGCCCACGCCACCGCCCACACACCCGGCGTACGTGAACTGCTCGACGCCACGGTCCACCACCTCTACACCCCCATCGCCCGATTGATCGACGCGCCCGGGTGCATCGACCTCAACCTGCGCACCAAAGACAACCGAACGATCATCCACCTCGGCAACACGTCGGCCATGCCCACGAGCAACGGCTACTTCTTCGCCGAACACATCCCCCCCACGCCCGAACTGACGCTCATGGTCCGCCTCAAACACAAACCCAAACGCGTCACGCTCGAACCCGCGGGCAAAGCCCTGCGCAGCCGGTACGATAGGGGCTTACTTACCCTCCAACTCCCCCCGGTACACATCCACAGTGCGATCGTGATAGACCCCTGACACCGGGAACGTACCCCAGCCTGAATAAGGATCCTCCATTGCCACGCAAGCTGATCAAAGATTTCGAGCCCAACCAGTTCGTCGACGGGGCGTATGCCATCTTCAATGCGCAGCTCGGCCAGACCAAGACGGGCAAGCCTTTTCTCAAGTGCCTGCTCGGGGACAAGTCGGGACGGACCCCCGGAAGAATGTGGAGTATCTCCGAAGAATTGTTCAAGTCGTTGCCGACGGACGGGTTTGTGTGGATCGAGGGGCAGACGCAGCCTTACCAGGGGGAGATGCAGGTCATCGTTCAGAACATCCAGCCCTACGAGCCGACGCAGGCGGACCTCGCGGAGCTTCTGCCGTGCACGAAGTTCGATATTGACGAGATGTTTGCGGACCTGTCGGCGGCGCTCTACACGCTCAAGCACCCGGCCATCAAGGCGCTGGTGGATTGTTACCTGTTTGATGATGCGCTGATGGACAGGTTCAAGCACGCGCCGGCGGCGATGAGCCTGCACCATGCGTTTCTCGGGGGGCTGCTCGAACACACCTTGCAGTTGATTAGGTTGGCCGAGGCGGTGCTGCCGCTCTACCCGCTGGTCAACCGCGACCTCGTGATGACGGGGTTGTTTCTGCACGACATGGCCAAGTGTGCCGAGCTGACGTGGGAGACGGGCTTTGGCTACAGCGACGACGGGCAGCTCGTCGGGCACGTGGCGCGTGGCGTGGTCTGGCTGCACGACAAGGCCCGCGCGTCTGCCGAGAAGGGGACCGTTATCCCCGAGCCGATCCTGCGGTGTCTGACGCACATCATCCTTTCGCACCACGGGGTGCCGGAGTTCGGGGCGCTGAAAATCCCCTCGACCCCCGAGGCGATCGCGGTGTCGCACATCGACAATCTTGACGCCAAGCTGCACATGGCGCTGGCCGCGGCCGACCGCGAACACCTCGACAAGGACGCGGCGCTGGGCGGGCACTTCACCGAAAAAGTCTGGGCGCTGGAGACCCGCATCTACCGCCCCGACCCGACGCTTTTGCCTGAACGGGACGAAAAGTCCCAATAACACGCGCCTGTCACGGGTTACTCAAGCGCGTCCCCGACTCGGTCGATCAACGTAAATGGTTTATCGCCCCCAACTTTCCCGGTTCGGGAGAGGGATCACACCATGCGCCCCCCACGTAACCTCAATCCGTTCAGCATCGAGAGCGCCGGTCAACAGAAGAACGACCGCCGACACGGCCGATTACGCGCGGAGATGCTCACCGCGACAGGGCTGGGTGAGGTCATCGACCTCTCGGCATCGGGGATGCGGCTGGAAGTGGTCGGGAAGTGTCGGTTGGAAGTCGAGAATCAGATTGAGATGACGCTCTCATCCAACGATGTGAAGGTCCACATCAAGGGCCTGGTCCGGTGGGTGCGAAAGGCGGGGCTCCGCAAGTCGCACGTCGGTATCGAGTTCATCGACCCCAGCGATGAAGACCGCAAAAATATCCTGGCACTAGCGCGGGTGTGCATGCACAACCACGTGCCCGCGTTCGACGCCTGATCGTCAGCACCAGCGCGATGGCGATCCGACGCCTGCCCAGCCCATGATTCAAGGCTGTCTTTTCACCGGAGCCAACGCGGCCGCAAGACACCACGGTGCCCCCAGCGCGGTCACCGTTCCCCCCATGACCATGACGGGTCTGACCCACTGTTCATACGGGTGGTCAAGCACCACGGTCGAGAGGAACCATAGGCCCATCATGACCGTCGCGGCGGCGAAGACACACACGGTCAGCCAGGAGGCTGCCCGTCCCAATCGATGGATTGTTCCCAACGGACCCCGACCTTTCACGGGTCAACCGACCCGATACCTGTCATCAAAATCAACCGCGGACACAAAGACTAGCGACTCTACAAGACGTGCTCAAACATCGCGGACACGAACCACGTTCTCCACAACAACCTCAGCCGTGGGCGGTCACTGCGAGCACGTACCGCCCCACGTGCGAGTGATCCTGTCTTGATGCTCATCGACCCGCGGTGTCGCGGCTCTTGAAAGTTGAGCGGGTGGTCTTTCCCTGACTCGTGATGCACACCTCCACCATGCCCGACTCGCCCGAGACGAGGCGCTCGATCCGTCGCGCATCGGTCACATCGCGCCACGGATCGCTCGGCCGACCGCGTGCGTCGCTGGATTGCAGAACGATCGACGGTTGCACCGCGTCGAGCCAGCGCACGGATTGCTCGCCGAAGCTGCCGTGGTGAGGCAGGTCGGTCACGTCGGCGCGGAGATCGACCGCCGACCCGATGGCGGGGTCGTCGCCGAGCAGTGGCGACATGGCGCGATCCTGGATATCGCCGTTGAGCAATATCCGCCTTCCCGCAACGCGCACCGAGAGCACGAGCGAACCGTCGTTGTCACGCGGTGCGTGAAACAACTCGCCATGGACCCGTTCCGGGGGCCAGAGCAGGTCGAGTTCGACACCGTGAACCGAGGTGTGCCAGCCGGCGGCGGCGGGTTGGAGCGCGTGGCCGCGACGCCAGAGCTCGCGCGCAAGTGTGGCGGTCGATGAGTCGTCAGCGGATTGCGATTCATCGACCATCGCCCTGGGCGCAAGCACCCGCCCGACTTGAATCGCATCCACCACGTCGAGCAAGCCGCAGTAGTGGTCGAGGTCGGCGTGGGAGAGCATGACGGTGTCGATCTTGTCGACACCCAGCTCACGCAGCGCGGGGACGACGCTCCGCCTGCCGACGTCGAGGTACTGGGCGGACCCGCAGTCGAACATCAAGGTGTATCCCCGGTTTGTCTGCCCCGGTGGTGTGGGCGGTGGCGCACCGTCAATCCGCAGCAGAAAACAGGACCCGTTGCCCACGTCGAACATGTTGAGTCGCGCCACGGGCGGATCGGCTACGCTCGTGGCGGCTGGATTGATGGGCTGCCGCTGCGACGCACACAGCCACGCCAGACACAACACCATCGCCACAACCATCGCCCCGCGTCGCCGACGGAACAAGCCAGAACCCACCGCAACAAAAAGCACGAGTGTGGTGACCGTCCACGAGATCGGCACGGGGTGGCGCAGCTCGACCCCCGCGGCCTGCCACTGTGCCACCCATCTCACCCCGCCCAGCGCCAGGTCGCTCGCGAAAGCAAGCGGCGCAGAGAGCATCATGCCCGCGCTGGGCAAGACCAGGCCCAACACGATCTTGACGTACCCCAACCCGATCACCGCACATGCAAAGGGCATCGAAACCACACCCATCAAAACCGCCAGTGGATTAACAAGTTGAAAGTGATAGGCGACCAGCGGCATCGCGGCGCAGAACGCGACCACGTTGGCAGCCAGAAACGCCACTGCCCAGCGCAGCGCCCGGCGCATCGGTGTGTGGCGGGTGGGGTTGGGAATGGTTTCATCCTCCGGCCACAGCGCCGAGGTTAGAGGTTTGGTAAAGAGCAGCAGCGCCGCGACCACACCGAAGCTCAGTTGAAACCCCGCCGCCCCCGCGTCTTGGGGCCGAATGATGAGCACGACGATCATCGCCAGCCCCAGCATGTCGATCGCGCGAAGCTTCGTGCCCAGGAGCCAACCGATGAACACAAACCCCGCCATGATCCCCGCCCTGACGATCGGCGTGTTCATCGGCACGGCACAGAGATACGCCAGCAGGATCACCAGCAGCACCGTCGCCGCGCGCGGCGGGTTGGGGCACAGCAGCCGTACCACCGCGGCGCACATCCCCAACAGGATCGCCAGGTGCGCGCCGCTCAATGCCAGGATGTGCGACAAGCCGACCCGACGGAAAGCCTCACGCAGTTCACCCGTGTCACGCTGGCGCTGCCCCAGCAGCACGAGATTGAGAAAAGCGTTGCGGTCCGTAGCGCTACGGTCCATCCCCAATTTCAGAGACCAACTCGCCGCGCCCGAGCAAGCCCCGCGGACCCGGTCGATTACCGATGGGGCCGTCGGCGGTTCGAGCAGCCTACAGTTGCCCCGCGTCGGCAGCGTCATCCGCCCGGCGATCCCACGGCGGGCGTATAACAATTTGTAGTCCTCTTCACCCGGGTTGCCCGGATCATCAAATGCGCTGAGCCAACCCGTGACCTCGACCCGCTGCCCGCGCGAGAGCTTGGCGTCGGCCTGTTCGATCTTGACCAGGACCCTGCCCGCCATCGGCTGCCACGAGCCGGCGATGTCCACTTCACGCAGGTCGAGCACGAAATACGTCACCGGCGATTGATGCAGATAGCGTGCAAAAACGCTGCGCTGCGCGGGGGCCAGCGTGCTGGCGTTCTCCACGACGCCCGTGCAACGCGCGGGACGGGATTGTGCGGTGAGATAAGGCGTGATGGTGGAAGGGCTGTTGCCTAGTGAATTCACCGAAGCCCAACTCGCCGCGGCGAGCACGACACTCATCAGCAATACCCAGAACTTCAACCAGCCGTTTCGGTCTGTGAAGGGAACGAACAAGCCGACAAGGGCAACGGCCGTGCAGGTTAACCACACCCCCGCGACGGGCAGCATCAGGCCCAGGGCCGTCCCGACAAGCCAGAGCAACGAGAACACAAGCACCGGGCTGAGCGGCGCCGAGTCCCGGCTCTCGTCGGTGTGCGTCATGTCAACATCATACTTGCGAGCCGTGGTGGGCCGCGATGGGCCGCAATGTTCGTGGCGTCACGCTCGAGCGTAAAGCATCCCCAGCGCGACAAGCCCGCGCAGCGACCACGCCACCGTCCGCACCCAGTTGCTCGACACCAGACGGCGCGCGACTCGCGGGTCGAAGCCCCGTTCAAGCTTTCGGTGGCAGGGCACCTGCAATAAAGCCGTTGAGAGCCAGATGACCGCAAGCAACACCAGCCCCGACCACGCAAGGGATGGTGCGACAGCCCGCGGCGGCCAGAGCACGATGGCCACGGCCGACACGAGTTCCGTTAACATCAGCGGCGCGACGACCCACGTCGTCTGCCTCGTGTGGTGCCATTCATAGACCGCAAAAACATCCCCGCCTACACGGGCAAACAGCGGGTAGTGGACGATCTGAACGAACCAGATCAACCCCACCATCGCCCACGTCGACGCCACATGCAGCAGAAGGATTTCGGTCACGACGCATTGGCCCCGAAGAGTTCTTCCATCTTCTTCTCGCGGTAATCGAAGATGCGCTCGACGTCGCGCTTGACGAGCAGTTGGTGGATAAGTTCACCGCCCGGCACCGCGTATTCCACCTTGTCCCGGCAGAGCGTCCCGCCCTCGACCGGCGTGAACGTGTGCTCGTGGACCCACTGCCTGTATGGCCCCTTGAGCATCTCGTCCACAAAACGCACCGGCGGCTCCCACGCACGGATCAGCGTCCGCCAGCGCAGCGGCAGCCAACGCACGCGCAGCTTGTAATCGATCAGCGTGCCCGCTTTCATCTCGATCGGTTTAGGCGTGAGCACCTTGAAGTGCATCCAGGCCGGCGTGAGGGTTTCGAGGTTGTAGGCATCGGCGAAAAACGGGAACAGGTCCTCGACCTTGCGGGGCAGGAACTGCTCACGGACGAGGGTGTAGACCTTGCTCATGGCCAGATGATAGGCGCGCTTATGACCGGGTAAACACCCCGATCAACGTTTACAAAACGTCACGTCCGCACCTGGCCGCTGCCGTGCGCGACCCACTTGTAGGTCGTCAGGTCGGCGGCGCCCATCGGGCCTCGTGCGTGGAGCTTGTCGGTCGAGATGCCGATCTCCGCGCCTAAACCATACTCGCCACCGTCGGAGAAGCGTGTCGAGCAGTTCACAAACACGTTGGCCGAGTCGACGCGCTGCACGAAGGCGTCCGCCGCGGCGATGTCGCTCGTCACGATCGCGTCGGTGTGCTTCGAGCCAAATTTGTTGATGTGCTCGATCGCGGCGTCCACGCTCGGCACCTCGCCTATGGCCACGATCAGGTCGAGGTACTCGGTAGCCCAGTCCTCTTGGGTGGCGGGTTTGGCCTTGGCAAAGAGCGTGCGGACGCGTTCGTCCGCCCTGATCTCGACGCCCTTTTTGTCGAGCGCTTCGCAGACCTTGTAAACCAGCCCGCGCTCGGCCGCCTTCTTGTGGAATAATATCGTCTCGGCGGCGTTGCACACGCCCGGACGCTGCGTCTTGGCGTTGAGACAAATCTCCACCGCCATCTCGTCGTCGCAGTCGGCGTCAACGTACACGTGGCAGTTGCCGGTGTAGTGCTTGATGACCGGGATGCGCGACTGCTCGACCACCGCGCGGATCAGCGACTCGCCCCCACGCGGGATGGCCAGGTCGATCCGGCCCTCCATCTTGAGCAACATGCCCACCGCGGCACGGTCCGTGGTCCCCACGAGTTGCACGGCGTCCCCCGGAAGTTTGGCGGCTTCAAGCCCTTGACGCACACACTCCGCGATGACCGCGTTGGAGTGCATCGCCTCCTTGCCGCCACGCAGGATCACCGCGTTGCCCGACTTGATGCACAAGGCCGCGGCGTCGCTCGTCACGTTCGGGCGCGACTCGTAGATCATCAGCACCACGCCGATCGGCACGCGCAGCTTCTGTAACCGGATGCCGTTGGGCAGCGTGCGCCCCTCGATCACCTGCCCCACCGGGTCGGGCTGGTCCGCGATCTGTTCCACGCTCCTGGCCATCTTCGCGATACGCTTCTCATCGAGTGTCAGGCGGTCGAGCATCGCATCGCTCAGCCCCGCGGCGCGTCCCGCTCCGAGGTCCCGGGCGTTGTCCGCCACGATCGCCGTGGTGCGTTCAACAAGCTTGCGAGCAATCGCGCGCAGCGCCGCGTTCCGGGCCGACCCGTCCGTGTTCACGAGCAAACCCGCCGACCGCTGCGCGTTCGTGGCCAGGGCTTCACAGTGGGCCTGCGTGTCGAGGGTTGTGGACGGTCTTTGGGTCGCGGTGCTCATCCCCGAATTGTAACCGTCATCCGCTGACCGGGGCTTGAAACCCCCACTCGACGGGCGGGGAAGATAAAGTATCATTTCATCTTATATTTGGCTGGCCCTTACTCACCGCACACCCCGGACCTTCCCATGACCGCTCAGCCCGACGGCATCCACGCGCCGCTCCCACGCGAAAAGATGGACCCCTTCGCACGCAAGCTGCGCGACCTTTACGCCATGAAGCCCGACGCGCCGCTGCTCCACGTCGAGTTCGGTTTCATGGAGGGCACGCTCGACCTGTGGAAATCACAAGGCATGCCCGACGAGTCCGCCGTCCCCATGCGAGAACTCTTCCATTACGATGGGCCGGGCAGCCGGGGCATCGGCGGCTTGGGCTGGTGCGAGGCGGCCTTCTGTCCCACCTGGCCGACCACCGTCCTCGAAGATCGCGGTGAATACGAACTCGTCCAGGACTTTGCCGGCCGACACGTGCTGTGCTTCAAAGGCCGACGCCAGGGCTTCATGCCCGAGTACGTCGACCACCCCGTCAAGGACATGAAGTCCTGGGAAGACAACGTCAAGTGGCGGCTCGACCCCAACACCCCCGAGCGCTGGACCGACATCGACAAACGCATCGCACGCGGCGTCGAGGGTGCTAAGCAAGGCTTCGTCATCACGCAGAGTCTCGCCGGGGCGGGCATGTACCTGCGCAGCCTCATCGGACCCGAAGGCTGGCTCTACGCTTTCTACGATCAGCCCGAACTCGTCCACGACTGCATGAAGACCTGGCTCACCCTCGCCGATGCCGTCATCGCCAGGCACCAGCAACACTTGACCCTCGACGAGATCTTTTTTGCTGAGGACATCTGCTACAACCACGGCTCGCTCATCAGCCACGACACGCTCAAAGAGTTCGTCTTCCCCTACTACCAGCAGCTCATCACCAACCTGCGCAGCCGACAACTCGACCCGACACGCCACCTCTACGTCCAGGTCGACACCGACGGCGACTGCCGCCCGACCATCCCCTGGTTTGCCAACGCGATCGGCATGGATGTCATGAGCCCCTTCGAGGTCGCCAGCGGCTGCGAGGTCGTCGAGATCGGCAGACAGCACCCGAACCTCGTCATGCGCGGCGGTATCGACAAACGCATCCTCGCCCAGGGCCGGGACGCCATCGACAGAATGGTCGAACACATCCTCCCCACGATGAGAAAACGCGGCGGCTACATCCCCTGCTGCGACCACTCCGTGCCCAACGAGGTGCCGTATGAGGACTACCTCTATTACCGCAAACGCTGCGTCGAACTGGGGGGATAACAGGGTATTAGAGCAAACCTATTCCGTTTGTAGCGTGTACCCACAGTGTCGGTAGCAGTGTGCGGCGTCGTTGGAGGTCACTTGATCGAGCACGGATTGCATTGCTTCCCACAAGGCCTGTCGGGTGCGGCAGGCCAACGACCGCAG
>WGMF01000003.1 GCA_016125215.1 Phycisphaera sp.
CAGGTTTTAAGCGTCTCGCTTTTCGAAAAAACCCCGCTTTTACAGGCGTTTTCGAGACAAAACGAAAATACCAAGACCGACCCATTCGCTAACCAGTTGTCGCTGTTCGAGTAATGTTGGGACAGTAGTGATCCATCATCATTCAGCAATCATCAATGGTTTGCCTCTAACATCATCCATTCCCCATGCCCCATTGGTCCTGTGCCGACATCGCCGACGCCGTGGAAAAAGCGCTGCGATCCCGTGCGCAGCAGGACGACCTCGAGCAGACGGTCTACGGTTTTGACGCACTCGACGAGCTGGGCCTGCACCCGCTGTTGCACGACGCCTTGCGTCAGGCCGGCTGGGGGGTCTATCCCGAACAGCGTTACCCAGGCGACGACGGCAAGCCCAAAAAATCGCACGGCAAACGATGCGACATTGCTCTCACGCCCGGGCACGACCTGGTCATCCGTGACATCTCGGTCAAGGGCACGCTCTTCGACACGGCTGATGCCATCGACCCCGAGGACGCGTATTACCTCGAAGTCAAGACCGTTGCGCAGCACGAAAGAACCGGCCCGTTCCCCCGTTACAGCGCCGAGCTTCTCTCGCCCGTGGCCAACGACGTGAAGAAACTCTGGACCGACAGCCGGATCCGTTACGGCGGATTGCTCATCGTGCTTTTCACCGAAGACCCGCGCATCGCCGAGCACGACCTGCGCATCTGGCACACACGCTGCATCGAGAAGGGCTACCCCGTCGCGCCGCCCTCGCTGCGCGGCATCGAGATCAACAACCGCATCGGCAACGCCTGGTGCCAGGTCGCGGTCTTCGGCGTGCGCGGCCTATAGACGCCCACAACATCCCGTGATCTCAGGCCGGGTCACTGTTAACACGTCGAGCGCATTCGGAGTGTCCGATAACAGCGCACCGTATGTTCGGTGTGCTCTTAACCGGGGGTGCGATTGTGCCGACGATGACGGTAGAGCCGTTTACACAAGGGCCTAACATGAACACTCCCCTTGATCGTTCCGCCACGGATCGCCGAACCGACCTGCGATTGGCCGGCCGCGGGACTATTGAAGCCGTCGTCGAGGACCCGATGGGCAACCCCGTGCAGGCGCTCGAAGACACGCGCGTGCTTAACGTCTCGGCCGGCGGCATGGCTGTGGTGACCAGCACGCCGATGATGGCGGGCTTGCGGGTGCGCGTCCGACCGATGCGACGGTCGCTGGCCCACATCGAGCCGGACTGGGTCAAACTCGAAGCACTCGAATGCGTCACACGTGGACCCGACCGTCACCGGTTGCGTCTACGCCTCGTCGAGGGCGCGATGCCGGCGCAGCTCGTTTACGACTGGCACGCCGCCGACGCCGCCTGACCAGACGGAACACCCCATGAAACCCGCCACCCAACAAGCCGACCGCAGGCAGAATCACCGTGTCGAACCGACCGGGCACATCAGCGTCAACCGCGCGATGCCGTTCCTGCCGCTGTCCGATGCGGAGGTGGTCAACGTCTCGAAGCAGGGCGTGGCGCTGCGGACTTGCGTGCCGCTTGTGCCCGGCGAACGCCTCTCCTTCCGGACCGAGCCACACCTCCCCCCGATCCTCGCCGAGGTGCTGGGCGTGGAACGCGCAGACGGAAAGACCTTCACCGTGCGCTGCCGTTGCCTGCTGGGCGGGTTCGACGTGTGAGGGCGGGGTACTCTGACAATCGATTAGATCACACCACCCCGACCGCTCCGCGCGATCGGTCGGTGTTCGTGGGGTGTGCAATCTAACAATCTGTTAGTTGGCTAGTTTGTTCTCGCCGCCAGGCCGCCGGGCAGGGGTGGGCGCAGCGCCTCGACACCCGGGTCGTTGTCCGGCAGGTTCACGACCACCTGTGAAGGGGTGGTCTTGCCGATGTAACGCGTGCAGGCTTCGACCAGGTAGGGCAGCACCTTGCGCATGTCGTCGGTGGGGTCGGTCGTCGTAGCGGTCGTACGCCAGATGGGCTTGTATTGCCCGGACTCGCGGTAGGGTGCCAGGTCCAGCGCCTCGATCCGCAGGTAGTGGTAAAAACGTGTGACGGTCTGTGAGCTGTTGACCTGGTTGAACTCGGTGTTCCGCGCACCGCTGCCAGCGTTGACCGAGCCGCCGAAGTAGCCATAGATCGGCACCGTCTGCCCGGGCGTGTCCACCTGGGGCCTGCTCATCCCGACGCTGATGAAGATCACCGAGTTGGCCTGTTCGGGGTCGGACACCCGCTCGTAGCCCAGCTTGGCCAGCCCACGCTCGACGACGCTGGCAAACTCGACGAACTCGAGGTCTTCCCGGTGGACCGATTTGTCCCGTGGGTAGATGACATAGGTGATTGGTGTCTTGTGCGGTTCAGCCGACAGGGCACTGACCCGGGTCTTATACACCGTGCCGCAACCGGATAAGATCAAGGCAATCGCGGCTGAAATCGTCAGGGTGGTCAGTCTTCTGGTCATAGGTGTGCTCCGGCGAATTGTTAGAAATATGTGAGCGACACGCACACTATATCGACTTTTAACTCTTTTTCCATCATAAAACAGAAGGAATAACCTAAAATTGATTTTTTCATAAAGTTAATATCAACGGGGGTTTGAACGGTATCTCAGGCGTGAAGTGAAGCCTGAATACCTTCATCATGGAGCGTTGTTGGCGAAAACCAGGCCAAAATAATCGGTCAATCTGGTTAAATTGGGGCCTTACCCAGAATGGAGTGATGATGCGTAGACAATCTGAATTTCTCGCACTCAAGAATCGGCAACGGACCTACTCACCTCGTATCGTTGCAGGCATCCTCTTTTTGATCGTGATCTCCGCTGCCCAACTCGGCTGTTCCTCTTACCGTATCAACGGTGGCAGAACGGATGCCCAGCGTCTGGTCGATGAAGCCAACGACGCGATCCGCGCTTTCAGGCGCAGCGACCCGACCATGTCGAGTTTCTTCCGAACCGCCACAGCCTGGGTGGTCTTCCCCGAAGTCACACAGGGCGGCATCGCCATCGGCGCTGCTCACGGCAGGGGGGTTGTTTTTGCCAATGGCGGCAGGGTGGTCGGCTACGCCAGCGTGACGCAGGGCAGCGTCGGCGTTCAACTCGGCGGGCAGACCTTCAGCCAGATCATTTTCATCCGTGACAGTCTTACGCTCGACCGTTTCAAACGCGGTGAAGCCGAGTTCCTCGCGCAGGCCTCCGCCGTGGCCGTCTCGAGTGGCGCCGCGGGCAAAGCCGACTACGCCGACGGGGTGGCCATCTTCGTCACACAACAACAGGGCCTCATGTTCGACGCCTCGATAGGCGGCCAGAAATTCAAGTTCGAGCCGGCCGAGGCTGTGGAATAAACCACCTCACGAACTGCACTGTAGAAAGCCTGCGTTCTTGGTAGCCCCGCATGGCAATGTCCGACTGCGTGCTGGGTATACCACGTTTGATCTTGCCAATGAACAGCCCCGCCTTTCCAGGTGGGGCTTCCAAAGATATGGGTTTCTATAGAGCGCCACCGAACACGAGATCGGTCACCAGCGCAAACATCCCGGCAATGTCGGAGAATCAAGCGCCGCTAACCCGATCCGATTCCCGGTCACTCGGCTGTGAAAAATCTTGAGTCCGTCCCCCCCGATCCCACCCGCACCTTCACCGCTCGGCCACACCTCGGGCACTTGCCCTCGTAGGCGTCGCCCGACGCGTTGCGGTAGACCCGGCTGTAAACCGAGCAGCACTTCCAGTGGATGGCCAACCAGGGCCTTCCGTGCATATTGTCGTGCTTGCCTGCGGGATCGCTGGACGAGGTCCCCGGAACGGGCGGTGACGCGGATTGACCGCGCCCGTTGAGCGAAGAGATATCCACGATGTAATCCGGGCCGACCATACCCGATCTACATCGGCTAACTCAACACCCATACGCGAGTGTCGCAACGTGCCGCATCAACGGATAAGCTAGAGCTTGTCATGTCCAAGCACCGCATCGACGTCAGCAAACTTATCGTCAAGCCCGGCTCAAAAGCCCGCCTGGCTTCCCGGCCCACGAGCCTCAGCACCAGGCTCAACAAAGCCGATATCCAGGGCCTGCTCGACAAGACCACCCAACGCCTCGACCAGCTTCAGGAAGTCATGTACGCCGAGGGTCGGCAGCGACTGCTCCTCGTGCTCCAGGCGATGGACGCGGCGGGCAAAGACTCGACCATCCGTCACGTGTTCGGCCCGGTCAACCCGCAGGGTGTGCGCATCGTCTCCTTCAAAGCCCCCGTCGGTGAAGAACTGACGCACGACTACCTCTGGCGCATCCACCAACAGGTCCCCTCGCGCGGCAGACTCGTCGTCTTCAACCGCTCGCACTACGAAGATGTTCTCATCGTCCGTGTCAAAAACCTCGTCCCCCCGGAAGTCTGGAAACGGCGTTACCAGCAGATCAACGACTTCGAGCGCATGCTCACCGAAGAGGGCGTCACGATCGTCAAAGCTTACCTGCACATCTCCAAGGCCTACCAGAAAAAACGCCTGCAACGCCGGCTCGACAACCCCGACAAGCACTGGAAGTTCAACGTCGAAGACCTCAAGGAGCGTGCCCGCTGGGACGCCTACCGCAAGGCTTACGAGGTTGCCCTGACCCGGTGTTCAACCCCGCACGCCCCGTGGCACGTCATCCCGGCCGAGGACCGCCGACTGCGTGACCTCGCGGTGGCCACGCTGCTCGTGAAAACGCTCGAAGGGTTGAAGATGAAATACCCCAAGCCCAACTTCGACCCCCGGAAGGTGAAGATCGTGTGACCCTCGGGCGGGCGGTCTTATCACACCGACGACAACACGGTTCTCCTCCGGTCGCAAGCGACCGGGCTAAATGCCGATGTGGATAGGCAACACCTCTGGCCCCTATGCAGCGGTTTCATCTGCGTTTATCGGCGGCTAGTTTTCGGGTCTCACGGCAGAGCGGTTTCGCCCATGAGGAAGCGGTCGCACTCGCGCGCGGCACCTCGGCCTTCGTTGATCGCCCAGACGACGAGGCTCTGGCCGCGTCGGCAGTCACCGGCGGCGAAGACGCCCTCGACGTTCGTCGTGAACTTGCCGTGCTCGGCTTTGTAGTTGGTGCGTGGGTCGAACTCGACACCGAGTTGCTCAGCCACCGTTGGCTCAGGCCCCCGGAAGCCTAGCGCGAGGAAGCACAGTTGTGCGGGCCACTCCTGTTCGGTATTCGGGATCACCGAGAAAGGCGTCTTCTTCTCGGCGTCGGGCTTGGTCCAGTCGAGGCGGACGGTCTTGAGCGCACGCAGATTGCCGTCGGCGTCGCCGAGGAACTCGGTGGTCTGGATGGCGTACTCGCGCGGGTCGGTGTGCAGCGTCTTGTTGGACATGTGCTGGTAATCGAACAACGCGGTGGCTTCCTGGTGGCCGTAGTCTTGTTTGTAGACACGGGGCCACTGGGGCCAGGGGTTGTTGGGGGCACGCTGGGCAGGGGGCTGGGGGACGACCTCGAAGTTCACGAGGCTCTTGCACCCGTGACGCAGCGACGTGCCGACGCAGTCCGTGCCCGTGTCGCCGCCGCCGATGACGATAACGTGCTTGCCTTTGGCGGAGATGTATTGGCCGTCTTTGTGCTCGGAATCCAGCAGGCTTTTGGTGTTGGCCTTGAGGAACTCCATTGCGAAATGGATGCCCTTGAGGTTCCTTCCGGGGGTTTTGCCAAAGAAGTCGTTGGGGTTCGTGGCGCCGGTGGCCAGGATGACCGCGTCGAACTCTTTGCGCAGGTCGGCTGCGGAGATCGTCTTGCCCACCTCGACGCCGGTCTTGAACACGACGCCCTCGGCTTCGAGAAGGTCGACGCGGCGCTGCACGACGTGGGCCTTGTCTAACTTCATGTTAGGGATGCCATACATGAGCAGGCCGCCGACGCGGTCGGAACGCTCGAAGACGGTGACGCTGTGCCCGACGGAGTTGAGCTGGTCGGCGGCGGCCAGGCCCGACGGGCCGGAGCCGATGACAGCGACTTTCTTGCCGGTGCGGTAGGGGGGGGGTTCGGGCTGGACGTAGCCCTCCTCGAAGCCCTTGTCGATGATGGTGCACTCGATGTTCTTGATCGTGACCGGAGGATCGATGATACCCAGCACGCACGAGCCCTCGCACGGTGCGGGACAGACGCGCCCTGTGAACTCGGGGAAGTTGTTGGTCTTGTGCAATCGGTCGAGTGCCTCTCGCCAGCGTCCTTGATAGACCAGGTCGTTCCACTCGGGGATGAGGTTGTTGATCGGGCAGCCGGCCGCCATGCCGTTCATGAGTTGGCCGGTGTGACAGAAGGGCACGCCACAGTCCATGCACCGTGCGCCTTGCGTTTTAAGTTCGCCCTCGGGCATGTGCTCGTGGAATTCGTTCCAGTTGAGCACGCGCAGCCTGGGCTGCGTCTCGTTGGGGGTCTTTCGGGCGAACTCTTTGAATCCAGTCGGCTTTCCCATGGGCGGTCACTTTTCCGGTGATTGGAGACTACGGAGCGGTCAGATGGAACCCTTCATCATAACGGGCAAAGCCCCGGACGGGAACCCGCTGTGGGCATGCGTGGGTATTTGGGGGGTGCGACGCGCGGAAACCCAAGCCAGAAAAAGGCTTGTCGCGTGAACCCGTGACGGGATTTTCAACCCCTTGTCTGTTTCATCCGGTGGATAACCTGTTTTGTCTTGTCATGAACACAGATCGGTAGAAACCGCAGAAAAATATTTGCTATCGTTAAGAAACCGTTTGCACAGGCTTTAGAAAACACGCAAACATCCAGCCCCAAGATTTAGTCAAGCTGGGGGTTGCGTATACAAGATATAGTATTATGATGCCTGACGCGACGGATCGAAGCGGCATGTCAGGATGACGGTCGAGAGAACTATCAGAGAATTGCGAAAAGGGCGGACCAGGAAGTGTCCCCCCGCTCGATTGGCGTCTTTGTTCGGCGTTTGATAGGATAACAGGGGCCTGAGTTATGCCGGTACTTTGCGATACCCAGATACGCGAGCTTGTCTCCATCGAACCCTTCGAAGACAACGTCAAACGCCCACGGAAGATATCCTTCGGCGTCTCTTCCTACGGCTACGACGTGCGCGTGGGCACGCTCTTTAAGATCTTCTCCAGCGTCACGCCTTCCGCCGGCGGGGGACAGGCCATTGTCGACCCGAAGAACTTCGGCGAGGACTGCTTCGTCACCATCGACACCGCGCAGACCGGCCGGGACCACGTCATCATCCCGCCCAACTCTTTTGCCCTGGCCGAGACCGTCGAGGAGCTGCGCATCCCGCGCGACGTGCTGGCGATCTGCGTGGGCAAGTCAACCTACGCCCGCTGCGGCATCATCGTCAACGTCACCCCCCTCGAGCCCGAGTGGCGCGGCAAGGTGACGATCGAGATCAGCAACACGACGCCCCTGCCGGCCAAGATCTACGCAGGCGAAGGCATCGCGCAGATGATCTTCCTCAAAGCCGACCGCGTCTGTGCGGTGAGCTACGCGGACAAAAAAGGCAAGTACCAGGACCAGCCGGGCCTGGTCTTACCGCGCGTGGACTAACCGCGTGTTGGCATATCGAGCCGACCGCGTGATGGAAAATCGCGGTCGGGGTTTTGTTGTGGGTGGTTTGGGTTTTGGTGAAACGGGAGCGACGAGACAGAAACCGCAGATTGCGCAGATAACGCAGATTCAAGACAAAAGAGATTTACCACAGAGAACACAGAGGACACAGAGAGAACAAATGATTGCCAATCCCTCTCGCCATCTTCTTCTCTGTGATCTCTGTGTCCTCTGTGGTGAAAACTGTATGGATCGGCTCTGAATCTGCGTCATCTGCGAAATCTGCGGTTAAGGATCGGATAACCATACTTATTCACGAGACCCACCGAACTTCAAGAAAAAATCTGCCTCAAGGTACGGACGCTTTGAGGTTCGCATAAACGTTTACGACTCGATCAGGGGTGTTGCATGAAGATCACGCGGAAGTTTACGAAGGCCGGCCAGGATGTGTACGAGGGCGTCGAGTGGACGACTCGGTCGAGTCGGATTCTGAATCCGGACGGTTCGAAGGTGTTCGAGATGAACGACGCACAGGTGCCCAAGGCCTGGTCGCAGCTTGCCACCGACATCATGGTCTCCAAGTACTTCCGCAAAGCCGGCGTCCCGCAGCGCGACGAGAAGGGCAACCTCCTGCGAGATGAGAACGGCAAAACGGTCACCGGCCCCGAACGCAGTGCCAAGCAGGTCATCCATCGTCTGGCCGGCTGCTGGCGGTACTGGGGTGAGAAGCACAACTACTTCGACACCCAGGACGACGCCCAGGCGTTTTACGATGAACTGGCCCACATGCTCCTCACGCAGATGGCCGCGCCCAACAGCCCGCAGTGGTTCAACACCGGTTTGAACTTTGCCTACGGCATCTCGGGGCCGGCCCAAGGCCACTGGGTGGTCGATCCTGCCAACGGTGAAGCGAAGCTCGCTGACGATGCCTACACACACCCCCAGCCGCACGCGTGTTTCATCCAGAGCGTGGACGACGACCTTGTGAACCCAGGCGGGATCATGGACCTGTGGACGCGCGAGGCGCGCCTCTTCAAGTATGGCTCGGGCACGGGAACCAACTTCTCCCGGCTGCGCGGCGACAACGAACCGCTCTCCGGCGGCGGCAAGAGTTCGGGCCTGATGAGCTTCCTCAAGATCGGCGACCGGGCGGCGGGGGCCATCAAGTCCGGCGGGACGACTCGCCGCGCTGCCAAGATGGTCTGTCTCGACCTCGACCACCCCGACATTGAAAACTTTGTCGAGTGGAAGGTGCGTGAGGAACTCAAGGTCGCGGCGCTGGTCGAGGGCCTCAAGCACCTGCCCGAAGCCCAGCAGCGCACCGCCGCTGAGATGGGCCTGAAGCTTGATTACGACTTCAACGGTGAAGCCTACCTCACCGTCAGCGGCCAGAACTCGAACAACTCCGTCCGTATCCCCAACGAGTTCTTCAAGTCGCTCGACGCCGACGAATCGTGGGACCTGACCCGCCGAACCGACGGCAAGACGCACAGGAGCGTCAGCGCCCGGTCGCTGTGGGACAAGATCGCCTACGCCGCGTGGCGCTGCGCCGACCCGGGCGTGCAGTACGACACCACGATCAACCAGTGGCACACCTGCCCGGTCTCGGGACGCATCAACGCAAGCAACCCGTGCAGCGAGTACATGTTCCTCGACAACACGGCCTGCAATCTTGCGTCGTTCAACCTGCTCAAGTTTTACGACGCCAAGACCAAGAGTTTCGATGTCGAGGCCTACGAGCACGCGATCAAGCTCTGGACCATCGTGCTGGAGATCAGCGTGCTGATGGCGGCCTTCCCGAGCAAGGAGATTGCCCGGCTGTCGTACGAATACCGCACGCTGGGCCTGGGTTACGCCAACATCGGCGCGATGCTGATGCAGGCGGGCATCCCCTACGACTCCGAGCAGGCCCGCGCCCTGTGTGGCGCGCTCACGGCCATCCTCACCGGCCGCTCTTATGCGACCAGTGCCGAGCTTGCCGCTGAGCACGGACCGTTCCGTGGGTACTTCAAGAACAAGGAGCACATGCTCCGCGTCATCCGCAACCACCGACGGGCCGCGTACGGGGTGTCGCGCACCAAGACGGCGATGGACCTCGACGCCGACCACGAGTCGGGCGGGCTGGGCGATTACGAGGGCCTTGAAATCAGGCCCGTCGGCATCCACGCCCACGACCTCGACGCCCACGCCCACGAACACCACATCACCAACAGCGAGACGTTGCTCAACCGTGCCCGCTCCGCGTGGGACGATGCGCTCAAGCTCGGCAAGCAGCACGGCTTCCGCAACGCGCAGACGACGGTCATTGCCCCCACGGGCACGATCGGGTTGCTCATGGACTGCGACACCACGGGCGTCGAGCCGGATTTCGCGCTGGTGAAGTTCAAGAAGCTCGCCGGCGGGGGGTATTTCAAGATTGCCAACCAGTCGCTGCGGCCGGCCCTCGAATCGCTGGGCTACAACGAGCAACAGGTGCGCGACATCCTGACCTACGTCATGGGCACGCTCTCGCTCGACGTGAATTTGCCCAACGAAGACGGCTCGGTGTCCTCCCCCGGAACCTCTGAAACGACTTTTGCCGGCTTCCTCCACGAAAAAGGCCTGACCGACAAGGACCTGGCCAGGATCACCGACTCGCTCGGTGGGGCGATGGAACTCTCGTTCGTCTTCAACGCCTACACGCTCGGCGAGGACGCGATCAAGCGCCTCAACGTCGCCGGTAAGCCGGACGTGCTCCGGGCACTGGGGCTGACGAAGAAACAGATCGACAAGCTCAACACGCTCGTGTGCGGCACGGGCACGGTCGAGGGTGCCCCGCACCTCAAGGGCGAACACCTGGCGGTCTTCGACTGTGCCAACAAGTGCGGTCGGACCGGCAAGCGGTTCATCGCGGTGGAGGGGCACATCCGCATGATGGCGGCGGCGCAACCCTTCATCAGTGGCGCGATCTCCAAGACGATCAACCTGCCCAACGAAGCCACGATCGACGACATCAAGAGCAGCTATCGCCTCTCGTGGGAGCTGGGCCTCAAGGCCAACGCCCTGTACCGCGACGGTTGCAAACTCTCACAGGTGCTCAACTCTTCCGCCGACGCCTCCGCGGACGACGAAGCGGACGACGAGGAGGGCATCGAAGCGGGAAAAGACGAGGTTTCTTCCGAGGTGGCCACGGTGGCCAACCACGTTGCGAGTGCGGGGACTAGCCCCCGGAAGTTGGAAGCGGAAACCGTTGGCTCGGTTGAGCGTATTGTCGAGCGCATCATCGAACGCCCCATGCGCCGCAGGCTGCCCGACACGCGCCGCTCGATCACGCACAAGTTCAACGTCGCCGGCCACGAGGGCTATCTGACCGTTGGCCTGTACGAAGACGGTCAGCCCGGCGAGCTGTTCATCACCATGGCCAAGGAGGGCTCCACGATCGGCGGCCTGATGGACTCACTCGGCACAGCCATCTCCGTCGCGCTGCAATACGGCGTGCCCATCGAGTCGCTGGTCAACAAGTTCACGCACCAGCGTTTCGAGCCCGCGGGCATGACGCACAACAGCGACATCCCCTTTGCCAAGAGCCTGGTGGACTACATCTTCCGCTGGATGGGCATGGAGTTCATCGCCGGCTACCGCGCCGCCAACGCCCCGCAACGCTCAAAGCCCCGCACCACCGAAACGAGCAAGACCACCGTCCAATCCGAACCGACCGTGGTCACGACCGCGGCCGCTAAGGTCGACGCCATCGTCAAACCCACGCCCGTCAAGGCTGGCAACGGCCACGATCACAAGCACGACAATGGCGATATGGATAGCGACGGTGGGGGGGATGGCGATGACCGCGGCGGACGCCCCCTGAGCATCGTCGACGCGCCCCGCCGGTTGAAAGCCACAGGGACATCGTCCTCGACCAAAGGTGCCAAGATCACCTCGCTCGTCTCGGGCAGTTCGATCGCCGGCGACACGATGACCTCGACCGCGTCGATCAACACCGCGCTCAAAGACATGCAAGCCGACGCACCGGCGTGCGATTCGTGCGGAACCATCACCGTCCGCAGCGGCACCTGCTACAAGTGCCTCAACTGCGGCAACTCCATGGGTTGCAGCTAACCCCCGGAAGTCAACCCCCGCCCCCGGAAGTTAACCCCGGCAACCCAAACCAAGCCGGGGAGGAAGCCGCCAAATGCGGATGAATCCCCGGATGAAAGGCTACGAAAGTTTCAACATGATTGATCGTTCTTAGGAGAAACTCCCGCTCCCTCACGTCGCAAGACGTTGTAGACCAGGGGGAAGCGGCGCATGGATGACGTGTGGGCAGTTACGGAGGACTTCGTAAAGGATTAACCGGCCACGGGCGGACACATCGCGCCACGGGTCGTCGGCCAAGGCCGGCCACAAACCGCTTCCTTCTCCCTCCTCCCCTCTCGGGCTCCCACCACCCGAGGGGGGGTTTTATTTGAGCGTCGAGGCGTCATTGAACGGGCATATGCACCCGCGCGTCTGATATTGTCGCAGGTGCCATGAAGGGTATCGATGTGAAATGCACGTTTGAAACGAGAGATTCAGATTCTATCTGGTGAATATTCTTCGCGGTCAGGACGTGTCCCGTCGAGGCAGGCTCTGGCCGACAGCTTGCCCGCTTGTGAAAATCCTTCCCATTCAAGCACAGGCGGGTAAAACAACCTGTGGCACACACAATGTGGTTGGTTTTGCGATTGGTACGGGTTTGCTGATAACTCTTATCCCAGGTCCGGTTCTCCCCCCTGCTGTTCGTCCGATAATGCACGTTATGTAAAACTAACGGGTGGGGCGGGCAAAACCGGTTCGGGGACGGTCCGTTTGGATCGGCTTACAATTCCCTTATGCCTGATCGGGTTGACCATCACTTGCGGTTGTCATCGGATGTCGATCAACGTCCGACCCCCCGTCGGCGAGTGCGTCGGCCGTTTCTCTGGGCGTTGGGAATCTCGGTGGTCTTGCACACCCTGTTCCTGATTAGCCTGAATATCAAGCGTGACCCGCCGACCGTGACGACCGGCACGAACAACCCGCCGGCAGCCTTGGCCGACGACCCCGCCGCGACCGAGCCGATCCAGCCCACGGATGAGCACATCCGAGAGCTTTTGGCTGACGAGTCGCGTTACGTGGCCATGCGTTCACCCGAAGCCCAGGTGGCACAGGTCGAGCGGAACCTCGACGCGCTCAACAAGATCGACGGCGCCAGCGTCAGACAGATGGCCGAGGCGATCGAGTCAGCGATGGGTGTTCAAAAAAACGGGCGTAAATACGAACCCGACCCGGCCGCCACGGGATCATTCGATCACGAGACCGCGCTCCTGTATGACATCGCACCCCATACCCTAGACGATGGCTCGCCCGGTTACCGTTACACGCTCGTCGACAAAGACGGTCGGTCGATGACCTACGACACCTCAGCCGGTGAGATGACGAAGGCCGACCTCAACGCGGCGCGCATCTTCGATATGGCTCGGCAAAACCCGCAACTCAAACCGCTGCTCGACTCGGTTCGGAAAATCCTCGACGCCAAAGCCGGGGATATCACCACAGAGGACACGGAGAGCACAGAGAAGACAGAAAGCAGGAGATAGGAGTTAGGAACAGTCCACACACCGAGTTCTGAGATCATCAATCATCAATCATCAATGGATTTCAGACTCTGACATCATCCATTATTCATCATCCATTGCCCCTCTGTGTCCTCTGTGTCCTCTGTGGTGTTTACCCGCTCTGACCTGTAATCCTGACCCGTCGCCCCTCGAAACGCACCCTTCCCTGTGCGATGAGCTGCAACGCCTGCGGATAAGCGACGCACTCCTGCTCGAAGACGCGGGCGGCAAGGGTGTCGGGGGTGTCGTCTTCGCGGACTTCGCACGGGCGTTGGACGATGATCGGGCCGGTGTCGTAGGTCTGGTCGCAATAGTGGACGGTGCAGCCGGTGATTTTGCATCCTGATGCAAGCACAGCTTCGTGGACGTGGTGGCCATACATCCCCGGTCCGCCGAACGCCGGCAGCAAGGCCGGGTGGATGTTGACGACGCGGTGTGCGAAGTCATCGGGGATGTCGAGCAGGCTCATGAAACCCGCGAGACAGACGAGGTTGGCGTCGCTGTCACGGATAATCTCCCAGATCGCTGAGGAAAAGCATTGCGTGTCCGGGTAACGCTTCCGGGGGACGACGTGCGTGGGGAGTTGGAGTTCGCCGGCTCGTTCGATGGCCCCGACTCCGGGTCGTGATGAGATGACGGTGACGATCCCGGCATCGAGTCGGCCCCGCTCGATGTGACCGGCGATGTTGACCATGCTGCGGCCCCCGCCGGTGACGAGGACCGCCAACTTCAGGGGTTGCCTGGACGATTGCTCATTCGCGGTGTTGGGCATGGGTGTACGATACCCGTGTGCTTGTCGCACCTCAAAAGACATCGAGGCATGTCACGCGCCTCGCGCCCTCACCGACGGGGGCGCTGCACCTTGGCAACGCCCGGACGTTTTTAATCAACTGGTCACTGGCGCGTCGCAATGGCTGGAAGATCGTGATGCGGATCGAAGACCTCGACACGCCTCGCGTTAAACCGGGGGCCGACCGGCAGGCAATCGAGGACCTTCGCTGGTTGGGTTTGGATTGGGACGAAGGCCCCTATACGCAGAAAGCCGACCTGTCGCCCTATCACACAGCCCTCGATCAGCTCAAGCGTGACGGGCTGGTCTACCCTTGCACCTGTACAAGAAGGGAAATCGATGAGGCCCAATCCGCGCCGCATCGGGACGGCAACGAATCGCGCTACCCCGGCACGTGCAGGCACCGCATGGCCAGCGACCTGACCGATCAAACGATCGCTTGGCGAGTGAAAGTCCCCGATGAAGCGATCACATTCGACGACGCCTTCGCCGGTCGGTACACGCTCAACGTGCAACAGGACGTGGGCGATTTTGTTGTGGCCACCAAGGTGGGTCTGCCCGCGTATCAACTCGCCGTCGTCGTGGACGACGTGCGTCAGGGTGTCACGCAGGTCGTGCGTGGCGACGACCTGTTGCCCTCGGCTGCGCGCCAGGTCTGGCTCTACCACATGCTCGGCTGGCACGACCGCATCCCGACCTTGACCCACCTGCCACTGGTGGTTGGCCGGGATGGGCGCAGGCTGGCCAAACGGCACGGTGACACACGCTTGTCGAGTTACCGCGAAACCGACATCCCGCACGAGCGCATCGTTGGGCTGCTTGCATCGTGGTCGGGTATCGTGAACAAGCCCGAGCCGATGTCGGCTCACCAATTTGCCCAGCGGTTTGACCTGTCCCGACTGTCCCACCAACCCGTCGTATTCACCGAGCAGGATGAACAATGGCTTCTACGCAAACCATGACCCCGCACCCCACCCCAACCCGCTCGGCCCGGCGCGTCACCCCCCTCTTTGCGCTGCTGCTTATCGGACTGATCTCGTGCCAGCCTCAATCGACCCCGCTCTCCACTAGGCAGCACGTACGCATTGCGGACAGGACCTTCACGCTCGAACTTGCCCTCGACCCGCAGGCCCGTTTCCGCGGCCTGAGCGACCGCAAGGAGATCGCCCCCGACGGCGGGATGCTTTTTGTCTTCCCCGTGCCGCAGAAAATGGGGTTTGTCATGCGTCGCTGCCTTGTGCCGATCGACATCCTCTTCCTCGACGGCGGCGGGCGGATCGTCTCCACCCACGCGATGCAGCTTGAGCCATACGACACGCCGGAGGACAAACTGACCGTCTACAACTCCGGATATCCCGCACAGTTTGCCATTGAAATCCGAGGCGGCACACTCGGCACACTCGGCCTGCGCAACGGCGACAAGATCGATCTGCCCCTCGGTGCGCTTAAGGATCGCGCCCGCTAGCCCGATTCAACTGATAAGTCGTGCATTGAATCCCCCACCGATCTTCAGGCCGATCGGACCATGTCAGACCAGACCCTCCTGATCGTCACCCCCCCGCCCCAGAGCGCCGCGCTTGCGTGGGCGGACGCCGTTGCTGAGCGTCTCGATCCGCGGATCCGGGTCGCACACCGATCGGTCAACGATGTGCTTCAAGACGTGGGCCTGCTCGACCGGGCCGGCGTCGTGTGGGTGGTGCTGGACGACGAAGCCGACCGCGAGGTTCAGGGTCTGCTCGACCAGCTCGAAGAGCGCAGGACGCTGACGGTGCTGTCACAGCCGGGCCCATCGCAGCGCTTGGGCAGTGCGGTCTATCCCGGTATCGTCGCCCTGCCCATCGCGACGCCCGCCGATCCAAGCCGACTGCTGCTCAAGACGATGTTGACCGTGGCGCCATCGGTCCGCGCGATGCAGACGGAGATCAAGCTCCTGCACCTTCACCAGTCGGGCCTGTGCGAGCAGATCGGCAAGATCGATGAGGAGCTTCGTCTGGCAGCCAAACTCCAGCGCGAGTTCCTGCCCACGCGCCTGCCGAGCGTCGAGGGGCTTGAGTTCCGCGTGCTCTTCCGCCCGGCCGGCTACGTCTCCGGCGACATCTACGACGTGGTTCGGCTCGACGAGGACCACGTGGGCTTCTTCGTGGCCGACGCGGTGGGCCACGGCGTGCCGGCGGCGCTCATGACGATGTTCATCAAGCGATCTTTGCACATCAAAGAGGTCGACCCCGATGCGCCGCGCGGCTACCGCCTCATCTCCCCCGACGCCGCGATTGCCCGGCTCAACCACGACATGGTCCACCAGCAGGCCGACATGGTCCGCACGGCCACGGCCTGTTACGGGCTAATCAACTGTAAGACCCTGGAACTGACGTTCGCCCGGGCCGGCCACCCCTTCCCCTTCATCCTCCACGCCGACGGGTCTTGCGATACCCTGGCGCCGGAAGGCCCGATCCTGGGCGTTTTCCCCGAGGAAACCTTCGAACTGGCGCGCGTCAGGCTCAAGCCCGGCGACAGGCTGCTGCTCTATTCGGATGGTTTCGAAGTTGCGTTCCCCGGCACCGGTGAGGACGACCGCATTGCCAACAACCGCTTTGCCCAGGAGTTCCACGACCTCGCACACGGGCCGCTTGACGAGGCCATCCAGCGTCTGGCCAACAAGCTCGATGTGCAGACGGGATCGCTCAACCAGCGCGACGACCTGACCGTGGTGTGCCTGGGCATCCCGATGCCCAAGGAAGTTTGACAGTGAACGCCTGTCAACTTGACCGGATACGAGGACATAGAAAAAACGAGGCCGGGGAAGAAACCGCAGATTGCACAGATTACACAGATCGATACAGATTGATGCTCGGTAAATCTGCTTTGAATCTGCGTCATCTGCGGAATCTGCGGTTTCTGTATCGGCTCATGGTTTGATCAGTGGCGATCGGTTTATTCTGTAACCCAGTCGTAGGTATCCCGGGTCGACATCAACCCTTTATAAAACCCGATTCGCGCAGCAGCGCATCGGTCACGGCTTGTTCATGACTCGGTACCGGCTTGCGTGCGTAACCCATCACCGTCAGTTGATGCACAATCGTTCGGCTGACGATGTCGGTCTCGATGTTGACCTTGCCGCCTTCTTTCGCAAGGCCCAGCGAGGTCAGGCGGAGCGTCGTGGGGATCAGCGCCAGGTCGAACGTGGTGGGTGAAACGTCCGCCACGGTCATGCTCACCCCGTCTACCGCGACCGAGCCTTTGGGGATGATACAGGGCATGAGTTCAAACGGGGGTTCGACGGTGATGCGCCACTCGTCTTGGCTAGCTTGGATGTTCGTGAACGTGCCGACGCCCTCGACGTGGCCCTGCACGAAGTGCCCGCCCATCGGTGTGGCGGCGGTGACGGAGGGTTCGAGGTTCACGACGCTCCCGGGGGATAGTGATCCGAGTGTCGTCATGCGCAAGGTCTGCGCGATGACATCGAAACCCAACTTCCGGGGCTGGATGTCCGCCACGGTGAGGCAGACGCCGCTGACGCAGATGGAATCGCCCAGCGCGATGGGTTGCGCGTGATCGGGCTGCCAGTTACCGGTGTCGATGACCAGGCGGACGCCCAGGTCCTGCGGGACGATGGAATGAACCGTTGCGCGGGTCTGGACGATGCCTGTGAACATGGTGGGCCGAGTCTAGCAACGTGGCGTGCGTGATGCGAGCGGGTCGGGGGGTAGACAGTCGGTATGATGTCAGCATGACGACGCACGTCGCCATCCTCTGGGCAAAATATATCGACCTGATCCTCGACGGCACCAAGACCGTCGAGAGCCGACTGATGACCAACCGCCAACCCCCGTACGGTATGGTGAAGGAAGGCGACGTGATCTACTTCAAGCAGTCGGGCGGGCCTTTCCGAGCGGTGGCGCGAGCGGGCAAGGTGGTGGAGTTCGAGGGTTTGAACGTCCCGAAGCTGCGTGCGATTTACAAAGAGTTCAACGCAAGGGTCTGCGGCGACAGGGCATACTGGCAGCGTAAAGAACACAGCCGATTTGCCACGTTTATCACGATCAACGACGCCAGGCCGACCGAGGCTGGGCCGATCTTCAAGGCATCCGCGTGGAAGGCTTGGCACGTGTTAAAGAGTGACATGGCTACCGAGCGAACCCTTGAAATCAAACTCACCGGCGGCGCGATCCGCAACCGTTACGTGAGCGTGACGGGCCACGAAGGATTTTTCCCCTCTGGCATGTTCTCGGTGGTCTTGCCGGATGGTTCGGAAATCACAACGGACGTCAATCCACGCAAGCTCATCCGCTACCGGGGGTGGCGGCCGTGGTTCGAGCGCGCGGGCGTGATGGAGGGCGACACGGTCCGTTTCGAGCAAGTCGGTAACAAGCGTTACCGCGTGAGCTTTCCCGTCAACGGGAGTAACCGGGCGTGAACAAGGCCAACGCACAAAGACCAACCCCCCGTCTGGAGAATTACATCCATTCGGCTGAACTCGATGCGATCATCGACGTGTCCCGCCGTGAAGACCTTGGCCAGCACGGACGCGATGTCACGACCGAGTTGATGGGCGCGGATCGGTGTGACGGGCGGGCGCTTCTCACCACGAGGCAGGAAGGCATTCTCTGCGGCGCTGCGTTGTGGCAACGGATCGCCAGGGCTTATCACCCGGACATCACGATCGAATACCGCTCGCACGATGGTGATCGGATTCAAAAAGGCACGGTTGTGGCAGCCTACGCAGGCTCGCTCGACGCCATCCTCCGTATGGAGCGCGTCGCGCTCAACTTCACGTGCCACCTTTCAGGTGTGGCCACGCTGACCAGGCTCTACGTCGACGCGGTAGCCGGCACCCGTGCCCGTATCACCGACACACGCAAGACCCTGCCAGGCCTGCGAGGGCTGCAGAAATACGCGGTGGCCTGTGGCGGCGGACTCAACCACCGCATCGGCCTTTACGACGCGGTGCTCGTCAAAGACAACCACATCGCCCACCTCAAACCCCAGGAACTCCCCCACGCCCTGTCAGACATGGCTCACAAGGCCCGCTCGCTCAACCCACCGCCCGCATTCATTGAGGTCGAAGTCGATCACCTCGAACAACTCCGTGCCGTTCTCACCACGCCGATCGACATCGTGCTGCTCGACAACATGTCGCCCGACGCGCTGCAGCGGGCAGTTCAATTGCGTAACACCCTCGCTCCGGGGGTCCTGCTCGAAGCCAGCGGCGGCGTCACACTCCAGACCGTCCGCGACATCGCCCTCACCGGCGTCGACCGCATCGCCATCGGCGCCCTGACCCACTCTGCCCCCTCCCTCGACCTCGGCCTCGACACCCTCGGAAGCCCCCCCGGAAGTGTTCCCGGGAAGTGTTCCCCGTAGAAAATTGCTTTTCGTAATTGAATGGCTGAAAACATCCCGATCTGTGATGTTCCTCTTCTGGACCTGCTGCTGCGCAGCGATCACCCACGCAGCGTGCATGAGATTGCCAACTCGCTGGGTCAGA
Organism: Phycisphaera sp.; assembly: GCA_016125215.1. GTDB lineage: Bacteria > Planctomycetota > Phycisphaerae > Phycisphaerales > Phycisphaeraceae > RI-382. The sequence goes on from WGMF01000003.1 coordinate 19,420, forward strand.
GCCGCGAACAGACGTGCGATGCGATCCAAACCCTGCGCGCACTCGGCTGCGAGTTTGACGACCATCCCCATGTCGGCTTGCGATTGACTCGTGCCTCGCTCAACACGTGGCGGGATTACCTCGAAGCCCGTCACCGATCATCACATCCCACGCGGTGGGTCATGGTCTATGAGCGCACGACCAGCACGCAGGACGCGCTGCGCCGTTGGGCCGAAAGCCACCCGCAGCAAGCCGGTCATGCTGTTGTGGTCGCCAGGGAACAGACCGCCGGTCGTGGGAGATTGGGTCGCAAGTGGCTTTCGCCGCGCGGGCCCGGGTCGGTTCTGACTTGGAGCTATTGCGTCATCGATGCCTCTGACCCCACGCGCGCGGTCTGGACACTCGACCGCCTGATGCTCTGTGTGAGCCTTGCGATCGCCTCCGCGGTGGATGAACTTGTCTACTCGAATCAAGTTTTGGCCCCACACCCGGTCGGGATCAAGTGGCCCAACGACCTGGTGGTGGACGGGAGAAAACTTGCGGGGATTCTCATCGAAAGTTTCACACCGGTGCATTGCTCCACGACCCGGGCTTATCTGATCGGGATCGGTTTGAACATCGAGGACCCCGGTTCGATCGACGGCCAAAACCCCATCGGCCTGCGCGAAATGGGCTGCCGACTCGACCCGCTCCTGATCCTCTCGAACCTGCTCGATCACCTCGACCGAGTGATCACATCACCGCTCGACAACGCGACACTCACCCGTCACTGGCACGAACGCAACGTGCTCCCCAACCACACGGTCGAACTGCAGAGCAACGGCCAAACCCTCCGGGGGCAGGTGATCGATGTCGATCCTCACGAGGGGCTGGTCGTGCGCACGTTGGACGGGGCCATCGTGGCGTTGCCGGCGGCGGTCACGTCGGTGGTCCGTTCGTCGCTGTGACGCGGTCCGTCCGATTCGCCAAGCTTCTTACGCGAGAAGAACAGGTCCGCCACGACGTACCCCCCCATCGCCCCGAGGATGTAGGCCATCACGTCGGTGATGTCGGGAGTCGCGCCCTCACGCAGCACCATCCCCTTGCTCAGCGTCGGCGAGGTGACGTCTATGCTCTGGTGAAGCGATGAAAGGTCGTCGGCGATGAAGGGCCTGCCTTTCACGACTTTGTCGGGGTCGAGGTAGACCTCCTTGCGGATGACGCCGGCCTGCCCCATCTCGATGGCGACACCGATCACACAGGCGATGACCGCGCTCACGAACAGACCGCGTCCCCACTTCCGGGGGCTGCCCATCTTCCAGCAGGTCATCACCCCTACCGGCGCAAAGAGCACCATGCAGACAGTGACCTTGTTGAGCGCTTCCCACTCTCCGCTGTAGTAGTACCACTTGAAGGGCCAGTTGATGAAGGTCGACCACCCCTCGCGCAGGTGCTCGATGCGCAGGTCGAACCTGAGCGGGTGCCAGAGCACAGCGAGCAAGGCCAGCAGATAGGTCGGCCAGGCCAGCCCAAGCGCGGTGTTGCGGATCGAGGATGAGACCTCATCTGAAGACGGCAGCGTGCCCTCGTCGGACATCCCGCGGGTGGCGATCAGGATTCCCATCAACGCCCCGAACGTGGAACTGGCCATACCGAGCAGACTGGACACCCCGCTGTAAACGAAAAACTGAACGAACTCCACGCCAAAAGCCAGTGCGAACGCCATCGCCAACGCCTGACTGACCGTACGCCGGCGTGAGGTCGATTCCCACCCCAACAACAAGATCACGCCCACCGGGACAAAGGCCACCATGTTCTTGACCAGCCCGGTGTTGATCGTCAGCCAACTCATCCCGTGCAGGCCCGTGAGCAGGCTCATGGTTTTCCACTTGCCCGCCCAGAGCGACGGGTCCATCGTGAAGTCCATCGGCAGGAGCGAATACCCCACGAGGAAGAGCAGGTAGAGCTGCGCGAGGCGTTTGCGTGAGGTCGGGCTGTGCCAGTGCGCCAGCGCGTCGTCGAGTTTGCCGTGGACCCAGGACCCGATGGCAAACCACAGCACCACCCCCGCCGCGGCCCCGAGCGCCTGGGCATAAAGATCGTTTTGCGAAACCGTGCGTGGCGGGAAAAAAATCTGCACAAATTCGATCGCGGCTGACCATGCGAGATAGAACGCAAGCACCATCGGCACCGTCACGGCGAGCAGCCACGTTCGCACACGCCTGCCCACTTCGCACGCGCCCATCGCCAGGTAGCCCAGCGGGACAAAGAGCACGAAGTTTGCCATCAGGTCCGCACGCCGTCCGATGCCCAGGTGGTAGTAAGGGATTTTTTTGAAGTGCTCCACCGCCTCGGCCCAGGGCATCGCGTGATACTTCATCGGTACGAGTGAGGCATAGAACGCCAGGACGCTGGCGACGAAAGCCAGGGTTGCGTAGTGGCGGGCCTTGAGCACGGGCGCGTGGCTTGATATCTCGCTCGAAACGACCGTGCCGTGAAGATGACTTGAAGTGGCCACAGCCGGGCTGGTTTGTGCGGGCAACGCACCGCTGGAGCTATCGTCTTGGGCTTGCCCGGCAGCGGACAGGGGTGCGCCTGTAACCGTGCGCTTCAGGGAAGACGCGGTGGGTGTGATCCGGAACGCCACGCACGCGCCCAGCGAGAGGCAACACACCGCGCCGAGGTAGGACTGCACAAACCGTAACGCCACAGCACCGAGCCAGGAGTTGGAATCCGGGCCCGGCCCGAACCCCCACAACCCTTTCGCCGCCAGACCCGCGACGCCCGCGCCCCGGATCGCCAGGCCAAAGAGCAACATGCTCACGCCCATCAGCACGAGCGTCGGGAAGGCCAGTGCCACCAGGCCCATCCTGCGGTCCTGCCTGTCGTGGCTGGCCAGCACCCTGCCGAGCAACCCCGCATTCAGACCCGTCGAGACCACCACACCCGTGACACTCAGCAGCACCACCAGGCCCAGCGGCGAGGGATCGCCCACATCGACAGGCATGCCCACAAGTGTCACCGACCACATCAGCGCACAGAGGATGCCCCCGACGATGACGGCGGGCAGCATAGCGATGAGTGAGGTCAAGGCTTCGACCGAGCCGCGCCTCCGTCCCCGGTCGAGCACGCCGCCGATGGTCATCACGACAACCTGTAAGCCAAGCGCCATCACTGCGATGCGCACAGAAGCCCGCCACAGTGCCCCCGGGAGCGTCGGCCCGATCGCGGTGAGCAGTTCGACGTGCGTATCGGGTGAAGCGATCACCCACCACAGCCCGACGAACAGGCTCATCAGCGCCATGCCCAGGTTGGCGTGCCAGACCCGTGCGTGATCGGCTATCACCGCGCGGGCCCAGGCGGCTGCGCTGGCCCCGCACAGCGTCAGCGCCACCGCGACCTGGCAGGCTGCCAGAAGATAAAACACCCCCACCATAGCCGTGCCCGTAGAGTTCACACGGGTAGTATCGGTTATCCGGGCCGATGGATCACATGTCCAGGCGTCGGGATTCGTCTAGACGACGGGATTGGGCACAAACGCCCCGCCGCGGCAGTTCTTGAGGTAGTTCAACCCGTGGACCTGGCCGGTCATCTCGAGTTCGCCGCGGTAGACCGGGTCGTGCCAGCCCTCGATGTCGATGCTCCCCTTGAACTTGTTCTGGCGGAGGATGGAGATCACGTCGGTCCAGTTGGTGTCGCCGAAGCCCGGCGTACGGTGGAAGACATACTTCGCTCCGCCCCGGATGCCGCGCGTGCGGATTGTGTGCCAATCGACAGTCGCGTCCTTGCCGTGGACGTGGTAGACCTTTTTCACCCACTGGCGCAGTTGGGGCAGCGGGTCGATAAGGCTGACCATCTGGTGGCAGGGTTCCCACTCGAGGCCGAGGTGGTCGCTGGGGATGAGGTCGAACATTTTTTCCCACGCGGCGGGCGAGTGCGCCAGGTTCCACGCGGCGCTGTGCCACCAGCCGCCCATGTCGCAGTTCTCAAACGCGATGCGCACGCCCTTGTCCTCCGCACGCTTGACCAACGGCTTGAACACCTTGGCCCACGGCTTGAAACTCTCGTCCATCGGCTTGCCCGTCACGCAGCCGGCAAAGCCCGCGACGATGTCACACCCGAACAGTTCGCAGGCGTCGATGACCTTCGCCCAGTCGCGCGCGTTGAGTTTGTCCTCGACCGGGTTGCCGAAGATGCCCAGCGAGCTGATGACAGGGCGTACAGGCATATCCGCGTCGTCAAGTACCGCCTTGACCTCTTTGGCAACCTTCTTGAGATTCACATCACCGATCTGCTTCCAGACGGTCAGGCCGAAGCTCTCGAACCCGTGCGGGATGATCTGGCGGAGGTAGCTGGGTGCGTTGTGGTCGAGTTTGGCAAGCGTGCCGATGCGGATGTCGTCGTGGCCGGTCATGGGAATCGGTTCCGTGGAGGGTGTGTGTTGGGTGGAGTTCAAAAACGACCCGTCACTCTAGTGAGTGTGCGGGTCGCTGCAAGTGTGGGGATGACATGACAAAGCCGAGGGATGGTGATCCCTCGGCTTTGGAATACATGGAGTCAACCACCGAAGTGCTGCGCCAGAAAACGAACCACACCTTAAACCGCACTGTCGGCGCTATCAGGCATCAGCCCGCGATTTCGTACCCCGTCACCGGGCCTCCGATGTTCGCGACGCTATCCACCGTCGAGTTCATCATCCGCCACCACTTGGCTTGGTTGGATGAAGTGTCGAACCAGACAAGGTCGGGAAAACCGTCTCTGTCGAGGTCGTCGATACGTTCGAGCGAATATCCCGATGAACCGCTGCTGCTGATGCCGTAAGAGGAATCCTTTGTCGTCTGGGACATCAGCCAAACAATGAGGGTACTGTCACTGGTGTTGCGCCAATAAAGGTCCATATCACCGTCCGCGTCGGAGTCAGCGGCACCAGCCAACTTCCAATTAGTATCAGCTACCGTATCAAGATTGGCAGAACCGGTCTTATACGTTCCGTGATTCGTAGAGCCAGAATCACCCATGTACCAGACGACATTTTTCCCTTGATCGGTACCGGTTGAGTAATTGCGCCAGACCAAATCCACAAAACCGTCAAGGTTCACGTCGGCGATGGCCTCAACTTCCCACCCCGACGGTGCCGCCGTAATGCTTTCAGAGCTTTGTTTTATCGTACCGTCCATAAACCAGACAATGTTTGCAAGCGTGCTGCTGTTGTGCCAGAAGAGATCGATATCACCATTTCGATCGAAATCCCCGAAACCTTCCAACCTCCAGTTGGTGTCCGCCACGGTATTGAACGAGCCGCTGCTGTTTTTAACGCCGTCTTCGAGGAGCCATACGACATTCAACCCATTGGTATAATCTCGCCACGCCATATCCGGATGGGTGTCATCATTAAAATCGGCCAACGTGGGGAGGAAAGAACGGAATATTGGGAAAGCATCGGCTTTCCCAATTCCGTAGGTTGAATCGTAGCCGGCGCTGCCAAGATCGGTCGCCGTGTTGTAGAGCACTTCATTCACGCGATCGGGCGTCATGTTGGGTTTTACGGATAACCACAGTGCCGCGATACCTGCGACATGGGGTGCTGCCGCGGACGTGCCTGGGAAGCTAAGACTCCCGTATGTGGCGGTGGACACTCCATCAAGAGCCATCACATCTAGCACGTCTATAAAAGATTTAGTTTGTGCAGAAAAATCAGTGTATATAGTTGCTTGGCCTCTTGAAGAGTAATCTCTGGATAACCCACTGCTATCCACAGCACCAACAACAATGGCGTCTTCAACTAATTGATGACCAACAATAGAGTCATCAGTAGTTACATATTCAAGTGTGACGCCATAGCCTAAAGAATACAGTTCAATTTCGCGAGCGGCTGACCCGGAGTAAAGTCGTATAGCTAGGTTAACAGTAATTGGACTGCCGGTATTGTTCTGATATCCCAAAAATTCTATTGGATTTTGAGTTCCATTTTGCACGAATGAGCTTACAGCAAGTAGCGACGTTTTACTGGAATTATATAAGAGTAAATCATAATCATTTGAACTGCCCCCATATGGATCGCTCCATTGAACCACAGCAGTCAATTCTTTTCCACTGGGGATTACAACTTCATTGTATAGATCTACCCCAGGACTAGCGTCAAAATCATGAAGTACATAGCCGGTACCTAAATCCACGTAAGCATCGTACTGGGCCTGATAGTGCTTCTCAGCACTATTTCCCGCAGCAGTGATGTAGGTAATTCCACTATCTATAGTATCTTGTACGTGCTCGGCCAGCGACCCCAGCTCGAAGAATGGTTCGGTATAAACGCTGACATCGTCAACAATGATGTCAACATTCTGTCCGACCAGCCAAGTGATCGATTCGATCATGTTATCGCCGGATGAAAAGTACAATTCTACATTTGGCGCAAGATCATAAATGATCTCCATCATTGCAGTGCCTTCGACGCCAGATCCGGGTAAACTCTCATTGACCAATACGTCTTCGGGTAGGTCTCCATCCGCAATACGTGCGGCTAAACCACCCGCACCGTCTGAAATAACACCGACTTTAATATTTGATCCATTAACACTGAATATTGATCGAGCATCATCAGCATTGAGGAATGTATCTCCTTCGGTTGTCACCGATCCAACATTTGTAACAGTCAGGTTCTTTATAAGAGATTGTATTTCTTCGGCGGTCCTTCGGTCAGGGATTTTTTCAGTCTCAAGAGGCGGACGCGTTTGCAAATCCCCTTCGGGAGAAGATGTTAGTTTGGATCGATCAATTTCGTACTTACCGGTCATGGGGTTGAAAGTAAGAATATCCGCGAATGGAATCTGGAAAGGGTTCAGCGGTGGCGGGGTAGTGCTTTCCCCTGTGCCGTCAACCTGTTGGGGGGTATCGGACGGATCGTCGGGTTGTGTTTCTTCACCGCTTGGTCCGGAGTCGGGGCTGGCGGTTTCAGGCTGAAATACATAAAGCTTGCCGTAGGGCAAAGCCGTGTTACCAGTCACCACGGATTGACGCGGTGGGGTTTCCGACGCGGTATAACCCTCTTGCAGGACCACACCGATGGAGTATTCACCCTCGGGCAAGTCGAAGAAGGTGTATTGCCCCATGCCATCCGTGAGTATGCTCTGTTCGCCTTCGTCAAGGGTGCCGTTTTCATTCGTATCCACATAAACACGCCAACCCGTCAGCAGATAGTCCGTCGCCCCCGGACCGGGTGAGGGGATGGCGAGCGAGCCGCGCATGACGGGGGTCTTCAATCCGTGCCCCTCCGGGAGTGCGGAAGGGTCGGTCGGCGTGATGAAGATGATATTGCCGGGCTCCACGACAAATCCCGGTTTGACACGGACAGCCTGGGCGTTGTGGTCGATCTTGAAACCCTCGCGCTCGACCACGCGAACGGTGTAATCGCCTTTGGCCATATCACGGAACACGAATTGGCCCACCTGGTCCGTGATCTGGACAGGCTCACCCTCGTCGAGTTGACCGTTCTGATCGAGATCGACATAGACCTGCCAGCCTTCGGCGCGACCGTAAAGCGTCGGGTTGTTGTACGAGATCGAACTGAAGAACCCGCCGGTGTCAGCCGAAAGGAGCAACCGGGGTTCGAGCGGGGTTACGCCGTCGAAGACCGGGGCTGAACACGATGAAGCGCACTGGGCTTGGCGGGAAGGACGGCGGGCGGGTTTACGGGTGCGCGTCTGGTTTCGCTTGGTCATGATATAAAATCCCGGCCCCCCGGTTGTTGAACTTGATGCGTGCAAAAGCAACGCCCTCATGCCGCCACTTGTTTCCACCCGGGGGCCTGTCGCGCGGAAGTGGCGGGAGTCACACCTATACAGATGTAAGATAGCCTACCCCCCCCCCCCTCCGTCAAAGGCTTTGGGGAGATTTCTAACCAATTTAATGATAAATCTGCCTGTTGACGGTCTGGGCGGGCCCTCATGGTGCGATAAGGTCAGAGTTCGACCTGCGCCCCGATCTCGATGACGCGGTTGGAGGGGATGCCGAAGTAGGACGTGACGGGTTGGGCGTTGCGTGACAGGGCGATGAAGATGCGTTTTCGCCACGCCATCATGCCCGGGCGTTTGCTGACCAGGAGCATCTCGCGTCCGAGGAAGAAGGTGGTTTCGAGCATGTTGAACTTCATGCCGTGCGCCTCGGAGCCGAGGATGCGCGGGACGTTGGGTTCTTCCATGTAACCGTAGTGCGCGATGATCTGGTGGCAACCCATGCCCAGGTCCTTGAAGACGATGCGTTCGGCTTCATCGATGCGTGGGACTTCGTGTGTGCGGAGGGTGAGCCAGATGACGTGTTCGTGGAGGGTCTTGTTGTGGTTGAGCTGGTGAACGAGGGCGAGGGGGACGCTGTCGGGGTTTCCGGTGAGGAAGATGGCGGTTCCGGGCACGCGGACGGGCGGGTGGTTGGACAGGTCCTTGATGAAGGCTTCGGATTTGATGAGCTTGGAGTAGACGCGTTTGCCCAGCAGCGCCCGCCCGTGTTTCCATGTGGTCATGAGGACGTAGACGATCAGGCCCATGAGCAGGGGGAACCAGCCGCCCTCGGCGATCTTGACGATGTTGGCGCTGAAGAAGGTCAGGTCGAAGCAGAGGAAGAAGACGAGCACCGCAAGGGATTGCCAGAGCTTCCATTTCCAGAGGTAATAGGTGACGGGGAAGGCGAGCGTGGAGGTGATGACCATGGTGGTGGCGATCGCCACGCCGTAGGCCGACGCCATGTTGCTGGAGGTCTGGAACCCGATGACGAGGAGGATGGTGCCGACCATCATGCAGGCGTTGATGCCGGGGAGGTAGACCTGGCCCATCTCTTTGGAGGAGGTGTGGACGATCTTGACACGGGGGAAGTAACCGAGTTGGACCGCCTGGCTGGTGAGTGAGAAGACGCCTGAGATCACGGCCTGCGATGCGATGATGGTGGCCAGCGCCGCGAGCACCACGGTGGGGTAGAGCGCCCAGCCGGGGACCATGTGATAGAACGGGTTGAAGGCGTAGTCGGGGTTGCGCAAGAGCAGCGCGCCTTGGCCGAAGTAGTTGAGCACGAGAGCAGGCATGACAAATGCAAACCAGTCTATCTGGATGGGCCAGCGCCCGAAGTGTCCCAGGTCGGCATAAAGCGCTTCGCCACCCGTCGCCACGAGGAAGACCGCGCCGAGCACGAGGAAGCCCGACCCCGAGTTGAGGTAAAAGAACTTGGCGGCGTACCACGGGTTGATGCCCATGAGCACCGAGGGTGTCTGCAAGATGCTCACCAGCCCGGTCACCGCCAGCAGCAGGAACCAAACGATGGTGATCGGCCCGAAGATGATGCCGACGCCCCCGGTGCCCCGGCTCTGGAACATGAACAGCCCGACGAGGATGGCGATGGTGATCGGCACGACATAAGGTGCCAACCCCGGTGTGGCGACTTCGAGGCCCTCGATCGCGCTGGTGACGGAGATGGCGGGCGTGAGCAGGCCGTCGCCGTAGAGCAGCGCCGCGCCGAACAGACCCATCGGCAAGAGCACGACCCACGCGCGTTTGCCCTCCAACGCCCGGTGCATGAGCGCCACCATCGCGAGGATGCCGCCCTCGCCCTTGTTGTCGGCGTGGAGGACGAAGACCAGGTACTTGAGCGCGACCTGGACCACCATCGTCCAGAAGACCAGCGACAGGACGCCTAACACATTGTCACTGAGCACCACCCCGTCGTGTAGGATGGGGACGGCGTGCTCACCGTGGAAACACTCGCGGATGGCGTAGAGCGGGCTGGTGCCGATGTCCCCGTAGACGATGCCCACGGCGATCAGGCACAGGTGCGCCAGCGCTCGGCCACGGGGTTGATCTTTGTGTAAACCGCTCATCGTGGGGTACTCATTTTTTATCTGGGCAGGCCAACCCTCGTGGTCAATAAAACACAACTCACCCGAGGGTTCGGGTGCGAATGATAGTTCTCAAGGGTGAACCTGTGCACGCATGACTCGCGGCAGAGAGAACGCCCTTCCAAAAGCCTACGGAGTTAGCTGGCGGGCTAGGCCTTGGAAGTGGCCCGGGCGGTCAGTTGCCTGTCGCCCCACGCCCCGTCCACCGTCGGTCAAGGTGGAGTTGGGTCCTCCGTACCCGCCCCACACGTTCGGGACGGGTCTCGGCTGCGGAATAGTCTGTCGATTTCGTTCACATGTGTCAAACCCCGAGGTCCCATCCAACGAATCCCGCACAACGCCGTACAACGCCAGGCCCGCATCACTGTAAGATGTCGCCCATGTCAGGAGACTTCCACACGCTTTCGCTCAAAGCCACACGCGACGCCATTGCTGACGGCTCGCTCCGCGCGGTCAACGTGACACGCGCCTACCTCGACCGCATCGAAATACTCAACCCCACACTCAACGCCTACCACGAGGTCTTTGCCGACCGCGCGTTGCACACCGCCCAGCGTGTCGACGCCGGCGAAATCAAAGGCCCCCTTGCGGGTGTGCCCCTGGCGATCAAAGACAACCTCTGCACGGACTTCGGCCACACCACCTGTTCTTCAAAAATGCTGGCCGACTTCCGATCGCCCTACACCGCCACGGCGGTCCGCAGGCTCGAAGAAGCCGGCGCGGTGATCCTGGGCAAGACGAACATGGACGAGTTTGCCATGGGCTCGTCGACCGAGACGTGCGTGTTCGGCGTGGTGCGCAACCCGTGGGACACACGCTGCGTTCCCGGCGGATCATCCGGCGGTTCTGCCGCGGCGGTGGCCGCTGGGCTGTGCGCCGCGGCGCTGGGCAGTGACACCGGGGGCAGCATCCGTCAGCCCGCGTCGTTCTGTGGCATCGTCGGCCTCAAACCGACCTACGGGCGCATCAGCCGGTGGGGACTCATCGCCTTTGCCAGCAGCCTCGACCAGATCGGCCCACTCACGCGCACCACCGAAGACGCCGCCCTGCTCATGCAGGTCATGTCCGGTCAAGACGAACTCGACTCCACCTGCGCACCCGACGACGTGCCCGACTACAGCGCCCAGATAGATCAGCCGATCAATCCGCTTCGCATCGGTTTGCCGAGGCAATACCTCTCCGACAAGAACCACCCCACCGTCGCCGCGATGATGGACCGCGCGACAGCGATGTTCAAGGAGATGGGTGCCACGCTCGTCGAGATCGACCTGCCCCACACCGAGTTCGGCATCCCGACCTACTACATCGTCGCCCCCGCCGAGGCCAGCTCCAACCTTGCACGCTACGACGGCGTGCGCTACGGCTACCGATGCGAAAACCCCACCGACCTCGTCGACCTCTACTCACGCTCGCGCAGCGAGGGCTTCGGTGACGAGGTCAAACGCCGGATCATGCTCGGCACACACGTGCTCTGCAGCGGGTATTACGATGCGTACTACACCCGTGCCCTGCGCGTCCGCAGGCTCATCAAGCAGGACTTCGACAACGCCTTTGCATCCTGCGATGTCGTGATGTGCCCCACCACGACAGGGCCGGCCTTCCCGATGGGGCAGAACAGCGACGACCCGCTGGCGATGTATCTCAACGACATCTACACCGTCACGTGCAACCTCGCGGGACTTCCGGGCATCAGCCTGCCGGGCGGGTTTGTTGAGGCCGACGGCCGCAAACTCCCGGTCGGACTGCAACTGCTCGGGCCTGTCTTTGAAGAGGCCCGCCTGCTCCGTGTGGCACGCATGCACGAAAAAGCCTCGGGATTGAGCAACCTCATCGCGGATATCTGATCCCCACACTCATCAGGAACCCCCATGCCCAAGAACGATAAAGCCTACGTCGGCGTGGACCTCGGCGGGACCAACATCTCAGCCGGCGTCCTCTCGGGTGATAACAGGTTGTTATCCCGTGACAAGAACAAAACCAAAGCCAGCGAAGGCCCTGAAAAAGTGCTCTCGCGTATCGTGAAGACCATCTACGATGCGCTGGACGATGCCAAGCTCTCCGTGGCGGATATCGGCGGCGTCGGTATCGGTGCCCCCGGGACGATCAACATGGAAACGGGCGTGGTGTCCAATGCGGTCAATCTCTGTTGGGACACGTTCGACATCGGCCCACGTCTGAGCAAGGAGCTCGGCGGTGTCGGCGTCACGATCGACAACGATGTCAACGTCGGCGCGTGGGGCGAGTATGTGCTCGGCGCTTCGCAGGGCTACGACGACAACCTTGCCGTCTTCGTCGGCACGGGCATCGGCGGCGGCTTTGTCATCAATGGCAAGCTCTACCACGGCCACTTCCAGACCGCCGGCGAGATCGGGCAGACCATCCTCATGCCCGAGGGCGGGATCGGTCGGCAAAAACTTGAACAATTTTCCAGCCGAACCGCGGTGGTGAATCTCATCAAATCCCTGATCCTCTCCAACCATCCCTCTAAAATCCGGGAAATTACCGATGGCGACCTCGATAACATCCGTTCCAAGGTTTTGGCCAAGGCCGTGGCGGATGAAGACGCCTTGGCCATGCGTGTGATCCGTGAGTCGGCCACCTTCGTCGGCATCTCGATCGCCAACGCCGTCACGCTGTTGAGCTTGCCTTGCGTAGTGATCGGCGGAGGTTTAACGGAAGCATTGGGAAGTGTTTACGTTAAATGGGTCAAGGACGCCTTCAGGGCGGCGGTCCATCCCCCGACCCTATCTGAATGCAAGATCGTCGCTTCCAAACTCGGGGACGACGCAGGGGTGATCGGCGCGGCGTTGCTGGCAAGGGACCGGCTGGGTTGACGGGTCTGAGCCAGTATCGAGCAAAAATTAATTTTGCTAAAGCCCGCAACCCCCTTGATTAACGCCCCACTTCAGCGTAAAAAATGGAGACGGAAGGGTTTGATTGCCGAACTCTTCCTTTAGAAAAGCTTTCTCCCCTCCGCCCCGTTGTCGCTTCGGCGGCAGCGGGGTTTTTTATTTGTCAAAATTTGTCATCCCCCGCGCGAAGGCAGAGCAACCCCCATATCTACCACTCCAACGCCCCCGGCAACCACAAGCCCTTGCGTGTTGTTTCACGACATCATCGGGTTGTCAAGCTGCAACAGATGGGCAGTTTTCAGAGTTTGGGGTTTTTGGCAAAGCAATGCATGACCCATCACCACTCGACATGCACCCAGACCTTGCGTGTCCTGGGTCCGTCATACTCGCAGAGGTAAACGCCCTGCCACGTTCCCAGTCGGAGTGTGCCCGAGTCCGCAAGCAGTGTCACACTCGAACCCATCATCGACGCCTTCACGTGTGCGGCGCTGTTGCCCTCGTTGTGTCTGAAGAATGGCTGATCCCACGGCACCATGCGGTCGAGCTGCTCGAGCATGTCGTGGACCACATCCGGGTCAGCGTTTTCGTTGATCGTGATGCCCGCCGTGGTGTGCGGGACAAACACCGTGACACGGGCCACCCCGACCTGCGATCGGCTGAGGAGGGCTTGCACCCGGTCCGTGACCTCGACCATTTCGCTGCGCTTGTGTGTGCGGACTTCGAATCCGTGTTGTTGCATGGTCATGCGGACCATGATAACCCCGGGCCTCAGAATGTGACTCCGAAGTCTTTTTGTAGTAAAACTGTTTCACCCCGTTGCAGGCGACGCGGTGGACTTTGCAGCGATGAACCGCCCGATCAGGAATCAGCGTATGAAAATCTTTGTCGCAAGACAGACGGTTGACGGTGAAACACGCGCCGCGACCACACCCGCGGTTGTCAAGAAGCTCATCCAGCTCGGCGCCACGGTAGCCGTGGAATCCGGCACTGGCGCGGGGGCCGGCCACGACGACGCGGCCTTCGGTCTCAGTGGCGCGGAGGTCTCGCCGCCCAATGAAATCCCCGGCGATGCTCAGATCATTCTCACCATCCACGCGCCCAACACCGAACAGGCCGCCCGCATCCCGACCGGCTGCGTGCTCGTCGGCATGCTCTCCCCTCTGAAGAACCAGGAGGTCACGCGGGCCCTGGCGGCTAAAAACATCACGAGCTTCTCGATGGAGTTCATCCCGCGCATCAGCCGGGCGCAGCCGATGGACGTGCTCTCGTCGCAGGCCAACATCGCGGGCTACAAAGCCGTCATCCTTGCGGCCGACGCCTGCCCGAAGATGTACCCCATGATGATTACCGCCGCAGGCACGATCTCACCGAGCAAGGTCTTCATCATCGGGGCCGGCGTCGCGGGCTTGCAGGCCATCGCCACCGCCAAACGTCTGGGCGCGGTGGTCGAAGCCATCGACGTGCGCGCGGAGACCAAGGAACAGGTCCAGTCGCTCGGTGCCAAATTCGTCGAACTCCCCTCCACCCAGCAGGGCGCCGCGACCGGGGGCTACGCAAAGGAACAGACCGAGGAACAACGCAAAGCCCAGCAGGAATTGCAGAAAAAACACATCCTCGCGGCCGACTGCGTCATCACCACCGCCGCAGTGTTCGGCAAGGCCCCGCCCATGCTCATCCCCAAGTCGGTCGTCGACGAGATGCAGCCCGGCTCCGTGCTCGTGGACATGGCCGCCGACCCCGACGCCGGGAGGGGCAACTGCGAAGCCACCCGCCCGGGCAAGCGATACACCACCCCCAAGGGTGTGACCGTCATCGGCTCGCTCAACCTCCCCGCCCTCGTCCCCGCCCACGCGACGCAGGCCTATGCTAACAACATGTTATCCTTCCTCAAGGAAATCCTCATCGACAAACAGCTCAAGCTCAACCTCGAAGACGAAATCCAGAAAGGCGCATGTATCACGCACGGCGGAAAGATCGTCAACGAAATGGTCGCCAAAGCGATCGGTTAACGCCCCCCCATCAGGACCCCGCACATGCTCAACTATTCACTCGCCCTCTTCGGTGCCAACCCCGCCCAACCGGTGCAGCAGATCATCATTGCCCTAGTCGTCTTCACGCTGGCGATCTTCATCGGCTTTGAAGTCATCAACCGCGTGCCCGTGCTCCTGCACACGCCGCTGACCTCAGGCTCAAACGCCATCAGCGGCATCACCATCGTCGGCGCACTGCTGGCCGCCTACTCCACCAAAGAAGCCCTCGGGCATACCGGTGAGTTCATTGCCACCGTGCTCGGCACACTGGCCATCATCTTTGCCACCATCAACGTCATCGGCGGCTACGTCGTCACCGACCGCATGCTCAAGATGTTCAAAAAATCCCCAAGAAAATAGCCCTTCATAAAGCCGGCGATGTCGTCGCCGGTCCGTCAGACCGTCCACAACAACGCAACAACCCCCAAGCACTATGCCAATCCTCGCCTTCACACTCAACGACTTCATCGGCCTGGCCTACCTCGTCGCCTCGGTGCTCTTTATCCTCGGCCTGAAGATGATGAGCCAGGTCGCCACCGCGCGGCGGGGCAATTTCATCTCTTCCGCGGGCATGGCGCTGGCGGGCGTTGTCACGCTACTCTACATCGGCGACAACCAGCTCATCAGCCTCACCTGGGTCTTTGCCGCCCTGCTCATCGGCACCGCCATCGGGCTGCTCCTGGCGCTCAAGACCCCCATGACCGGCATGCCCCAGATGGTCGCCCTGCTCAACGGCTTCGGGGGCATGGCGTCGCTGCTCGTGGCCTGCGGCGACTATGTCAACTCCGTCTCGCGCCACAGCCACCTCAACCCGCTCGTGCTCCAGGTCATGACCCGTCCGTGGAGCGAACTGCTCGCTGTCGGGTTGACCGTGCTCGTCGGCGGCGTCACGTTCACCGGCTCGATGATCGCGTTCGGCAAGCTCCAGGGCCTGAAGATCACCCCCAGCAAACCCATCCAGTTCCCCGGTCAAAAGGCCACCATCGCGGCGCTGCTCGTGCTGTGCCTGATCCTGAGTTGCGTCATGATCCCCACACCGATGAGCGGGCAGTGGATGGTGCCCACGATCGCGGTGGCGGCGCTGTTGCTAGGCGTCCTGCTTGTCATCGGCATCGGCGGCGCGGACATGCCGGTCGTGATCTGCCTGCTCAACAGTTACTCGGGCATCGCGGGCGCTTTTGCGGGCTTCGTGCTCAACAACATGGCGTTGATTATCACCGGCTCACTCGTCGGGGCGTCGGGGCTGATCCTGACCAACATCATGTGCAAGGCGATGAACCGCTCGCTGGCCAACGTGCTCTTCGGCGGCGTCGGGGCCAATGAAGGGCAAGCCTCCAGCGGCAGTGACGGCGCACCGCAAGGCAACGCACGGCAATTCCTCGTCGAAGACGTGACGTATCTTCTGGGCAACGCCTCGCAGGTGATGGTCGTGCCGGGCTACGGCATGGCGGTCGCACAGGCACAGCACGCCGTGGCCGACATGGGCAAGCTCCTCGAAGAGCGCGGTATCAAGGTGCGTTACGCGATCCACCCCGTGGCGGGACGCATGCCGGGACACATGAACGTGCTTTTAGCCGAGGCCAACGTGCCCTACGACGTGCTGCTGGACCTTGACGGCTCTAACGCCGAGTTCGAGCAGACGGACGTGGCGCTGATCATCGGGGCCAACGACGTGACCAATCCCGCCGCACGACACGCCAAGAGTTCACCCATCTACGGCATGCCGATCCTGGATTGCGACAAGGCCAAACAGGTTGTCGTTATCAAGCGTTCGCTCAACCCCGGATTTGCCGGCGTCGAGAACGAGCTTTACTTCCGGGACAATTGCGGGATGCTCTTTGGCGACGCGAAAAAGATGGTCACCGAATTAATCAGCCGCCTTAAACAGGAAGGCTGAACACGAGCGAACGGTGACAAAGCGAGCCGGGCTGTCTCAGCCCGGTCCCCCTGCGTGTCTCATTTCTTCGGCAAACGCTCGATCACCGACACCACGTCCCGCGCGTACATCGACAGAGGACAGTGCGCGACGGAGCGTTCACCGCAGTAGTCCCCCGATGTCTCGCTCGACTGGCACTTGGCGCACACACGGTCGCGCATGATCCGTTCGTACGTGACCATCGATTTGTCCGCCGTCGTGGCAACCATCTCCATGATGCGGGGCATGTTGAGGAACACCTGACAGCCCGGCTCACACGCCCGAGGTTCCTCCGGGCCGAGTAACTCGCTCTGGTGCGGACGGAACGCACACGACCGACAGACAATCCAACGCACCGCCCGCCGCGCGTCTTCGAGGGGGGGATGGGTCGCAACCATAGCACACCGCCTTTCTGGACTTCATTATATCCAGACTGCATGGTATTAATACTTCAAACGCAATTTTTTTATACCGCGATCGGGGCCTTGATAGAAGGCAGCGGGTCATAGCCAACCAGCTCGAAGTCTTCGTACTTGAACGCGAAAAGGTCCGTGACCGAGGGGTTGAGCTTCATCGTCGGCAGCGGTCGCGGCAGGCGTTGAAGTTGCTCACGGGCCTGTTCGAGGTGGTTGAGATAGAGGTGGGCGTCGCCAAACGTGTGGACGAACTCCCCCGCTTCGAGGCCCGTGACCCGGGCCACCATCATCGTGAGCAAAGCGTAGCTGGCAATATTGAACGGCACGCCGAGAAAGATGTCGGCTGACCTCTGGTAAAGCTGGCAGGAGAGCTTGCCGTCGGCGACATAGAACTGGAAGAGCGCGTGGCAAGGTGGCAGCGCCATCTTGTCGATCTCCCCGACGTTCCACGCGCTGACGATGAGCCGGCGTGAGTCGGGGTTGGTCTTGATCTTCTCGACGACCTGCGAGATTTGATCAACGACGCGACCGTCCGCACACTTCCACGATCGCCACTGCGCCCCGTAGACCGGCCCGAGGTTGCCGTCTTCGTCGGCCCACTCGTCCCAGATCGTGACCTTGTTTTCGCGCAGGTAGGCGATATTCGTTTCGCCGCGCAGGAACCAGAGCAACTCGTGGATGATGGAACGCGTGTGGAGTTTTTTCGTGGTGAGCAGCGGGAAGCCTACCGCAAGGTCGTAGCGCATCTGGTAGCCAAAGATCGAGAGCGTGCCGGTGCCGGTGCGGTCGTCCTTGCGTGTGCCGGTATCGAGTGCCGTCCGTAGCAGGTCGAGGTATTGTTGCATGACTTGTGCATTGTAACCCAACACGGCGACGACCCGACCGGGATGGTCGGGCTATGGGCTTGCCGGTTGGTGGCGGGATGTTAAACTCACGCCATGATCTTAATGTTGCCTGTTCTGGCCGAGGCTTCGTTCAACCAGTTCGCCGTGGTCGGTGTGCTGCTGCTGATTGCCATTGTGTTCGGCGTGGGGAACCTGGTGATCTCCAAGCTGATGGGGCCGTCGCGTGAGGGGCCGATCAAGGGCCTGGTCTACGAATCGGGCATGAACCCGATCACCCCGGCCCGTCGTCGTTTCAACGTTCGCTTCTACGTCGTGGCGATGACGTTTCTGGTCTTCGACGTCGAGATCGTCTTCCTCTACCCTTGGGCAACGACGTTCCCGAGCCTCGCACAAGACAGCCCCCTGAACGTTCTGTTTCTCGGACGCATGCTCTTTTTCGTGCTTACCACGGTCATCGCGTTCCTGTACGCCTGGCGCAAGGGCGTGTTCCGATACGACTGACGCGGCGGGTTGACGGGGGCGGGGAAGTCACCGCAGAGAGCGCGGAGAACGCAGAGAAAACCGTTAAGCAGAGGCTCCGCTCATTGTCTTCTCTGCGCACTCCGCGATCTCTGCGGTGAATTTCTTCTGTCTCCTACTGCACGAGACCCTTGGTCAACCGCATAAACGCGGTTTCGAGGTTGACGCGTTCTTCCTCGAGTCTGTTCAATCCGAAGCCGGCTGCGACGAGGCGGGCGGCGATGTCAGCCGGGTCGGTGTTCGAGGTGGCATCGAGGCTCACACGGACACTGCCATCGTGAACTTTCGTTTCAGTAACCCCGGGCACTTGCGACAACAACAGACGGGCCTCTTCGATCTTCCGGGTGTCGCCTGTGACACCTACGTGGAGGACCATGCCGACGCGGGCCTTTTCCAAGATCTCGCGGACGGTGCCGAAGAACTGCAACTGACCCTGTTCGATGATGCCGACCTTGGTGCAGAAGTCGGCCAGTTCGAGCAGGATGTGGGAGCTGATGAGGATGGTCTTGCCCAACCGGTGCAGTTCCTTGAGCAGTTCACGGATTTCGATGCGAGCGCGGGGGTCGAGGCCTGAGGCCGGTTCGTCGAGGAGCAGGACCTTGGGGTCATGCAATAGCACGCGCGCAATCGAGAGGCGTTGCTTCATGCCGCGTGACAGGCCGTTCACCTCGGCGTCGGCCTTGTAGGACAGGTCGGTGAGGGCAAGGACGTCGTCGATGACGGTCTGGCGTTTTGAGCCGTGGATGTTGTAGGCGGCGGCAAAAAACTCGAGATATTCCTTCACGACCATGTCGTCGTAGGAACCGAAATAGTCGGGGACGTAACCGATGAGGTTGCGGACCTGACGCGCATTGACGGGTCCGACGGACAGGCCATCGATCCGGGCTTCGCCCCAGGTGGGCTTGAGCAGGGTGGCCAGGATTTTGATCGTGGTGGTCTTGCCCGCGCCGTTGGGACCGATGAACCCGAAGCAGTCGCCCTGCTCGATCTTGAGGTTGAGGTTGGCCAGGGCGACGAGTTCGCCGTAGCGCTTGGTGAGGTTGATGGTTTCGATCATCGCCACGCAAAAATCTCCAGGCTTTCACTCCACGGGGACAAGGATACGCACAACGGTCCAGCCGCGCGAGGGCAGCGTTCGGTCATCGACCTTCAACGGCACCGGCAGCGGTCCGTCGCGGATGTGCCCGATGATGAGCACGCGCCGCAGGGCCAGTTGTTCGGTCAGGTCATAGATACGCCCAGCCGATCGGATGACGGTCAACGGCAGGTCCGTGAAGTTCTGCATGTCGCGTGGCTTGGTATCCGGCGCGGGCAGCGCGTCGTAGAAAGTCATCGCTTCGACGGCGTAGATTTCCTGGTCCGAGGCGTTGGTGGTGGGCGACTGTTGCATGGCCTGACCGCCGGCAAAGCCCATGAGCGTGCCCCAGCCGGGCTTCCTGTCATAAAACAGTTGCCCGAGGAACCCGCCCCACGCTTCACGGTTCGGTGGCGGCGGTGTAAGCATGCGTACCGCGTTGCTCGGCAACTTCCCTTCGAACTTGAGTGCCGACCCGACCGCCCACGTCCCGATGCGCCAGGCCCAGGGCGATTGGCCGTTGCCGGGCGAGTAAACGACAAACGCATCGGTCAGGTCCGCGGGGAAGCCGTGGACGAGTGCGCCACTTGGGAAGCCGTCGTCGTTGCGCAGCGTGCCCTGCGGGGGGACCCAATCTTTTGAAAGCCCATCACCACCGGCAACAAGGCGCGTGGCGTAATCGATCTCGAACTCTTTAGCCGTCGCACGCATCGGCACCTCGCGGTCGGCGGGGTTCATGGTGTCGACGGTGTAACTCTGCGGGTCGAGGAAGGTGTTGGTCTCGTCACTGTCGAGTACGCCGGAGGTCGTGACGGTGGTGAAGTTGCCCAGGCCGTCGGGCGGTGTGATGTTGATGGGTACGCGGCCGAAACGTGGGATAAAGGTGGCTAACCAACTGTGAGTACGGGTCCAGCCCGTGCCGGTTTCGTGCGTAAGGATGCTCACGTGCTGGAGCGCCGCGGTGCGTGGACGAAGCAGCACCGCCCCGCCCCACGCGATGACGTTGAACACGGCGACGACGACCAGGAACGCCATCCAACTGTAGTGGAGCTTGCCTTTGGATTTGAGGTAGGCGTAACTGATCGGGCCGGCGATAAGCCAGTAGAGCGCGAAGATGATGATGGCCAGCAGCAGCGCCGGGGCGGCGGTCTCGGTCTTGGCAATTCGGCTGGGGATAAAGGCGTCGAGTGAATGCACCGCCCTTGAGACGGGGTTGTTCATCTGCTGGCTCTGCACCGCCTGCTCGGCGACGGCCTTGGGCATCCACATCGCTTCCCAGCCGTAGACCGCTTTCCACAATTCATTGCCGTTGGGCAGGCCGGAGGTCACCACCGCGCGTTCCGTCAGGTCGATCCCGATGAGCGTGACCCGGCCAAGCCCATATGGGGACGCCACGACAACGGGGAAGCCCTCGTTGGTCGAGAGCAATGTCGAAACCTCACGCGACTCGGGGCGAGAGGTGTCCGGTGTGAGCACGCGCAGTGAGATGGTCGGTTCGCGCAGGCCCTGAGCACGGCCAAGCCACATGGGGAGACGCTGGTTGGTGAGCGTGGTCATCGTGACAGCGGGGAGCAGGTCCGCCAGTTCCGATTTGCTCCACGTCTCCAACCCATTGGGCAGCACGACCACCAGGTGCCCGCCACGCCGGACCCACTCATGGATCGCCGGCACCGCTGCGCGTGGGAGCGTCGAGACATCCCCCCCATCCGGCGACCAGATCAACGAATGCAGCAGACTCAATCCGTACCACCGGTCGGGCATCGCATCGGGCGAGAGGCCCTGGAGGATGAGAGCCTTTTCATGTTGGCAGTATTCGTGAGCGTAACCGTTGAGCC
The DNA here is from genome assembly GCA_016125215.1 of Phycisphaera sp. Taxonomy (GTDB): domain Bacteria; phylum Planctomycetota; class Phycisphaerae; order Phycisphaerales; family Phycisphaeraceae; genus RI-382. The sequence continues at coordinate 40,742 of WGMF01000003.1, forward strand.
CCAGCGGGTTGAACCCGACCAGCCCGATGACGTGGCCGTATTGCGGCGCGACCTCGGGCAGTTCGTAGCGTTGCGATTGAAGGAGCTTGCCCGTCTCTTCATCGACCAGACGAATCTCATAGCGATCCTTCATCCGCGACGAGACCGGCAGACACGCATAAAGCCAGAAGCGCTCGACACGCTGCGGGTTGAGCGCCTTGATGAGTCGTTGATTGACCACCTGGTCGCCGTCGGCATCGGGGTGGACCCACTGCAAACGCACCTGTCGAATCACCGACGACTGGTTCTGCAGTGTTACCACCATCGGCGACCAGACCCCCGGTCGCAGCACCCCACCAAGCCCGACATTCTCGGGCTGCAGCGTCATCTTGATGTTGTCTACCTGACCCAAGGCTGCCCGAGTGAGCAACGCGCAGAGCAACAGGGCAACAACCCGAACACCCCATCGGAATGGACTACCTCTGCGCGTGGTCATCGACAAAGTTTACCCGGTCAAACCCCGGCGGGACAGCGGGGTCAACGCATTCCAGCCGGCGACCATCCCCGCCTTCAGCCGCCCCCGGATCGGGTCGATAACTCATGTGATGAACGACCACGGCTTGCTGATCCTGCTGGGTGCCTTGGCGCTACTGGCCTATCTCATGGTCACGTGCATCCTGCGCACACTGGCGGTCCGGATCGGGTTGGCCATCGACATCCACGAGCGCGTCCGCGAGTCCAAACTCCTCCGCCAGGAATACCTCGACAACCTCGAACTCCGCAGGCACAACATTGAGATCGATGAGTAAGGCCAACCGGTGAGGCGCTCGTCCAATCCCGCGTGACAATGGTAAACTCTGTGGCATGGCCACCACCGTCATCCGCAACGGACGTGTTATCGACCCGCTCAACGAGATCGATACGGTTACGGACATCGTGCTTGCCAACAGCAAGGTCCAGCGCATCGGCAAGGTCTCCGACCCCGACGCGCAGGGAGAACACGTCACCGTGATCGATGCGTCGGGCTGCCTCGTCACACCGGGGCTGATCGACATCCACGTCCACCTGCGCGAGCCGGGCGAAGAAGACAAAGAGACGATTGCCACCGGCGCCGCCGCCGCGGTGAACGGCGGGTTTACCAGTGTCTGCTGCATGCCCAACACCAAGCCCGCGCTCGACGACGAGGGCCGAATCGAGATGGTCTACCGCCAGGCCGCGCGGGCCAACCTGGCCAACGTCTACCCCGTCGGCGCGGTCACCCGTGGCCGCGCCGGGAAAGAACTTGCCGAGATCGGCTTGATGTCCGAGGCCGGCGCGGTAGCGTTCAGTGACGACGGTGTCGCGGTCGCCTCGTCGGCCGTCTGTGCCAAAGCGATGGCCTACATTGCCATGACGGGCAAGGTCTTCATGCAACACTGCGAAGACCCCGAACTGGGCGGTGGCGTGATGAACGCCGGGACACTGGCCACACGACTGGGCCTCTCCGGTTGGCCACGCGTCGCGGAAGAACTCATCATCCAGCGCGACATCCTGCTCAACATCTCGGGCGGGGCCAAGTGCCGATACCACGTGCAGCACATCTCCTCAGGCGGGAGCGTCGAGATGGTCCGGCGGGCGCGTCACGACCTGTTCGGCCAGGCCCACGTCACCGCAGAGGCCTCCCCCCACCATCTCCTACTGACCGAAGAATCCTGCGCCACCTACGACACGAACTTCAAGATGAACCCCCCCCTGCGAAACCGACGGGATATCGAGGCCATCCTCGAAGCCATCCGCGACGGGGTCATCACCGTCCTGGCCACCGACCACGCCCCGCACACGCAGGAAGAAAAAGAACTCGAGTTCGCCGCCGCCCCATTCGGGATCATCGGTCTCGAATCCGCCCTGCCGCTCTACGCCCGCGCCCTGGTCGAATCCGGTGTCATCGATTGGCCCCACATGATCGGGATGATGACGATCCACTCTGCCAAACTCGTCAACCTCGACAAGACCAAAGGCCACCTCACCGTGGGTGCCGACGCCGACGTGACAATCATCGACCCGAACGAAAATTGGACCCTCGATGCCCACGCTTTTGCGAGCAAGAGCCGGAACTGCCCCTTCCACGGCTGGCAGGTGACCGGTCGCGCACTGGCGACGGTCGTCGGCGGGGATGTCAAAATGTGCCGGGACGAAGGGCGGATCAGAGAGCCGCAGATGAACGCAGATGAACGCAGATGAAAAGGCCCAAGACCGAGAAGCCGGTCGATCCACGACGGCTGAGTCTGGACGTGCAAAACGTGCCGCCGTTGGGCAGGCGCTGACTTTTCTTGGACCGCTTGTTTTTGCCGGTGGGATGCTGGCGATCTGGCGGACGGGTGAGAAGAGCGTGTTTTATGCGTTGCTTGCGTTGGTCGGGCTGTTGATCTGGTTGGCGGGATTCTGGCTGGTCTACCGTGGTAAACACTCACAAGAAACCTGAGCGAGGAGTTGGACGATGATCGTCGGCGTGCCGTGTGAAGTGAAGTCGGACGAGTACCGTGTGTCGATGCTGCCGGTCGGTGTGGACCTGCTCACACAGGCGGGCCACCGCGTGCTGGTGGAGAAAGACGCGGGGGTCGGCAGCGGTTACGAGAACGAACAATACGTCGCCGCCGGTGCCACGATCATCGACAGCCACGCCAGAGTTTTTGCCGAGGCCGACATGATCGTCAAGGTCAAGGAACCCCTCGGCGACGAGCTGGGCATGATGCGCAGCGGGCAGGTCGTCTTCACCTACTTCCACTTTGCCGCCGACGCCCATCTCACGCGGGCGTGCATCGACCGCAAGATCACCGCGGTGGCGTACGAAACACTGACCGACAGGAACGGCCGATTGCCGTTGCTTACGCCGATGAGTGAGGTCGCGGGGAAGATGTCGATCCAGGAGGGCGCGAAGTATCTCGAACGACCGATGATGGGCCGGGGCATCTTGCTTGGCGGCGTGCCGGGGGTCGAGCCGGCCAAGGTGCTTGTGTTGGGTGGTGGCGTCGTGGGGACCAACGCGGCGCGCGTCGCGGCGGGGCTGGGTGCGCACGTCGTGCTCATGGATATCAACCTCGACCGTTTGCGTTATCTCGACGAAGTCATGCCCGCCAACGTGACGACGATCTATTGCGACCCGCACGCCGTGGCCGAACACGCCGAGCAGGCGGACCTGGTCGTCGGCGCGGTGCTCGTGCCCGGCGGCCGTGCGCCGTCGCTTTTGCCGCGCCACCTGCTCAAACGCATGAAGAACGGCTCGGTCATCGTCGACGTGGCCATCGATCAGGGCGGCTGCGTCGAGACGAGCAAACCCACCACGCACGCCTCACCGACGTATGTGGTCGATGGCGTCGTGCATTACTGTGTCGCCAACATGCCCGGGGCTGTGGGTCGCACGAGCACGCAAGCCCTCTGTCACGCGACGCAACCCTACACCCTCTGCCTCGCCGCCGCCGTGCGCGACAAGTCGCTCGAAAGACTATTCTCGCAAGACTCGGCCTTCGCGTCGGCCCTGAACATGCGCGACGGCGAAATCACCAACACCGCTGTGGCCGAATCAATGAAAGCCGCGTGACACCAAGCCGACGACAGCATCGCCGGTCCGTCTGATTTCTTTTATGGATTAATGAGCAGACAAGAGCGCGGCCACTGACCACTGCTTTACAACTATGTTATTTCACGGCTTTGGCCGGCTTGGGCTTCGGCTTGGCGTTCTCGATCGCCTCTTCGATCTCGGTGATCCACTTCTTCAACGTCGCCAGCGCTTCGGGCAGCGCCTCCTCGGCGGGCTTGAGGGAAGGCAGCCAGAGGCGGTCCCATTCGACGCTGACGTAGCCGGTGTAACCAATCCCCATCAGGCGTTTGATGAAGTGCTGCACCTGCACGGTGCCCTCACCCAGCGGGACGAAGCCGGTGCCCTCGCCGATCTTGGCGTCCTTAACCTTGGCAAAACGGATGCGCTGGTTGAGCAGTGGCACACTCACAGCAGGCCCCTCGTCAGAGGCCGCGGCGTTGGCCACGTTCCACGACAGGCCGAGCATCGGGTGGTCGACCAGATTGAGCAGCCACCACCACGGCTTGGCCAACGCAAAAGAGCCTGAGTTCTCCAGCAGGAGTTGCACGCCCAGTTCGCCGGCTTTGTCTGCCAGAGGACGCAGGCGTTGCGAGACGCGCGTCATGACGTTCTGCCGACTCTCGCCCACTTCGATGTGACTCACAAATACACGCACCGCGCCGCAGCCGAGCTTCGACGCCAGTTCGAGCGCGTCGGTCGTCTGACGCATCGCGGTGAATCCCGCTGAGTTGGACTTGGGGTGGAGCGAGATCGACGTGGAGAGCAACGCAATCTCGACGCCGGCATGTTCGAAGGCCTCTGCCACCTTCCGGGGGTCGGACGCGGACGGGTCACACGCCAGCGCGGCACCCGCCGGTCCGAGCGTGCGGAGTTCGACACCGTGGTAGCCCATCGCTTTGGCTTGCGCCGCGACTTGATCGAGCGTCCAGTTCGGGCAGGCGACGGTGCTGAAGGCGAGTTTGATCGGCATTGAGGTCTCTCTGTTGTGTGATACGTGAGCGTGAAAAATAGCGTGGACAGCCTGAATAATCCAATCGCCGGCCACATGTGGCGGGGGGACTGTCCAGCGGGTATGATAAAAAGTTTACCTGACTGGTATTCAAACTCCCCGGACTAGTTCATCATGGGCGTACCGATCTCGCAGATGTGGACCGTGGCCAGCTACGTGCTCAAGCAGCGGCTCAAGGGCAACAGGCACTACCCCCTTGTGCTCATGCTCGAACCGCTGTTCCGCTGCAACCTCGCCTGTGCCGGCTGCGGGAAGATCCAGTACCCCGCACATATCCTCAAACGCCAGCTCACGCCGGAGGAATGCTTCAAGGCGGTGGAAGAATGCGGCGCACCGATGGTCTCGATCCCCGGCGGCGAGCCGCTGCTCCACGCCCAGATCGGCGAAATCGTCGAGGGCCTCGTGGCGCGAAAGAAATACGTCTACCTCTGCACCAACGCCCTGCTGCTCAAGAAGAAACTCGAAGAGGGCCTGTTCCAGCCCAGCAAGTACCTTTCGTTCAGCGTCCACATGGACGGGCAGGAGGAGCACCACGATTTTGCCGTCTGCCGCGAGGGGACGTTCAAGATTGCCAGTGAGGCGATCCGGATGGCGGTCGGGCAGGGCTTCCGCGTCACGACCAACACGACCCTCTTCGACGGGGCCGACCCCAACTCGGTCAGGGCGTTCTTCGATGAGATGATGGACCTCGGCGTCGAGGGCATGATGGTCAGCCCCGGCTACGCCTACCCCAAGGCCGCCGACCAGAAGGGCTTTTTACGCGAACGCAAGAAGACGCACGAACTCTTCGAGATGATCTTTTCAAACAGGAAACGGCGGTGGAAGTTCAACCAGTCGGTGCTCTACATCGAACACCTCATGGGCATGCGTCACTACGAGTGTACGCCCTGGGGCATGCCGACTTACAACCTGTTTGGGTGGCAGAAGCCCTGTTACCTGCTGCAGGACGGCTATGCCGACACGTTCGAGGAACTCATCAAGGAGACGAAGTGGGAAAACTTCGGCCAGGCGTCGGGCAACCCCGCCTGTCAGCAGTGCATGGTCCACTCCGGCTACGAGTCGAGCGCCGTCAACCACACCTTTGCCAGCTTCGGCGGGATGTTTGCCACCCTCAAGGCGATGGTCTTCAACACCTACGCCAACCCGACCGCCCAACGCCGACTCGATGAGGAAAAAACCATGCCGCACGGGCCATTGGTGCATCTGGGTTTGACCGTCGAGGGCAAACCGATGGGCAAGCCCAGCAATGAGGTCGTCCACGCGGCGTGAGGGTTAACCGCCAAGACGCCGAGGTCGCCAAGGGCGATCCGCAGAGAAGAATTATCCGCAGATTACGCAGATGGGAAGAGCCCGAATTGGTTTTGGGCTTGAGCCATGTCCATTTCATACGATGATGTCACAAAGAACAATTTCCATCTTATCTTGTCTGGCATTCATCAAATCATCCGACCGAGTAGAGGCGCCGATCATACTTTGATCATTCGCCCTGTCCCATCTGCGTCATCTGCGGATCACTCTTCTCCCCTTTCGACCTCGGTGCCCTCTGTGTCTCGGTGGTTCATCACCTCGACCGGCGTTTGCGGTGCATGACCTTGCTCCCGGGGGTGCCGGGCTTGGGTTTGGGCTTCGCGCCGACGCGACCGGTGATCGCGCCTAATCCGGGTGAGTCGCGCAGCATCTTCACCTTGTCACGCAGCTCGGCGGCTTTCTCGAACTCCAGCGCGTCCGCCGCTTCGAGCATGAGCTTCTCAAGATCGCTGATGAGTTCGTCACGGTCGAAGGTCTCTTCGTCCTTCTCCACCGCATCCATCGCCGTTTTGCGGGCACGCAACTCCAACTCGATGCCCCGCCGGATTTCTTTCTTGATGGTCTGTGGTGTGACGCCGTGCTCAGTGTTGTACGCCAATTGTTTTTCACGGCGACGCTGGGTCTCGTCCATCGCCTGTTTCATCGCGGGCGTCACCGTGTCGGCATAGAGATAAACCGTCGCATCGACGTTCCTCGCCGCCCTGCCGATCTGCTGGATGAGCGACGTGGCGCTGCGCAGAAAGCCCGTCTTGTCCGCGTCCATGATCGCCACGAGCGAGACCTCGGGTAAGTCCAACCCTTCACGCAGCAGGTTCACACCCACCAGAACGTCGTACTCGCCCTCGCGCAGCTCGCGCAGGATCTGCACCCGGTCGAGCGTCTCGATCTCGCTGTGCAGGTACCGGCACTTGAGGCCCTGTTCCTGGAGATACGTCGACAAATCCTCGGCCAACCGTTTGGTCAGCGTCGTCACCAGTGTGCGCTGCCCCTTGAACGACCGCTCGGCGGCGGCCTTGAGCAGGTCCGGGACCTGGCCCTGCGCGGGGCGCACTTCGATCACCGGATCGACCAGACCCGTCGGGCGGATCACCTGTTCCACCACCTCGCCCCCGCACTGTTGCAGTTCGTAAGGGCCGGGGGTCGCGCTCACAAACACCACCTGCGGCCAAACCTTCTCGATCTCCTCAAACCGCAGCGGCCGATTGTCCATCGCACTGGGCAAACGAAATCCATGGTCCACCAGCACCTGCTTCCGTGCCCGGTCCCCGTTGAACATCGCCCGCATCTGCGGCAACGTCACGTGACTTTCATCGATCATGAGCATCCACCCCCCCCCCGAAGTTTCCCCTGTGTTCACTGCGTCCAACTTGGGGATGTCATCACGCGATCCGTCCACGTACCCGCCGTGATATTCTCCCGACTGCGCATCGGGGAAATAGTCCATCAATGTGTAAGGCTTGCTCCCGGGGGGCCGACCGTCGAGGTGGCGGGAGTAGTTTTCGATGCCCTGGCAGTAGCCCACTTCCTTGATCATCTCCAGGTCGTACTTGGTGCGTGCCAGCAATCGCTGCGCTTCGAGGAGCTTGCCCTCGTGACGCAGTTGCATGACGCGGTGGTCGAGTTCCTCCTTGATCGAGGTGAATGCCCGCTCCATTTTTTCCTCGGGCACGACGTAATGGACCGCGGGGTAGATGAAGAGCTGGTCGACACTCGCGAGCACCTCGCCCGAGATGGGGTTGACGTATTCGAGTCTGTCGACGGTGTCGCCGAAGAGTTCGATGCGGTAGGCAAACTCCTCGGCGGCGGGGTAGACCTCGACCACGTCGCCCCGCACCCGGTAGTTCCCACGCACGAAGTCCGCCTCGGCCCGCTTGTATTGCAGGTCGTTGAGAGCCAGGAAGAAGTCCCGCCGGGCAAACTCCTGGCCCTTGAAAACACTGACCACGCTCTTTTTGTATTCGTCAGGCGAACCCAGCCCGAAGATGCACGAGACCGAGGCCACGACGATCACGTCGTTGCGCGTGACGAGGTTGGTCGTGGCGGCCAGACGCAGGCGGTCGAGGTCGTCGTTGCGCGAGGAGTCTTTCTCGATATAGATGTCCCTCGCGGGGATGTAGGCCTCGGGCTGGTAGTAGTCGTAGTAAGAGACGAAATAACAGACCGCGTTGTGTGGGAAGAGTTCCTTGAACTCCTCGTAAAGCTGCGCAGCCAGTGTCTTGTTGTGGCTGATGACGAGCGTGGGTTTGTTGAGGCGCGCGATGACATTCGCCATCGTGAAGGTCTTACCCGTGCCGGTGGCACCGAGCAGGGTCTGGTACTTCTTCCCCGACGTGATCGACTCGACCAGCGCGTCGATGGCGCCCGGCTGGTCGCCGCGCGGCTGGTTCTCGCTCACAAGCTGAAAGGACTGTTGATCGGGCATAGTGACATCATAGTGCTCAGTCTATTGACGGGAGTACGGGATGGGCGGGATTGACAGGAATCAAGAGACTCAGAAACTGGCAGGATTCCGACATCCTGTTGAACAGGCCAATCCCGATATCCCGTCCAATCTTGCATCTTCCGACGGGCATGGGAAAATACCCGCTCATCAAACACGGTTTCACGGAAGGAACCCCCCATGTCACGCACCATCCGCCTCCTGGTTCTTGTGCTCTTCGCCGCCGTCCCGCTCGGTTGCAAGCGGGAGATCGTCACCGCCCCGGACTATTCGCGTCCGCTCCCGCCGGGTCAGTATGCTCTGCGCAAGATTCTCGACCAGTCGCAACTGCCCGACCTGACGGTGGCGTTCAACGCGCGTGACCAGAGCGCGATCGAAGCCATGACGCGCAGCATCAAGTGGTTCGACATCCCCTCCACGCGCCAGTTCTTCCCCTTCCCGGGCATCGAGATCACGCACGAACAGGCGCGTTCAAGCGTCTTTGCCTTCCGCCAATTGTTTGCCACCTGCGCCACAGGCCCCGAGTTCCAGCAGCGCGTCCGCGAGGAGTTCGACACCTACATCAGCGTCGGCTGGAACGACAACGGCGTCGTGCTCTTCACCGGTTACTACACGCCCGAGTTCAACGCTTCGCTCCAGCCCACGGCCGAGTTCCGTTACCCGATCTACACCCGCCCGCCGGACCTTGTGAGCGACCCTGCCACGGGCAAGGTTCTCGGCCAGAGGACCGCGTCGGGCGTGCGTTCCTATCCCACCCGGCGTGAACTCGAAACATCCGGGGCGCTCAAGGGCAGGGAACTGGTTTACTTCCGTGACCCGCTCGAATCCTATATCGTGCAGGTCAACGGCTCTGCCAAGCTCACACTGACCGACGGCAAGGTGATCTACGTCGGCTTTGCAGGCACCAACGGGCACGACTACACCAGCATCGGCAAACTGCTCGTCAAGGACGGCAAACTCGAAGCCAACCGCGTGAGCCTGCCCGCCATCCGCGCCTACTTCAACGCCCACCCCGACGAGCTATCCACCTATGTCAACCAGAACGACCGCTATGTCTTCTTCCAGGAGTACGACGGCTCGAACTGGCCCGCCGGCTCACTGGGTTTTGCGGTGACCCCGATGCGTACATTGGCCACGGATAAGGATGTCTTCCCGCGCGGGGGTGTGGTGCTCGTCCAGACGACCTCGCCGGTCTCTTCGCCGTTGGGTTCGGGCACACCGCTGACCGCCACGTTCTCGCAGGTCATGCTCGACCAGGACACGGGCGGCGCGATCCGTGCCCCCGGTCGCGGGGATATTTACATGGGCCAGGGTGCCGCTGCGGAACAACTCGCCGGCAGGCAGTTTGCCGAGGGGTATCTCTATTACTTTTTCCTTAAACCCCAGCGTGTCGCGGCTTGGCAGAGCCTGATGCGCAGCGCCGCCACCGGGCCGGCACCCTCTCGCGTGATCGGATCGTCGAGAGATTGACCCCGCGCGTAACCCCGCAAGCCGGCCTGCTACACTCTTGCCCATGTCGGACCTGATTATCACCCTCGACGGCCCGGCGGGTTCGGGCAAGAGCAGCGTCGCCCGCAAGCTGGCGCAACGCCTGGGGCTGGAGTTTCTCGACACCGGCGCGATGTACCGCGGCATCACCGCCCAGTGCCTCGACCACGGCGTCAACCCCACGCAGGAGCCCGAGCGTGTCATCGAAGTCGCACGGTCGGTGCGGATGCGTTTTGCCTGGGGCGACGATCCGCCGCGATTGATTATTGACGGCCGCGACGTGACGCATCGGCTGCGCGACCCGGACGTGACCGTGAGCGTGAGTGACGTGGCCATGCTTGCGGGGGTGCGTGAGGTCATGGTTCGGCTGCAGCAGCGCATCGGGGCCGAGCACAGCCGACTCGTCACCGAGGGGCGTGACCAGGGGTCGGTGGTGTTCCCCGATGCGCGGGTGAAGTTTTATCTTGATGCGTCCGCGAAGGTGCGGGCCGGCCGCCGAGCCAGGCAGTTGCGTGAAGCCGGCCGCGAGGCGGACGAGGCGGTCATCCTCGCGCAGATCATCCAGCGTGACCAGAAAGACTCGACGCGCAAAGACGGGCCTTTGATCTGCCCGCCGGACGCGGTGCGGATCGATACGTCCGAGATGACCCTCGAAGAGGTGCTGAACCTGCTCGAAGCCAAGTCACGTGAAAAAGCGGGCCGTGCGATTCAGGTATGATGTTTGATATTATTTCACCGCACTAAACCACTGCGATGTCCCAGACCCGATTGATTGATAATTTGTCACAGGGTGAAGACCGCGAGCAATTCATGCAACGCGTCCGCGCCGCCCTCGGTCGTTCGGAAACCCGGCCCGCCCCGCCGCCGCCGCGTGTGGATGAAAATCTCTTTCGGCTCGGCCGACCGTCGCAGGACCTTGTGGCGGTGTTCGTGAAAAACGCCGAGTTCGTGGGGATGGAGGTCCGCCGTTCGTCCGCTGGGGAGGTGGTCAAGGACGTGCTCACGGTGCTCGGTGAGATCCACGCCAGGCGCATCGTGATGGGCGTGGGCAGCCTCGCGCAGGGGTTGACGATGCGCGAGTCGATCCGCAGGAAGAATATCGAGATCGTCGACTGGTCCGCAGCGCCTGGACTCGAAGCGCAGTTCGACACCGACGCGGGGATCACGGATGTCCACGCGGCGCTGGCGGAGACGGGGACGCTGGTGTGTTGCTCCGACGCCGGCCACAGTCGTGGGCTTTCGCTGGTGCCGCCGGTGCATATCGCCATCGTACGCAAGAGCGACATCATTCCCGACATGCTCGACCTCTGGCCGATGATCGAGTCGGCGGTGCGGGACGGCAAGTTCCAATCGATGCCCAGCAGCATCGCGCTCATCACAGGGCCTTCCAAGACCGCGGACATCGAGGGGCAGCTCGTGACCGGCGTACACGGACCCGGGCGTGAAGTGATTTTACTCGTTGAGGATGCGTGATCGATCCGGTTCACGCGGGGGTCGCGGAGAGCGCGGGGGAGAGTGATACGGATTTCTTGCCAAGCCCGCCAAGGTTGCCAAGCACCGTCTGGGTTACGCAATGCATTGCGGGAGCGATTGAGGGGTATTTCACCGGGGTGCTCAGGGGTCTGGAATATCAAGCCTATAGCCCCGGCGGTCGATAAATCCATTAGCGCGGTGAGTGGCGATCACCCCGTGCCGATGGAGACGACCCAGGCATGTCCGCACATCACCCCACTTCCAGACCCGACACGCGACCGATTACCGACGCCCAGTGGCAGGCGATGCTGCTCAAGCCCACCCCGGTGACCACCGCGGTGACGAACGAAAGGCGGGGTGAATCCCGGGCCCGGCACCACGGCATCGCGCGGGTCTTCCTCGAACTCTCGGGCAAGGACGGGTCGCACGGGCGTTACCTCGTACGCTGCCGGGACATCAGTCCGACGGGTATCGGTTTTGTCCACCACCAGGGCGCACAAGCGGGCACGCGCTGTGAGGTCCACCTGCTCACGCGCGGCGGACGGATCCTCCGCAGGCGAGCCACAGTGGCCTCGTGTAAACCACAAAAGAACGGTTATTTCACGATCGGACTGCGACTGGACGGCCCGATCGTGCTACGCGGGGTCGCGCAGGACCAGTCGACTCAGTGCGCCTGAGAGTGGTTATTTCTTTCGGCTTCGGCGGGACCCCGGTTTTCTCCCGAGCGCCGAGACGATGTCGCGTTTGCCCATCTCCCGCATGGCGGCCCATTTCTGAAGCTGCGCATTACGCGGTCGGCTCTTACCTTGTTCCCAGTGATAAATCGTCAGGGGCGAGACGCCGACAAGCTTGGCGTAATCGGCCGCGGAGATACCGAGTTTGGCACGGTGCTTCTTGACCCAGTTCGGTGAGAAGCGCACCGAGGACGCGTCGCCATAGGCAGCATCGTTTGCGCCGGTGACGACGGCCCCGCCCTTGCGGACCGCTTTTTCGAGCGAAGCGACCTGACGCTGGAGCTTGGCCATCATCCGCTTGACCCCCGCGAGGTCCCGGCGGTGCTGCGAAACAAGCCTGCGCGGGGTCGACATCTCCGCACGGACCACACGCTTGGACAACCGTTTGATCTCCTCCTTCAACGCGCCTGCAAAATTAGCCATGCCAATTCCTTTCGTGGGTTGATTTCGAGTAATTTGCTCGATTCACAATATCCAGACGCGCAAAAGTATGCAAACCGACGCGCTGGGCTGAAGCCAACTCAGCGAGTTGCCAAGTGGATTATTTATGCAGGATGCGAGCGCCGGCGGCGGGCTGGGAGACGAAAATCGTCGGGGAAATGCCCGTTTTCTGGCGGTATTGGGTTTCCAGGATTGATGCGATCTTCTCCGCGCGATCACTTTGCACGATCGAGACCGTACACCCGCCGAAGCCCCCGCCGGTCATCCGAGAGCCATAGACCCCGCCCCCCTGACCGATGCCCAGCGCCAGTTCCACCATGATGTCCAGTTCATCACAACTGACCTCGAAGTCGTCACGCAGGGAGACGTGGCTGGCCACCATGAGCTGACCCATCGTGAACCAGTCCCGTTTTTCAATGGCCCCGACCGCTTCGAGTGTTCTTCGGTTTTCGGTGACAACGTGGCGTGCGCGTCGCTTGGCCAATGTAGAGAGTTTCGAGGCCACCGCGGCGCTTTCGAGTCGTTCGACCGTGGCATCGCGGAGTGCCGGGACCCCGATCACCCCGGCGGCTTCCTCGCACTGGGCACGGCGCTGGGCGTATTCTCCGCCGGTCAGTTCGTGCTTGACGTTGGTGTTGGCAATCAATACACAGACGCTCGGGTCGGCCATTCGCACGGCACGCGGCTCACGCGATCGGCAATCGATCAGCAGCGCGCAACCCACCCGGCCCAGCGAGCTGATGAACTGATCCATGATCCCACAGGGGACACCCGCAAAGCGGTGTTCGGCTTGTTGTGCCAATAACGCTTTATCGGTCGGGTCGATGGCGTGGTCGGTCAGGGCTTCGAGCAGTGTGGCGGTGGCGCATTCCAGAGCGGCGCTGGAAGAAAGTCCCCCGCCCAGCGGCACGGTTGAGTCGATAACCATGTCCACGCCTTCGTCGAGGCCCGGCAGCGTTCCGGGCAACACGCCGTCGCGGTTTTTCCAGCCGGCAAACACGCCCTTGACATAGTTGGCCCACGTCGGCTTGCCGGGGACGAGGTGGTCGGTCACGTCCCACTCGGCGGTGTCGGGCATCCCCGTGCTGGAGAGCGTGCAACGCGATGAGCCGGAGGGCGCTGCGGCGATCATCGTCTGGCGCTCGATGGCCATGGGCAGGACGAAGCCGTCGTTGTAGTCGGTGTGTTCCCCGATGAGATTGACACGGCCGGGCGCGACGGTGGTGACCGTGGGGGCCTTACCGAATTTCTCTTTGAAGAAGGTGTGCAGTCGCGTGCGCTGGGCGTCGATGGTTTCGTTGGGTGAGATACTCATGCGGCATAATGTAGCGACTTGATGGACCCGATTCCCGCCAGGGTCATCACGATGGCTTCGAGGCCGCGGTCGAGCGATGCGCCCAGTCCGGCAATAGCCAGGCTCCCGGGGGCCAGAAGCTCGGACAGGCCTGCGATGGTCCACTCGCGCAAGCCCAGGCCGTTGGGTGTGAGTCCGACGGCGGCTACGAGTGAACCGGCGGCGGCGCAGGCCAGCGCGGTCGAGGGGGACAGGGGTTGACCGACGACGGACGTGGCGGCCCAGAGCCTGAGCGCGGTGGCCAGCACGTCGATGGATTTCAAAGGCAGCCAGGACCAGGCGTGCCAGACCGGTCTGCGAAAGATCACACGGGCAACCGGGGCGGTGACCCACATCAGGACCAACACCCCCAAGACCGAGACGGAGTATGTGTAGGCGGGGATCGTCGTACTAACCACGACAAGAATGGCAACCAGCAAACCGAGCACGAGAACAATTGCCAGGATGAACAGGGACTGCTTGACGGGCAGGTTGTGACGGGCTTTGAGGTAGGCGGCCCGACCGACCAGGCCCGGGCGCAGGGGCAGGTAGTTCAACAGGCCGCTCGCGGCAATGAGCTGGACCATCCGGATGACTGAGACCGGCGGGCTTGCGTCGAAAGATTTTGTCACCACCCAGAAGAGCAGGCCACTGGCGATCAGGTTGCCCAGGACACCTGCACCGATAACAAGCAGCAAAGACGGTGAAGCGTTGAGAAGGCTCTCACGGTCGACCCGGCCCCATGCGTTGTAGATCGCCGCGCCGAGCAGGAGCAGGCCCAGCCCGAATCCCGCAGCTTTGATTGCCGGGTGGCGGAAAAACGTTGTCATGGCGTGAGATGGGTAAATGGGAGTTTCCTCGGAGGCCCCGATGGGATAAAATAGAAACACAGGGATGTGTCATGCTCATGTGCCCAGGCCCGACAGTCAAGCTGTGAATCTCCGACCCATTTCCTGTCCGGACGGCCGGGTGTGTTGGCCATGACGCGAGCGAACTTCGGAGGCTGAGAACAGGAGTTGCCCGTTCCCCTTCGATAGTCGGCATTTCTCGATAAAGGATGACGCCATGTCTGAAAACACCCCAAGCACTCAAGCGGACGCCACTTCCAACAAGTCGAAAAAACTCTTACGGACGCCGCGCAGCCAGGTGATGTTTGCATTCGTGTTGTTCATCGTGGCGGGGGCGCTGGCGCTTAGCGTTCAATACGGGTACGCGTCCTACGACATCCCGCCGTTGACCTCCGCGGTGGTGGTGTTCCTCTCGGGCCTGATCGGGCTTGTGGGGTTGGCGTTCTTCCTGTTGGGGATTGTGCGCTGGGCGGTCTTCGGGTTCGACTCGCTCGAATCTCCAGCCGAGGTCAACCGGGACGGCGAGGTCATCGCCCTGCTCGATTCGATCAACGACAGGCTGTTGATCTCCGACACCGCCAAGCGGATCGCCTACCGTGAACAGGACCGCGAAACCCTGCGTCGGGCGATCCGTGAAGACATCTCCAAGGGCGACTTCGAGGCGGCGCTGGTTCTGGTCTCCGAGATGAGCCAGGCGTATGGCTATCGGCGTGAGGCCGAGCAGTTCCGTGATGAGATCATCACCGCGCGCGACAAGGAGATCGACCAGCAGGTCTCCGAAGCGATCGCGGCCCTCGACCGGGTCCTGACAACCTACGACTGGGACCGGGCCCTGCGCGAGGCGGGTAAAATTCAGAGGCTGTTCCCCGATTCACCCCGTGTGAAGATGCTCGACAAGCGCGTGCGCGATGCGCGTGACCAGCACAAGCGTGAGCTTGAGCGTGAGTTCTTCAACGCGGCGCAGAAGGACGACATCGAACAGGCGATGCGTCTGCTCAAAGAACTAGACCGATACCTCACCGAACAGGAAGCCGAGCCGTTCCGTGAGACGGCACGCGGCGTGATCGGGAAGAAACGACAGAACCTCGGCGTGCAGTTCAAGATGGCTGTCCACGATCACGAATGGACGCAGGCGGTCGTGGTGGGCGAGCAGATCATCCGAGAGTTCCCCAACACCAAGATGGCCGACGAAGTGCGTTCGATGCTCGATCTGTTGCGTGAACGCAGCGCCGGGGAACAAGCCGCCCGTCCACGCGAGATGGCTTGAGTGGACGTGGAAGCCCGCTCAATCCTTGCCTATTTTGCCCAATTTAACATTGTGTATGTTTTTACGTTAATCCTTTGATAACAACGCGCTAATTTTATTGTTGGGTCTTGCCTGAGGCGAATCACGGGGATATCTTAAGAACCGCAGAATGCAATGGGGCGGTGGGGTCGAAAGCCCTTTCTCGGATGTAGCACCAACGATCTGAGATCAGTCGTCTCTCGTAGTCCATCTCTCGAAGACCCGTGGCCAAATGTGGTGGGCTACACCGGGTAACTTACATTTTGTAAGTTCTTCACTCTAAGGTTGCCTGAACAGGAAACCTTACCCCGGCAAGGTGGCGGGCTTGATCGTAACGCCTCGTGCGCCGAGGCGCGGTCGGTATACTCCCCTGCATGAATCAGCACACAGTCGTATTGATCCCCGGCGACGGCATCGGTCCCGAGGTGGCCGACGCGGTCCGGTTTGTCTTTGATAAAGCCCACGCCCCGGTGGTCTGGGAAGAGCACCTTGCCGGTCTGAGCGCCCTCGACAAAGGGCTTGACCTTCTGCCCGAAGAAACTCTCGAAGCGATCCACCGCCACAAGATCGCGCTCAAGGGTCCGTGTACGACGCCGGTCGGCAAGGGGTTCTCATCGATCAACGTGGCCCTGCGTAAAAAACTCAACCTCTACGCCGCGGTCCGGCCGGTGCGGTCGTTGCCGGGGGTCAAGACGCGTTACGACGATGTCGACCTTGTCATCGTGCGTGAGAACACAGAGGGTCTCTACTCCGGAGTTGAAAACGAGGTGCTCCCGGGGGTGGTGATGAGCATGAAGGTCGCCTCCGAGACGGCCTGCCTGCGCATTGCCCACTACGCCTTCCGTTACGCGACGCAGCGCCGCCGAAAGAAGGTCACGCTCTTCCACAAGGCCAACATCATGAAACTCACCGACGGCATGATGCTGCGCTGTGCCGAGAAAATCCACACCGAAGAGTACCCCAACATCGAATACGAACCGCTCATCATCGACGCGGGCTGCATGAAGCTGGTGCAGGACCCCTCACGGTTCGACGTGCTGCTCATGGAGAACCTGTACGGCGACGTGGTGAGCGACCTGGCGGCGGGTTTGGTGGGCGGTCTGGGTGTCGTGCCGGGGGCGAACATCGGTGACGAGGGCGCGGTCTTCGAGGCGGTCCACGGATCGGCCCCGGACATCGCGGGCAAAGGCATTGCCAACCCCCTGGCGCTGGTGATGAGCGCGGTGATGATGCTCAATCACCTCGGCCAGACCCGGCACGACGATGCGTGCAAAAAATCGGCTGTCCGCATCCGTGACGCCTATAACAAGACGTTAGCTGACGGCTGTGGGACGCGCGACCTCGGCGGGCAGTTGAATACCCAATCTTTTGCGCAGGCCGTGGCTGATCGATTGTCGTGAGGCCTGCCGCCGGTCTTATCGCTTGGGGAAGCAGGGCGTGGGCAATTGCGCGTCACCGCATGCCCTTTGCGTGCCGTCCATAATCATCATCGCCGGCTCACTGTTGCCGGGGAACCATTTGTCGCCAGCGAGTGTGCCCTTGGTATCGATGGCCAGCGGGAGCATGGTGCGGACCAGCATCCCCGTGTTGTAAAAATCTTCCATCATGGGGTCGTACATGGCGGGGTCGTTGTATTTCTCGGGGTGGTCGCGCATGTCTTCGAGTTTGGCCTTGGCGTCGGGGGTGTAGGCTTCGAGCCAGCCGATGTAGACCTTCTTGGCGGCCAACTGTTCAGGCGTCATGCCCACCAGGCTCGACGGACATTCGCCACAGGCAAACAGGTACGCCCGGACGCCCGGCGGCATGCCCTCCGGCGTGTTGGGTGATCCGGTGTCGATCGGCGGGAACTGGTCGCTCTTGGCGGTGATGACCTTGCCGCTGCTGAGGTCGAAGTAATACACGTCCACCACGCGAGGCCCGCCACGCCGACCCGAACTCTGCAAGATGATCGCCCCCAGCGAAACGCACAACAGCCCCACCGCAACAATCGTCACCATCGCGGAATTCTTGTTGAGCCATTCGCGGAGTTGATTAAACATACGCAGCCCTTTCGGATAGGCGTCTTAAGCGTGTCATGATGTGATCGGTCAAGACATGGACCTCTGACGCATTCGGTAGAACGGAAGTGGATTAACAAAAAAATAGCACCCCGCGGGGTCTTCCGCAAGTTCTTTTTGGTCTTTATGTCCTATCCACTGGTGTGCAGCGTCAGAAGCCCACCGTGTAGCGGTATTCGAGTCGTGGGGTTTGTAATTCGCTGACCCATCGCTGGATCGATTGGCTGTCGATCGCGGCCGCCGGTGCGCTGTGCCAGCCGATCAGGTTGAGCAGCGAAATCGGCTGAGCCTGCCCGATCACCGACACCTGCGGCGAGACCGTGGACCCGATCTTGGCAAGCTGTTTGGCTTCATTGATCGCGTCTTCTAGGTAGCCCTCACCATCGATGAGCTTGTTGGTTATCGCCTGCTCCGTGGTGAAGACCGAGCCATCGGCAAGTTGCTTGACCTCGTCATCAGTCAGGTGGCCAGCCCGTCCCTCCGCGACGACGCTGACGAATCGGGCGTAAGCATGGTTGAGCATGGCCTTCACCTCGGCGCGGTCGTTGTCGTCCCACTTGCGCAGCACGTTGTTGGCCACGTCTTTCTTGGGGCTGCCGTCGGCCACGAGCACCTCGGGTGTCACGCCGACTTTATCGAGCAGGCCCTGGAACGTCATGATCGGCGCCATCACACCGATGCTGCCCGTCACGCCCGTCGGCTCGGCGATGATCTTGTCGGAACAGGACGAGATGTAATACCCGCCCGACGCCGCCATCGAGCCGAAGCTTGCGACGATCGGGACGCCGGTCTCTTTTCTGAAGGTCTTGAGTTCGTGCCAGATGCGGTCGGAGGCCGAGACCGTGCCGCCGCCCGAATCCACACGCAATACGATGGCCTTGGGCAGGTCCTCGCGCAGCGCCTTGAGCGCCTTGCGGACAAAGCGAGCCGAATCGTCGTCGATCAGGCCCGACACCGGCAGCACCACGATGCGCTGCGTCTTGTCGCCTTTTTCGTAGACACTCTCGTGGATGTCACCCGAGACCATCGCGGCAAAGTAAGCGCCAAGATAGATGTTGGCCACGAGCGATGCGATGAGCAGTGATGAAATCAAACCGGTCATCACACGCGATGCGATCCCTCCACGCCTGGCAGGCTGCGGCGGCGGGTACATCGGCATGTACGCAGGCGGAGGGGGCGGGGGCGGCGTCATCCCACGGGGGTCCACCGGGCCTCGCGATGAACGACCGGGTTCGGCGGGGTTGCGTGAGGGGTCTTCGTGGGGTGTCTGGTCCATGATGGGGTCCTGTTTGTGGGGTGTGTGATGATTTATGTTATGCCCGAGCGTTCTCGGGGCCGACGGGGTTCGTATGCCTTATGACTAGCTGCTATCATCGGTCAGATCGACCCGTGATCCCCGATAACTCAATTCCTTTTTATTCTACGACGGAACCCCGCTATGAAGTTCGGTATTCTCATCTCAATCGCGCTGGTCCTCGTCATCGGCGTGGCTGGCTTTCTGACCTACCGTGGCACACCGACGCCCCCGACCGCGGCTTCCATGCCCGCGGCGCTCAAGGCTCAAACGCTTCCGGACAGCCTGCCCAGGATCAACCCGCAAGCCGGTTCGGGTCAGGGTCAAGCCGTCAAGCTCTACCTCGATGCCTTCAAGTTGTACAACGACAACAGCTCGAAACTCACCAATACCCCGATGCCCCCGGCCCTGGCCGACCCGATAGCACAGAAGATGATCCAGGCAGCCAAAGCCCCCGAACCCGAGTTCGGGTTCCTTGATTCGCATTGGCCGATGGTCCCGGGCGGTGAAGCCGACATCGGGGATGCTCTGGCGCTGGCGGCGCAGGTGGTTCAGTTGCGCGCGGGCGACCTTGTCGAGGCGGGTGACAAAACCAAAGCGGCGGACTACCTCCGCGCCACGTGGACGCTCGGTGAACGCGCCCTGCGACTCAACACGCGCCTGGACCCGCGCGTGCAGGGTATGCAGATCATGATGGCGTCCGGCTCGGCGCTCTTCGAGGCCGACCCTTCGATGCAGGACAAACTCAACGAATGGGTCACGGCCCTCAACGGCATCGAGCGGACCTGGTCAGCCAAGATCGCCGCGGTCCGATCCACGAGGCCCAACGTGAGCGACCTGATCAACATCGCCGAGCACGACGAAGACAAGACCTTCCGTCTCGACGCCACGCTCTACATGGGTCGGGTCAAGTTCAACCCCGGCAGCCGCGGCAACATGCGCGTGCTCAACAACGCCATCGACCGGGCCTGCACGAGCGACGACCCGCAGATCGCCGACGCCGGCCGGTGGGCCAAGGCCCTCACCGTCGAGGAATACCGCAAACTCCGGTGACGCCCCGCCCGGACCACGCCGATGCACGTATTCGTCATAGCCCTTTTTGTCGGCCTGTTCCTCCACGACACACCGGATTTCACGCCGACTTTGTGGGCGCTTCCTTGGCCTGCGCGGCTGGCGCTGTGGCTGGGGTCCAAGGCGGTCGTGGTGGCGTTGTACGCGATGCTCTGTCAATGGACCTATCGCGGGCTGGGCACCACGTCGGGCCACCGTCGGCTCAAATGGCTCAACCGTTGTTCGGCTGCGCTGCGCGTGGTACTGCTGGGTCTGTATGCGATGGACCTCTACACCGGGGTGCTGGTCTGGCTGCGCCTGCGCGTGATCGGGCCGGACCTGGCGCTTGTGGATGAACTGGTCCTTCTGCTGCCGACGTTTGTCGCGGTGGTGGCGTCGTGGTGGTGTTACTACCCCATCGACCGTCGGCTGCGCGAAGCGACACTGTTCCGTCGTGCGGACTATGGATTGCCGGTACAACCCGTCTGGAGCCGGTGGCAATTCATCTTGACACAACTGCGCTTCCAGGTCGCCATCATCGCCCTGCCGTTGGTGTCGATCCTGGTCTGGTACGAAATCGTGGCTGGGCTTTTCGGGCAACAGGCCGCGGACGGTTCGATCACAGTGCCCACGTCGAACATCGCAGGCTCGGTCTCCACCGCCGGGGCGCTGGGTATTTTTCTGCTCTGGCCGGTCGCCATGCGTTATCTCCTTCAAACTTCACCACTCCCGGGGGGGGAGCTGCGTGACAACCTGTTAGGGATGTCAAAGCGTTACCGTGTGGGCTTCCGTGAACTCTTGCTCTGGCACACACACGGCGGAGTGGTCAACGCGCTGGTCACGGGATTCTTCGCGCCGATCCGCTACGTGCTCATCAGCGACGCGCTGCTCGACAACATGACCAAGGACCAGGTCGAAGCGGTCATGGCCCACGAACTGGCGCACGCCAAGAAGCACCATTTTTTCTGGTTACTAGTCGCGGGCGGTGCGGCGGTTGTCGCCCTCGAATGGGTCGGCCCGGGGGTCTACCACGCCTTGACCTGGGCGATCCTGCACCTGAACCCCCCCGCCGCGTGGCAACGGTTGCTCGAACAGAGTGTGATCGAGCAGGGCTTCACGATCACGCTCGTCGCGGCGGGATGGTTGCTGGTGTTTGGTTAGCGGCCGTGCAGGAATAACTGCAACAAATGAAAGGATCGCCCACGTAACGGGGAGACACTTCCCCGGTGGGGCAGAATCGGCAGGAAAGAGTCTGTTCAACGCAGGCGAAGACGTTTCGGCACTGATGCGCGGCGCC
>WGMF01000011.1 GCA_016125215.1 Phycisphaera sp.
CAGGTTTTAAGCGTCTCGCTTTTCGAAAAAACCCCGCTTTTACAGGCGTTTTCGAGACAAAACGAAAATACCAAGACCGACCCATTCGCTAACCAGTTGTCGCTGTTCGAGTAATGTTGGGACAGTAGTGATCCATCATCAATCATCAATGGTTTGATGCTGACATCAGACATTTCTCCCCATGCCGCGCTTTAAGGACCAGGCCCTTTGCATCCGACACTACGACTGGTCCGAGACCAGCCAGTTGGTGGCGCTGTTCACGCGTGAACACGGGCTGGTGCGTGGGTTGGCCAAGGGGTCGAAACGGATGTCGCCTTCGAGCGTCGCGCGCTATTCCGGGGGGATCGACCTGCTCACGTTGGGGGAGGTGGTCGGGATCATCCGCCCATCGAGTGAACTGGCGAACCTGACGGAGTGGGACTTGCAGGAGCCTTACCGCCACCTGCACACGGACCTTGAGGCCCAGAGGCTGGCCATGTTTGCGGTGGACCTGGGCGGGGCGATGCTGGCTGAACACGACCCGCACCCGGTGATGTTCGATGCGACGCTTGTTTTGCTTGAGTCCTTGCGTGAGACCGGGTGTCGCGGTTTGGCGCTGCTGCGATACCAGTGGTGCGTGCTGACCGAGACGGGGTACAAACCGCAGGTCGACCACGACGTGCGGACGAACCAAGCGTTGCCGGACCGGGCGGTGTATACCTTTGACGCTCGGGCCGGTGGCTTGACCGCGGCGGACGGGTCGGAGCACGCGCAGTGGCGTGTTCGGCGGGAGACGGTGGAACTGCTGCGTGGTGTCGCGGCGGGCGAAGCGTTAGAAGATGCGGATGGCGCGGCTGTCGGGCGGGCTAACAGGTTGTTATGTGTGTATGCCCGGGCGCTGCTGGACCGGGAGCTGCCTACGATGGGGATCGTGTTGAAGGAGGTGTGAATGAAGTATGAGATTGTGATCACGGGTTAAAGCGGAGGGATGGCCATCCCTCCGCATTGAAGAAGCGTTGTGAGATACTGTGAGAAATTCATGCGTTACCGGATGATTGGGATCGACCTCGACGGCACGCTGCTGGATTCGACCGGTGTTCCGCCGGAGGCAAACCTGCGGGCGATCCGCGACGCGCGTGAGGCGGGCGTGAGGGTCGTGCCCTGCACGGGGCGGAGCTGGTGTGAGTCGCGCATGGTGACCGCACAGCTTGACGGGATTGAGCGTGGCGTGTTCGTGACCGGGGCGGCGGTGTGCCATCTTGACGACGGCCGGAGCGTGGACCTTGCGGTGATCGAGCCGAACCTGGCGCACCGGATTGTCGAACACCTGTCTGACGGACCGGAGGCGGTGCTGGTGTTCAGGGAGCGGTACCGTTGCGGGCACGATTATCTTGTGACCGGTCGGGGTGAGCTGACGCCCAACACGCGCTGGTGGTTCGAGCAGACCGGCGCCAACGTGCATTTCCAGCGCGAAGTCACGCCGGTGGATTTACACCACACGCTGCGAGTGGGTTTGGTAGCCCCCGGCAGTCGTGCGGTGAGGCTTACCGAGAAGCTCCGCGGGGAGCTTGGTGGCGGGGTGATCGTCCACAGTTTTGCCGCGGTGCAGATGCCCAATCCGGAAGAGAGTGTCTACATCCTCGAGGCCTTCGCGGCAGGCGTCGACAAGTGGCGTGGCCTGACGTGGTTGGCGCGGGAGCACGGCATTGCCCCCGGGGAGATCGCGGTGATCGGCGACGAGATCAACGACGTGTCGATGCTCAGCTCGGCCGGCTGCGGCATCGCCATGGGTAATGCGACGAAGCCCGCCCTCGACGCCGCCCGCTACGTCACCCTCTCGCAAAACGAAGCCGGCGTCGCCCACGCCATCGGCAAACTCCTCACCGGTGAATGGGTCTGACCTCTGAATCTGCCCTGATCTGCCCTGATCTGCCATGATCTGCGTCATCTGCGCAATCTGCGGTTGCTCGGGTAAATCCAACATGACCCCCACGCCCCCGATTGTCCCCGCGCCCCCCGCGTGTTAGTTTGACATCATCCCCCCAACACACGAGGACACCGCCGTGCCGAGCTTTGATATTGTCAGCCGCGTCGAGATGCAGGAGGTCGACAACACGATCAACAACACGAAGAAGGAAGTGGCGACGCGCTACGACTTCCGCGGGTCGAAGACGGAGATCCACTTCGACCGCAAGGAGAAGAAGATCAACCTGCTCACCGAGGACAAGATGAAGATGGAGGCGGTGCGTGAGATGCTTCTCAATCACGCGGGCAAACGCAAGCTCGACCTGAAGGTCTTCGAGTTCGGCGAGCCGCAGCCCGGCCCGCAGGCCAACCTCAAACGCGAGGTCAAGATCAAGGAGGGCATCCCGCAGGACATCGCCAAGCGGATCGTCAAGACGATCAAGGACGCCAAGATGAAGGTGCAGGCCTCGATCCAGGGCGAAGAGGTCCGTGTCACCGGCAAGCAGATCGACGACCTGCAGGCGGTGATCACGATGCTGCGCGGACAACCGATCGAGGTGCCGCTGCAGTTTGTGAATATGAAAAAATAAGACCGCCATTCACCGCAGAGATCGCAGAGGACGCAGAGAAGACCATAGAGTCGAAACCGCGAATTTTTTAATTCTCTGCGCACTCCGCGATCTCAGCGGCAAATCCCCATGCCCCACAAGCTCTCGCCTATAGAAGAACTGGCCCGTATCCGTGCGATCTACCGTGACGACACCGCGGCCATCATGGCCATGCTCGAACGCCAGTTCGCGGTGTTGCACAACCGGGCCCAGGTCCTGCTCGGCCTGTGCGGCATCGTCATCAGCACCACCGGCTTCTCGGGACGCATCATCGCGGGGACCAATCGGTTGGCACAGGCGCTCATCATCCTCGGCGTCACCGGTGTGCTTGCGGCGGCGGGGATCGTGTCGTGGGGTGTGCTCCACCTCCGCTGGCTCTCGCAACAGCCCGGGGAACTCCCCGACGGCTGGCTGGCCACTTCGCTGGCCTACCGCGACCGCAAGACCCGTTACTACCGCTACGCCATCGTCATCATGCTCGTGGGTCTGACGCTCTACGTCGGGGCCATCTGTGTGATGCTTGCCAACCCCCACGTCGACGGACTGCCGGCGAGGTGATTGGCGTGCGACCCGGAGTCGTCTATAATCTCCGTAATCATCAGGGCTTGTCCCGGTACGGGGATTTTGTCCCCGCCGGATAAATGTTTCTTACCGCTTGCTCACACGATACTTACCGTTTCATCATGACCACACCCAGCGCCACACAGGACAAGCCCGCCATCGATGTGGCGCAGCTCACCGCGCCGGCTGGGGCGGTCGAAGCTTACATGGACAAGGTTCTCACGGACCGACCCTTGCCCGCGAACCTGCGGGAGGCAGCCAAGTACGCCCTGCTCGGCGGCGGCAAGCGGTTGCGACCGGTGCTCATCGTCCGCTCGTGTGAAGCGGTCGGCGGAACGCTCGAAGACGCCCTGCCCCCCGCCTGTGCGATGGAGATGATCCATTGCTTCAGCCTCGTCCACGACGACCTGCCCGCGATGGACGACGACGACCTGCGCCGCGGCAGGCCGACGCTCCACCGACACACCAACGAAGCCATGGCGATCCTGGCAGGCGACCTGCTCACCGGACTGGCGTTCGAGGTGCTGGCCACCCGCATTGCCGACCCCGTCCTTGCCAACCGCTGCGTCA
Source organism: Phycisphaera sp. (assembly GCA_016125215.1). Lineage (GTDB taxonomy): Bacteria > Planctomycetota > Phycisphaerae > Phycisphaerales > Phycisphaeraceae > RI-382. The sequence goes on from WGMF01000011.1 coordinate 3,684, forward strand.
CCGAACTGGCGCTGGCGACCAACGACATGATCGCCGGCCAGGTCTACGACACGCTGCCCGACTTCCCCCCGGAAGTTCGGCCGATCGAAAAACTGCGGACGATCCATCGCAACAAGACCGGTGCCCTGATCCGCGCGTCCTGCCGACTCGGCGCGATCTTGGCCGGCTGCGATGAAAAGCAACTGGCGCAACTCACACGCTACGGCGAGGCGGTCGGCCTGATGTTCCAGGTGGTTGACGACCTGCTCGACGTGACGCAGACGACCGAACACCTGGGCAAGAAAGCCGGCAAAGACTCCGACGCGGGCAAACTGACCTACCCCGGCCTCATCGGGATCGACGCCAGCAAACGCGAAGTCGAACGCCTTCGAAACGAATCGCTCGACGCACTGACCTCCCTCGGCCAAGCCGCCCAACCCCTGCGCGACCTGTGCGAATACCTCGCGGTGAGGACCAAGTAAGACATGAACCACCGAGACACCGAGAACACCGAGATGGGAATGAGAGCGTCCATGCTGAAGTGTATGGACCAATCTTCTCTGCTTTTTGGCTCGGTCTCTGTGTCCTCTGTGCCTCTGTGGTTAACCCCCTCCCCCCGACCGATTCGCAACCCCAAGTCCCGTGCGGTCCGATATATCCACTCAAGCTCGACCCTCTGATCCAGAGAAACACACCATGACCGAACTCCTGCAGCACATCCAAGGACCAGCCGACCTCAAGAAGCTGAGCATCGACCAGCTCCCGCAACTCGCGCAGGAGATCCGCACCGCCATCTGCGACCAGGTCTCCAAGACCGGCGGACACCTCGCTCCGAATCTGGGCGTCGTCGAACTCTCCATCGCCCTGCACTACGTCTTCGACTTCGGGCACGACCGACTGCTCTTCGACGTCGGCCACCAGTGCTACCCGCACAAGCTTTTGACCGGGCGCCTCGGCCTGCTCTCCAAGCTGCGCACCCGCGAGGGCATGGCCGGCTTCCCCGAACCCCGTGAATCGCCCTTCGATCTTTTCTCCGTCGGACACGCCGGCACCGCGATCTCCACGGCCGTCGGCATGGCGCGCGGCGACCTGCTCCAGCACAAAGAGGGCGAACAACTCCCCCACGTCGTTTCGCTCATCGGCGACTCCTCCATCGTCAACGGCATTGCCATGGAGGGCCTCAACAACGCCGGCACGCTCAAACGCCAGTTCCTCGTCGTCCTCAACGACAACGGCATGTCCATTGCCAAACCGCAGGGCGCCCTGGCCGGCTACTTCGACCGCATCCGGGTCAGCCACACCTACGAAGAGTTCAAGAAGCGCGCCCACGAACTCTTTGCCCGCCTGCCCGGGGGCACCACGCTCGAAGACCTCTACAACAGGGCCGGCACCGCGATGAAGGCCGCCGTCGCCCACAACCACATGTTCGAGCAGTTCGGCTTGCTCTGTGTCGGGCCGATCGATGGCCACGACATCCCGACGCTCATCGACATGCTCAACGAAATCCGCGACTACGACCGCCCCGTGCTCCTGCACGTCAAGACCGTCAAGGGCAAGGGCTTCGACTTTGCCGAGGGCGATGCGACGACATTCCATTCGCCCAAGCCTTTCCGCGTCGAGGGCTGCCGTGTCGAGATCAAGGGCGGCGGGCGTTCGTTCACCAGCGCCTATGCCGACGCCATGATCGACCTGATGCAGCGCGACGAAAAGGTTTTTGCGGTGACCGCCGCGATGCCCGACGGCACGGGGCTGTCCAAGGTTCTCCCTATGTTCCCCGAGCGCAGCCTCGACACGGGTATTTGTGAATCTCATGCCATGGACATGTGCGCTGGGCTGGCCAAGACGGGCCTCAAGCCGTTCTTTGCGGTCTACTCGACATTCAGCCAGCGCGCGATCGACCAGGTCTTCCAGGAAGTCTCCTTACAGAACCTGCCGGTGCGCGTGTGCATGGACCGCGCGGGGTTCGTCGGCGGCGACGGGGCTGTCCACCACGGGTTCATGGATATCTCCTCGTTCCGTGTCTTCCCTCATGCCGTCCTGCTCGCCCCGTGCGACGAACCGACGCTCAAGGCCGGCCTGGAGTTCATGAGGCAGTACAACGACGGCGCGAGCTTCATCCGCTACCCGCGCGACAATGTGGCCGAGAAGCCGCTGCAGGAAAACACCCCGCCGTTCGAGCTGGGCAAAGCGAACCTCGTGCGTGCGTCCAGGAGTGACAAGCCGGATGTGGCGATCCTCGGTTACGGCACGATGGTCTACGAAGCCAACACCGCCGTCAACGAGCTTGTGCAGCAGGGTTACGACATCGCGCTCTACGACGCGCGTTTTGCCAAGCCCGTCGACATCGAACTCGTTGCGCAGCTCGTCGAGAAACACATCCCCGTGCTGACGATCGAAGACCACGCCCTCGCCGGCGGCTTTGGTTCCGCCGTCCTCGAAGCCGCCCACGACGCGGGCCTCGACACGACGGGCATCCACCGCATGGGCATGCCGATGAAGTACGTCTACCAGGACTCGCGCAAAAACCAATTGGCCGAGGTCGGCCTCGACAGCGCGAGCATCGCCCGCAAGGTGCGCTCGATCCTCGAATCCCGCGCCGCCCACGACGTGCAGGTGCGCGTAGGCGTGACGCCGACCCGCGCGGGTCGGTGATCGGTCTGTGCGTATGTGTGCCACTGGCGGTAATCCGGGAACGGTTGCCGTACACTGTTACCGATGCCTGACATCAAGCAACCCCTAGACCAGAGCATCTTCGACCTCATCATGGCCCACCTCGCCATGTTGAAGCAGTATGTCCCCGGCCCAGTGAAGAAGGCGGGAGGGGCAAAAGATCAGTTGCTGGAGCGCTACCGCAAAGACCCCCTCTACAGCATATTTGGGCTGGATTCTATCGAATATGTGTCCGCCACTCTGGGCGGGGGCACCATCACGTCCATTCACCGAAAATTGGGCGACATCTATGAACAAAGCGTAGCGACCATCTTCGCGCAGTCTCTGAACATGAGTGCTACTGACCTGACCTACTCCGCCAAGATTCAGTCGGGTGCTACCGAAGAGAGTCGATCAGCCGATGTATACATCCAGTTCGACCGTGTAAAGCTCAAGAAACAGCGCAAGGTCATCGAAGCTTTCTGTGGCAAAGAGTTGGCAAAACTGAGCGCAAAGCCGAAGGTCACACTGATAGGTGTTGGAATGGAAGTGCGTCACTGCTACCAGACAGGCGACAGCAAACGCACACAAGCCGACGAAGCGATGGCGCGGCACCTGCTCGTGTCCGGCATCCTACCAATGATGCCGCTGTTTTGCGGGCAGAGCAATCCCGGTATCGTGTCCCGGTACCGAAGTGTCTGGGTTATCAAACAGGCAGCGGAGAGATACGCTGCGATTCGGACTCTCAGCGGTTACGACTTCTACGACTTCCTGTATCGTAACCGTGACGACTTCCGCGCACCGGTAATTGAAATGCTTCGGGGGTTGAACAAGTGAACCAATTATCGCTTTACCCCGAAGCTGTCTCGTTCGTCAATCGCCGGACATCCGATGTCACGTTCAAGGGCAAGATGGGCCTACCGATTCATCGCTGGTATCGGTTGACGCCCAGTTTCTCGCCCCAACTGGCGCTGGATATCGCAGGGTACTTCGGTATCACGCCAGATGACTTCGTACTAGACCCGTTCAGCGGTGTAGGAACGGTGCCCCTGTGCATGAAGTATCGCGGCGTGCCGGCGTGCTCAATCGAACTGAATCCCTACCTCCACTTCGTTGGCACGGTGAAGACCCGAACCTACGCCGACCTGCCGGACATTCGAGAGTTATTCGATTCTTTATCTGATGCGAGCGCGTGAAGAAGTGGCCGCGATCCCGAAGGGCAAGGCTGTGGTCAGGCACCTGGAAGAGAACGCCGCGTTCGTTCCACCAATCCACAAGCCGGAACGCTGGTGGTCACCGATGAACTTGGCGCAGCTGGTGTGCATACGTCGGCTGATGTTCGAGACGAAGGACGAAGGTGAGCACATCGACCTGTTGAAGATGGGGATATTGGGCATCCTGATCCCAGTGAGCAACGCGAAGCACAACCATGTCTCTCTCACTTACTCGAAGTACCCACTACCACCGGTGGACGTGGTGGGCGTGCTAGCGGACAAACTGGGTGAGATGGTCGAAGACATCAACGCGGTGTCTTCTCTTCCCTGCTCTGAAGTGAAGGTTCACGCGGGGAACAGCAAAGAGGCAGCGGCAATCCTCTCGCACGGCCCGAAGGTATCCGCCGTCATCACCTCACCCCCATATCCGAACAGGTTCAGTTACGCCAGAGAGACCCGCCCACACCTGTTCTTTTTCAATATGATTGAGAGTGCCGAAGCAGTTGGGCAGTTGGAAACAGACGCCCTCGGTGGGACGTGGGGCAAAGCTACGTCAGTGCTCATGGAAGGGGTCGAACCTGCGAACGCTGTCATACGCCGTTTACTAAAGCCGTACATCGACGGCGCTCATCGCGAAGGGAACGGGAACTTGATGACTGCTTACGTCGTGAAGTATTTCAACGACCTGTTTGCCCATGCGGAGCAGATCGGGATAGTGTGTAGGACGCGGGCGAAATTGGCGTATGTGATCGGGAACAGCAAGTTTTTTGGGAACCCACTTCCGAGTGACGAAATTCTGGGCGCCATCTTCAGCCACTTCGGGTTCAAGTTGGATGGCATCCACAAGATGCGCCGACGGGTGAGCAAGTCGGGGCTGTACGAAGCCGTCGTGATGATGTCCCGAAAGTGATCGCCAAATGTCCGGTTTGTGCTTCCAGCAAGGTAGGGTGTGTCAAGGATCGCCGGGTGCTACTGGCGGCTTGCCCGCCGGTGCATGAAACATACGGATGACGGGTGCGTACCCACGATCCGCAGACCGGCGATACATCCGGGGGCATCGCCGGCTTTATGAGGATCAGTCGGGTTGCGGTTCGTCAGCAATTACGCCGCGGGGATTTCAAGGGTGTCGATTTCGACCGTGGGTTGGGGGATGGCTAAACCGTCGGCTGCGAGGCCTTCGAGGTGGAAGGCGATGGCTTCGCGCAGGAGTTGGCGGACTTCCTGGGTGGACGATCCGGTGACGCCGACGCCGGGGAGGTCGGGGGCGTAGGCGCCGTAGGTGCCTTCCTCTGTTTTCTCGATGATGATGGCGTACTTCATGTCAGGTCGTCCTTGGATAGTCCCGCTTGGCGAAGGATGTTGCGTAGCGTGCCGGGCGGGACGGTATCGTTGGGTTTGCCCGCGATGGTTACACGGCCGGGCCGACTGGGGTGTTTGAATTGCCGGTGACTGCCGCGTTAAGCCACCTGTGTCCAACCATGTGATTCAATCAATCGGACTACATCCCGGTACTTCGGAGCCATGCGAATCATGATACGCACCGTGTGCCACCGACGGCTTGCCGACCAATACTTTGAGCACACAGATGGCGGTGGGGTGCGGTTGTGCCGGGGACCGGCGATGACATCGCCGGCTTTATGCAGAACGCTTGTAGGAAATCGGACTCACGCGGCGCCGGTGTGGCGTGTGGGTTCGTCCATGGGGAGCAGGTGGTGGAAGACGGTGACACCGGTGCGTTGCATTTCGCGGAGGTAGGGCTTGCACAGGCCGCAGTGTTGGCCGGCTCCGCATTGGGAGGCGACGGTGTCGGTGTCGGTCTGTCTGCTGATCGCTTCGTCGCGCAGCGAGGTGAAGGTGCGTTGGGTACAGACGCATCGGTCAACGCGGATCGGACTGGGTTGCGGTTGTTGATTCATGGTGAAGCGCGTCGGGCGTCGTGGTTGGGATTAATTCAACGTGACCCACTTCATGTCGCCGTTGCGTTTGACGAGGAGGAACGCGGTCTGGTTGGGTCCTGAGTTGGCGTTTCGGTCGAAGACCGCGCGGTAGACATCGGGCCCGAAGCGATCCACCGAGACCAGTTTGGATTCGGGCCGTGACGCAAGATCGAGCAGCGCCCGGGTGATGGCCTGGGCCAACTCCGGTTTGAGGCCCTCGTCGAGTTGGGTTTTTGTCAACTCGGCTCGCTGATCGGGTGCGGATTCTCGGAGGCGTTGCAGATTCGCTTCGACCTGTCGGGCTTCGGGGCTGTCGAGGCCGAGGTCGCGGTAGGCGTATTTCTTCTCACACCCGAGCGGTGCAAGGCACACGCAAGTCAGGGCAAGCATGGTGACGAGTGTGCGCATCTTACTGGTCGTAGTGTGGCACATTGTTAGCCCCGACAAACCCGAGGTTCTGTTCGGGTTGCGTGATTGATCCGTCTTCGATGCCGAAGGCTTGCGCGTGGCCGTCCGCGGTGAGGGCCTGCGTTGAGCCGTGGTGTCGGAAGTGTGTGGTGGGCGTGTTGTTGGGGCCGAAGCCGGTGGTCACGGGGTCGAGCGAGGTGCTGTTCTGGAAGACCCAGATGGAAGAGGGTTTCCAATACATGGCTGCGTCGACGAAGACGAAAAGCTGGGTGGGGCTTTTGATATCGTCGACGCGCTTGCGTGGCATGAGTTGGCCGGCCGCGTCGAATCGGAACCAGAAGACGGGGTCGAGACACCAGCCGTTGTAGCCATAGGTCGTGGTCTGCTCGGCGGCGACGCCCTGGGGGACATAGGTGCCAAAGGGGAGCATCGGGCACCAGAGCACGCGGCGGTCGTTGTTGGCGTAACGCAGGAGCCAGTTGTCGACGGAGGAGACCGGCGAGGTGTTGGTGCCCCAGAAGTAGCTCAGCACGCCGGTCGTGGGGTAGTTGGTTCGGCGGGCATCGGGGAAGAAGCCGGCGTTGTCCGATTGGTAGTTGCTCACCGCTTGACCGAGGGCGTGGAGGTTGGACATGCAGACGACGCCCCTGGCCGAGTCCCGGCTGGAGGCCAGGCTTGGCAGGGTGATGCCCACGAGCAGGCTGATGATCGTCACCACCACGAGCAGTTCGACCAGGGTAAACGCCGTGGGGGGTGATGGCCGACGCCCTCTCTCCTCCTGGGTGAGATCGGACGTGTGCGTGGTCATGGAGTGGGTCCGTGTTGTTGGGTGGGGTGCGAGTTTGAGAACCGACCGGGCCCGAGGCGGGGGAAAGGGTCCGCCGAACGGGCCCGGCCGGTGTCTATTCAATGATTAGTTCAACCCGATCCGCGGTCGTTGCCACGATCGTCCGAGCATCGCCAGGCTGAGCAGGCAGATACCCGCCGTGGCCGGTTCGGGGACGAGCGGAACGGTCGGGGGGTTATGTGGGGTGAAGTCAAAGCCGGTCTGCCCGGTGTTTTCGAGAGACCAGCCGTCCCAATCGCCGTCGGTAAGGTTGCGACCGTCCACGCCATAGTCATACGGCGAGGTCCACGCCATGCCGTCGGTGCTGTTCCAGTAGCCGGTGTAGTTGCTGTTGGGGTCGCCAAAGTAGCCTGACTCGGCAATTGAGTCGGACCCGTCGGTCAGACCGTTGATCAGGTGTGCTAGTAACGGGTACGGGAAGTACGTCGAGGTCACGTCGAGTGAGCCAGCCACATCGATGGCGTCGAGCATATCCCAGCTTGTCGCGCTGCCGTCCCACTTGTAGCCGTAGGCTTTGGAGACGCTCCCGAAGTCCACGACCACGACGGCCTGATTGGAGCCGCTGCCCGCCCAGTATTCCAGCTCGATGGTTTTGCCATCGAACACCACGGCGGCGGCCTGCGCGCTGGGCAGGTTTGCCAGACCTATCACCATGAACAGACAGACCGCCACGCCGAGTTGCCCGAGCTTGCGGGCTCCTGTGAATCGAATCTCCGTTGCCAACATGACCGACTCCTTTTCCGCCCTGAATCGCGCAGGGCCAAGCCCCCAAATGAACAGACAGTTCTGTCCTTTGCGAGGGGTCGATGACGTCGGGGTTGAGCCTGCCTGGGGGTGTGGCAAACCACCGCGGTGTCCCACTCGCGAGGACACGGTGTTCAACAGGCAGGTCTTCCGGCTTAGGGCGTTGGGCCGACCCCCTTCCCGGCTTCACTCGTTGCAAGTGAGCCAGTGGTGTTGGGTCAGCCGTGGGGTGAGTGGTCGTGCGGGGTGGGATGGATCACGGTCGTGTGATCCGGGTCCGATCCGTACGTCCATCGCTCCAGCCCGTCACGGCGGCGCGTCCGCGGGAGATTGCCCCATGTCCGTGAGTGATCCCTTGTGGTGACGTGAGTTGTTTTTACAAACAACGGCTCATTCACACCGGGAAAAACTTCCGGGGGGGGGTGCTCCACTTCCCTTTTCACCCGGTCGGCGGTCGGCTACACACCGCTCGCAGACCGGGCACCATGTTGAGACAACCACCCTATCGCGGAAGCCCCGGCGCCGCAAGGCCGGGTTATGAGATTTTCATGTCTTTTATTGACGCGGCCTTTTCTTAGAAGGCGTGTGAGAAGCTTGGGTGTGCCACGGGCGGCTTGCCCGCCAGTGCTTAAAACGTACGGCTTTTTCACTGGCGGACAAGCCGACAGCGGCACCCCAATACACACCCTCGTGATTTCAGCCTGGCTTCTCACACACTTTCTTGCAGGCCCCGCTTCAGGCCGGCTACGCATCGACCGATGGGTGAGTGGAGGCCCTGTCAATCCGTCGTTATCGGGTGGAGAAATGGCTCAAACACGCGCGTTTACGCTTGTTGAACTTATCATTGTCATCACCGTGCTGGGGATCCTCGGGGCGCTGGTGATCCCGATGTTTGCCCGTGGGGACACGCAGGCGATGACCGCCGCGACCCAGTCGAACCTGCGTGCCATCAACCAGCAGGCGGTCATGTACCAGGCGGACCACGGCTCGATGCCCGACGCCATCGACCCGGCATGGTTCCCCAACAACAAGGTCCCTGCCAATCCCTTCGACTCAAGCCACCCCCACAACGTGCAGAACCTCGACAGCGCGATCACCGACCCGACCTATAAAGTCATCCACCGCTACTCCAGCGGCCACCACGGCTGGTGGTATAACACTCGATTAGGTGTCCTCCGCGCCCGCCCCGACGACGTCGGCTCATACGAAGCCACACTTCAGACCTACAACGCCATCAACGGCACGGACCAGACCGACCTGGGGAAGTATTGACCCGAAAAAAGACACGGCGTGGGTTAGTGACTGGTGACTGGTGACTGGTGACTGGCGAGGGGCAGCGTCGAGGGGCTGGGGCTGTCTGCGGTGCTGCACAAGAGTTCGCTGTGCTCTCTGAGATCATCATTCATCAATCATCAATGGATCACTTCTGACATCAGACATCATCCATCAGACATCAGACATCCCTCACCCCCGCCCCGGCCAACCCTCAAACACAAACGCCCCATCGCGTGAGATGACCTCGCCATCGACGGTGATCGTGCCGCCCTGTCTTAGATCGCAAACCATGTCCCAGTGCAGGCCCGAGTCGTTGTCGTTGCCCGTTTCGGGGTAGCCGGCCCCGACCGCCGCGTGGAAGGTGCCGCCGATTTTTTCGTCGAAGAGCGTGTTCTTCGAGTAATCGGTGATGGCGTAGTTCGTTCCGACGGCGATCTCGCCGAGGTTGCGCGCGTTCTCGTCGAGGTCGAGCATCTTGAGCAAAAAGTCCTCGCCCTTGGACGCCTTGGCGCGCGTGACCCGGCCCTTCTCGAAGTGCAACTCGATGTCGTGGACCTCGACGCCGTGGTGGACAGCTGGGAACGAGTAGCGCACGACGCCGTTGACCCCGCCGTCGGCGGCCTTGAGGTTCGGGCCTGTGAAGACCTCGCCGTCGGGGAAGTTTTCCTTGCCACAACAGTTGATCCACGTCATGCCCTCGACGGTGACGTGCAGGTCGGTGCCCTGCGGGGTGTGGAAGTGGATGTTCTTTTTCCCGGTGAGGTAGTCGACGACTTTCTGTTGCGCTGCGGCGATCTTCTTCCACTCGCCGACGGGGTCGTCGAGGTCGAGGTGGCCGGCCTTGAAGACGAACTCTTCGTACTGACGCAGGCTCATCTCGGCGTCCTGTGCGCTGGCGAGCGTGGGGAAGAGGGTGCCCGTCCAGCGCAGCTTCCTGGGGTCGTCTTCACCCAGAGCCGCCCGCTGCATGAACGTGTGCATGATCGGCTTTCGGGCTTTGCCGGCCACGCCCTGCTTCCGGGGGTCGGTGCGCGAGAGGCCCTTGGTATTCGTCTCGGCCCAGATGCCGATCGACGCGTGGATGGTGTCGATCTCGTGCAGCGCCAGCGGACTGACAAACTGTAACTGTTCGTCGTTGGCCAGTTCGTAGAACATTTCGTTGAGTGAATCGGGCGCGCTGCGGACGTAGGGGTGCGCCCCGGCGCGCAGCACGTGTTCATACAGCGCTTCGATGAGCGGCGTGGCCACCGGATCGCCCGTGATGCGCACGAGCTGGCCCTTCTTCACCGAGACGGAATACTCCACGAGCACACGGGCAAGTCTGTCGATCCGGGGGTCACGCATGGGGGCTCCTGAGTGATGTTGAACCGCCAAGACGCCAAGTGCGCCAAGGAGAGGTGAGAGAGTTCATGTTTGATGCTGTGCGTCAGATGTCATGGAGGATTGAATAATACAGAGGGCTTATTGGCTGATACCCGGGCCAAGCAAGATATTCTTCATCTGGTCCTCACCCCGACCTTGGCGATCTTGGCGTCTTGGCGGTTAGCCTCCCCCGATCTTACCGGACGCAAGCAATCCGCGTCAGAAAAGTCTTGCTTTTCACGGGACAAACGGTTAGGTTGAGGATGAAGTTTCCCTCACCGCGGGACGTGTGCGATGGACGATCGGGCCACACCCGAACACGCCGTCGGCCCGGAGGCCCGGGCCCAAACGCCTAAACACCCCAGCGATCCCGTTGAACCGCTTCACGCGACCGGTGGAGCCGACCCCTCGGGCACACCCTTCCGTCCCTTCGGGGCTGAGATCGAACCCGTTTTGTACAAAGCCTGCGACGGTCGGCTGTCCCACATCAGTTTCTTCCGCACCGATTGGCAACGCGGCGGCGCCCTGACCGGCTACGCCAAATGGACCGACGATCACCAACAATCGCACGACGTGGTCGTCAAGCTCCCCGTCCGCCCACGCGAACGCCACTGGCTCTGTCGCCTGCAACCCTATCCCGATGTCGTGCCCACGCTCTACGCGCACGGCGAGGAACTCGGGCACTACGACATCGCGTGGGTCGTGATGGAACGCATGCCCCACGGACCGCTCGGGCCGGCGTGGAACGGGTCGGCCTTTGACCTTATCGTCCAGGCCGTCGCCCGGTTCTACAAGGCCGCTTCAAACTTCCCCATCGACCGCGAATCAAAAGAAAAAGAGTGGTCGGCCATCCTGCACTATTCACGCAAACACGTGGGCGACGTGAAAGACCTGCCCAACGCACCACGCTGGAAAAAGGCTCTCAAGGCCGCTCAGAAAAAACTCCCCGACTGGATGGCGATCTGGTCCGACCGCCCACGCGACAACTGGCTCCACGGAGACTTCCATCTCGCCAACGCCATGACACGCACGCCCCCGCCCAACGGCCCAGCGGTGCTCATCGACCTGGCGGAAGTCAAAGTCGGCTGCTGGGTCCAGGACGCGGTCTACCTCGAACACCTCTTCTGGTCACGCCGTGACAGACTCGGCGACCGCAAAATCTGCTCGATGATCGCGCACGAACTCAAACACCACAACCTGTCCCCCGGCAACAACTGGGCTGACCTGGCCCAGGTCAAGCGCGCACTACTCGCCTTGGCCACACCCGCCAACCTCGAACACGAGGGCAACCCCCACCACGTCGCCGCGGCGCTCGAAGTCCTCGAGTCGCTCGTGTGAGAGAGAGTTTCACGCGGGGGCCGCAGAGAGCGCGGGGTCAGGGCGGGGCAACCCAAGGCAAGTTTCTCGCCAAGCTCGCCAAGACGCCAAGCAAAACAACGAAGACAAGAGCAGGGATTCGGAGGCATTTAGCCCGATCACTTGCGACCGGTGGACGCCCCGCTGAGATCATCAATCATCATTCATCAATCATCAATGGCTCGGACCTGACACCCAGCATCTCCTCACCCTTGGCGTGCCAGGCGTGAAATCTCTTTGTCTCCCCCCGCGCTCTCTGCGGCCCCCGCGTGAAACTCTCCCCGCTTGCTCCGCTATAATCGCCCCTTCCTCTCACGGAGCCCACTATGCGCGCCATCGTCACCGGCCAGATCGGGATGGACAAGAAGGACTACCTCGAAAAGGTCGTCCGTCTGGCCGGCGAACGCGGCGAAACCATCAGCCTCTACAACGTCGGCGACATGATGTACCAGGAGGCCCCCGACGTGCGCCCCGGACGCATCCTCGACCTCCAACTCTCACGCCTCAACGCCCTGCGTCGCTCGACCTTCAAAGACATCATCGCCCAGTCGGCCGGCCAGAAGAACATCATCGTCAACACCCACGCCACCTTCCGCTGGCGGCACGGCCTGTTCTCCGCGTTCGACTTCGACCAGCTCCAGGCCCTCGAAGCCGACGTGCTCGTCTGCCTGCTCGACAACATCGAGGTCGTGGCCGACCGGCTCAAACGCGACCACACCACCGACGCCACGCTCAAGGACCTCATGGTCTGGCGCGAAGAAGAGATCATGGCCACCGAACTCGTGGCCCAGGCCCTGGGCATCGGCAACCGCTTCTACGTCCTCTCGCGCGGCCGACACACCGACACCACCGAGACCTGCTTCCGGCTCGTCTGCCGACCGCAGATGAAAACGGTCTACCCCTCGTTCCCCATGACGCACGTCGTCAACCTCCCCAAAGTTCTTGAAGAGATCGACGCCTTCCGTGCCAAGCTTGCCGATCACTTCATCGCCTTCGACCCCGGCGACGTGGATGAAAAAATGCTCCTGGACTCCGCCATCGCCGCGGCGCGCGACGGCAAAGAATTCGTCACCACCCAGCCCGGCTCGTTCACCGGAGGACGAAAAACCATCGACGTGTCGGTCAAACAGGTCCTCGACATCGCAGGCGACATCGACGGGCAGATCTACTCGCGCGACTTCAAAATGGTCCGACAGAGCGACATGATCGTCAGCCTCGTCCCCGAACTGCCCGACGGCATGCCGGGACTCTCCTCCGGCGTCGAACGCGAACTCCACCACGCCTTCGAGCACGGCCGCGATGTCTACGTCGTCTGGAAACCCAAACGCTCACCCAGCCCCTTCATCACCGAGACCGCCACGAAAGTCTTCAAGAGCGTCGAAGAAGCGCTGCGCCACTTCGAGGCCCAGGGCTTCTTCTACCACGGCAACCTCTTCGGGCACTGACCCCCGGAAGCTAAGAAAGTGTGTGAGAAGCCAGGCTGAAATCACGAGGGTGTGTATCTGGGTGCCACTGGCGGCTTGTCCGCCAGTGAAAAAGCCGTACATTTCAAGCACTGGCGGACAAGCCGCCAGTGGCACACCCAGGCTTCTCACACGCTTTCTAAGAAGGAACGTTAACCCCGAACCCCGAGGGCGTATCGCACCCCGTCACGCCCCGACGACCTCCATCGCGATCCGCTCCCATTCGCTCAGCCGCGCGGGGTCGTTGCGGATCGTGCTCAGGTCCTTGAGGATCAACTCGCACGGCGTGTTGTGCTTCCGGCAGGACTCGACGGTCTCGACCAGCTCTTTACGCACCAGCCCTTCGTCGAACGAATCCATCGCCAGAAAAGCCGGGTTGGGCTTGGCGGACATGACATAGTCGCCGTGGATTTTCTCGGCCATGATCGGCTTGTTCGCCCACGGGCTGGCTGAAATCTTGCGCACCGTCTTGAGCTTGCGGATGATGTCGATCTTGTTGTGCAGCGGCTCGCAGCACCCGTAGTAGACCAGCCCGTAACGGTCCAGCAGCGACTTGATCGGGTCGATGTCGAACTCCTCGTGCATGGCCGGCGAAACCTCGGAGAACATCTGCGCCATCGAGAACGTCCACGTGTCTTTGGCGGTCGCCTTTTTGCCGTCGTAATCCCCGGACGGCAGCTCGTCACAGAACGCGCCGGTGCAGTGGACCTCCTGCGGTGCCGGCTCGAGCAGGCCAAGCTCTTCGTACTGGTCCAGCACGCCGTGCTCCATCTCGACGAATCTGGCAATCAACTCCGCGATGTATTCCGGGCGGTCAGCCAGATCGTAAAGCACGCGCTCGGGCGAGATCAGCGTCGTGATCCGGTCCCACAGGCCCGAGTGTCTGCCCACGCCGACCAGCCGGACCGGCAAGACACCGTCCAATACCTCGCTGACTTCGGCAAGGCGTTGGCGGTCGAGTTCCGGGTCGACCTCGACCACGGGCGTCTTGAGCGCGCGGACCTCTTCGACCGTCGTGAGCTGTTCTTCATAGTGCTGCGAGAGGCCCTTCCTCTCGACCTTCCACTCGGGGCCGATCTTGGCGTTGCGCACCGTCTTTTCGATGCCCAGCCAGGGCAGCACGACCATGTCGACCTTGAAGTGCTCCCAGACATAAAGCGTCATCCGCAAGCGACGCTCGATGCTATGGAGCAGGCCCTCTTGTGTGACCATCTCCTGTCCGCCCCAGGGCAACTCGTCCCAGGGCAACTGGTCGATCCGCACCATGGGTCTGACGGGTTTGAGCGCGTTGTGGCAACGCCAGAGGTCGATGGTCTGTTGTTGTCGGGGCAGCGCAGCGATCTGGGCGTAACGCTTGCCCAACTCTCGGATCGTTTCTCGCTGTTTCTTATCAAGCATGGTGTCAACTATCGATGTTTCTCTGGGTGCGCCCCACCCGTCTCTACGCTGATGCGGGGGCTAATGCCCCGCCGGTTGGCCGTCCTGATGTTTGGCTATCCAGCCCGCGTTGGGCCCGGTCGGATCGCCGTAGGTGTTCCCCGCCCTGTCCCGGCCCCGTGCGAGGTAGATTTCAAATTGACTGTTGGGAAAAGGCATGTGCTTCGTGGCGGCCGAGATGTATCGCATCGTGTATCCACAGCGACGCATCGTGCCCTTGTTCGCGGCCGAGCCGTGGATGATGCGACCGTCGTGCAGCGAAGCCTGTCCCGCTTTGAGCACGCAGTCGACCGCCTTGGATTCATCGTACTGGCCCTGGCGGATCTCGGAGCCGAAGACCTGCTCCTTCGGGTTGGCCACCGGGTCGTAATCGCTAAAGCCGTTGAGGTGCGTGCCGGGGATCACACGCATGCAGCCGTTCTCGGGCGTCGAGGGGTCGACTGCCAGCCAGACCGTGACGACGCGCATCGGGTCGAGCCGACCTTTCCAGTAGGCGCTGTCCTCGTGCCAGGGCACGCGTTTGCCGATGGCCGGCGGCTTGCAGATGAAGTGCGAACTGAACAGCGCGATGTCCGGGCCGAGGATCGGCTCGACAAGGTCGAGCACTTCGTCGTCGAGCAGCCAGTCGAACAGACGCGGGTGCCAGAAGTGCGGCACGTCCATGTGCTCGGGGCTGCGCGAGCGACCGGTGGTGCTCCACTCATCAAGCAGCTCATCGAAATACGTTTTGAGCGCTTCGAACTTCCCGGGCTTGAACACGTCCACCCCGGGCAACAGAAAGCCCTCGGCGTTGAACTTCTCGACGTGTTGGGGTGTGAGTCGTGCGGTCATGGTCGTCGTGCTCCGTGGTGGTGAATATCTGGACACGCCGAACCACGCCGGCCGCGCCCCGTCCCCGCCCTGATGGGACGTGATGATTAAAACACACAATACAAGGAATATCTTGCCTGAATTCAGGCATTTTATTACACTGTAATGATATTTTCGGCTTTCACCATGGTCCCGCGATTCAAGATTAAACAATTCGTCGAACCCGGGCGGCACTACCACGTCGCCCGTCAGAGCTACACACCCGGGTCGGGCTGCGGCCTGCACGACCACGATTTCTGCGAGGTCTTCTGGATCGAGCGCGGCTGTGCGGGGCACGCGGTGAACGGTCAGATGCAAAACCTCGATGCGGGCACGGTGGTCTTCATCCGCCCACAAGACGCCCACAGCTTCAAGCCCGTCGGCGGGGGGTTCACCCTTGTCAACGTCGCCTTTGCACAACGCGAGGCCCGTACCCTTACAGGTCGTTACTATCGACACGCCACGCAACAAACACCCGCGCTTGCCAACCCCTGGTCGGACAAGCAACCCTTGCCCTTTTCCATGACCGTCGGCCCGGAGGGGCTAGTGCAACTGGCCTACTGGAGCCAGCGGCTGCCCGGTCTGGAGAACGACCGCCTCACCTTCGACGCCTTCATGCTCCACCTCCACCACCTCTGCACCACGCCAGCCCAATCCCCCGCCACCACTCCCCCCCGTGACGCCCCCTCCTGGCTACACGACGCCCTGCAGGACCTGGCCCAACAAGACCGCCTGCACAACGCCCCGCAACGCCTCTCGCAACTGGCCGACCGTTCGCCCGAACACCTCAACCGCGTCATCCGCAAATCGTTCGGCTGCACCACCACCGACCTGGCCAACCGTGTCCGCCTCGAACGCGCAGCCCGTCTCCTGAGCATGACCAGCCGACCCATCCTCCGCATCGCCGACGACAGCGGGTTCGACAACCTCGGGTATTTCTACCGCCTGTTCCGCGATCACTTCGGCGTGACCCCCCGGCGATACCGACTGGACAAGACCGCCGTCGTCCGGGCGTGAGAGGCTGGGACATTAGCCGCAGATGAACGCAGATGAACGCAGATGGGATACAAAATTTTTTGGACCAGTCGCTTTCCGGGGGTGACCGATGGACTACCCAAGCAACCCGCGCTCGCGCAGGTAACGCAGCACGACCGTGTCGAAGGGGACCGAGGTGTCGGTGACCATGTACATCACGCCGCGCTTTCGGCAGAGGTCACGGACGTGCTGGCAGTAAGCCTGCAGGTTGGCCTTGTAGCGCTTGATTAGAGCCGGCCCGACGGAGACTTCCGCTACATCCGCGTCCTCCATGTCGATCAATCGTAAATCCCCGATCACGCCGCCGGCCTGCGGGTCGACCTCCTGCGGGGCCAGCAACTGGATCGCGTAGGCGTCGAACCGCTCCGCCGCGAGATAACGCAGCGCGTCGCTCAGTTCGCCCTTGTCGAAGAAATCACTCACCAGCACGACAACGCCCTTTTGCCTCTGCATGAGCGTGAAGCGGCGCAGCACGTCGCTCAGGTTGCCCGCGCCGCGCCGATCCTCACCGGCTCTTGATTGGTCGGCAATGAATTCGAGCATCTGCGGGATCGGTCGTCGGCCACGGAGGTTGGGCAATTGCCCCAACAGCACGTCCGCAAAGCTATACACGCTCACACGGTTGTAATTGACCAGCCCGATGTACCCCAGCGCCGCCGCGAGTCGCTGCGCGTACTCCACCTTCCGGGGTTCGCCGTAGTGCATCGAACGTGAGACATCGAAGATCAGCGACACCGAGAGGTCTTCCTCTTCCATGAACAGGCGGAGGAAGAGCTTGTCGAGGCGTGCGTAGAGGTTCCAGTCGATAAACCGCAGGTCGTCGCCGACGACGTAGGAGCGGTAGTCAGCGAACTCGACCGACTGGCCACGCTTCTTGGACCGCCGTTCGCCCTGCAATTTGCCCTGCAGAATCTTTCGGCTCATGACATCGAGCCGATCAAGCTGCTGCATGAACAGCGGCGAGAGGAGCGACTGCTTCGGGGTGGTCTGGGTTTCAGCCATGATCGATCAGGGAATTTCTCGCGAAGCACGCGAAGGCGCGAAGAGGGAAAAGGGGCTGGGATATCGAGTACCGGGGCAAGGAAAATGCTCAAACAAGTTTGAGCATTCATCATCAAAGGATCAGTGCAGACATGATCCTTCGATCTCGCACCATCATAGATTGCTTGCCCCCTTCGCGTCTTCGCGTGCTTCGCGAGAACTTTTCCTAATGCTCTGGCGCGGTTTCGATTTCGACGGCCGGGCCGGCGCCTTCGGGCTCGCGGACGGCGTCGATCATGTCCTTGACCTTTTCGCTGGGTCCGGGGCAGAAGGGGGTCAGCCCGAGTGTGACGGCAAAGTTCAGTCCCATGCCGATGGTGCCGATGCCGGTCGGCCCGATGTCGAAGCACCAGTTGCTCCACCCGCCGTAGACCGTGCCGATGATGTAGGTCGCGGTGAAGCCCAGGCCGACGACCATACCCAACAGTGCGGGGACGGTGCCGACGCGCTTGGAGAAGATGCCCAGGACGATGACGGGGAAGAAGCTCGACGCCGCCAGACCGAACGCAAAAGCGACCACCTGCGAGACGAAGCCGGGCGGGTAGATGCCGAAGATGCCCGCGATGACGACGGCCACGCCGATGACCGTGCGCCCGACAAGCAGGCGTCTGGCCTCAGTTGAACTCGGGTCGATCATGCGTGCGTAGAGGTCGTGCGCGATGCTGGAGGAGATGACCAGGAGCAGGCCGGACGCGGTGGAGAGCGCCGCGGCGAGCCCGCCCGCCGCGACGAGTGCGATGATCCAGTTGGAGAGTTCCGCCATCTCGGGCACGGCCAGGACCATGATGTCGCGGTCGGGTCCGGAGAGCTTGTGGGCCTTCATGATCGGGCGCCAGTCGCGTCCCTGTGCGCCGAAGGAGTCTATCCATTTCTGGTGATCGACGCGGATGTCGTCGAGCGTCCACGACGCCTTGTCGAGGGTGACGTTGCCGGTGCGGAAGATTTCGTTGTCGTCGTTGTTGGAATAGCGGACAGCCCCGTCGCCGTCGTCGAGCCAGACGACCAGTCCGGTCTTGCGCCAGTTGGTGAACCACGAAGGCAGTTGGGCCTCGGTCTTGCCCTGGATGGAGTCGATCATGTAGTAGCGGGCAAAGACCGCGGTGGCGGGCGCTGAGAGGTAGAGCAGGGAGATGAAGAAGAGCGCCCAGAAGGCGGACCATCGTGCCGCCTTGACGTTCTTGACGGTGTAGAACCGGACGATGACGTGGGGCAGGCCGGCCGTGCCCGCCATGAGCGCGAGGGTGACGCAGAAGAGGTTAAGCAGTTTAACCCGGTCGTCTGGAGAGTCGTACCCGAACGCGCCGGTGTAACTGGCAAAACCCAGGTCGTGGTGGATCTGGTTGAGCTTGTCGAGGAGGTAGGTGGGTTCGGAGAGCAGTTGCGAGCCCAGGCCGACCTGCGGAAGCGTCGCGCCGGTGAGTTTGATGCTGATGGCAATGGCGGGGATGAGGAACGCGGTGATGAGGACCCAGTACTGGGCGACCTGCGTCCAGGTGATGCCCTTCATCCCGCCGAGCGTGGCGTAGACGAAGACGATGGCCATGCCGATGATGACGCCGCGGTCGATCGAGACATCGAGGAATCGGGAGAAGACGATGCCGACGCCGCGCATCTGGCCGGCCACGTAGGTGAAGCTCACGAAGATGGCACAGAAGATGGCCACGGATCGTGCGACATTGGACTCGTATCGGTCGCCGACGAAGTCGGGCACGGTGAAGTGACCGAACTTGCGCAGGTAAGGCGCGAGAAGGAGCGCGAGCAACACGTACCCGCCGGTCCAGCCCATGAGGAACTGCCCGCCTGCGAAGCCCATGAAGGAGATGATGCCGGCCATGGAGATGAAGGAGGCGGCGGACATCCAGTCGGCGCCGGTGGCCATGCCGTTGGCGATGGCGGGAACGCCCCGGCCGGCGACGTAGAAGCCGTGCGTGTCCTTGACGCGCGAGAGCCATGCAATGAACAGGTAGAGCGTGAAGGTGATCCCGACGATCAGGTAGGTCCACTGGGTCACGCTCATGCGTGGTCTCCGGTTGCGTGGTCGGCGTAGGTCGGCTTAGTTTTCAGCCGAGCCGTTCTTGAGCGATTCAAGCTCGTTGTGGTGCTTACGGTCCAGCGCGTTCATCAGCACACAGTAGAGCAGGATGATGAGGACAAAGACGATGATCGCGCCCTGCTGCGCGAACCAGAACCCCAGCGGGAATCCGCCGAGCTTCACGGGCAGCTTGTTGAGATAGTCCGCAAAGAGCACGCCGCACCCCAGGCCGGCGACGGCCCAGACCAGAAGTAGCGCCCGCATCACGAGCAGGTTCCATTTCCAGTAGCGGTCCAGTGAAGCCTGAACCTGCGGAGACTTGGCGTTGACCTGAGGGTTGTTTTTGTCAGACATGTGTCTGACTTTTTATCGGAGCGGGCGAGAGAATGCAAGCTGGCGAAAAATAGCCGCAAATGAACGCGAATAAACGCAAATGGGGCGGGGGGGAGGTGGAGACAGGAACGAGCTACGCGACCTTGACCATTTAGCCCGGTCGCTTGCGACCAGAGGGCGAATTTCTGAGATCATCAATCAACATTCATCAATCATCAATGGATCGGATTCCCGACTTCATCCATCAGACATCAGACATTCTTCTCACCCCGCCTTGCGTTCGTGGGTAGCGTCTTCGACGACGACGCGGTTTCGACCGGATCGCTTGGCGTTCTCCAGGCAGCCGGCCGTCACGTCGAGCATCTCAACCGCGGAACGGTTGCCCTCGCTGATCGAGACGCCGATGCTGGCGGTGAGCTGCCAGGTCTGTCCGTCGGTCAGCGCAAGCTCCTGCGAGGCGATCATCTCGCGCAGGCGATCCGCCAGGTTGACGGTGTCCTCGCGTCCGAGTCCCGGGCAGAGCAACCCGAACGTCGCGCCGTTGAGTCGCGCGATGAAGTTGGACCGCCGTGAAGCCCGTCGCAGGGCGCGGGCGATGGTCTTGAGCACGAGGTCCGCGGACTGGTGGTCCATGACCTCGTTGAGCTTGCGGAAGTGGTCGAGGTTGACCAGCACAACGGACCAGGGTTGGCCGGGCCTGTTGGCAAGCTTCTGCGCCGCGATCCGGAAGTGTCTTGCGTTGGGCAGTTGCGTGACCGCGTCGGTCAGTTCGAGCGAGTGGAGCTGCTCGTTGAGGTGGGCGATGGTCAGTTGCGCCGCGACGAGCGGGGCGGCGGCGTCGAGCAGGAAGAGCTGGCCCTGGTCGATCTTCTCGCCGCAGCGCTGGGCGATCCACAGGATGCCCTGGGTGTCGCTGCCGCAGCTCATCGGTGTGCCTGCGATGGCCGTCAGACCCGCCTGCTCGACGACCCTGGCCCACGGCTCCTTGGGCAGGTCCTGCCAGAAGGTCAGCTCCTGGTTGGCCAGGACCAGTGGGATCACGTGGCGCTCGATGTTGTCGACTAACAACTTGTTTGATTCGTAACGGTAAGCGGTCGCGCCGCGGTGGAGCAGTTGGCCGCCGTGCCCCGCCGCGTCGTGGCGACGCAGGGCGACGCCCACCGCCTCGACGCCCGTGGCCTCGTGCAGCACCTGCACCACGTTTTCGAGCAGGTCGTCGACGTTCTCGGTGTTGTTGATCCGCTGGCCCAGGCGTTTGAGCGCCTCGAGCTGGGTTTTCTGCTGGTCCATGAGCCTTCGGCTCTGTGCCTGGCCGCTGACCTCCTGGATGACCCATAGCCTGCCCAGGGACTGGCCGTTGCCGTCGTGGACGGGGATGCCCTGGAACTGGAGCGTGCCCAGCCTCGTATCGAAGCGGGCCTGCGCCGGGCGGGTGTCGTCGGCACTGATGCGGGAAAGCCCGCCGAGAAACGCCTCGCGGTCCACCACACCCAGTTCGTTCCAGAACGTGGCCGGGTCGTAGCGCGTGTGGAGGACGGCGGTCTTGTTGAGCAGGTGGAGCAGTTGGTCGTTGTGCGCCGCGACCAGCCCCTGCGCGTTGACGAGCAGGATCGCGTCGGACATGTGGTTGATGACCATGTTCATCAGGCGCGACTGGTCCGCGAGTTGTTGCTGGAGCTGTCGGGACTGGCTGATGTCCTGGAGCGACAACCGGACGCTCTCGAGCACGCCGTCCTCGTTGCGCACGCCGCTGACCTCCACCAGCGCGACGATCTGCGCCTCCTCACGGCTATCACCGGGGACGATCATGCGCAGCTCGCACCGTGTCGATCCCTGCACCTCGACCTTGTCGATGGCCTGACGCAGAAGCGTCCCGTCGCGCGGGTGGACAAGGTCGAAGGCGTCCCGGCTGACGAGCTGGGCCTCGTTGTCAAGGCGCAGCAATTGTGCCGCCTTGCGGTTGGCCTCGAAGACGTGCCCGTCCCGGCGGAGGCTGAGCATCGCGGCCGGGGCAAACTGGTAAAGGTTCTGGAACGCGCTCTCGCGCTTGCGGAGCTGTTGGGTCGTGCATTCGAGACGGGTGAGCATCCCGCCGATCGATTCGCCCAGCTGCCTGAACTCACCCCTGGATCGGCGTGCGACCGCGTAGAACGGCTCGGGCCCCGCGTTGGCCGCGACGAGCGTCACCACCTCCTCGAGCGGCCCGGTGAACCACCGGCGTAACAACAGCAGGCCCAGCAACGTCATCACCGACATCACCAGCCACTGGCCGGTGAGCGCCTCCATCGCGCTGTGCATGATGCGCTTGCGCGCCGCCGGGCCATCGACTAGCACCGACAGCGTGACCACCTTGCCGTTGTGCGTGAACGGGGCCACGAGCAGCGTGGGGCGGTCGATGGCCACTTCGTCGCCCATCGGCATGGCGTGCTCGGCCAGCGTCCAATGCGCCGCGGTGTCGTCCGGGTCGCTGGGCCAACCCTCCGAGCAGATCGGTCGGTGGCCCTCCAGTTCGATCTTCGCGCCGTCCGTCAGCGGGTGCTGCGTGAGGATGTGCAGCATCTGTTCGAGCTGCTGCTCGTTGCGCGAGTCGATCGTGTTGCGTAAGAGCCCCTGGAAATTGCGGACGAGCTGGGCCACCTCGCGTGAGAGGTTCATCTTCATCTCGGGTTCGGCGTGCTGGAGTTCGAGCACCGTCAGCGCAGCCGACACCACCAGCCCCCCCACGACCAGCGCGAGGACCAGCCGGGTGACCACCGATGACATCAAGCGACCTTTGACCGCCATACGCTCCCCATCCAAGCAAAGACAGACGATACGCCCACACGGTCTATCGGCTGTATCCACGCGGGTTTGAAGCAAGCCGGCACCCCGCCGCCGCTTGATAGCCGACGCAGCCGTTACAACCCGATGGCCCGATACCGCCGGTTCACGGCCGGGGGTCTGATAACCCGACCCGGACGGGCCGGGACCGGGGAGGGGGGCGGGCTTGACACGGGGGGCTTTGATGACGATAATTTCTGTAAAGACTGAAAGGTTCGGCCATGCTACTCAACCCCGCCGCGGAAAAGTTCGTCGTCCACTGGGGCGAGATGGGCTCGCGCTGGGGCATCAACCGCACCGTGGCACAGGTCCACGCCCTGCTCTACATCTCCCCCAAGCCCCTGCACGCCGAGGAGATCGCCACGACGCTCAAGGTCGCCCGCTCCAACGTCAGCACCTCGTTGCGCGAACTGCAGGCCTGGGGCATCGTCAAAGTCGCCCACGTCCTGGGCGACCGCCGCGACCACTTCGAGACCTACACCGATGTCTGGGAACTCTTCCAACGCATCATGGACGAGCGTAAAAAACGCGAGATGGACCCGACCGTCGCCCTCCTGCGCGAGTGCCTGACCCCCGAAAGCCCAAACAGCAGGACCCGGGGCGGGCAACCCGATACCCTCGACGACTTCACCCGACACCGACTCACCGAACTGCTCGCCTTCTTCGAGTCCATGAACGCCTGGTACGACCAGGTCCGACTCATCCCCACCGGCGCCCTCTCCGCCTTCTTCCGCATGGGCCACAAACTCCGCAAACTGCTCACCCCCGGAAGCAAGCCCGCAGGCAAAACCCCAACCCATGGAGCCCGACCATGAACCGGCCTCTTTTTTTACCCACATATTTCTGTTATTTCAGAAATTTGTGAAGTATACAAACAAACCCCGGACCCCGGACCCCGTCTCCACCCACCCCCCTCAACCCCCTCTTCAAGGAATCCCCGCCATGACCGCCACCCCCACCCTCATCACCTACACCCTCTACCTGCCCATCAGCGTCGCCCTGACCGTCTGGGTCGCGCGCACGCTCCATAAGCACGGACGCATCTTCCTCGTCGACGCCTTCGGCGGCAACGAACCGCTGGCGGACTCGGTCAACCACCTGCTCGTCGTCGGGTTCTATCTCATCAACGTCGGCTACGTCACCCTCGCGCTGCGCTACGGGACCAAGCCCACCGACACGCAAGGGGCCTTCGAGTTCCTCTCCACCAAGGTTGGCCTGGTCCTCGTCGTGCTTGGTGTGATGCATTTCTTCAATCTTTATGTCTTCTCGAAGCTGCGCAAACGCTCCCTCGAAAGACACAACCCAACCCACGACAACGCCCCGCCCGTCACCCCTGACAACGTGTTACCCACCGCCGGCTGATGCCCGGGCCCTTCCGGGGTTTGACAGACACAGGCGACAAACAAAGGAGACCACCATGAAATCGCTCACCGTGCTTTACGACGCCGAGTGCGCTTTCTGCAGGCGATGCAGGCGTTGGCTCGAAGCGCAGCCGCAGCTTGTCACGCTCCGCTTCCTCCCGCGGGCGGCACCGCGCGTGAAAGAGTTGTTCCCCATGCTCGAAATGGCCGGCGACGATGCGGAGCTGATCCTCGTCAGCGACGAGGGGGCGGTCTACCGCGACGACAAGGCTTACCTGATGTGTCTCTGGGCGCTGCGCGAGTACCGGTCGATCGCAATCAAGCTTGCCACGCCGAAGTGGCGCGGCCTGGCCAGGCGCGCCTTTGCCTGGCTTGCCAACGGTCGCTCGTGGCTCTCGCGTTTCTTCGAGAGCGACACCGCGGTGATCGACACGATCCGTTTACATCACGTGGATTGTGCCTGCCGCGCCATGAACCAAGACAACCCCGGTTGCCCGAACCCGGACCGTCACGACAACACCAGCCTGCACGCCCTTCGCCGATCGCGCGAACACACCGACCGCGTCTGGCACGAGATGACACGCCTCGGCGAAAGACAAGACGGTTTTGACCGACGACCCCCGATCGGCCCGCCCCTGAATTGACCCTGTGATAACACGGCAGGAGATGTTAAGATAAGAACCCGTCAGGATCGGGGCTGTCTGCGTTTGTCGTCTACAGGCTGACTCACATCTCTCACCGAAAGGGGTTTCGATGCACAACATGCTCACACTCGCACAGAGTTATTCCAACCAGGGCGGCGGCGGCGCGGCCGGCGGGATCGTCGCAGGCATCTTTGGCTGCATGTTCATGATCGTCTACCTGGCGATCATCGTGGCGGTCATCGCGGGCCTGTGGAAGACCTTTGCCAAGGCCGGCCAGCCGGGCTGGGGTGCGATCATCCCCATCTACAACGTCTACCTGCTCACGCAGATTGCCGGCCGACCGTGGTGGTGGCTGCTGCTGTTCTTTATCCCCATCGTCAACCTTGTCATCACCATCCTCTTGGCGCTGGATATTGCCAAGGCCTTCGGGAAGACGCCGGTCTTCGGGATCGTCGCGCTGTGGCTCTTTGCACCGGTGGGTTACTGCATGCTCGGTTTCGGCAGCGCAACCTACCAGGGCGCCCCGAACTCGCAGGCCTGAGTCGAGATTGTTTAGCGACAAACCTCTGTTAACCTGTGTGCCACGCCAAGGATTTCACGCCATGCCCTCCGCGCCCATCCGTGTCACCGTCTGGGGTGAAAACGTCCACGAGCACAAGAACGAAACCGTCAAGAAAATCTACCCCCACGGCATGCACAACGTGATTGCCGACGGCCTGCGCGAGGTGCTCGGCGACCGGGTCGTCGTCAAGACCGCCACGCTCGACCTGCCCGAGCACGGCCTGCCCCCGGAAGTTTTAGACAACACCGACGTGCTGACCTGGTGGGGCCACGCGGCGCACGGCAAGGTCGAAGACGCCGTGGTCGAGCGCGTCCACAAGCGTGTCCTGGCGGGCATGGGCCTGCTCGTGCTCCACTCGGGCCACTACTCGAAAATCTTCAAGAAACTCATGGGCACCGGCTGCGGGCTCAAGTGGCGCGAGGCCGGCGAACGCGAACGCCTCTGGTGCGTCAACCCCGGCCACCCGATTGCCGATGGGCTGGGCGAGTATTTCGAGCTGCCCCACACCGAGATGTACGGCGAGTTCTTCGACATCCCCCAGCCGGACGAACTGGTCTTTATCAGTTGGTTCGAGGGCGGCGAGGTCTTCCGCTCCGGCTGCACGTGGCAACGCGGCAAAGGCAGGGTCTTCTACTTCCGCCCCGGCCACGAGACCTTCCCCATCTACTACGACGCCAACGTCCGCCGGGTCATCGCCAACGGCGTCCAGTGGGCTGCCCCGACGCAAGGCTCACCCTATGCCTTGGCTGCACCCAACATCAAAACGCCCCTGTCGCCGATCCAGTCCTCCCATGTGGCGGACGAGTCTTTGCACGAACACCAGCGCAAAGGTTGAACGGCCGCGGACATCTTCACCGCAGAGATCGCAAAGGTCGCAGAGAAGAAAATGAATCGGCTTGTAGGGCTATCTGGCTTTCTCTGCGCACTCTGCGATCTCTGCGGCAAATGCTCTTTGCATCGACCCGCGTCATCTGCGGATCACTCCTTCTTCCGATTCTCCAACCGCTCAAAGAACCGCGTCGCGGCGTCGTGGTAGATCGTCTTCAACAAGGCCGGGTCGAGTTCGCAGCCGCGCAGTTGGGCGGTCGAGTCTTCGGGGAGCGACGGGTCGACCATGTGCAGGTCGGGGTCGACGATCGGGCTTGGGCCGGCGTAGTCGGTCTCGAACATCGTGCGTAAGGCCCAGTATCGGCTGGCATACAAATCAAAGTCGATGTTGTCCGCCGACGCGACGATGTCGCTGCCAAAGAGGATTCTCCCGGGGTTCTTGAGCAAGAATGCCTTCAACTTCCGGGGGTGTTTGCTCAGTTCGCGCACCATCCATTTTGTGGCGGAGGTGTCGAGGTGGAGGTTGGGGTGACGGTCGAGCAGTTGCTGGAGGTGGTCGAGGTCTTCGGGGTGCCCGCCCATGTGGGCCGCGATCCACGGCACGTCGGGGTACTCGTCGAGCAGACGTTCGAGCGGCTCGTACTGCGACGCCTTGGAACCGTACTTGTTGGCGTCTTTGTATTTGGTGGCAAACCACGTGTCGGGGTCGGCCACGTGGACCATGAACGCCATGCCCAGTGAGCGTGCGAGTTTCATGGCTTCGAGACGGATGGGCGCATCGAGCAGGAGGTGGGGCGAGAAGTCGCGCCCGCGCGGGGCCGCCCAGAACTTGCACAACCGACACCCTCGCACGGCAAAGGCCTCGATGTCGCGCAGCCACTGTGTGGTGAAGGTCTCTTCCTTGTCACGCTGGCTAAAATCGGGCACGGCGTTGAACTCGATGCGGTCGCCGAACTCGGCTTTGAGGTCGTCGACGATCGAGATGCGCGACATGGCCACGACTTTCTGGACGTTGTAGGCGTCGGCGGCCTGGAAGAACATCCGCGCCGCCTCGACCGAGTTGAGGTGGAGGTGGATGTCCACGATCGGCCCGGTCCACGGCAGGTTCTTCGCCTCGGCGCGGTAGTTCAGGCCCAGCGTGTTTGCGGGGTTGGTGGGGCTGACATTCGGGGTCACGCTCATCGGTCGGGTCCGTTGGGGCTTGGGGGATCAAGTACGCTCGCAGCTTTTCCAGTCGTTACGAGCGGTCACGGGAAAACAAAGTGTAGGACGATTCACTGGCCGGGGGTATGGGTAAATTGTTAGATTCTGCGATGCTCGGTCAACGCAAGCTCTACGATTGGCTGATCGGCCTGAACGCGGTCAGCCCGACGGGTACGATGTGGCCGGTGCCCGACGTGCTGGGCGTGTTGGCTGACGTCGGCCGACGCGACGTGTCCCCATGCGTGGGCCAATGGAATGGATACGCCCCCGTGGACCGCAATCACACGCAACATCCCGATGGACACTTAAGAGAAGACGATGGCCCGCCTTCGCCGGTGAAGCTCGTGGCCATCGACCTCGACGGCACGCTCTTGCGCAGCGACAAACGGATGACCGCAAAAACAGTCAGGGCCGTCCGCCGCGTGATCGACAAAGGCGTGCGTGTGGTGCTCGCCTCGGCCCGGCCGCCGCGCTCGGTGCGGGACATCTACAGCCACCTCGGGCTGGACACGTTCCAGGTCAACTACAACGGCGCGCTGATCCACGACGCGCCGGGCCAGCGCCACGTCTTCCACGAGCCGCTTGCGCCGGAGGTCGTCAAGGGCGTGATCCGCGTGGCGCGCCGCATCGACCGCCGCGTGGTGGTGAGCCTGGAGATCCTCGATAAGTGGTACACCGACCACGTCGACGAAAAACTCCCGACCGAGACGAGCAAGGTCTTTGCCCCGGACTTCATCGGCCCCCTCGAGGCCTTCGTGCGTGTGCCGATCACCAAGCTCATGCTGCTTGCGCCCCCGGAAGTGATGAATAAGATCACCCCGAAGGTGAGGTCGAAGTTCGCGGGCAGGATTGCAACGGCGGTCAGTGACAGACACGTGCTGCAGGTGATCCACCCGCGCGTGGACAAGGCTTACGCGCTCGAGCGTGTGGCCAGACACTACGGCGTCAAACGCGAATCGGTCATGGCGATCGGCGATGCGCCCAACGACATCGGGATGATCAAGTGGGCGGGCTTTGGCGTGGCGATGGACAACGCCTGGCCGACGGCGCGCAGCGCCGCAAGAGCGATCGTCCCCTCGAACGACCGCGACGGTGTGGCGTATGCGCTCGACCGTTTCGTGGCGTGAAGAAATTCAATCCACGAAGGCGCGGTAGATCGCGCGGACGGCTTTCTCGAAGTCCGCGCCGCTGACGCCGACGATGATGTTCAGTTCGCTCGACCCCTGGTCGATCATGCGGATGTTGACGCTGGCCTCGGCCAGGGCGTTGAAGAGCCTGGCCGCCATGCCGGGCGTGTGGGCCATGCCGCGCCCAACGGTGGCAATCAACGCCAGGTCCGAATCCACGTCCACCGCGTCGGCGTTGCACTCGACCTTGAGTTGTTCGAGGATGCGTTCGAGCTTGCCGTTGATCTGGCTGTCCGCGACGACGACGCTCATGGTGTCGATGCCCGAGGGGGTGTGCTCGTAGCTCACGCCGTTGTCCTCGAAGACCGAGAGCAGTCTGCGTCCGAAGCCCAGCTCGGCGTTCATCATCGCCTTCTCGACGTTGACGACGGTAAAGCCCTTGCGCCCGGCGATGCCCGTGATCTTGTGGGCGATGGGCGTGGTCGCGGTGGGCTGGGAGAGGATGGTCGTGCCGGGGTGGTCGGGGTCGTTGGTGTTGCGGATGTTGACGGGGATGCCGACTTTACGAACGGGGAAGATGGCCTCGTCGTGCAGGACGGTGGCGCCCATGTAGGCCAGTTCGCGCAGCTCACGGTAGGTCACGGTATCGATGGCGCGGGGGTTCTCGACGATGCGCGGGTCAGCCATGAGCAGGCCGCTCACGTCGGTCCAGTTCTCGTACACGTCCGCCCCGGCGCAGCGCGCGACGATGGCGCCGGAGATGTCCGACCCGCCGCGCGAAAAGGTCTTCACCGCGCCGATGGCGGACTGCCCGTAGAACCCGGGGACCACCGCCCTGGGCGACTTCTTCAGGCGTTCACCTAACACCATGTAAGTCCGGGCGTCGTCGTACCGGCCCTGCGCGTCGAAGAAGATCACCTCGGCCGCGTCGATGAATTCGTAACCCAGAAGCTCCGCCGTGATGATCCCCGAAAGGTATTCCCCGCGGCTGGCGGCGTAGTCGGCCGTGCCCCCGGTGGCACCGTTGCGGGCGATCTGCCTGCGGACATCGTCGAGCGTCGGCCCCAGCCGGAGCGACAGCCCCAGGTCGCGCACGATCTGCTCATAGCGGTCGGCAATGATCGAGAAGACCTCGTCGAACGTGAAGTTCTGCTTGGCGGCCTCGTGGCAGAGGTAGAGCAGGTCGGTGATCTTGCGGTCGTCCTTGTGGCGTTTGCCCGGCGCGGAGGGCACGACATACCGCCTCTCCGGATCGCCCTTGACGATGGACTGGACTTTACGGAATTGGTTGGCGTCGGCGACGCTGGTGCCGCCGAACTTGCAGACCTTGACGCCCATGGTGCGTTGGCTCCTGTCCCCGGGCCCCGGTGTGGGGTGGGGCAATGTACCTGTTTGAAGGCCTCTCGACAAAGTCCCGGGGATTTCTATACTGATGGGCTTGCGCCCCCGAGCCCGGGTGGCGAAATTGGCAGACGCGCCAGCTTGAGGTGCTGGTGGGAGTAAAATCCCTTGGAGGTTCGAGTCCTCTCCCGGGCATTCGAGACGGCTTGTTCACGATTCATCGCCCCGCTTCAGGGCATCCCGTGTCCTCGTTGCACGCAAGCCCGGCTGGGGGGGGTGAGGCGGCGTGCGTGGATGGATTGGGTTGCCTTCCTAATCACTCAATAGCGGTCGGTGTCGCGCGGCGTCTGGCGGGTTGACCCGTTTGGCTATTTTTTTTTGACGCTTCACCAATCCGTGTCGGGACGGTTTCGGGTGAGTCTCGAGTGTCTCACACGGACCCGTCACACCACCGCCTGCCAGACCGATGCGACGGTGGGCAGTGTGAGTGACCCGGTACGTGTCGTGCCGTTCATGGTCCAGACGAGGGTCTGACCGGTCGCGGTGTTTCGCCAGAGGATGTCGGGCTTGGCGTCGTAGTTGGAGTCGAGCGTGCCGGCGATGATCCAGTTCATACTGCCGACGTTGGGCAGGTCTACGCCGCTGAGCACCGAGGTGCCGTTCATCAGCCAGACAAGGTTGTTCCCATTGGAGGTATTTCGCCAGATCAGGTCGGGCTTGTTGTTGGCGTCGAGGTCCCTGATTGCGGCGAGTTGCCAGTTGAGGTCCGCGACCGTAGGCAGGGCGAGGTTGCCCAGCTTAGCGGTGCCGTTCATGGTCCAGACCAGGTGCTGCCCGGTGGCGGTGTTGCGCCAGACGATGTCGCGGTAGAAGTCGCTGTTGAAGTCGCCGACGCCGACGATCTTCCAGTTGAGGTCTGCCACCGGGGGCAGGCCGATGCTTTGGAGCTTGGTGGTGCCGTTCATGGTCCAGATGAGGTTCTGGCCGTTCATGCTGTTGCGCCAGACGAGGTCGGGGCTGCCGTCGAGGTTCATATCGCCCACGGCGACGATCTGCCAGTGGGTGTCGGCTACGGGTGGCAGCCCCGCCGAGCCGGTCTTGGTTGAGCCGTTCATGTACCACACGACGTTCTGTCCGTTGGAGGTGTTGCGGAAGACGATGTCGTCGCGGCCGTCGCCGTTGAAGTCGGCGGTGGGGCCGGCCTGCGTGTAGATCAGGTGGTCTTCGACCTCGCCGTCGTAGGTGTAACCGGTGGGTGCCAGGCCGGTGGCGGAACTGAGTCGGAACCGGGCAAACGTTGGCCCGTTGATGACGTAGCCGGGCACGCTGAACCCCAGGTCGTTGTTGCCCGTGTTGACCACCTGGTCTGTGATGATCTGTTCACCGGCGTCGAGGAAGTCGCCGTCGTTGTTGAAGTCGATCCACGCGTTGAGGTTTCCCGATCCCGAGGCGTTGACGCGTACGGTGGCGGTATTTCCGCCGCGCACCGCGCTGAGGAAGGTCACGCCGTTCTCGTCGTCGGTGCCCGTGTTGTCATCGCCGCCGGCGTAGAGGGTGGGCAGGCCGTTGCTCTCGGTGTCGATTGAAGCGCCGAGGTAGAGTGATGAGGCGTAGTGCCGCGCACCCTCGGAGGCCAGGAGCGTGCCGTAGGTGTCGGGCGCGTCGCCGTAGTCGAGGTCCGCGCGGGTCAGTGCGACGAGGTAGGCGTCCAAGCTGCCGTCGAAGGTGGTGTCGTAACCGCCGTTGACCCAGCCGTCGGAGTAGGTATGTCCCACCAAGTAAAGGCTGCCGTCAGCGGCCACAGCCAGGCCCGCGAGATACTCCAGAGTCGTTCCGCCGACGTAGGTGGACCAGAGGTGCTGGCCGCCACCGCCCAGTCTCACCGCGAAACCGTCCTGATTTCCGTTGAAGCTGGTGTCGTGGCCGCCACTGACCCAGCCGTCAGTACCGGTTTCCCCCGCGACGTAAACACCGTCGTCACCAGCCAGAGCCAGGCCATTAGCGGCTTCAGAAGAGTTACCGCCGAGGTAGGTGGACCAGAGGTGCAGTCCACCACTGTTGAGTTTCACGACGAAGCCGTCTGTATCTCCACCGTATGTGGTGTCATAGCCGCCGCTGACCCAACCGGAGGACTGCGTGTATCCCGCGACGTAGACGCTGCCGTCACCGGTCACAGCCAGTGCGTTTCCAACCTCGACGCTATCCCCGCCGAGGTAGGTGGACCAGATGGTGTGGCTGTCGGCGTCGAGCCTGACAACGAAAGCATCGAGGCCGCCAGCAAGGCTGGTGTCGTATCCGCCGCTGACCCAGCCGGTGGAGGTGGTGTACCCCGTCACGTAGATGTTGTTGTTACCGGCCACAGCCACGGCATAGGCGTAATCATCAGCGTCTCCGCCGAGGTAGGTGGACCAGACGTGCTGGCCGCTGCTGTTGAGTCTGACCACGAAGGCATCAACAGTACCACTGAAGGTGGTATCGTCGCCCCCCATGACCCAGCCGGAGGACTGCGTCTCTCCCGTGACATAGACGCTGCCGTTGCCGGTGACGGCGATCCCTCTTGCCGTATCAGAATTGAAACCCCCGAGGTAGGTGGACCAGAGGAACCCCCCGTTGGTGTTGAGTTTGACGACAAAGCCATCCTGGTTTCCGTCATAGGTCGTGTCATAGCCCCCGCTGGCCCAGCCGGTGGACTGCGTGTAACCCGCGACGTAGACGCTGCCGTCACCGGCCACAGCCATGGCACGGGCGTAATCAACGCCGTCCGCACCGAGATAGGTGGACCAAAGGAGCTTGCCGCCGGCGGTGTATTTGGCAACAAAACCATCCACACCTCCGCCGTAGCTGGTGTCGTAGCCGCCGCTGGCCAAGTCGCTGGAGTCGGTCGCTCCCGCGAGATAGACGTTGCCCTGGCTGTCCACCGCCACGGCTGTACCATTTTCCAGAGCGCTCCCGCCGACGTAACTCGACCAGAGGTAATCGATGAAGGTCTGTGCCGCGGCGACGGTGCCGGTGATCGCGAAGTTGTAGGGGTTCTCGTTGCTGTCGTTGGTGACGAAGCTGATCTGCCCGGACTTCACACCCAGCGAACCCACACCGAGCTGCACGGTGAAGGTGTCGGCTGATCCCGCGGGGATCGTGGCCGAGAGGCCCTCGGTGACGGTGTACCCCGCCGGTACGGTGAGGTTGGACGTGTTGAGGTCGGCTGTGCCGTCGTTGTAGACCGTGAAGGTCTTGCTCAACGGCTGGCCGTTCTGGTAGATCGTGCCGAAGTTGGTGAAGTCGTTCGTGGCCGGGGTGAGGTCGCCATCGGTGATGACGATATTGTTGCCGCGGACCTCGACCTCGGGCTCGGAGATGGTGAAGACGGAGTAGTCCTCGACCTCGCCGTCGGGCGCGTAGCCCGTGTACGACAAGTCGCCCACAGTGCTCAAACGGAAGCGGGCGATGGTCAGGCCGTTGAGGGTATCCCCCGTGACCGTGAACACCACGTCGCTGTTGCCTGGGATGAGAGACTGATTGGTGATTATCTGTTCGCCATCGTCGTCGAAGTCGCCATCAGCATTGAAGTCGATCCAGGCGTTGAGGTAGCCGAAGTCCGAGGCGTTGACGCGGACGGTGGCGTTCTGGCCGTTGCGCAGGGCACTGAGGAAGGTGACGCCGTTCTCGTCGTTGGTGCCAGTGTTGTCGTCGCCGCCGGCGTAGAGGGTGGGCTGGCCGTCGCTCTCGTAGTCGATCAAGGCGCCGAGGTAGAGCGAAGAGGGGTAGTGGCGAGCGCCGTCGGAAGCCAGGAGCGTGTGGTAGGAGTTAGGCGCGTCGCCGTAGTCGAGTGCGGTGTTGGACAGGCGGACGAGGAAGGCGTCAATACTGCCGTTCTGACTGGTGTCGTACCCCCCGCTCACCCAGCCGGAGGATTCGGTTTCACCCGCGACATAGACGCTGCCGTCGGGGGCCACAGCGACGAAGTAGCCGTAGTCATTCCCTGTCCCGCCGAGGTAGGTGGACCACTGGTACTGGCCGGCCGTGTTGAGTTTCACCACGAAGCCGTCGGCGTCTCCATTCTGACTGGTGTCGTATCCCCCGCTCACCCAGCCGGAGGAATAAGTGGAACCCGTGACATAA
Organism: Phycisphaera sp.; assembly: GCA_016125215.1. GTDB lineage: Bacteria > Planctomycetota > Phycisphaerae > Phycisphaerales > Phycisphaeraceae > RI-382. The sequence continues at coordinate 37,650 of WGMF01000011.1, forward strand.
ACACTCCCGTCGGTAGCCACCGCGACGGAGTTGCCGTTGTCAGTAGCTGTCCCGCCGAGGTAGGTGGACCACAGATGCTGGCCGGCGGCGTTGAGCTTCACCACGAAGCCGTCGGCGCCTCCACCGTAATCGATGTCGTATCCCCCGCTCACCCAGCCGGAGGAAAAGGTCTGACCCGTGACATAGACGCTCCCGTCGGGGGCCACCGCGACGGAGAAGCCGTAGTCATATTCTGTCCCGCCGAGGTAGGTGGACCACAGGTGCTGGCCGGCGGCGTTGAGCTTCACCACGAAGCCGTCGGCGCTTCCATTCTGACTGGTGTCGTATCCCCCGCTCACCCAGCCGGTGGAAAAGGTCTCACCCGTGACATAAACACTCCCATCGGGGTCCACCGCGACGGAGTTGCCGTAGTCATTACTTGTCCCGCCGAGGTAGGTGGACCACTGGTGCTGGCCGGCGGCGTTGAGTTTCACCACGAAGCCGTCGGTGCCTCCATTCTGACTGGTGTCGTCGCCCCCGCTCACCCAGCCGGAGGAAGCGGTGGTACCCGTGACATAAACACTGCCGTCGGGGGCCACCGCGACGGAGTTGCCGGAGTCATTGCCTGTCCCGCCGAGGTAGGTGGACCACTGGTGCTGGCCGCTGGGTGAGAACTTCACGACGAAGGCATCGCCACTGCCGTCAAGGGTGTTGTCGTATCCCCCGCTCACCCAGCCGGAGGAAGAGGTCTGACCCGTGATATAAACACTGCCGTCAGAGGCCACCGCGACGGAGTTGCCGGAGTCAGAAGCTGTCCCGCCGACGTAGCTCGACCAGAGGTGGCCGATCACGTCCTGTGCCGCCGCGACGGTGCCGGTGATCGTGAAGCGGTAAGGGTTGGCGTCGGTGTCGGTGGTGTTGAAACTCACAAAACCGCTCTTGACGCCGAGTGTGGCGACATCCATCCGCACGGTGAACGTGTCGCTGCCGCCCGGGGTGATCGTGGCGTTGAGACCTTCCGTGATGGTGAAGCCCGCGGGCACCGTCAGGTTCGACGTCGTCAGGTTCACCGTGCCGTTGTTGAAGACCGTGAACGTTCGGCTGATTGTGCCGCCGTTCTGGTAGAGCGTGCCGAAGTCGGTGTGTTTGAGTTCGGAGGGCGAGGTGTCGCCGGTGACGATGGTCTGGTTGTTGCCCTGGACCAGCGCATCGGGGCCGGCCTGCGTGTAGACCTGGTAGTCCTCGACCTCGCCGTCGCGTGCGTAACCCGTCGGCCCGACACCGGTGAAGCTGGTCAATCGGAAGCGGGCAAAGGTCGACGTGTACCCGAGCGTGTTGGGCACGACGAAGGTCAGGTCGATGTTGCCCCCGTAGACCGGCTTGTCGATGAAGACCTGTTCGCCTGCGTCACCGAAGTCGCCGTCGCCGTTGTAGTCGATCCACGCGTTGAGGAAGCCGGGGGCCGAGGTGTTGACGCGGACGGTGGTGGTGGCCCCGCCGCGCACGTCGCTGAGGAACGTCACGCCGTTTTCGTCGTCGGTGTTGCCGTTGTCGTCGCCCAGCGCAGCGCCGGAGACCAGGCCGTTGCTCTCGGCATCGCGTGACGCGCCGAGGGTAAGCCCCGTGGGATAGTGCCGTGCGCCGTCGGCGGCCTTGGTGGTGCCATAAGAATCCGGCGCGTCGCCGTAGTCGAGGTTAATGTCGTCGAGACGGACGACAAAGCCGTCCTGGTTTGAGCTGTACTGGGTGTCGTAGCCGCCGCTGATCCAGCCGTTGTAAGAGGCGGTCCGCCCGACGACGTAGATGCCCCCGGTGCCCGTCAGCGCGACGCCGAAGGCTCGGTCTTCATCATCCCCGCCGAGGTAGGTCGACCAGAGGTGCTGGCCGTTGGCGTTGACTTTCACGACAAAGCCGTTGACCGTCCCGGTGAAGTCGGTGTTGTAGCCCCCGCTGACCCAGCCGGCAGAATGCGTTTCTCCCGCGAGATAGACGCTGCCGTCACCGGCGATGGCCAGGTTGTTGCCGAAATCATCTTCACTTCCCCCGACATAGGTGGACCAGAGGTGTTGGCCGCTGGCGTTGAGTTTGACGATAAAGGCATCCTGGCCAAAGTTGTAGATGGTGTCGTAGCCGCCGCTGGCCCAGCCGGCGGAAGAGGTGTATCCCGAAACATAGACGCTGCCATCGCCGGCCACGCCGATGTCGTAGCCCGTGTCACTGCTCTCGCCGCCGAGGTAGGTCGACCAGAGCGTCTGGCCGTTGGCGTTGAGCTTCACCACAAAGGCGTCAGGGCCCCCGTTCTGGGTGGTGTCGTACCCGCCGCTGACCCAACCCGTGGAATCGGTCTGCCCCGTCAGGTAGACGCTGCCGTCGCCGGCCACGCTCAGGCCCGTGCCGTAATCATCACCCGCCCCGCCGAGGTAAGTCGACCAAATGAACTGGCCGTTGGTGGCCAGTTTCACCACGTAGATGTCATCAGCTCCCCCGTTGTATGAGGTGTCGGGGCCGCCGCTGGTCCAACCTGCCGATTCGGTGTACCCCGAAACGTAAAGGCTGCTGCCCTTGACCGCGAGGCCGAAAGCAACTTCATCTCCATCGCCGCCGAGGTAGGTGGACCAGAGCAATTCGCCGTTGGGGGCGTATTTCGCGACATAACCGTCGACGACTCCCCCGTAGCTGGTGTCGTAACCGCCGACCGCCCAGTTGTCAGAGGAGGTATACCCCACGATGTAGACGTTCCCGTTCGCATCCACCGCGGTGTCGTTGCCGTACTCCGTACCGTAATCCCCGACATAGGTGGACCAGAGGTGCCCCGGGATCGCCCCCGCCGCGGCGACCGTGCCGGTGATGGCGAAGTTGTAGGGGTTCTCGTTGGCGTCGTTGTTGGTGAAGCTGATGTCGCCGGCCGCCGTGCCCAGCGTGTCGACTTGCATCTGCACGGTGAACGTGTCGCTGCCGCCGGCGGGGATGATTGCGTCGAGGCCCGCGATGACCGTGAAGCCCTCTGGCACGGTGAGGTTGCTGGTGGTGATCGGCGCGGTGCCGACGTTGTTGACCGTGAACGTTCGGCTGAGCGTGCCGCCGTTCTGCAGCAGCGTGCCGAAGTGGGTGAAGTCCAGCGCGTTGGGCGTCTGGTCGCCGTCCACGATCTCAAAGCCGTTGCCCCGGACCTCGATCTCTCCGCCGAACTGCGTGTAGACCTGGTAGTCCTCGACCTCGCCGTCGGGAGCGACGCCGGTGGGCTCCAGCCCGTTGAGCGAACTGAGTCGGAAGCGTGCAAAAGTCGAGCCGGTGGTCACGATATCGGGCACGGAGAATTGCAGGTCGTTGTTGCCGCTGTTGACGCCCCGGCCGTCGAAAATCTGTTCGCCGGCGTCGTTGAAGTCGCCGTCGGCGTTGAAGTCGATCCAGGCGTTGAGAAAGGCGATGCCCGAAGAATTGACGCGGACGGTGGCCATATCCCCGCCGCGCAGGGCGGTGAGGAAGGTCACGCCGTCTTCGTCGTTGGTGCCGGTGTTGTTGTCGCCGAGGGCCGCGCCGCTGGGTGCGCCGTCGGCCTCGGCATCGATCGTGGTGCCCAGGCGCAGACCGCTCTGCGCGTGGCGTGGTCCGTTGGAAGCCAGCGAGGTGCCGTAGGTGTCCGGTGCATTACCGAAGTCGAAGCCCACCGACAGGTCGGTGATGGTCAGTCTGTAGCCGCCGGTGTCTCCGGACTGATCCCCCGAACCGTCCACGGCCTTGTAGGCCCCGTTGCCGAACCCCGACACCCCGATGTAGTACGTGCCGCCGATGTCGAAGGTGTGGGTCAGGTATGACTCGAGACTATAGTAATTAATCAGATCGTCCGGGGCTTTGCCGTCATCGCTGTTGCCCAGCAGCGAGCCGGTGGAGTCGAACAGGCGCAGATAGCTGTCCAGCAGGTCGCCCACGTCGTCGATGTCGAACCCCAGCGTGTGGCCGGCCGTGACATTGAACTTGTACATGTCCACGTCGAAATCGGTGCCCGGATCGGGGTTGGTGTTCTGGGCGCTGATCGTCCCTGTGACAAAGCTGTTGACCGTGGCCTGGATCGCTTCGCTGATCTGGTCGTTGGGGTCGGCCGACAGCAGCAACCGCGCTTCCAGAGGCTCAAACAGCGAGGGGCCGTGTTGCGGATCACGTGAAACCTCTGAGGCCCGGGGAGTCCAGAGCGATTCAAAAAAGCAATTCATCAGGCCCGTACATAAATCCCCGCGCCGATATTGTGTCGTACGAGGCTTAATCGCCATGCTCTCTTGACTCCGGGAAAAATGTCACGCGGGCCGATGGCCGCTGATCCGTCGGGAGAAAATGAGTCGGAACGGACGGGCTTCGCGAAGATGCAGATTGCCGCAAGCTCTAATCAATAAAGACCATAACAAAACAACCCGTGAAGAGCGAAATGTCTTTTTCTAAGCTGATTTTGGCGTCCCTGCGCCGCGGTGGGGCTGCCTGATCCGGAATGCTCCGGACACAACCCCCGCCGGGCAGACGCCTGTTGCGCGGTGCGTCCCGAGGGGTTCATTTCCAACGCCTCGAGTTGAGGCCCCAATACAGGGGGATGCGTTGCGGCGGTTCAAAACGCGCAGCCTGTTCTCTTTGTTCGACGACACGGGGCGGCTTTGAGCCTCAAACCCACCACGATATTCATCGGACCCCGGGCGTGGGTTGGCCGCGATTGGGGGTAAGCTCGTGATACCCGCGTTTGCCCGGCCTGCTCAGTGCAAAAGCGTGTTGAGTTGAACGAGTTCCGCCAGGCTCTGGACGCCCATCTTGTCCATCACTTTGGAGCGGTGGTTCTCGACGGTCTTGGGGCTGATGCCCAGTTCCATGGCGATCTGTTTGTTGAGCATGCCGCTGACCACCAGGCCCATGACTTCTTTTTCCCGCGCGGTCAGCAGGCTGAGTTGTTCCCTGGCCTGCTGCACCTTGAGGTCGTCCACGCGCTGATCGATGTTGAGGTGGATGGCCTCACGGATCCGCTTGAGCAGGGACTCGTCGTCGAAGGGCTTTTCGATGAAGTCGAACGCCCCCTCCCGGACGGCCCGGACCGCCATCGGGATCGTGCCGTACGCCGAGATCAGGATGACGGGCAGGCGGACGCCTTGACTGCGTAGTTCGTTCTGGAAATCCAACCCGCTGATGTCGGGCATGCGGATGTCCAACAGGAGGCAGCCGTGCATCCTGGGTTGGTACTCTTCGAGGAAAGCCCTGCCCGAGGCGTAGGTTTTCGCGTTGAGGCCGGCCGTGCCCAGCAGAAACTCGATCGCGCTGCGCATGCCCCGGTCGTCGTCGATCACGAAGACGGTGGCGTCGCTGATGCTGCGGGGCAAGTCGAGTTGAGCTGGGCTATGCATGGACATGTTGCACCGTCCTGACTGTAAAACTGAAGGTCATGCCGCTGTCCGGATTGTTCGTGGCCAACAGCCGTCCGTTGTGGGCTTCGATGAGGGTTCGACAGATGGGCAGGCCCATGCCCATGTTGCCCGGCTTGGTGGTGGTGAAGGGCTCGAAGATCCGCTGCAGATCACTCGCCGGGCAGCCCCTGCCGGTGTCGGTCACGTCCACACGTATGTCCTCGGGCCCGCTTGAACAGGCCGACACGGTGACCCGTCTGATGGGCGGGTCGCAGGCCTGGATGGACTCATAGGCATTCTTGACCAGGTTCATGATGACCTGTTGAATCTGGACGCGGTCGACCAAGACCGTGGGGGTGTTGTCGGGGATGTGGGTCTGCAGGTCGATGCGCATGCGTTTGCGGTCCGGATCGATGAGTTGTGCAGCCTCCCTGACTAACATCGGCAGGTTATGGGGCCCAAAACAGGGGGGGTTGGGCGTCAAAAAAGTCCGAAGGCGATCGATGATCTCCACCGCGCGCACGTTCTGGGCATTGACGTCGTCGAGGGCCTTGACGATGCGTGGCAGGTCGGGCTGGGGCTGGGTGAGCAGCCTGCGAAAGCCGTTGAGGTAGGTGGCCACCGCGCCGAGGGGCTGGTGGAGTTCATGGGCCAGTCCTGCCGCCATCTCGCCCATCATGCTCACGCGCCCGAGCTGGGCCAGTTGTTCCATGTGCCGACGGGATTTCTCTTCGACTTCCTGGCGGTCGCGGATCTCCTGCGCCAGTTGCCGGTTGGTTTCGCTCAGTTCCCTCGTCCGCTCCTCGACGCGCATCTCGAGCACGCCGTAGGCTTCCTGGAGGGCTTTTTCAGCGTGCGTCCGTTCGTTGATCTGCCGACTGAGCGCCCACATGCCCAGCCCCATCCCCCCCACGAGCGCCACGCAGATAATCATGAGCGTCCGTGTCTGCTCGTCCCAGAAAGGCGTGACAAACGTGGCCAGGCGCAGCTTCATGCCGTTGCCCGGTCGGAGCAGGACGGTCTGGCCGATCAACCCCTCGTCCACCCGAGCGACGCGCGGCGTGCTGTAGATCACCTGGCCCTGTTCGCCGCACAGCTCGGTGTGGTGTGCCTGGAGGATCGACCGGTCCAGCGTGTCACGCAAAAGCAGTCGGCTGTTGTACGACGCCACGAAGACCCCCGCGGACTGGCCACCGGCGGGCGTGGAGACGTAAAGGTCAAAGCAGTGCGTGCCCGCAAGACCGATGTGGGGGTTGGAGTATGTCAACGGCTCGCCGGTCGTGACGGCCCGCATGGCGTCGGTGTGCTCGGGCACGGATTGGCTTAACTCGCTGGCTTCGTCGCGGTACTCCTCGGGCACGATCCACACCAGGCCCCGGCCGCCCCGCACAAAGAATACCGCGGTGATACGGGGTCGCTTGGCAATATAGCCGCTGGCCAGGCTGTGAAACTCGCTCTCCGTCAGTGTGCCTTTGGCGGCCTGTTCCGCCAGGAGCTTGAGGAATTCCTCGTCGGTTTCCAGCCGCGCCGAGATGGTGTCGCGCGCCGTCTGAAGTGCGCGCTCGAGTTCGACCTGCTTCTGGTTGCGGTGGTGGACCTGCAGCCGCCAGATGAGAAGCGAGAGCAACAGCAACATCGTCACGGTCATCACCGCCGGCCCGAACCACGGCAGGCGCGTGATCCACCGCGCTCGCTTGTGTTTGCGCATGCTGCCGTGTGCCAGTGCCATGACGGTTTACCGATCTGCTTCCGGGGTTAGTGGTCGTCGTGTTCCGGGTGTGTGGCTTGGGGGTGGTCGTCGTCGTCGTCGTGCGGCAGCGGCTGGCCCCCGCCCCCGGCCGGGAGGATGTCCAGCAACTGGTAGTAGGCGTCCATCTCGGTGGCGCTGGGGCAATCGTGATTCACGGGCCGCATCGAGTTGATCGCGGTGGCCAGCACCCAGTGCACACCGCCGTCCCCAAAGAGCAGGTTGCAGCCACGACCGTCGTGCGTGGCGTAGATCGTGCCGTGGAACCGGCTGTCTTCGTCGTAGCCGTTGACCCCGAGAAAATCCGTGAAGACGACCTTGTTGGTGTAGAGCTCGGTGCTGCGTTGCGCACTGGTGAGCGAGGGTTTTTCAAAACGGGCCGCAAAGCCCGCGTTCAACCAGGAGCCGGGGCCCCCCGCGCCGTTGTTCCAGGGGTTCTCTGGCGTATCGAATGCCAGGTCGGGCGTGGGGGCTTGCCGGCCGGCGTCACAGTAGAACGTCGAGGGGTCCGTGATGTATTCGGTCAGAAGACCGAGGTTGACCCGGCTGCCGTTGGGTCGAACCATCGCCACCGTGTCGAGCGATAGCGAAGGGTCCCCGTAATAATCGGGCATGAGGTCGCGGTGATCCATGCTGTAAGACCACACCCCAAAGCCCAGGTGGTGCAGCGAAGTGGCACAGCGCACGATGTCCTTTTGCTTCTGCGCGGCAAAGAGCGCGGGCAACAGGATCACCAGCAGTATCGCCACGATGGCCATCACCACGATCAACTCGACAAGCGTAAACGCGTTGGATTTTGCACGGGATGGCGGGGTCCGGGGCGTCACGGGTCGGTCCCTGTTGGGGCTGTCGGTCGGGTTTCGGGCGGTCGGCTTGCTGCGAACGGGTCCATCTTAACCGCATCACTCCGCATTCAGAGCGGCAATCTTGCCTTGCCCCGTGGGCGCGGGCGTGCCGATCGGCCTGTGCGAGCCGACGGGCTTTGATCGGCTCCTCCAAAGACGCTCGGGCACGCCGCCGATCCCGATGACCAGAAGCTGTGACACGACAAAGATCGCCAGCCACCACGCCGCCGAGTCGATAAAACCATACGAGTGCAGGCCCCGACCGAGCATGTTCACGCCGAACCAAGACCAGCTCGTCACAACATTGCCAAAGACCGCCAGCACCGCGATGCCCCGGTGCCTGACCAGCCCGCCCCAGCGTGCGTGGAGCACCAGCGCGTTCCACAGCACGATGACCAGCGCGCCGTTTTCCTTCGGGTCCCAGCCCCAGAACCGCCCCCACGACTGGTCCGCCCAGATACCCCCGAGGATCGTGCCGACGAAACTGAACAGCGTCGCAAAGCAGATCACGCCGTAGATCATCTGTGCCAGTTGTTTTGAATCGGCTTCTCCCAGCGACCGCGTGAAGACGCCGCGGAAGATGTACGCTACCCCGAGCAGGCCCGCAAGATACGTGGCCGAGTACCCGAGCGTGATGACGACCACGTGTGTCGCCAGCCAGAAGTTGGTGTCGAGCACCGCCTGCAGCACCGCCATGGAGTCGCCGTTGCCCGAGAGCCCCTGCGCGATCAGCAGCGTCGTAAAGCCGGCCGCCGCCGCGACCACAAGGCCCATCGTGTTGCGGTGGAGGTATTCCAGGATCACGCACAACACCGCCACGCCCCACCCGATGAACAGGGCGGAGGAATAGAGATTGGTCACCGGGGGTCGGCCAGACAGATAGACCCGCATGCCCAGCCCGAGCGTGTGCACCCCCAGCACCACCACGAGCAAGGCAAACGCGGCGCCGTGCAAGACCCGTTGCCAGCGCAGCCAGCAGACCATCGTCATCAACCCGATCACGAGGTAAAGCACCGAAGCGCGGAAGAACACCCCGTAGCGGTTAAACGCCGCTTCGAGTCGGGCCCGGTCGGTCAGGGCGCGGTGATCCAGGCGCATCATGTCCCGCAGGCTGTGGGTCAAGCTGTTGAAGCGTGACGCATCACGGTCGCGGTACGCAACAAAAAGTTGCCTGTAGCCGTCCGCGATCCGTGCGGATCGTGTCGAGCCACCGCCCGCCTGCGAGACAAAGTGGATCGGTGCCCATTCACCCGGGACCGAGTCCGTTGGCACCAGACGGATGGCGTCCATCCCCCGCAGCGATTGGTAAAGGGCGAGCTGGTTGCTCAGTTGCAGCACCTTGCCCTGGTAGGCGTCACGCTGATCCTGTGGGGTCTGGTCCGCCAGGACCGCCTGCGCCTGAAGTTCGCTGGCCTTTTGCATGAGCAGGTTGTAGCTTGCTCGCTTGACCGTGGGGTCGGTCAGCCCAAGCAGCCCCCGCACGCCCGGGTGGTCCACCCGGAAGACCCCGTCGTGGTCCGCCACATCCGGACGCGCGATCACGTCGAGAAGCCACGTGACCGCATCGAGGCTCTCTGTGTCGCGCATGAGTGACTGTCGGCCGCTGATCGACATCAGGCTGTTGCGGGCGATGCTGTCGATGGGCTTGCACCGACCGGAGAACAACGCGGGCAACTCGCCGAACGCGTCGGTGTCCAGCCCCTCCGGTCGTGAATGAACCGCAAGCGGGCCCGCGAGGTAGACCGCCGTCAACGCAAGTGTGAGGCCTATCGCCAATTTGTTTGACGTTCGATGATTCATGCCCTGGGTTTCCTGAGAAATGCGGTCAGCCCCAGACCGAATTGAACCGTCATCCCGATCGTGCCCAGGGCGCAGGCGATGTAAGGGATCGTCCAGCCGGGGTTGCGCACGACCATGAGCACGGTGCCCCGGTCCGGGTCGCCCTCACGCGCACCGGGGATCCAACTCGACTGAAAATAAGTCTCCCCCCGGTATCGCAGCGGGTTGTTCATGGAGATCGCAACCGCCCTGTCCACGTGGTGGAGTTCGTCGGTCAGGCGGATGTCGCTGGAGAAATTGCGCGGGACGCCCGTGCCGGGGTAGAGGTCGTGATTGAACTTGACCAGCTTGAGGGCGTACGGCCGGTAGTATCGGCGGAACCGCAGCGCGACGGTGTGGAGCGAGTCCCCGAACCGGACCGGTTGCCCGATCACGATGTCGCTGTCGACCTGAAAGTGCGGGGAGACCAGGTAACGCCCGATGAGCGTGTCGCCGTCATAGAGCGCGATCAGGGCCGAGGGCACGTCGATCGAACGGTCCATGCTCATGCCTGTGGCCGCGGACGTGGGGACCGCCACCATGTTGACGCCAAACCCAGCGGTGGCGCGGGGCTTGAGTTGACCGGCGGGATCGACACTCACCACCCGGGATTGCCTGATGTACTGCTCGACCGTGATCGCAAAGGGCAGCGTCGGGTGGCTGATACGCCGGCCCGTGCGGAGCGATTGAAGCAGCATCGACTCGGGCACCGCGACGGTCCGGTCGTGCGTCGGGTCGGACGGATCGATCACCGCCAGTTCGACCTCCCGGATGTCCTGCGCCCATGAAGTCGTCGCCCCCTCGTAAATGGGCATCTGGGTTTCCACCGCCGACGCCGCGGTGACGCCCTCGCCGATGATGAGCAGGATCAGCGCCGCGTGGATTAGGATCACCCCGCAGCGCCGACCGAACGTGAGCACGCAACCCGCGACCACGGGGGCATACACCACCACGCCCAGCATCATCAGCGGCAGCACGCCCGTGTACCCGCCAAACCGCGCGAGCACCCGCCCCGGCAGCGGGCTGTTGTGAAACCACGCAACCAGCGCCGCGCCGACCACGATCACCCCCCAACCCCACACGAGTCTTGGGCCCGTGGCCTTGACCCTGAAACGCAACGCATGCGCCGCAAGCAGGTTCACAAGCATCAAGCCCCCGACGGTGTACCCGCCGGGAAACAGAACTTCGCCCGGCACGTTCACGGTGCGCGGCAGGAATATCTGCAAGGGGACATAGACCACAAACGATCGGAAGTACCGGTGGACCACGTCCCAGATGCCACGGTCGACCTGCGCCAGCGTGCCGAAGAAAACAAGCAGCACCAGCAGGCCCAGCAACACCACCGTCAGCCTCATGGACGCCAGCGGGCCGAGCATGTTTCGGAGTTTCTTGGGCATGGGGTGTCGGGCTTATGAATACTTATTGCGACTGGAAACGCAGTGATTCCAAAAACGACACAAACGGCTCGTACTGGCTTTCGAGCAGTGGCGCAGCCCCGGTCATCTTGAAAAACCAGGTCTGCCCATCGTGTTGGATCGGGGCGACCACGATGCCCATCCCCGCCGAGGGGCCTTGCGTAGCGACAAAGCGGTACACCCGCGCCTCCTGGCCATCGATGTTGACCGTGCCAGCGTCTTCGCTGTCGAGGCTTGCCACCGGCAGGAGGCCGACCTGGTTTCGCCACCGGTTGACGTTGGCCAACTCCCCCCCCACGTCGCCCGGAAAAGCCGTGATGGCCATCTCCCCGCTCCGGTTGTCGTGCGTGAAAACCAACGTGGCAAACCGCATGTTGCGCGGCTGCGGGTCAAGGGACCAGCCCTCGGGCACACGGAACGACACCGGCCCGATGTTCTGAACGCCGTCGCCGTTGACCGGTGATTGCACCCTCGCGTGATCCACGTGCGGGTTCGGCGTGACTTGTGCGGGATGAACCGAACGCAGGATCAACAGAAAATCGGGCTCGACCCCGGCAATCAGCCCGACCGACCCGCGGGCCTTGAAAAACCACGTGGAATCCGTGGTATGGATCAGCGCCGCCAGCATCCGTTCATGTGACGCCGCGTCCGTCACCGCGGCTTGAGTTGCCAGATCGACCAGCGTCACCGCCACTTGGCCCCCCTCCAACGGGCGTGTCATCCCGGGCAACGCCGCCTCATCAGTCTCCGCAAGCCCCATCTGTTTGCGCCAGCGATTGACGTTGGCAAGCAACGACCCAGACTGGAGCGGCAGTTTGGTCACCGTGATTTCAAAACCATCCGATGAACGGGTGAGTGTCATCTCACGCATCGGCCCGCCACCCGGACGTTGCGACCAGCCCGCGGGCAACGCCCACTCCAGCCGATCCGTGGACACGGCCTCACCGGCGCCTTGCCCATCGGACACGGCCATTGCGGGCGCGCGTCCCATCGTCATCGGCGACACCTCTTTCGGCGCGTTGTAGGTCCGTATCTCGCTGCGTTCGTCGCAACCCCCGGTAAAAAGCGCGATCGAAAAAAACGCGCACACCACGGCAAGGCGTGATGAATACAAACACCGGTCGTTTGTCCGGATCAAGACAGTAAGCCATCGCGTCATCGGCTCATCCTTGTGCAGACCCACCCGCTGGGGCGAGATGAGTGGCTGAAACAACCTTATATCAATGTCGGTCCGATTATCGCTCATCAAGCGCAGAATTGAGCGGATTTTGCCCTTTTTTTCGCTGGCGTTTTTCCCTGAGTCCCCTGGGCAATCCCCCTATATGCATGTTTTGATTCGGGGGATATGCCCAGATGATGACCGTCTTTTCTATCAATACATAAAGCCACGCCCGGCGCGGCACCGGCTTCGATACTCGGCCACACGATCACGTAATACCCTGATTATTACCGTGTTTACCGGCGTTTCGTTCACCGGATTCTTTATCGCCAAGGCGTGATCGGTATTCATAGGAAGCCCGGTTAAGAAATGCTTTGAAGTTTGTCGGTCCTGTGGTAGTTAAGACCTCATCACACCGATAACGCAAGAGTGTGTTGCCGGATACACGCAAGGCAACAGGCCCGCCGATGTCGCTGATTGCAGCATGAATTCACGCAAGCAGATCGATGCATGATGAGTTGGCTTCTCGCATCCATCCCGGTGCTCGTCCTGGTGCTTTTCGTACTGCTGCTGGTGCGCCGCCACCACGAGATGCAGGGCTACGCCCGCAGCCACCGCGAACGCCGGGACGCCAGGGAGCGCGGCACTCACACCGCAAGACTCCAATACCCCGACATCGACCTGGGCAAGTGCCTCGGGTGCGGCGCCTGTGTGCGCGCGTGCCCCGAAGACGGGGTCCTCTCACTGTTGCACGGCCAGGCGGTTGTCGTCCACGGGGCGCGCTGCGTGGGTCACGGCCTGTGTGCCACGGCGTGCCCGACCGCCGCGATCGCCATCACCCTCGGCGACCTGAGCGACCGCAAAGACCTGCCCGCGCTCGGAGAAGACCTCGAAGCCGTCAACGTCCCGGGCCTGTTTGTCGCCGGGGAACTGGGCGGCTTTGCGCTGGTGCGCACCGCCGTCACGCAGGGGGCCGCCGTGGCGGACGCGGTGGCAAAAAAACTCAATGGGCACGACAAAAACACAGCGAGGCACGTTGAAGCCTCGGTATTCGATCTGTTGGTTGTTGGGGCGGGTCCTGCCGGGCTGAGTTGTTCCTTGCGTGCAAGGCAACTCGGCCTGGCGTTTACCACCGTCGAGCAGGAGGAACGCATCGGCGGCACCGTGGCCGCGTACCCCCGGCGAAAAATGGTGATGACCCAGCCCGTCGAACTCCCCCTGCACGGCAGGCTCAACCGGCAGACCTATCAGAAAGAGGAGTTGATCGCACTCTGGGAGCGTGTCTGGAGGGAACACGACCTGCCCATCCGCACGGGTGTCCGTGTGGAGGATTTTGCACGCGACAGCTCGGGCGTCTTCACGGTTCACACCTCGGTCGGCCCGGTGCGTGCCCGCAATGTCTGCCTCGCGCTGGGGCGCAGGGGTTCGCCGCGCAAGCTCGGCGTGCCGGGCGAAGAGCTCCCCAAGGTGGCTTACAGTCTGTTAGACGCCGAGTCTTACACCGGGCGGAAGGTCCTGGTCGTCGGGGGCGGCGACAGCGCGGTCGAAGCGGCCCTGGGCCTGGCGGAGCAACCGGGCAACGAGGTTTCGATCTCATACCGCAAGGGCGCATTTACCCGCCTCAAGACCCGCAACGAAAACCGGCTGCACCGCGCGGTCGAGCTTAAGCGGGTGCGTGTCTACTTTGAGTCCGAGGTTGAAGAGATCACGCGGGCGAGTGTCCGCCTGCGGTGTGGCCGCGATGGGGCGGTCGATCGGTTGACGCTCGCCAACGACGACGTGTTTGTTTTTGCCGGCGGTGTGCCGCCGTTTGCGCTTCTTGAGCGTGGGGGCGTGTCGTTCGATCCCGCCGACCGCCCGACGCCGACCGAGCCCGGTCGGGGCTCGGGGGTGCTGGTGGCGCTGATGCTGCTGTTGTGCTGCACGGCGTTGATGTATGGCTGGGTGAACTGGCACCGCGCCTACTACGACCTTGCTGCGCCGGTCCGGGCCGGCTCTCCGCTGCACGGCTGGCTCAGGCCGGCGGGCGCGGTCGGACTGACTTTTGGTTTCCTGGCGTGCGCGTTGTTTCTGTGCAACCTCGCGTACCTGATCAAGCGCAGCAAACTCATGGGGCGTCGTCTGCCCGGGTCGCTCGGGTCGTGGATGAGCGCCCACATCTTCACCGGTCTGCTTGCGCCGCTGTGCGTCCTGCTTCACGCGGGTCTGTCGATACGGGACACGGTCGGGGGCCACGCGTTCGTTGCGCTGCTCGTGGTCGTGGTGACGGGCATCCTGGGCAGGTATCTGTATGCGCTGGTCCCGCGGGCGGCCAACGGGCGGGAGATGGACCTCGACGAGCTTTGCACGCAACTCTCCACGCTTTCTGCGGAGTGGGACCGGGGCGGGCGCGGCTTCGGCAGCGCGGCGCGTGAACAGATCGACAGCCTGATCCACGCCGGCCGATGGCGTGCGGGCTTTTTGGCAAGGGTGTGGGCGCTCCTGGCGGGGCAGTTCAAACTCAGGCGGGTGCTCCACAACCTCCGACAACAGGCCCAGAGCGACGACATCGCCACGTCCGAACTGCACAGGGTCCAGGGGCTGGCACGTCGTGCGTTCCGAATCAGTCAGGCGGTTTCGCATTACGAAGAGGTCCGCGCGGTGCTCTCGTCGTGGCGCTATTTCCACAGATGGGTGGCGCTGTTGATGGTGTTGCTCGCGGTGGTCCACATCGCCATTGCGATCCGTTACGCGGATATCGAGTGGTGGTGGCCCATCGCGGCGGGGGGCGTGTCGTGAGCAGATCGCGCTGG
Source organism: Phycisphaera sp. (assembly GCA_016125215.1). Taxonomy (GTDB): domain Bacteria; phylum Planctomycetota; class Phycisphaerae; order Phycisphaerales; family Phycisphaeraceae; genus RI-382. The sequence continues at coordinate 52,780 of WGMF01000011.1, forward strand.
CTGATTGCGGCGGTTTCCCTGTTGCTGGTTCTGATCGTGACTTACTGGGAGTTTGGCAGGTTGACGACGCCCGGACCTCTGCACCCGACCCACGCACGCTTGAGCAAGCTCAACGGGCGCTTCGACTGCGCCGCCTGCCACGGCAACGACCGCACGACGATGGCGCAGGCCTGCCTGGCCTGCCACGCGGAGATCGGCAAGCAACTGGCGGACGGCGCGGGGTTGCACGGTCGAATCGATGCCCCGCTTGCGCAGACGTGCCAGCGATGTCACACCGAACACAACGGCGGACGGGTCGCGCTGGTGTCGCCGATGAGTTTTGTCCTGGCGGGCATCAAAGACACAGACCGGTACCACACGGTGTATGACCCGGGGTTTGGCCTGACCGGACGCCACGGGCAACTCCGGTGCGAGCGCTGCCACAAACTGGCGCTCGAGCCGATGCTTCGCGAGGGTGATCGGCGGTTCGTCGGCCTCACGCAGGCGTGTACGTCGTGCCACGAAGACCCCCACCGCGGGTCGTTCGGTGACGACTGCGCTTCCTGTCATGGCCAGAGTCAGCCGTTTGAACAGGTCTCCGAGTTCAAGCACACCGAGCGCTTCTCGCTGGTCGGGGGCCACGGCGGTGTGGCGTGCGTGCAATGTCACGAAAAGGCGTCGGCCTACTCTGTTGCGAACCTGCAGGCCCACTCTCCCCCGGCGGTCCGTTCATGCGTGGATTGCCACACCTCGCCCCACCGTGATCGCCTGCTGCTCGCCGCGGCCGAGGCTTCGCACGCCCCGCCCCAACAAACCTGCGTCGCCTGTCACGACGTGATGGACAAGAGTTTTCTCTATCCCCACGCAAGGATGACTCCCGCCCTGCACACGGCCGGCGCGTTTGCGTTGACGCCGCCGCACGACAGGGCCACGTGCAGCGCCTGCCACGATGGGATCGGGTCGTGGGAGGGTCTTTCTGAGAAACCGGACCTGAACGCGGTCTTTGCTAAACGGTTCCCGAGTGTTGCGGGCGAGGATTGCGGCGCGTGTCACAAGGACCCCCACGCGGGTCAGTTTGCAGGTGGCGTGACCAAGGGGCGGTGTCTTGATTGTCACAGCGCGCTGCGTTTCAAGCCCGCGTTGTTTGATGTGCCGCGTCACGCCAGGACCGGCTTTGCCCTCACCGGGGCGCACAAGCCGATGGAGTGCGCCGGGTGTCACAAGAGTGTGAACGGCGTGGTGAAGTTCGCGGGGGTATCGGGAGAGTGCGCCGCGTGTCACAAGGATGTCCACGCCGGCCAGTTCAACAGGGAACCCGCGGCCGGCCGCTGCGACGCCTGCCACGACACAACTCGATTCCAGCCGGCGGTCTTTGATGTCGAGCGTCACGCCGGTACGCGTTTCCCGCTTGACGGTGCGCACCTCGCGGTGGGTTGCCGGGATTGCCACGTTGAAGCCCGGCCGGCGCGCCGTTTTACCAATACGCCGGTGGCATGTGCCGAGTGTCACAAGGACGCGCATAACGGATTGTTTGATGGTGTTGACAAGCCCGTGGCGGTAAACGGCCAGCGCGGTTGTGCCCGGTGTCACACCACGGAGCGATTTGACCGGGTGCCGTGGACGGGCAAGGCGCACGAGACGTGGACGGGTTACGCGTTGGTCGGTGCCCACGCAAAGGCTTCGTGTGCCGATTGTCACAAGGACCGCGCCGATGCCGGGTTGGCTGGCCACGTCTTTGCGCGGTTGTCGCGTGACTGTGCGTCCTGCCACCTGGACCCGCACGCGGGCCAGTTCCGTGTCGGGGGTGTGAATGATTGCTCGCGCTGCCACGACCCGGGCGTTGCGTTTGACCGCTCGCCCTTCGATCACCGGGAGCAGACGCGATTCGCGCTCGACCAGACGCACGCCAAGCTCGACTGCAACGCCTGCCACAAGGCGTACCGCACTCAGGCGGGTATCGATGTCGTGCGATACCGACCGCTTGGCACGCGATGCCAGGACTGCCACGGTTTCGAGTCTTACGAAGACAAGGAGAAACGTGCGAAGCATTAAGCGCATGGTTTTGACGGCGTTGTTGGCCTTGAGCCTGGCGCACCCCGCCGCGGCTGGAGACACGCGCGTGCTGCAGGTGACGGTGACGTCGACCTCGGGATCGAGCGTGTTTCTCGACAAGGGCGCGTCATCGGGCGTGGTCATGGGGATGACCGTCTGGCTCTACCCGCCCAGGGGTGCGCAGGTGGCGGCGATTGTGCGGTATGTTTCGAGTAACCGCGCGAGGGCGGACCTTCCGCCGGGCATCGACGTACCCCCCATCGGCACGCGCGGTGAGGTGGAGGTCGGCTCGACGGTGGAGGGCGGCGAGGGCGCGTTGGGTCCGTTGACGCCGCGCTCGCCGGACAAGAGCGTGCCGGTCCATCCCCCCTGGAGCACCGACGCCCCGTTGCCCGGGACCGATCAGCCCTTGCTGGCACCGATCGTGGGCACACGGGCCGAGGACAGGCCCACCGAGTTCAGCGGGCGTATCTATCTCAACGCGCTGTTCACGCACGACCAGAGCCAGGGACGGAACGACAACTTCGTCAGCGCCCGCGCCGGGCTGTCGTTGGATGTCACCAATCCCTTCAAACTCGGCGGGGCGATCAGTTTCGACGGCGAGATCGACAACCGCAGTCAGTTCCTGACCGATGGCAGCAACACCGCCCAGTTCGGCTACCAGATCGAGCAGTTTTCCTACACGCTCGGTGGCCACGAATATTCGGTTTACCGCCTCGAAATCGGGCGGTTCTATTCGTTCTACCTCCCCGAGTTGGGGTTGATCGACGGGGCGGAGTTCGGTTACGACCTGGGCAACCGTTTCACGCTGGCCGTCGGCGTGGGCATCCTGCCGCTCAGCGCGGACGAGCCGAACTACGGCCAGGACTACGGCTTTCACGTGCTGGTGAATTACGAGTCGCGCGACCCGGGTTTGTTTTCCGGCGTGGTCGGCTACCAGAAGACCTGGCACAAGAGCATGATGGACCGCGACCAGGTGCTGGGGCATTTCAACCTGCGCATCGGCGACACGCTGTGGTTCTATACCTCGTTCCGCGCCGACCTGTACGACTCAAACGACACGATCAAGTCGCAGTTTATTCAACTGACCGAGCTGTGGGCGCAGCTGCGTTACGCCCCGGGCACGGATTACGGGGCCTCGGTGTCGTATTCCCTGTTCCGCTGGCCCGAGCTGCTGCGGGACCAGTACAGCATGCTGCCCGCGGACACGATCCGTAACGGGCGTGTGGAGCGTGTGAGTTTTTCACCGTGGTGGCAGCCGATCAAGAACTGGCGCCTCAGCGGCAAGTTCGACCTGTGGCGGGACGAGAACGACGACGGCACGGGCGGTGAGCTTCGCCTCGACTGGAGCGACCCGCGGTCGAGTTGGCCCGCGATCAACGGCACGGTCTTCTACACGACGGGGGGCTCGAACTCCGGGAGGGGCGCGCGTCTCGAGGCCCGCAAGGCGTTCAGGGAGTTCGATGTGTTCCTGGGTTACGAATACTACATGTACGACATCCAGACCGTGCTCACGGGCAAGGACACGCTCGTCCGCCAACTCGTCCGCGGCGGCGTGAGCTGGTCGGCAAGCAAGTGGTATGTGAGCCTGACCGCGGATTACTACTTCGGCGACGCGGACGATGAGATCACCCTCGGCTTGTTTCTGTCCAGACGGTTCTGAATACCATGACAACACGCCCGGCCATCCCGACGCTTCTTCGCAAGCACCGCAACGTGATCCTCACGGTGGGCATGCTGTTGCTGTGGGCCTCGTGTACGCGCGTGGTGCGCCAGGACGAGTGGGACAAGCAGCGGGGTCCGGTCATCCCGCACGACACGTTCCCGGCGGATTGTTCGCTCTGTCACGTTGGGAATGACTGGAACACGCTCAAGGAGGATTTTGTATTCGACCACGAAAAGCAAACGGGCGTGGCGCTCAAGGGTGCGCACGCCAAGGCGCAGTGCCTGCGCTGCCACAATGACCGCGGGCCGGTGGCAAAGTTTGCCGCCAAGGGTTGCGTGGGGTGCCACGTCGACAAACACGGGGGCAAACTCGGGATCAACTGCAACACCTGCCACGACGAGCAGAGCTGGCGCCCGACCAACGCCATCGCCGAGCACAACCGCACGCGCTTCCCGCTCATCGGAACACACGCCGCAACCCAGTGCATCAAGTGCCACACCGGTGCCGACTCGGGCAACTTCTCCGGCCTCGATATTTCGTGTGTGGGCTGCCACATGTCGGACTATCAATCCGCCAAGAACCCCGACCACGTCGCGGGCGGTTTCGATACCGACTGCAAACGCTGCCACACGCCGATCTCCTGGCAGGGCGCTTCGATCGATCACCCCAGCAGCTTCCCGCTTTCGGCTGGGCACGCGGGATTGAACTGCAACCAGTGTCACACGGGCAACACCTTCCAGGGCCTCTCGACCGACTGCGTCGCGTGCCACCTGAGTGATTACCAATCGACGACGAACCCGAACCACGCCGCCAGCGGTTTTTCCACGAATTGCACGCAGTGCCACTCCACCAGCGCGTGGTTGGGCGCGAAGTTCAACCACCCGTCGAGCTTCCCACTCTCGGCCGGCCACGCGGGGCTCAAGTGTGCCGACTGCCACGTCGGCGGGAAGTTCCAGGGCCTGTCCACCGATTGTGTTGCCTGTCACCTCACGGACTTTCAGGCCACGAAAGACCCCAACCACGTCGCCAGCGGCTTTGCCACGAACTGCACGCAGTGCCACACCACCAACTCATGGCAGGGCGCTAAATTCGATCATCCCGCGAGCTTCCCGCTCACCGCCGGCCACGCGGGGGTCAAGTGCACCGACTGCCACGTCGGAGGGAAGTATGACGGGCTGTCGAACAGTTGTGCTTCGTGTCACACATCCGATTACCAGAAGACGAAAAACCCAAGCCACGCCGCGGCGGGTTTCGGGACGGACTGTGCGCAGTGCCACACCACCAGCGCGTGGCTTGGCGCGAAGTTCACGCACACCAACAGCTTCCCCCTGACCGGCGGACACAGCGGGCAGAGCTGCAACGCCTGTCACACGGGCAATAATTTCAAGGGCCAATCTTCGGAGTGTGTTTCCTGCCACCTCGCCGATTTCCAGTCTACGCAGAAGCCCAACCACACCGCCAGCGGGTTCGGCACGGATTGCAAGCAGTGCCACGAAACCAACCAGTGGAAGGGGGCACAGTTCACTCACACCAACAACTTCCCGCTCACCGGCAGCCACGCCGGCCTCAACTGCACCCAGTGCCACGTCGGTGGGAACTTCAAGGGCCTCTCCACCGATTGCGTGTCGTGCCACCTTGCGGACTATCAAAGCACGAAAGACCCCAACCACGCGGCGGCGGGTTTTGCAACAGACTGTAAGAAGTGCCACAACACCAACGCGTGGCAGGGCGCCGCATTCACACACACCAACACCTTCCCGCTCGCCGCCGGCCACGCGGGGCTTAAGTGCACCGATTGTCACGTCGGTGGAAAGTACCAGGGCCTTTCAAGTGATTGTGTCTCTTGCCACCTCACGGACTTCCAGGGGACGAAAGACCCCAACCACGTCGCCAGCGGGTTTGCCACGGACTGCAGGCAGTGCCACACGACCACCACGTGGCAGGGCGCGAAGTTCGAGCACCCGGCCGCGTTCCCATTGGCCGCGGGCCATGCGGGGCTCAAGTGTTCCGATTGTCACGTCGGTGGGAACTTCAAGGGCCTCTCCTCCGATTGCGTGACGTGCCACCTCACCCACTACCAGGCCACGAAAAACCCAAACCACGCCGCGGCCGGTTTTGCCACGGATTGCAAGCAGTGCCACACGACGACCACGTGGACCGGCGCGAAGTTCAACCATCCCGCGAGCTTCCCGCTCAGCGCGGGACACGGCGGGCTCAATTGCACACAGTGTCACGTCGGCGGGAAGTACCAGGGACTATCGAGCGACTGCGTCACCTGCCACCTGACAAAGTATCAAGCCACCAAGGACCCCAATCACGCCGCGGCCGGCTTCCCCACCGATTGCAAGCAGTGCCACACGACGACCACGTGGTTGGGCGCGAAGTTCGACCACCCCGCGAGCTTCCCCCTCAGCGCGGGACACGGCGGGCTGAACTGCACCGATTGCCACGTCGGCGGCAAGTTCCAGGGGCTGTCGACCGATTGCGTCACGTGTCACCTCACGGATTATCAGGGCACGACCAACCCCAACCACGCCGCCAGCGGATTCAGCACCACCTGCACCACGTGTCACACCAACATGAACACGTGGAAGGGCGCGGTCTTCAACCACACGTTCCCGATCACCAGCGGCGCGCACAAAGTCTTCAAGTGCAGCGACTGCCACCTCAACCCCGCCAACCAGCAGACCTTCAGTTGCACCCACTGCCACGACCACAGCCAGACCACCATGAACAACAAGCACAGGGAAGTGCGAAACTACGTCTGGTCCAGCCCCGCATGTCTCAACTGCCACCCGAACGGGCGACACTGAGGCGACCACGGGTCGGGCGGCGACTTGACCGATGGAGTCCGGCCGTGTCCCTCATCATGGCGTGCCCGATCGGCGGGGGTATCCCATTGAGCCGGTCGCAATACAGCGACAAGCCCCGCGGGGGTGCGGGGCTTGTCGGGGTTGGCTGGTCTGTCGTTGACGCGACTGGGCGGGTTACTTCACTTCGATCTTACGGGGCTTGACCTCGTCGCGTTTGTGGAGGGTCAGGCGGAGGACGCCGTTGTCGAGCTTGGCGTCGACCTTGTTTTCATCCACCGCCACCGGGAGCGTGAAGGCGCGGGCGACTCGGGTGAATCGGCGTTCGTTGAGGTGGGTGGCAGATTTCTTGGGGTCGCTGGCTTCGGCTTTACGCTGGGCGGTGATGGACAACACGCCGTTCTCAAGCGTGACCTCGACCTGGTCCCTTGTGAAGCCCGGCAGCTCGGCGTCGACATAGAAGTGGGCCTCGTCTTCACGGATGTCCACGGGGTAGGAGCCGACCAGGTCGCCCATCTCGTTTTCCTGTCCGTACCAGCGGTTCATGGCTTTGTCGAACTCGTGCTGGAACACGTCGAGCGGGTTGTCGAAGATCGATCGGCTTCGTCGCAGGGTCGGTAACATGGCAAGTCTCCTTTCTGGAAAAACAAGGTTTAACGGTTACGAAACATGTGATCCATCGAACGCCATAATATTGGCAATCTTCGTGCCGGGCACTTGTCTGTAATATGTTGAAATTAATCCGCTTAACAAAATCGTTCCAGCGTTGAAATTGCCGTTTTGGCAGTCGCCCGGATTGACGGGCGTCATGTTGACAATCCGGCAGGATCACCCGGAGCGAAGTGGCGTTGGCGGCGCAATCCGATATCCTGATGTCAACTTTTAGCCCGTGGTGGGTCGGTCATGGCGGCACGAAAGATCGCAAACGCGCAAGAGCACGGGACCCACTCCATGCGACGCACCCGGCCGCGCGTGCTGGTCAACGTTGTTGACCGTGCGCTGATCGAGCTTGCCCGGCAGTGGCAGTGGGACCTGGTGGACCTGGGCATCACGCGCGGCGTCATCCCGGAAGATCCCTACCCGGTTGGGGCCATTCTCGATTTGGATGCCAACCACAGCGTGGTCAAGACCCTCTTGGACAAGGGTTGCCACGTTGTGCGTCACGGCTATCTCCCTGACGACCTGGACAGCCGGTTGCCCGCGGTATTGCCCGACCGGGACGACCACGCCAGGCAAGCGGTCGAGCACTTTGCCCAGCGCCGGTTCAAACACGTGGCGTATGTCGGTTACGACCCGCTCGACCCGCAGGCCCAGCTCGGCCCGCTCTACCACATGTTTCGGCGTTACGCCCTCGAAGCCGGCATGGCGTTTGAGATGATCTCGCTCAAACATGAGGGTGGCCAACTCAAGACACCCACCCTCCGTCACGAAAGACGCATGAAGGCCCTGGCCAACTGGCTCATCGGCTTGCCCAAGCCCGTGGGCATCTTCACCTACTCCGACATCACCGCTTCCAACATCATCCTGGCCTGTCAGCAGCCGGACGTGCCCGTGCCCGAGCGTGTCGCGGTGCTGGGCCTGGGAGACAACGAACTGGTCTGCGAGCTGAATCCGGTGACGCTCTCTTCCGTGGATACCGCGGCGGACGAGGGTTCGAGGCAGGCGATGTGGCTGGTTCGGCAACTCATCGAGGGTCACGCGCCGCCGACCGAGCCGATCATGGTCAAGTCGCGCGGCGTCCATACCCGGCGCAGCACCGACACGCTGGCGGTCGAAGACCCGACGCTGGCTCGGGTGCTGCGCTTCATGTGGGACCACGCCGACCTGGACCTCTCCGTGGACGACATCGCAAAGGAAGTCGGGATCAGTCGGCGGAGCCTGCAACGCGCTTTCCAGGTCCACCTCGGCCGGGGCGTGACCGTCGAGATGCGACGCAGGCGCCTCGAGAAATTCAAAGAGGCGCTCGAAACCACCCAGACGCCCGTCGCTGAGCTGGCACCGCTCTATGGCTTTCGCACACTGGCCTACATGCACCAGTGCTTCCGCGAGGCCTTCGACACGACGCCCCACCAGTACCGCGCCCGGCTCCGGCGGTGAACCCGTTATCATGCCCATCGATCTGCGGGTTGAACTTCACAATGATTTCAGAAGAGTGAGCATGGATACTAGCGCAACACAACAGCGTTTGAAATGGTGGCGCGAGGCACGCCTGGGCATGTTTATCCACTGGGGCTGTTACAGCACGCTCTGTCGCGGCGAACAGGTCATCCTCCGCGACCTGATGCCGCTGCACGAATACACCAAAATCGCAAACGACTTCAAGCCCGCCAAAGACTGGGCAGACCACATCGCCGACCAGGCTGTGCGAATGGGCGCGAGATACACGGTGCTCACCACACGCCACCACGACGGGTACTGCCTCTTCGACACCAAGACCGATGGCTTCAACGCGGTCAAGACCGGCCCCGGCCGCGACCTTGTCCGCGAGTATGTCGAGGCCGCCCGCAAGCGTGGCTTGAAAGTAGGCTTGTATTACTCGATCGTGAACTGGCGATGGCGCGGCTTCTGGGACCCGGCTGGGTATCCCGACGATCTTCCCAAGATCGTCCAGCAGGTCCACGACCAGGTCGCCGAGTTGATGACGAACTACGGCAAGATCGACATCCTGTGGTACGACGTCTCCGCTGTGCCGGGGGGTAACTCGCCCGGGTCGTTTGGGTATCAGCCCTCCCCGCTTGGCCCGACCTCGGCGGAGTTTTACCGGTCGGCGGAACTCAACGCGAAGGTCCGCCAACTCCAGCCCCACATCCTCATCAACAACCGCAGCGGCACGCCCGAAGACTTCGGCACGCCCGAGCAGCACGTCACCGCCGACAGCGACGACCGGGCGTGGGAAGCGTGCATGACGAAAAACTTTGCCCCCAACTGGGCCTGCGTAAACCACTCCGTCGCCGACAAGAGTGCGGGGCAGGTCCTCTTCCACATGATGGACGCCTTCCGAAAGGGCGGGAACTTTCTTTTCAACATCGGCCCCGATGCGCAGGGGCACGTGTTGCCGCGCGACCGTGAAGCGCTGGACCAGATCGGCCAATGGCTCAAACGCAACAGTGATGCGGTCTTCACCACATCGGGTGATTCGATCACGCACGGCCGCGGCCAGGGCGCGTGCTACCACTACGGCATGTTCACCACGACAGGCACCACCGCCTACCTCACACTCTTTTTCTACCCCCGGGAATACCTCGTGATCTCGAAGGTCGGCGGGAATCTCAAGAGCGCGTCGATCCTCTCCACCGGCCAGCCCCTGCAAGTCCAACGGCTGTCCAACCAGCGCTACCGCATCACCGGCCTGCCCTTGAAGATGCCCGACGAGCTTGCCACGGTGCTCAAGCTCGAGTTTGAAAAACCGCCTCATACACTCGAATGGTCCGGTGCCGAGTGGCTGGAAGGTCAATTGACGTAAACGCGACAGAGTCGGATAAAATCGTTTGTTCTCACCGGTCAGCCTTTTCACAAGGAGCGTACTGTGACCCGCGCACAAAATTCCTTTGTTGTGTGGAAGACGATCCGATCCACGATTCAACACGTTGCGCTGCTTGGCCTGTCGCTGTGGGCTGTGGCGTGGGGTCATGCGCCGGCGGTGGCGGCGGCAGACCCTTATTACACCCAGCCACAGGTCTACAACTCACGCCCGCCGACCGACCGCGGCTACATGTTCGGCCACATCGGGCCGACCGGCATCGTCGCCTACATCAACCCCGGCGTGCTCGTCACCGTCGAAGAGATGCAGCCCGGCAGCCCCGCAGAGGGAAAGTTCAAAAAGGGCGACATCCTCCTCGGCGTCAACGGCAAGACGCTCAAGGGCCTCAACCCGTTCGTCGTGATGGGCGAAGCGATCACACGGGCCGAGGCAACCGACGGCAAGCTGACTTTCAAAGTGTTATCCGGTGAGGTCGAACACGAGGTGGCCCTGACGATCCCCGTGTTGGGCCGTTACAGCAAGACCTGGCCCGTTGACGACGCCAAGTCAAAAAAAATCATCGAACAGGCCGCAAGATTTTACGCGGGCCCGAACGACGCTTCGGAGATCGACGACGAGGTCCAGATCAAGGGCCACGGCGTCGAGGGCGCATTGGTCTGCCTGTTCCTGCTGTCCACCGGCGACGATCAATACCTCCCCTACGTGAAAAAATACATCCGGGGCTTCGAGTCCAACCTCCAGGGCATCGGGGACAACACGTGGTACAACGGCTACAACGGCATCGCGGTGTGCGAGTATTACCTGCGCACCGGCGATCAAGACGTGCTGCCCGTCATCCAGTATTACTGTGACGACGCCAAGAGACGACAGAAGTTCGGCTGCGCCTGGACACACTGGGGCGGCGACATCCACCCACGCTACGTCGCGGGCGGCCTGATGAACCCCGCCAGCTCGCAGGTGCTCACCACGCTCCTGCTGGCCAAGGAATGCGGGGCCGACGTGGACGACGCCACGCTGCTGGGCTGTCTCAAATACTTCTACCGCTTTGCCGGCCACGGTTCGGTGGCCTACGGCGACCACCGGGCCGAGGGCGGGCTGGGGTCCAACGGCAAGGACGCCATGATCGCCGCCGCGATGCAGGTCGCCATGTCCTCGTCGGGCGACACGACCCTCTACAAGGCGGCTCGCGACGACCTGGCCATGAACAATCTCCAAAGCTACGCCTCGCTGGCAACGGGCCACGCCGACGAGGGCCGCGGCGACGCGGTCTGGCGCGGCCTCGTGGCTACCTACCTCAAGGACCAAAAGCCAGATGAATACCGCTCGATGATGGACCGCCTCACCTGGTGGTTCGACCTCTCACGTTATTTCGACGGCTCGATGGGCATCGCGGTCACGCAGCGCTTCCAGGACCCCGGCTCGGGCGCGGGCGTCATGCTGGCCTACACCGCGCCGCTCAAGACTCTCCAGATCTCCGGCGCCCCGCGATCGAAATACGCACACGACTTCAAACTCCCCGACCGCCTCTGGGGCCGACCCGCAGACCTCGCATTCCTGAGCATCGAGCACAACCCCAAGTACCTCGCGTTCGGTCCGGAAGACGAGCCGCACGTCATCATGAACCGCCTGGGTAACGCTTATAAAAAAGTCGATGACAACCGGGGCCTCTCCCACGACTGGGTCCTTCGGAACATCTACCACCACCGATATGTCTTCCGCTCACAGGCCGCCAAGACGCTCTTCAAGATGGGACACCTGGGCGACCTCGAACGCCTGCTCTCCGACCCCGACCCACGCGTCCGACGCGCAGCACTCGACGGCCTGATCGACTGGAACTACTGGTTCGCCGCCGGCCGCGACCAGATCAAACCCGAGCAGTTCACCCCCGGCATGATCGACGCCATCTTCAAGATGGTCAACGACCCCGACGAGGCGATCTATGTCGTCGAGGGCGCGCTCTTTGCCATACGCAACATGCCCGCCGACGTGATCCACGAGCACGTCAAGGACATCATGCCATGGACCACCAGCGACGAGTGGTGGCTGCGACAGGCCTCGTTCATGGCGCTGCAAGGCCTCGAAAAAGACGACAAGCTCTACGTTGAAGTGGTGCCCACGCTCATCGACATGATGGTCAACGAATACCACACCATGCCGCGCGAGGCGATGAACAACACGCTGGCCAAGGCCATGAAAAAAGACGGCCCCGCACAGGCGTTGATCCTGGCCGGCTTCGAGAGGGCCGCACGTGAAAGCCTCATCAAACCCGACGCCCTCGCCCAAGAGGGAACCTACAACGTGATACAGAGCGCTAAAGAAGCCATCGCCGCCAAACCCGAGTCGGCTGTGAAGATCGCACAGGACCTCCGGGCACGCTTCGACCTCATCGACACGGAAAGCCTCGCCGGCATCGTCGCCGCCTCCGAAACCAAGGGCCGCGCCGGCTTCTACCCCCTGCTCAATGAACTCGACGAGACCCACCGCAGCACGCTCAAAGACATCCTCTACAACGACTACCGACCCGAACTGCTCAAACGACTCAAGGCCACCGCGGGCGTCGACCTGGGACTGCTCAACACCGTCCTTGCCCTGACAAGCCTCGAAAAAGAAGTCCCCGGCTGGCAGGTCCTCGGCAAGCCCGAAGCGCCCCAGCGCGTCTGGCACTACTTCTCCCTCGACCCCACACGTGAAGACGAGATCATGCCCAAGCGTGAGAAGAAACGCTTCCGGGACATCACCCTCCCCGACGCGATGAATGGCTGGTTCAAACCCGACTTCGACGACAGCAAGTGGAACACCGGTTACGCACCCATCGGCACTGGTGAGTTCGGCAAGGGCGACGAAGCCGTGCCCAACCGATCCGACTGGGGCAACGGCGAGTTCCTCCTCGCGCGCACAAACTTCACAATCGACAACCCGGACTACGACCTCTACCGCCTCTGCATCCACCACAACCAGGGCTTCCACATCTACATCAACGGTAAAAAAGTGAGCACCTACATCTGGTGGACCGACCCCAAGCCCAGCTACCGCGTGCTCGATGACAACGATGTCAAGCTCCTCAAGAAGGGCGTCAACACCCTGGCGGTCTACTGCAACGGCGAGTACCCCGCCGACATGAAGGCCAAATTCAAGGAGACCTTCGTCGGCAAGCTCGATTGCTGGATCGAAGGTCTCCGCAAGTCCGACCTCGAGTGACCCGAGATTCTCATGCGTGTTTTGTTCGACGGCACCGTCTTCAACAACGCCCACCAGCGCGGTATCCAGCGGATCTTTTTCGAACTGCTTAAACGGCTGCCCGCCACGCTCGACGCGACCATCCGCCTCGAACAGGGCCACGGTCAAGAACTGCCCCCAACCCTCAACCGATTCTTCACAACTAAACAGTCGCACCAGACACGGAGGCAATCGCTCGCCGCAAAACTGGCCTACCCCCGCTACCACCGCCTGTTGCGACATCACGACATCTTCGTCCCGACCTACTTCACGTTCCCCCGTCGTGTGCGCCTGCCGATCGTGATGACGGTTTACGACATGATTCCCGAGCGTTTCCCGGAGATGTGCAAGCCGTGGGGCAGCTACGAGGTCGGCCTCAAGGCCCGCGCGATCGCACGGGCCGACCGCTTCATTGCGATCTCCCAATCCACCGCGGACGACCTGGTCGAATTTCACCCGCACACCCGGGGCCGAATCACCGTCGTCCACCCCGGGGCCGACCACCTGCCCCTGCGCAACGAGCCGCCGGACGACACGGACACGCGGGACCCTAACTACCTGTTATACGTCGGCCGACGCAACGGCTACAAAAACTTTCAAATTATTATCCACGCCATGACCCTCCCCGATTGGCCGGGCCACGTGAAGGTCCTCGCGGTCGGCGGCGGACCTTTCAGCGCACAGGAGGCCGAGCTGGTCCAGCGATACGCGCTGACCGACCGCCTCGTCCACGCGGGGCAGGTGAGCGATCAAAGGCTCGACCAACTCTATACCGACGCGCTCGGCGCGGTCACAACCTCCCGGCTCGAGGGGTTCGGCTTCCCCATGGTCGAGGCCCAGGGACGGTGCGTACCCGTGCTCTGCACCGATGGCCCGATGTTCAGGGAGGTCGTCGGCGACGCGGGGTTGTTTTTCGATCCCGACGAACCGGCATCGCTGGCCAAGGCTGTCCGTGAACTGCTCGACCCGGGCAAACGCAGCCAACTGCGTAGGGCCGGCCTGCTCAACACCCAGCGGTTCAAGTGGGATGCCGCCGCGGACGCCACGTGGCACGTTTTTGAAAACACACTCGCCGAATGCAAGCGGTGATCCGGTACACTCAAGTCCACCAAGCCCACCGTCATGGCACGCAATCCATCCATCTATCTGATTGTTACAGGCACGATCATGATGTCTATGTTGACCAACCCCACGCTCGCTCAAACACAACCCCCCACACTCGAAGCCGACATCGTGATCTACGGCGACGCCTCCGGCGGGGTGACCGCCGCGGTGCAGGCGGCACGGATGGGCATGCGCGTCGTGCTCGTCTCGCCCTTCGGGCACCTCGGCGGCATGACCGCGAGCGGCCTGGGCTGGAGCGACCTGGGCAACCCGAAGATCCTCGGCGGGCTTTCGCACGAGTTCTACCACCGGCTCTACGAGCACTATCAACACGATACCGCCTGGGGGTGGGAACCCCGCGACACTTTCCCCAACAAGGGGCAGGGCGTCCCCGCGCTGAACGACGAAACCCAACTTGCCTCGACTTTTGAACCGAAGGTGGCCGAGGCGGTGTTCGATGAGATGGTCAAAGAGGCCGGCGTCCGCGTCATCCACGGCAGGCTTGACCTCAAACACGGTGTCGGCCTGGCCGGCAAACGCATCACGTCGATCCAACTCGACGACGGCACAACGATCAAAGGCAAGATGTTCATCGACGCCTCCTACGAGGGCGACCTGCTCCCGCAGGCAGGCGTCTCGTTCGTGGTCGGGCGCGAATCCAACAGCGAGTTCAACGAACAGGGCAACGGCATCACCGGCCCGCTCCACGGCAACCAACTCCCCAAAGGCATCGACCCTTACAACGTGATAGGCGACCCCGCCAGCGGCCTGCTCCCCGGCGTCAACCCCGACATGGGCGGACGGGTCGGCGACGGCGACAAGCTGTTGCAGGCCTATTGCTACCGCATGGTCCTCACCGATATCCCCGCCAACCGCGTCCCCATCCCCAAACCCGAAGGCTACAACGTGGCCGATTACGAAATCCTCTTCCGCGCTATTGAGGTCGGCGACAGGGGCGAGTTCTTCAAGACCACCATGGTCCCCAACCGCAAGACCGACTCCAACAACACCGGCGGCATCTCCTGCGACCTGATCGGCGGGAACTACGGCGACGGCTGGAACTGGGCCACGCTCGACCACAAACAGCGCGAAGCGATCGCCCGGAAACACCGCGACTGGCAGCTCGGCCTGCTCTGGACACTGCAGAACCACCCGCGCGTGCCCGAAGCGATCCGACAATCCGTCGGCATGTGGGGCCTGCCCAAAGACGAGTTTACCGACAACGGACACTGGCCTTACAACCTTTATGTCCGCGAAGCGCGACGGATGCGCAGTGATTTTGTCATGACGGAGAACCACTGCCGCGGCGAGCTGTCCGTCGAGGACCCCGTCGGCATGGGCGCCTACACCCTCGACTCCCACAACACCCAGCGCTTCGTCCACGACGGCATGGTCCAGAACGAAGGCGATATCCAGTCTTACCTGCGCGGCGTGCCGTACGGCATCGCCTACCGCGCTATCGTGCCCCGCGCGAGCGAGTGCGAAAACCTGCTCGTCCCCTGGGCGCTCTCCGCCACGCACATCGCCTTCGGCTCGATCCGCATGGAACCGGTCTTCATGATCCTGGGCCAGAGCGCCGCCACCGCCGCCTGCATGGCGATCGACGACAACACAACGGTACAAGCGGTACCCTACGAAAAACTCCGGGCCAGACTCATCGCCGACGGCCAGAAGCTGCGGTGACCCGTACCCGGGGTGAGGCTACAACAATTCGCGCACGAGGTCGGCGGCGAAGAGCAGTTCGTCGATTGAGCAATGGTTCTGCACGAAGTGCGAGGTGCAGTAGAGCAGGCCGCCGTCTTTGAACATACTCAGCACCCTACGGATTTCTTTTTCGAGGAAGTCTCGCTTGTTAAAGCCGATCGTCGTCTGCACGCACAGGCCGCCCATGACGGTGAACCTGTCTATGTAACGCTCGCGGTACTCGGTCAGGTCCATGCCCGCGGATTCCTGGAAGGGGTGGATCACGTCGAAACCGAGCTTGATGGTTTCGTCAAGGACGGAGCGGATGTTGCCGTCGCTGTGAAGGCTCAGGAACCCGCTGCGCTGTTTGACCGCGTCACAGGTGACCTTGTGGTAGGGCTTGATCAGGCGGTGCCACATGTCGGGGCTGAACAGGAGCGAGGTTTGGCCGCCCCAGTCGTCGGAGACGTGGACCATGTCGACGCCCAGGTCGAGGCAGTTCATGGCAAAGCGTTTGTTCCACTGGGCCTGCCGTGCGTAGACGCGGTGCAGGTCGTCCTCGTACAGGGCGAGGTACATGAGGTGGTTTTCGATGCCGAAGTAGCCGTTGTTGGCCTCGAAGATACCGGGCGTCTGGACGTAGACGAATCGGCCGCGCTGGTTTTTGTGGTGTTCGACGCCGCGCTTGATCTCGTCGTAGACGGACAGATCGTCGGGGTCGGTGATGGGGACATCGAGCAGTTCGGCCGGCTCGGGCGGTTGGCCGCGGTCACGGAAGGGCTTGAGGGCTCCGGGCGTGTAGCGGGCCGGTGTGCCGAAGAGGTGTGCCATGTCGAATTGGTAATGGTCCTCGAAGGCTTCGACCGAGCCGAAGCGCTGGGTGATCGGTTCGTTCATGTTGGCCCTGACCCACATGTAAAAGGGTGTGCGGTCGGGCTTGTGGTGCTGGATGGTTTCGATGACGCGTTCGCGTGGCAGCATGGTGGGGGTATTTTAAGGAGAGCGGCACAGAAGGGAATTTGTCGGTTGATCGAGGGGTCTTGCGGGATCACGCAGGGGCTTTCGCGTTGGTTTGGCGGGGCTGTTAACCTGTCGCCATGTCGCTGCGATTCTGCCTTTTAACGCCGACGTTCCTGCCGCTGGTGGGGGGCGCGGAGTACGACGCGGACGTGGTTTGCCGTGGGCTTCTTGCGCGGGGTCACGTTCCCGTGGTGCTCACGCAGCGTCGCAACGGCACCCCGCCGGCGTTACCTTACAAGGTGATAGGGTACCGCAGGCCGCCGAGCCAGCACCTTTGGGCCGAGGCGCTGGCCTGGCCGATCGCGCGTGCGCATCGGCGTGAGCGGTTTGACGCGCTGCTGGCGTTTGACGCTTATCCCCTGGGTTACGCGGCCTCGCGGGTCAGCCGACGGCTGAGGCTGCCGTTGGTTTATGCGCCGCAGGGGGCGGACCTGTACGATTGTTGCCACGACCTGCGCAAGCTGCGCGTGTTGTCGATGATCCAGCGGGGCTACCGGGCCGGCCAACACATCATCCTGCTCAGCGAATGGATGGGCGGCAAGCTGCGTGCGCGTGTGCCGGGCAAGCTCCCGCCGACGAGTGTGGTCTACAACGGGATCGACCTTGGGGCACATGACAAAGTGTTAGAGGCTTCGCGTGGCCACCGCTTCGACCCGCCTATCGAAAAGCCCTTTGTGCTTCACCTGGCGCGGGTCCATCCGGTGAAGGGGCAGACGCTGGCGGTGGAGGCGGTCGGTCGGTTGTCAGCGTTGTTCCGCGAGCGTGGCCTTATCTACGTCGTGGCCGGCGACGGTCAGGATATGGTGCCGTTGCGTGCGTTGATCGAACGGTTGGGCGTGGGGGATATCGTGCTGACCGTCGGCACGCGCACGGGTCTGGACAAGGCGTGGCTGCTGGCCCATGCGCTCTTCCACGTTTCCGCCAGTTACGAGGAGGCGTTTGGGAACGTGGTGATCGAAGCGATGGCCAGTGGGCTACCGATGCTTGCGTCGTCGGCCGGTGCCCACCCGGAGCTTGTCGGTCGCGGCGGGTGGGGGGCGCTGTTCAAGAGTGGTGACGTGGAGGACATGGCGAGGCAGCTGCGCGTGATGATCGAGCGCACGCTTGAGCCGGAGCAGCGGCGGGTTTTATCGGAGGCCGCGCTGCGGTGGCGCGAGTCTTTCACAATGGATCGGATGATTGACGGGTATGAGCGGGTGCTGGTCGAGGCAGTGGAGGCGGGAGAATTGGATCAGAAGAGCAGATCACGGTGATGGGATGGGGTAAAAAAATCGAACGGGCGCGTGGGGGACGCGTCCGTTCGTTGCGTGGGTCGGTATCGAGCCGCCGATGGGTGGGGTGGGTTGAACGGGGGCTCGAAGGGGGGCCAAGAATAAGCCGGGTGACGGAAGTTTTACTTCCGGGGCCGGGGGCCGGGGGGTTAGTGGGTTTCGTGGCCGTGCTGGTCGTCGTGGCCGGTCTGGTCGGTCTCGAGCATCTTGCGGAGGTATCCGTTCTCCCGCCGGGTGGCTTCGAGGTCGAAGACGAGGTACTTGATGGAGAGTCGGAGGTAGTCGAGGCTTTCCTGGAGGTCGTGGACGGTCTTGCGGAGCTTGGCGTGTCGTTCCTGGGTCTGGGCAGCCAGTTCGGTGAGCTTTTCACGTTCAGCCTTGGGCAGCGTGGAGATTTCGCCCATGAGTTCCGCGAGCTTGTTCTGGAAGGTGACTTCGTCCATTTTCTGTACCCCTGTGTTGGTGATACCCAATGTATCACAAGGGCGTTGCCAGAACGCGAACCCGCGTGCCAGAATCTCGCGATAAATTTTAAGTTGTTTATTTTCATGCAATAACGGTCTTGTTGAAAATCGATTTCTTCAGCCGGGGAGACTGTGGATGGAGATGGATGTGGCGTCAGGACAACACGGTGGGTGGCGGCGCGTCGTGCGGGATCGACACGCCTGGTCAACTTATAGAGACCCACGCTCCGCCGATGAACACCCGTCACCCCGGCCGGAACGACCGAAGCGATGTTCATTGGGTTTCGCCGTGAACATCCATCATACGGCGCGACCGTTGTTCAATCGGGCGTGTGTGAAATGAAAAAACGGACCTCTCTCGATGTCCGTTTCCTCTTTACAGCAGAGGGTATGAACCGCGATCCGGTCGGCGGCCTTCAGTTCGCGGGCTTGGGCTGCGACACCGGGCGGGGGGCGTGTTTCTTACGCATCGCCTGCATGAGGCCCAGGCCGATCATCCCCAGACCGACCGTTGCGTAGGGTCCGGTAAAGGCCGCCCCGTTGTGCGGGTTGAGTACGAGTATCGCCGCCACGGCCACAGCGGCTGAAGCGGCAAGGGTGTGCAGCAAGTTTTTCATGGTCAGCCTCCGGGTTGGATCACGAACAAGGGCTTTCGCCCCTCCGGGATTAAGCCAACGATATAACCTGCCCCGCGGCAAGTGGGGGAGAAAAACTTTTTTCGATTTGTGTTATCTGGAACCGGCCCGTTACTTGGCGAATCAGTGCGCCTTCTCGGCTGCACGGTGTGGCATGAAGAGCAGGCAGACCACGATAAACGCCACGAGCACACCCGAGGCGGTGTAGCGGCTCATGGCCAGCCCGCCGTGGTCCAAGGGCTTATCGAGGAAATCGCCCACCACAGCTCCGAGCGGCCGCGTGAGGATGAAGGTCGCCCAGAAGAGGACGGTGCGCGATACGGGCGTCCAGTAATACATGATCGCCAGGACGACCATCAATCCGCCGAAGATGAGGGCCGCGCCTTTGTAGCCCAGGCCCAACCCGCCGTCGTCGTCGGCTGTCCAGTCGCCCAGCGCGGTGCCGAGCGTCTGCGAAAACATGATGGTCAGCCAGTAAAAAGCCTCGGCCTTGGTCGTGCGAATAGAAACGACGCTGACCGTGCCGAGCGTGAACTTCCACGCAAGGAGTGATCCGATGAGCAGGCCCAGCAAAATGGCCGACCCGCCCGCGTAACCGATGCCCAGCGAGCGGTCGGCAAAGTCTGCCATCGTCGTGCCGACCGTGGTCGTGGCAATGATCGTCACCCAGAAGATCACCGGGTGGAACTTTTTAGCCCGCATCTGCACGATCACCGCCCCGATGAAGATGGCCGCAAAGATGGCTGTGCCCACGAGGTAGCCCAGGTTCATCGACATCGAGACGGCGTCGCCGCCTGTCTCGCCCAGGGTCGTGGCGGCGATCTTGATCAGCCAGAACCCCAGCGTGACGGCTGGGACCTTGGACAGGGTTTGTCGCGTTGAAGATTCCATCATCGAGGCTCCGGCAGGGGGTGGTCGAAACGGGGGCTTGGGGGTATGGACGCGGGCCGCGGGGGCACCCGCTCAAAATATCCCTTATGTAAGAATACGCCACGGACCACACAGGGGGTCGCGTTTTTTATTGCACAGGGTCCGGGCGCCTGTTGCTCGCCCGGCCTCCGCGCGTTACGGTATGTCATGCCCTCCAAACCAGACGATCACGACGCGATCAACCCCCTCGGCCTCGATTCCCACACCACCGCACAGGCCCTCGCCGCAGCCGGTCACGCCACGACCGAGAGCGAGTTTTTTAATGCCGTGCCCACCGGCTACCGACGCGGGCGGCACAAATTCGTCGCGGTGTTCGGCACCGTCATGTCCGGCCTGGGCAAGGGCATCTTCTCCAGTTCGCTCGCCAAGCTCCTCAAAGACAAGGGCCTCAGGGTCGCCCCGATCAAGATGGAGGGCTACCTCAACATCGACTCGGGCACGCTCAACCCCTTCCGCCACGGCGAGGTCTTCGTGCTCGACGACGGCCTCGAAACCGACATGGACCTGGGCACCTACGAGCGCATGCTCGACCAGGACCTGACGAAAGACAACTTCATCACCGCCGGCCAGGTCTTCATGCGTGTGCTCGACCGCGAACGCCACGGCGGGTACCTCGGCCGCGACGTGCAGATGATCCCGCACGTCACCGGCGAAGTGAAAATGCAACTGCGCACGCTGGCCATGAAACAGGACGCCGACGTGGTCTTCGTCGAGGTCGGCGGGACCGCGGGCGACTACGAGAACGGCTTCTACATCGAGGCGCTGCGCGAGCTGGCGTTTGAAGAAGGCGAAGGCTCGGTCTGCTTCGTCGGGCTGACCTACATCATCGAACCGCCCGCGCTGGGCGAGCAGAAATCCAAGGCCGCGCAGCTGGGCCTCAAGAAACTCATGGAAGCGGGCATCCAGCCGCACCTGATCGCCTGCCGCGCGCAGCATGTGGTGATGCCCAACGTGATGCAGAAGATCTCGATGTTCTCCAACGTCCCGCTCAAACGCGTCTTTTCGATGCACGACCGCTCGAGCATCTACACCATCCCCGAGTCGATGCGTGAGGCCGGCCTAGACCGAGAAGTGCTCACGATCCTCGACCTGCACGAGCGCGTCGACGCCGTCCACGAAGACCAGGCGCGCGAGAGCTGGCGGTCATTCATCCACAAGCTCACCAGCCCCCGACGCTTCAAGGCCCGCATCGGCGTCACCGGGAAATACACAGCCCTTCGCGATTCCTACGCCTCGATCGACAAAGCCCTCGAACACGCCTCCGCGCAGCTCTCTGCGGATGTCGAAGCCGTCTTCATCGACACGACCGAGTTCGACACGAATCAACCCACTAAAGTCGCCGCGGCGCTCAAGGGCTTCGACGCCGTCATCGTGCCGGGCGGGTTCGGCGTGCGCGGCACCGAGGGCAAGATCGCCGTCGTGCAATACTGTCGCGAGCACGGCCTGCCCTACCTGGGGATCTGCCTCGGGTTCCAGATGGCCGTCATCGAATACGCCCGCAACGTCTGCAAGCTCGAAAACGCGGGGTCGACCGAGTTCTCCCCACGCACGCCCCACCCCGTGATCGACATCCTCCCCGAACAGAAAAAAATCGAGGGCCTCGGGGGTAACATGCGCTTAGGTGGCAAGGACATGCTCGTGAAGCCCGACACGCTCGCGGCGTTCCTCTTCCAGAACCGAGCCGGCTCGTCCCCGAGCCGGAAACCCGCGGAGGTCCAGACCGCTGCCTCCGCCTTCACCGTCCGCCAGCGCTTCCGCCACCGTTACGAGGTCGACCCGCGTTACATCGAGACCCTCGAAAAGCACGGCCTGGTCTTCTCCGGCTTCCACCCGCACCAGCCGATCATGCAGGTGCTCGAACTGCCGCAGGACGTTCACCCGTTCTTCATCGGCGGGCAGTTCCACCCCGAACTCACGAGCAGGCCGCTCGCACCCAGCCCGATGTTCATGGGACTCGTCGCCGCCGCCATCCGTCACGCCCACCCCGACGTGCCGCCCTTTCAGGTGAGCGAACGCTGGCTGAGGTCCGCCGATAAAGCCGATGCCAAAGCCCACGCCGGCTCATCCGCTTAACGCCCGCCCCGCGTTTGGCCGACTACACATCTTCCCGTATCATCCCCGTGACGAATCACCGTCAGGGGTTTTTATCATGCGTCACGCCTTCCCGATTGTCATCGCGCTCTCGCTCGCATGCACCGCAATCGCCTTCGCCGACGAGGTCAAGCTCTCCAACGGCGACGTGCTCACGGGCACTATCGTCGAAACCACCGACGCCGGCGTCGTGCTCGACCACCCCGCCCTGGGGAAGATCACCATCCCCAAAGAACAACTCGCTACGCCGCCCGCCGCGCCGGAGGCACCCGCCGATCAACCCCCCGCGCCTGCGGTCCCCGAAACGCCACCCGCACCGCCCGAACAAACCTCCGCCATCAAGGTCTTCTTCGCCGGTTGGAACGGCAAGCTCGAGATCGGCTTCTCCGGTTCGGACGGGGACTCGGATACCTTCAACCTGCGCTTGGCCGGCGAATTGAAACGCGAAAACGACGAGACCCGCCTAAAGCTCGACACCGCCTACTTCCTTTCAACATCCTCCGGCACGCAGACCGAAAACAAGTTCACCGCCGGCGTTCGCCACGACTGGCTCATACCCGACAGCCCGTGGTTCTTCTTCGCAGAGGGCCGCGTCGATATCGACAACTTCGCGGGTTACGACTGGCGGCTCTCCGGCGCGGTCGGCCCCGGGTACCAGTTCGTCAAAAATGAAAAATACGAACTCCTCGGCCGCATCGGTCTGGGTGCCTACAAGGAGTTCGGCTCAAACGACAACAAAATCCACCCCGAACTCGTGGCCGGACTCGAGGGCCTGTGGAACATCTCCGCCAACCAGAAGATCACCGGCTCCATCGAAGTCCGCCCCGCGCTGGACGAGCTGAGCAAGGTCCGCATCGTCAGCAAGGTCGAATACTCGCTCAAACTCCCCGAGTGGGACAACACCTCGCTCAAGCTCGGCGTCGAGGATGAATACGAGACCAAGCCCTCCGCCGGCTCGTCGCGCAACGACGTCAAATATTACGGCGCACTCGTTTACGAGTTTTAATCCACCCACCCCGATCACACGACATACTCGCCACCTTGCAATGCCCGCCGCCTTCAGCGGCGGGATTTCTTCTCCCCTGAAACTCAAAACCTCTCCCGCCCCCCTCGCCCTCACGCCCCTACAAACGCCCGCCACCACGACTCGCAACGCGCCGCCTCCCCCAATCCATCGTGCAACACCACGCGGTAGCGCAGCGTCATCGCCTCACCCGCCTTGAGCGACATCGGCTCGTGCATGAGCAGCGCCGGTTCGAGGAAACCCATCCCCTGCGACCACACGTACCACGGCGAGGGGTGACGCGGGTTGGTTGGGTGGTCGAGCATCGTGACGCCGGCAAAAAGATCGAAGTGCCCGTCGGATTTCCCCGACAGGTCCGCCCAACGGGCGCGTTGCGTGTGCATCGTCTTGTCGCCGATCCGTCCCTCGCTGTCGATCGCTTTGTAATTCACCAGCGTCCTTGCCATGCGGCAGTTCAGCCCCGCGTAACCGCCCCACGGGGTCTTGTCGTCGCACGGCGTGCGATCGAAAGTCACGTCCGTCACCGCGGTGAAACCCAGGATCCAGTCGATCGTGTAACTCTCATCACCCGCAGGATCGATGCGCACCGCGCGAGACTCGCGCAGGATGACCTCGCCGTCCTTCGGATGATAAACAAGATTGAACCGCACCACGGCGGCGTCACCATCAAAGGCCACCGTCTCCGGCCCGTCACGGCGCGTGACGCCCTCGCTCTTGAGTTGCTTGTCCTCTTCCCAGTAGTTGACGCCGTTGAGATACTTCCACGTGAACCAGTGGGCGCGGTGCCAGGGGTGGTCACTGGGGCGGAAGCCGGTGAGGTCGATCCCCGACGGGCTGCGCAACGGGTGGATGTAGGGCTTGGCTTCGTCCTGAGTAAAGACGAAGGACGCCAGCGTGGTGTGCCCGCGGCCGAGCGTAAGACTCTGCCCGGGGCGGTAGTGCCAGTGGTGTGAGTGCGTGCTGCAGCTCATGTGGACTTGGCCTTGAATCGTCTTTGGAGTTCTTCGACGGGCCACTCGTGGTATTTGAGCAGCTCATCCGAGAAGGGCAGGTCGACGCGGTCGCCCACGACGGCGCTGAGATAGGCCGCGAGGTTGAGCTCGGACGAGCCGTAGGTATTGGGCAATCCCAGCCGTGCGACGGGGCCGCCCTCGATCCAGCGGATCAGATCGTTGAGCATCAGAATCTGGTCGCCGGGGAATCGGTTGCTTTCGGGTTGTTTTTCCCGGGTACGACCCGAGGGCGTGTCGATGACCAGCTCGCCCTCGCCGACGATGTTGATCACGCCCTCGCCGCCGATGAGTTTCATGGTGTAGGGTTTGGCGGCGTTGGGCTTGTGTCCCGCGTCGACCAGGCCATACCCGGTGTCCTTGAACTTGAAATATGCGACGCCAAAGTCCTCCATTGCGTGGCCGAACGCCCTCGTGTCGCGCACACGGAACTGGCCGAGCACCCACTCGACCGGGTCGTCGTTGTGGAAGAAGCGGAACATGTCGAGCCAGTGGCTGCCCCACTCGGAGAGGTCCCAATCGGGGATGCCGGCGATGCACATCGCCCTCTGGCCGACCGTGCCGTTGTTGTAAAGCTCGCGCGCCCGTTCAAACGTCGGGTTCATCCGCCGTTGGTGGCAGATCACGAGCTTGCAGCCGGTCTTCTCGCACACCGCCTTGACCGCCGCGAGGTCGGCCGGCGACGAAACGAAGGGCTTTTCGCACAGGATCCCCCTGACCCCGGCGTTGGCGCAGGCCTCGATCATCTGCCGGTGCAGGCCGACGTAGGTGCAGATCGACACCAGGTCGGGCCTGACGGACTCTAACATCTTGTGAGTATCGTCAAAGCCCTGCGGGACTTCGAAGTGCCTGGTGTAGGCGGCCAGGTTCTCGGCGTTGATGTCGACGGCCGCGACGAGCCGGGTGGCCCCGACGCCCTTGTACATCTGGCCGTGCGTGTAACCGATGCGGAACCCGCCGGCGAGCTTGGAGGCCCCGCCGCGTTCGGGCTTGCCGCAGCCGATGACAGCCGCTTTGTAGGTTTGGGGTGTGGTCATGGTTTGGGGTGATCCTTTCGGGTGGGGGCGGTTGTGCGATCCGAATCGCGGATATCACGCATGACGCAGATGGTGACAAGGCGAGATTGGCCACCGAGACACCGAGAGCGCCGAGGTGAAGGTTTTATCTGTTCTATTGTCTTTCTCGGTGTCCTCGGTGTCTCGGTGGTTCCTCCACGCCTTGGAATCTGCGTAATCTGTGCAATCTGCGGTTTCTGTGTCGTGAGCCGGCGTGTTCGGCGCGCATCACTTACAATTGATTAGCTGCCCAGAGGCAGCCGTTGAGGAATGTCGTTTGAAAGCCTGTTGACGCGAGCGCTTCGGTATCGTGGCCGAGCACGGTGACGAACGATCTGCCGAGCGATTTGTTGTCGTTCACTGTCCAGAGCACCGGTTCATCACGGCCGGTGATCGGCGAGTGGGCGGTGGCGAGGGTGTTGAGCGTGACGCCGCTGCCTTCTGTCGTACCCGGACCGGTTAAACCGTGCCACAGTTCGTCGCGTGTGTGGTGAAACAGGGGGGAAAGGCCGCGTGTGATCGGGTGCGACTTGCCCGGCTCGGTCATGGTGACGGGGAACTCGAATCGTGGCCCGTGGCCGGCCTTGTCGCGCCATCCGACGCCGATGAGCCTCCAGAATCTTTCGTGCCCCCGAAAGGCCGACGCCGCCGCGTGGTAGGCAACGAAGCCGCCGCCGGCCTGCACATAGTCGCACAACCCGTCGATCGCTTCCGGGGGCCAGGCTTTGCCTTTGACAATGTCGGTGAAGTTGCTGACCACAACGCGGTAGCGGGCGAAGTCGGGGTTGAAGCCTTGCCAATCTTCGTCGCTCGATTGTCCGTCGGGCGTGGTGAGCACATCGACATCAACCCCCCCCGAGCGCGTGAGGATGTCGCGCAGCACGGGCGTGGTCGAGCGCCAGTCGTGGTTGTTCTGGCCGTCGATGATGAGCGCACGGATTGTGGGCGTTGGGGTGGCCAAGGGTCAGGCGCTCCACTTCCGCAGGCGTTCGGCACTGTTTTTGACGGCTTGTTCGCCGGCGATTTCGAGCGTGGTCGGGCCGTTGAAGCCGACGTTCTTGAGTTCCTTCACGATCGTCTCGATCCCGACGACGCCGTCGCCCAGCGGGATCAGCCCCATGCCGCAGCCGAATTGTTTGCCGCGCTTGGGCTCCCATTCTTTGGGCATGTCTTTCCAGTGCACGTGCTTGATGCGCCGGCCGAAGGTCTTGACGAATTGGAGCGGGTCGCCGCCGCCTAACCAACTGTTACCCGTGTCGAGGTTGACGCCGACCACGTCGTCGGCCGCGAGCGTGTCGAGGATGGCCCTCATGCCCTCGACGGTGTCGGTGAGGATGCCGTGCGGTTCGAGGAGCAGCTCGACGCCCAGCTCGCGCGCCCAGAGGATCGGTTCGTGGAGTTTTTCGTGGATGGCAAAGAGCATCCGGTCGCGTGAGAGGTTGTGGCCAAAGTCGGTCTTGGGGTCGCCCTCGGTGGTGATGACCTGTTTGATGCCCAGGAGGTGGGCCAGTCGGATGGCCTTGATGATCTGGTGCGTGCCGTACCGGTCGGGCGAGGGCGGGTCGAGGAGGTTGGCGTGGGCACAGACGGAGGTGAGCGTGAGCTTGTGATCGGCCACCATCTTCTTGATGAGGCCCGGCCTGGATTCCAGCGAGAGCGATGCGGCAAACTGGTACTCGACGCCGAGCGTCGCGCCGTCGTGGTTGTCGGTGAGGTCGGCGTAATCAAAGCCCATCTCGCGGATGCGTTTGAACTGGTGCTGGATGTTGGTGAAGGGGTCGACGAGCGCGAAGCAACCGATGATCATGGCGGGGCTTCCTTGTGATGGACCGGCGTGGCGGTGCGTGAGCCATGTTGATGGTGACACACCGTGGTCTGTGGTTTAGCCATTATTTTCCTTATGTTTCCCGGTTACAATGGCTGCCGTGACACGTCGCATAGCCAAAATGACACCACGTGGACGCCGGTCGGCGACCGTTCCCGTCATCGCCGGCGCGCCGGCGACGTCCGGACGCCTGCGGGATAAACAGCTCACCGGCGTCGGCCACGACCCCCGCAAAACCAGTCGGATCCACCACCGCTTCCAGATGTTCGGCGTCGGGCTTGTGCTGGGGGGTCACGGGACGTACCGCGTGGGGGACGGGCCCGTGCGCGAGATTGTGCCGCCCTGCGCGTTTGTGGTCTATCCCGGGCCGATCTTCGATTACGGGCCGGATGAAGGCACGACGTGGGAAGAACGTCATGTCTGCGTGGTCGGGCCGGGCGTGTCACGGTGGATCGAGGCGGGCTGGGTCTGGCGTGGCGATGAACCGCGACAGGTCGGCGACACGTCGGTTGCGGTCGCGCTGCACAACGAGCTGCTCACGTACCTGCGTCGGGGTCAACCCGGTGACAGCGACCGCGCGATGCTGACCGCCGAACGTTTTCTGATGGAGTTGTATTACGCACAAAAGCGATCGCGGCACGGCTCGGCCCCCCACGCGTCGATCCACCGTGTGATCGAAGACCTGCGTACCCATCATTGCGATGCGCTCGACCTCCGCGCGATTGCCCGCCGTCATTCGATGAGTTACTCCCACCTCCGACAACAGGTCCGCCGACACACCGGGCTTCCGCCGGCGAAATACGTCACACGCCTGCGCTGCGACACCGCCGGCCGACTCCTGACCGACACCGACATGAGCGTCAAAGAAGTCGCCTCGCAGGTGGGCTTCACCGACGCCTTTACGTTCAGCAGAACATTCAAACGCCAGGTCGGTCACAGCCCCCTTCGCCACCGCCAACGCGCCCGGTTGTGAGAACCCTTTAACAATCTTTCTTACCGAGGGGGGCCGGGCCGCCGCGAAAACGTCTCATTTTCAAATCATTTCTCTGTCCAACCGGGCCTTGTCCGGGTAACATGCTCAGCGTCATGCTGCTGGAAGTTCGGCACAACCTGCGCTACGACTACGCCGTGCCCGTCACGTTTGACCCGACGGTGCTTCGGCTCAAGCCACGCACCGACGCGACGCAGCGGCTCGTGGAGTTTCAGCTCACCATCGATCCGCTTCCGGGCGGGCAGAGCGAGTGCGTCGACGTGGACGGCAACGACACCGTCGAGATGTGGTTCACGGGCAAACACAGGTCGCTCGAGTTCAACATCCACAGCGTGGTCGAGACGTTCCGCGTCAACCCGTACGACTTCATGGTCTCGACCAACGGCGCGACACTGCCGATGGCGTACGACCAGCCCTTCCTCGTGGCGCTGGCGGTCTATCGCATCCGCGAATCACCCAGCGATGAAGTCGACGCGCTGGCGCAGGAGATCGTGACGGCGAACGATCACCAGACGCTGCCGACGCTCACGGCGCTGTGCCAGGCGTTGTATGAACGGGTGACCAACGACCTTCGGTCGATGGGCGACCCGATGACCCCATCCCAGACGCTTCAACTCGGTCAGGGGGCCTGCCGTGACAAGGCGGTGCTCTTCATGGACGCCTGCCGGACGATGGGGTTGGCGGCTCGGTTTGTTTCGGGCTACGTCCACTCGCCCCCGCAAGAGACGCCGACGGGTGTGATCGATCACGCGCAATACCTCCACGCCTGGGCGGAGGTCTATATCCCCGGCGGTGGCTGGCGTGGGTACGACCCGACCAATGGCCTGGCGGTCGCGGACCACCACGTCGCCGTCGCCGCCGCGCCTTACCCCTTCCTCGCCGGCACGACGCACGGCGTGTTCCGCGGCACCGATGGCTCGTCCACGCTCACGTCCACCGTGCAGGTCGACGCGGTCCGGTCGATGGTGTAACCGGGCTTGGGATGGAGTCATCATGCTCGTTTACCTCTTGAGGCACGGCATTGCGGAAGACGGCTCTGACGCGGCACCCGACGCATCGCGTCGCCTGACCGACGAGGGCGTCCGTAAGACACGCCAGTGTGCCAAAGGTCTGGCCAAGGTGATCCAGCCGCCCGAGGCGCTCTTCACCAGCCCGAAGGTCCGCGCGGTGCAGACAGCCGAGATCGTCGGGGATGTCTTGGGTGTCAAGCCCCAGGTGCTCGATGCGCTGTCTTGGCCGGAGGTCGCGGACATCGACAGCGCGCTCAAGGGGGTATCGGTCGGGAGTGTGATGCTCGTGGGCCACGAGCCGACGCTCAGCGGTCTGATCGCGTGGTGGTGTTTTGGTTCACATGCGGGGGGTGTGGTGGTGATGAAAAAAGCGGGGTGCGCCTGTGTGAGCCGATACACGGATAGCCACGCAAGGTGTTTGTGGGTGTTGCCACCGGGGGTGCTACGAGGGTTGGGTCGGGAGTGATTCGGTTTACGATTCTGCGTGAGGTGATGTTAAGAACAGCCGATTGCTTATTTCAGCATTGCCAATGTGACCATTAAAGTACCAAAAAGAATCCAAGCTGTGCAGATAGTCAGATGCATGTACGGTGACCACTTGCGTCCAAATCTTGAGGCAATCAAGATCAGAAATGAAAACACGACAGCGCCATAAATTGGCCCCTGCCAGACATAACTATCAGTCCCGAATCGTGAGATGAACAGCGGTGAGATCAATATCATCGGACCCGCGGATTCAACGGCAACCGTCCAGGATGCGTACCGCAGGCAATCGAGCAGGCTGTCTCGAAAAACCGGCGAGGGGTATGGCTGGTCAAAATAATTCTCGATAGTCCAAAGAACCATCATCAAGACAAAAATCACAATATAGAACATCCACGTAAAACGCGACCACTTGGGAAGCGAGTTCTTTTCTGTGTGATTGACCCCCATGCCCATAGTCTATGTCTTTGCTAATCTCTGCACGAGCTTGCTCACGAGTTCTTCGATCTGCGTGATGGCTTCCTGCGGGGTCGAGCCATCGACATCGTGGACGTGCCAATACTCGACACGCTCCTCCCAGCCGGGGAATCGCTCGGCCAAAAGGGGTCGGTGCTCGGTTTCTTTAAGCGCGATGACCAGGTCCGCGTCCGCCAGACTTCCGGGGGTCGTGGGCAGGGGCAGCCGCTGGTAGGGGTCGAGCGGGATGTGGCGTTCGGTCAGGGCCTGGGCGGTGTCTTTTGACATGTGCCCGAAGTTGTTGACGCCCTTTTCGATGGCCAACCCGCGTGAGTCGGCTCGCCAATTCGGGACACTTCCGGGGGCGATATGGTTGAACAGCGCCTCCGCAAATCGGCTGCGGTAATAGTTGCCCGTGCAAAGAAACAGGACGGTACGCATGGCGGGCATGATACGTTGGGCGTCTCGGCGATGGGTGAGTTCAGACGCGCTCGGCTTCGCGGACGTTGAGCAGCGGGTTGGACCGGTCGAGGCGTTTGAGACCGCCCGAAGCGGCGCTGTCGTTGGGCGTGTCGTCCGGCTCGGCCTGCGTAACGGTCGCGGCTTCATCGCTGAGCTTGAACGCAGCCGAGAGCAGCGCGTCCTGCTTTGCGGCGTCTCGCACCGCGGCCAGCATCGTCCGTTCCACCACCGCAAGGTCTTCCTGTGTCTGCCTGATCTGCTCTTCGAGCTCGATGCGTCGGGCCTTCTGTTCCTTGAGGAGCGAGCGCAGACGGGTGCGGTCCGCGAGGTAGGGTTCGAGCACCTCATCGAGCTTTTGACCGACGGACTTGTGGGCGGGGGTGTTCATGGGTTTGCCTCGGATGGCGGCGGCCTCCAGCCGAATCACACGTCGGGCGGAAGCGTCTTGAGTGACATCGGTTTTCTGGTGGTCTGACATGAGTCCCCTCCCGTGGTTCACACGCAGGCTTGATCGGGTCACCAAAACAACGGGGCGGTGTAGGTCTTGTGGTCCGCCATTTTACCGATGGCCTTGACCATCTTCAGCTCCAGGTGCCCGTTGCCGTCAAAATCCTCGAGAATCCCGTCGTGGATGGCCCAACTCCGCCCGCGCGGCGAGTCCGCCATCACCGGCTCACGGAAAGGCGACGAGCCGTCGAGCAGCATACGCAACCGCCCGCCCACGCGGAACTCCCGGTCGATCTCGACCATCCGTTTTCGGCCCATCAGGTAGGCAAAGCCGTGTGATTCATACATCACGGCGTTGTGGTAGGTCAACGGCTCGAGAATGATGTTGATATAGCCCATCGATGAGGCCAGCGCCTCGAGCCGGGGCATGATCTCGGAGAACAGCCCAAGCCCCTTCCTGACCTGGCAAGGCCCGAGGCCCGCCCGCAGCGCGCGGAGCTCTTCGTCGATATTGCGGCCCGCCGTGCCCAGCAACGTGACCTGGCCGTCGGGCGTGTGATCGATGGTGTACCGCGTGGACTTAAGGTCGTTCACCACGATAAACGACAATTCGAGTTGCCCCGCGCCTTGGTCCTGAAGGTCGACGCTCAGGGCAAAGTCGTGGTCGTAGCGTTTGGCCGGCGCACGCATGTGGACCTCGTGGCCCTCTTCGGTGGTGGTGACACGCCAGGCCTGGGGGTTCGCTGACCCGCCGGCGTATTGCTCGGGGTCGAGCGCGGCCAGGTGTTGCCAGAGTCGCTCGGGCACGACCGGGGCGCACGTCGCCCGCAGCGCGGTGGGGTCCAGGAGCTTGAGCCGGGTGATCGCCATGACGCAGAGAATCGCTTGCCCCCTGCATGGTAACGATTGGGCGGGGCCGCGAAAGCGCAGGGTGTGTGAAACGGGTTTGGCTTCAAACTTCCGGGGGGGTGTTTTTGCGTTCGGCGTGCGCCTCAATAAACTCAAGGGGTTTGGGGCGGGCCAGTTCACCTTTCGCATTGGAGCCTTTTACCCATGCCCAGTTACACCACGCAGGACATCCGCAACATTGCCATCGTCGGCCACGCCGCGGCGGGCAAGACCACGCTCGTCGAAGCGATCCTCCACGCCGGCGGCGCGATCAACGCACCGGGCAGCGTCGAGAAGGGCACCACCGTCTGTGATTTCGAGCCCGAGGAGAAACACCACGGCCACTCGCTCAACAACGCCGTGGCCCACCTCGACCACAACGGCAAACACATCAACCTCATCGACACGCCCGGCTATCCCGATTTCATGGGGCCGGCTTTGGCGTCGCTCCCCGCCGTCGAAACCGTCGCCGTCGTCGTCAACGCGCACAACGGCGTCGAAATGATGACGCGACGCATGATGCAACGCGCCAAGGAACGCAACCTCTGCCGACTCATCATTATCAACAAGATCGACACCCCCGCCGACGATGCGACCGGCCAACCCCTCGAACACCTCGTTGCCCAACTGCGGGGGATGTTCGGCAAGGAATGCCGGCCGATCAACCTGCCCGCCGGCGGCGGCGCTAAGGTCGTCGACGTCTTCGACCACGCCTCCGGTGAAGCCGACTTCTCAAGCGTCGCCGACGCGCACGGCGCCATCGTCGATCAGGTCGTCGAGGTTGATGAAGAACTCATGGCCAAGTACCTCGAACAAGGCGAAGTCAAACCCGAACAACTCCACGCCCCGTTCGAGAAAGCCCTCCGCGAGGGACACCTCGTGCCGATCTGCTTCGTCTCCGCCAAAACCGGGGCCGGCGTCGATGAACTGCTCCACCTCTTT
Source organism: Phycisphaera sp. (assembly GCA_016125215.1). Classification (GTDB taxonomy): domain Bacteria; phylum Planctomycetota; class Phycisphaerae; order Phycisphaerales; family Phycisphaeraceae; genus RI-382. Next base: position 85,775 of record WGMF01000011.1, read on the forward strand.
ACCGACCTCATGCCCAACCCCACCGAGGGCAACCCACGTCCCTTCGTCAACGAAACGAAGACCGGCCCGGTCGAGGTCCACCCCGAACCCGACCCCTCTAAGCATGTGTTAGCCCACGTCTTCAAGGTCGTCGACGACCGCTTCGGGAAACTGGGCATCTTCCGCATCCACCAGGGCACCGTCCGCAAGGAAAGCCAGCTCTTCGTCGGCCACGCATCGAAACCTTTCAAGGTCGGCCACCTCTTCAAGGTCCAGGGCAAGGACCACCCCGAGGTCGACGCGGGCATCCCCGGTGATCTCTGTGGCGTCATCAAGGTCGAGGAGGTCCACTTCGATGCCGTGCTCCACGACTCGCACGACGAGGACGACATCCACCTGCTTGCGCTCAATTTCCCCTCGCCCATGGCTGGACTCGCCATCGTTGCCAAGGCACGCGGCGACGAGCAGAAGATCATGACCGGACTGGCCCGTTTAGCCCAGGAAGACCCCTGCTTCGTCGTCGAACGCAACAGCGTCACGCATGAATTGGTCATCCGCGGCATGGGCGAACTGCACCTGCGCGTCATGCTCGAAAAACTCAAGAACAAATACGGCGTCGAGGTCGACACCCACCCGCCCAAGATCGCCTACAAAGAAACCATCACGAGCAAAGCCGAGGGCCACCACCGCCACAAGAAACAGACCGGCGGCGCGGGGCAGTTCGGCGAGGTCTACCTCCGCGTCGAACCGCTCGAGCGCGGCAAGGGCTTCGAGTTCGTCGACGACACCGTCGGCGGGTCCATTCCGAATCAGTTCATCCCCGCCATTGAAAAAGGCATCCGCCAGGTCCTCGATCTCGGCGCCGTCGCGGGATACCCCTTTCAAGATGTCAGGGTCAGCGTCTACGACGGCAAACACCACCCGGTTGACTCGAAGGAAGTCGCCTTTGTCACCGCCGGCAAACGGGCCTTCATCGACGCGATCAAGAGCGCCCGCCCCGTCGTGCTCGAACCGATCGTCATGGCCGAGGTCACCGTCCCCAACGCGCACATGGGCGACATCACCAGCGACCTCTCCGGCAAGCGCGGCAGAATCCAGGGCACCGACATGCTCCCCGGCGACATGGCTGTCATCAAGGCCCTCGTCCCCCTCTCTGAAATCGCCAACTACCAGAGCCAACTCAAATCCGTCACCGCCGGCCAGGGCAGCTACACGATGGAACTCTCCCACTACGACCCGGTCCCGTCCCACATCCAGCAACAGATCGTCGCCCAATACAAACCGCAGCACGAAGAGGATTAACCCATATAGCCCGGCCTTTGGGCCTGCGGTCGTCTCAGGGCAACAGGGATTTGAACTGCTCGATGGTCAGTCCCGAATCACGCACGATCGAACCCATCGTTATCGCGTGGATCGGGTTGGCCCTGGGGATCACAATCCGGTGATTCCCGTCAAACATGATGATATGTTTGCTTTGTCTGAGTATCCGAAAGCCGGCTTTCTCAAAGGCGCGGATCGCATGAAGATGGTGGATACCCGGAATCTTCGGCATGTCAGGCGGCGACCTCGACTTCGCGGACCTCGACACCATCCTCCATCGAATCGTCTATCGTTTCCAGATACTCCCGGATCGCGATCTTGATATTTTCCAGCGCCTCCTCCTCGGTATCACCTTGCGTGGCACACCCCGGCAGCGCGGGGCACCACACCGCGTAACCCTCCTCACTCTTCGCCAATCGCACTTTGTAAACCATCGTCTTCACCCGCACCATTGTACCCACCCCGCTGCCCCCGCGTGAAATCCTCTTTCCCCCTTTCGCGCCTTGGCGGGCTTGGCGAGAAACCCTCCCCCTCAAACCTTCGCCAGTGCCCACTTGCCCGTGCTGAACCGCCACGCGAACAAAATCCCTTTCACAAACAAATCCGCGCACAGCGCGACCCAGACCCCCGGAAGGCCCCAACCCAATTCCACCGCCAGCACGTACGCCCCGATCAGGCGAACCGTCAGCATCGAACCCCACGACATGCGCATGGTCGCTTTTGTGTCGCCCGCGCCGCGCATCGCGCCGCCTAACACCACGTAAGTCGCAAAGAACGGTTGCACCACGCCGCAGATGCGCAGCAGGGTCGGGCTGATGCTCAGGTGCTCGGGCGCGGTGCTCACGATCGACACCAACACCCCCGGAATACATAAAAACATAATCCCCATCGCGCCCATCGTGGTCGCAGCGACCGCCCAGCAGACCTTGGCTGCCCGCTTGGCGCGGTCGGGGTCGCCCAGGCCCAAATACTGCCCCGTCAATGTCGCCGCCGCCATGCCCAGTGCGAAGCCCGGCAGGTAGCTGATCCCCTCGACACGCACCGCGATCATGTGCGCGCCAAAGGCCCCCTCGACGTTGAGCAGCGCGATGTACTGGAGTACGAAGAAATTGATTACCCACATGCCCGTGGATTCCATCATGCTTGGCACGCCGACGCGGACGATCCGCATCGCGGTGTGCAGGTGTGGTCTGAGTCGGACCCAGCGCAGGCGGATCCCCCCGACGCCGGAAGCGAGGATGGCGACGATGATGATCGAGCCAACCACCCAGGCGATGGCGGTTCCGCCGGCGATCCCCGCGACACCGTGGCCGCCGATCGGTGCCGGGCCGAACGTGAGCAGCACACTCGCAGCGAAATTGACGATGTTCACCACGAGCATGGCAAAGAAGGGGCTGCGCGTGTCGCCGGCCCCGCGCAGGCACGCCCCGCCCACAAGCAGGACCGCGCTGAACGGCGCTGCGCAGCCGACGATCCGCAGGTAGACGCCGCAGAGTTCCCGCGCCTGGCCCGTTAATCCCGCCCACCCGCCCAGGTCATCAGCCAACACGTACACCGCCACGCCCATGACGCATCCGATGAATGTTGCCAACAGCAGCGCCTGCCCCAGCGCCGCGTTGGCCAGCCGTTTGTGCCGACCACCGATGGCGCGCGACACCAGCGCCGTGGCCCCGATGCCGACGGCGGACTGCATCAGGCTCATGAGCCAACCGAGGTACCCCGCGATCGCCAGCGCATCCATCGCCGCCACGCGCAGCTCGTTGGGCGCAAGACGGCCGGCCAGCGCCAGGTCCGTCGTGCCCACGAAGAACGAGAGCAACTGTTCCAGGAACGGCCAGATCGCCAGCACAAAGACCTGCCGTGGGATCGAAAGCCCGGCCAGTTTGCCGCCAAGCTCGAGCGTCCGCACGTCGACCTTCACCGGTTGCTCCGGCAGCGCATCGACTTCATCGGCCTGGGTGGGTGTCGTGGTCATGAGAGATAGAAGGGACAACAGGATTGGGGGGGATCAACAGGAATAGAACACGGAGTTTTACCGCAGAGATCGCGGAGAGTGCAGAGAAGACATTATTCCAAAATCATTTTCAGCCTCATCTTCTCTGTTTCTTCTCCGCGTTCTCCGCGATCTCTGCGGCTGTAAAATCCGATCCTGTTGATCCGACAAATCCTGTTATCCTGTCGATAAAGATAGCCCCCGGAAGTGATCCAAGCTATGTCGCAATCCCACGTCATCCAACTCGGCCTGGTGCAGCACGCGTGTTCCTCGGACGTGAAGGCGAACGTGGACAAGGCGGTGAAGATGATCCGTGACGCGGCCAAGCGGGGCGCGCGGGTGATTGCGACGCAGGAGCTTTTTGCGGGGACTTACTTCTGCCAGATCGAGGACGACGCACGTTTCGCGCTGGCCGAGCCGATCCCGGGACCGACTTCGCAGCGGCTGTCGGACCTGGCCAAAGAACTGGGCATTTACATCACGGCTTCGCTCTTCGAGCGCCGCACCGCCGGCATCTATCACAACACGTCGGTCATGCTCTCGCCCTCGGGTGAACTGGTCGGCAAGTACCGCAAGATGCACATCCCCGACGACCCGCGGTTTTACGAGAAGTATTACTTCACCCCCGGCGACCTGGGCTGGCAGACGCAGAACCTCACACTTGATAAGTCCAACCCCGTGACGACCGGGATGCTCGTCTGCTGGGACCAGTGGTACCCCGAGGCGGCGCGACTCACCGCGATGCGCGGGGCGCAGGTGCTCTTTTATCCCACGGCGATCGGCTGGTATCACGGCGAGACGCCCGAAGACCGCAAGCAGCAGCGCGAGGCCTGGCACACCATCCAGCGTTCGCACGCCATTGCCAACGGCGTGTACGTCGCGGCGATCAACCGTGTCGGCGTCGAGGAGGACCTGGAGTTCTGGGGCGGGTCGTTCGTGTGTGATCCCGGCGGTGTCGTCATCGCCGAGGCTTCGCGGGAGAACGAAGAGGCGCTCGTGGTCGAGTGCGACCTGTCGCGCATCGAGGCCATCCGCAAGGGCTGGCCTTTCTTCAGGGATCGGCGGATCGACGCCTATTCCCCGATCACCCAGCGGTTCCTCGATTAATCAATCGATTTGAAGCGCCGGCTGATTCAGCCGACAATGGCACTCTCCGCATGGGCCACTCCCCCGGGCGGGGACGCGAAGCCCAGCCATGCCCACAGCGATTATCTCCGACATCCACGCCAACCTCGACGCCCTGACGGTCGTCCTTGCGGACATCGACCGGCGAGGGTGTGACCGCATCCACTGTCTGGGTGACATCATCGGCTACGGCCCCAACCCGTGCGAGTGTCTGGACCTGGTGATCGACCGCTGCGACTGGTCGCTGATGGGCAACCACGACTTTGCGGTGCTCTTTGAGCCGACGAGCTTCAACGCCAGCGCCGAGAGCGCCGCGTTCTGGACGCGCAGGCAACTCGAAAACGAATCCAACGCCGACGTGCGTCGCAAGCGGTGGGAATACCTGGGCAACCTCAAGATGCGCCAAACCGCGCACGAGGCGCTGTGGGTCCACGCCTCGCCCCGTCGTCCGATCAACGAATACATCTTCCCCGACGACGTGATCACCGCGCCGGGGAAGATGAACTCGATCTTCGAGCGCATCGGCAAACGGTGCTTCGTCGGGCACACGCACGTGACCGGCGTCTTCACCAACGAGCCGGACTTCTACCCGCCGGCTGACCTCGACGGGGTCTACAAGTTCCGCGACGACGAGAAGTGCATCGTCAACCCCGGATCGGTCGGGCAACCGCGCGACCGCGACCCGCGCGCCAGTTACGCCATCCTCCACGACGACCGTGTCGAGTTTGTCCGCCTGGAGTATCCCATCCAGACGGTGATCGAGAAGGTCAAGAAGGTCCCGGAACTGTCTGACTTTCTGGGGATGCGCCTGCTCGAAGGGCGGTGAGATTTTCCGTCGAGGTCGGGTGTCGTCGGCGGTTTTATCGTCGCCGACGGGCCCTGAGCGTCAGCGACATCAGCCCCATCAAACCCAGCGTCGCCGTGACCGGCTCGGGGATCGCACGATCGCGCAGGAGCGGGGCGAAGGCCATGCCGCCCTCGAAATCGGGGGCGACACCCGTGAGGTTTTGCAGGGAAGTCGCGCTGACGAAGAGCGAGCCGTTCAAAGAGGGATCGACCTTGTAGATCGAGTTGGTGGTCAGGTCGCCGAAGTAGAAATTGCCGAACCGGTCGAACGCGGTGCCGCCCTCGAGGTCGACGTTGACGGGGACGCCCGCCGCGAGGCTTGCCAGCGCGTCGAGCGCCGCTTCGTTGATGAAGACGTTGAGCGACGGCCCGGTCGGGTCGAGCGTGAAGTATTGGTCGGGCTGCTTGGGCGGGTTGGAGGCGTGCCCCGCGTCGCCGCCGCCGCCCGAGCCATCGTTGCCGATGACGACCTGGTTGTTGAGCGGGTTGGTGGATGCAAAGAGGTCGAGGTCGAAGAGGGGCAGTCCCGCGGCGACAACCTTGGGCGCGGCCGCCGCCAGCGTGTCGAGTTCAAACACCGTGTCGGGGTCGCCGTCGGAGACGACGTAGAGCTTGCCGTTGGGCGTGGCGGCAATACCGGTCTTGATGCTGACGACGCGCGTGCCGTCGGCGGGCGTGGTGTTGGCGGCCACCGCCGCGGCAAGCAGGGAGGCTTCGTTGGCAAAAACGCTCGTGGCCCCGGTGGTCGGATTGACCTTGAGCACGCTGTTGCTGACCGAGTCGGTGACGTAGAGATTGCCGTCGGCTGCGATGTCGACGCCGCGCGGGTTGGCAGAGGCGTGGCCCGTGACACCGGCGATGTTTGATTGCGACGAGAGCACGCTCACCGTGCCGTCGGTTGCGCGCTTGAGGATCGAGCGTGAGACGCCCTCGGTGAAATACATGTTGCCCGCCGCGTCGAAGACGATGCCGCGGTTCTCGAAGTCGACGCCCGCCCCACCGGTGGCCGCGGCGATGGTCGATCGCGCCACGCCGATCGTCGGTGTGCCCGAACCGTCGATGCGCACGATGGCGCCGCGACCGTATTCGAGGAGATAGAGGTCGCCCGTCTGCGCATGGGGCAGGGCCTTCGCAGGCGCGACGAACGCAAGAAAAACCACCAAAGCGTTTGACGCCCTAAAAAACCACTGATTATTCATAGTTTTTCTCCGCCCCACCGCGATGGGATTATACCAGATGGACACCGGCTCACGAATCGACAAACAAAGTCCGTTAACTTGATATTGGCTGATCGATCAACGCTAACCACACCGGGGTATTGCGTCGATACATCAACGGTTACGACATCGCCCAGCTCGGAACTTCCCCGGTATTTACCCGCCTCGATCCAGGGCCCATAACATGCGTCACTTTGATCTGGCTATCGTCGGCACCGGTCCCGCCGGTCAGAAGGCCGCCATCCAGGCCGCCAAACTCGGCAAGCGCGTCGCCATCATCGAAAAGAACAACGTGCTCGGCGGGGCGCAGATCAACACCGGCACCATCCCCTCCAAGGCCCTGCGCGAAGCGGTCCTCCACCTCACCGGCGCGAGCAAGCGCGGGCTGTTCGGCGAGAACCACCGCGTCAAACGGGATATCACCATTGCCGACCTCATCAGCGTCGGGCAACAGGTCATCCGCCGGGAGTGGGAAGTCATCCGCGACGCCTTCGACCGCAACGGCATCGAACTGGTCTGGGGCAAGGCCCACTTCGAGGGACCCAACCTCCTCCAGATCGAGTTCGGCGACGAAACCGAACTCATCACCGCTGACAAGTTCGTCATAGCCACCGGCACCAAACCCGCCAAGCCCGAAAGCGTCCCCTTCAAGGCCGGCAAGGTCTTCTGCTCCGACACCATCCTCGCGCTCCAGTCCATCCCCAAGACCATGACCGTCGTGGGCGGCGGGGTCATCGGCGTCGAATACGCCTGCATCATGGCGACACTCGGTGTGCGCGTCACGCTCATCGAGGGACGCAACCACGTCCTGGGCTTCCTCGATCACGAGATCGCCGAGGCCTTCCAGTACCACATGCGACGCATGGGCATCACCCTGCGCCTGGGCGAGAAAGTCGAATCCATCGAAGAGCTGCCCCCCGACAACGGCTCGGGCATCCTCGTGCAGGCCACACTCGAGTCCGGCAAGAAAATCCGTTCACAGACCCTGCTCTACGCCGTCGGGCGCCAGGGCGTCTGCGGCGAGTTGGGCCTGGCAAACGTCGGCCTCGAATTCGACGACCGCGAACGCCTCAAGGTCAACGAGTTCTACCAGACCAACGTCCCCCACATCTACGCCGCCGGCGACGTGATCGGCTTCCCCGCGCTGGCGTCCACCGCGATGGAGCAGGGACGCCAAGCCGTCTGCCACGCATTCGGCGCACCGACGCAATCGATGTCCAACCTCTTCCCCTACGGCATCTACGCCGTGCCCGAGATCTCGATGGTCGGCAAGACCGAACAACAACTCACCGAAGAGGGCATCCCCTACGAGGCGGGCATTGCCACCTACGCCGAGATCGCACGCGGACAACTGCTCGGCGATACCAACGGCCTGCTCAAGATCCTGATTCATCAGGAGGAGCACACGATCCTGGGCATCCACATCATCGGCACCGGCGCGACGGAACTGGTCCACATCGGCCAGGCGGTCATGGCGCTGGGCGGCAAGGCCGAGTACTTCACGCACAGTGTCTTCAACTTCCCGACGCTCGCCGAGGCGTACAAGGTCGCGGCGTACAACGGCCTGAACAAGCTCTCGCACGTGTAAGCCTGGACGGTGAGCCGGGGCGTGCCTGTACGCAACAGCATGCGAGCCGGGGTGTGCCTGTACGCAACAGCATGCGAGCCGGGGTGTGCCTGTACGCAACAGCATGCGAGCCGGGGTGTGCCGCCCCGGTCCGGGCCGACACGGCCCGGCTCGCGCATGTTTTCACGATGACCCACCCCAAAACAAAACCCCGCATTTCCGTGCGGGGCTTCGTGAAGAGTATTACAAGTTGTAAGTCGAAACAGACCTTTGCGTCTCAGGCGCGTCGCCGACGCACAAGCATCATCGGCAGCCCGGCGAGGAGCAGGCCGATCGTGGCAGGTTCGGGGACGGCGTTGAGCGTGCCGTAGACCGCGATGTTATCAAGTGCCAGCGTACCACTGCTGCTGCCGGCGCTAAGCGGCCGTGCAGGAATAACTGCAACAAATGAAAGGATCGCCCACGTAACGGGGAGACACTTCCCCGGTGGGGCAGAATCGGCAGGAAAGAGTCTGTTCAACGCAGGCGAAGACGTTTCGGCACTGATGCGCGGCGCCGAA